>JAJXUI010000042.1 GCA_021782995.1 Pseudomonadota bacterium | reverse complement strand
ATTACACAACAGGAGATAAATGAAGTGATGAAACGCTTAAACAATCGTCCCAGAAAGAGGCTTGGTTACTTGACGCCTAATCAGGTATTCTTCAAATAAGCGTTGCACTTCAAATTTGAATCCGCGACGCATATTTACGAGTGCCAATAAAAAGAAGGCAGTTTTCTGTAAAAACCAGATATCGTTGTCGGTTACGTGAATTTCGTTTACTGGTCCAGAACCGTGAACAATCTCATGACGTAACGAATCCAGTTGCACTAATCGCGCTCTATCGAAGACATAGTCATCCATGGGTGAAAAGCCCAGCTCAGGCCTACATACCTGAAATAGTTTATCAATTTTAGTCAGAAGAGATTGCCTATCGAATGTTTCGAGGTACGTTGCGACCTTTTCTTTAAGCAGGCTGTCATATGTTTTTCTTGAACTTCGCTGATTGGCACTTGTTTCTGATTTACATATTCAGCCAAGTCTTTCTGACCCTGAAGCGTTGTAACTCTTAAATAGTCCATCGCAGCAGAATCAAGTATTGAATGAGCAAATACCAAAGATGCAGCTTCTACAGCAGTCTGGAAAGTGCGAAGTTGGTTTTCCGCCATCATTCGCCCCATGCCTTCGACTCCGCCTCCATCTCTAATTGCCTTCTCTTTATCGATGAAGAGATGATCATATTCCGGATCGCTAACCAGCTTGTGCGAAAAGTCGAGCCACTCCTGGTAAATGCCCGGTATTGCTCCTGACAGCCCTATTTCAGCGACGTGTCTCAATGAATTAACGATTGAAAACCTATTCGTTATGTTGTGAAATGTCTGGGTGAAAATTTCTTCAGGATTATTCATAGTGTACACCTAACGTTCTACTTGATCCGTGATGTACCATAAAATGCAGCCCGTAGACTGTAGGGTGCAATAAGCGTAGCGCATTGCACCATAATCATTCCTCATAGCGCAACCCCTGCTCAAAGCCGCCTGCCCAATCCTGCGGATAAACACCCTGTTGCACCAGGTGATGAAATGTGGAATACGGCCAATCCTGTACCCGTGCGACCAAGCCATGTTTGAGTGGATTGATGTGCACGTAATCCATGTGCGCACGAAAATCCGCATCATCACGAATCAAGTGTTCCCAGAACCGGCGCTGCCAGATGCCGCGCTCTCCTCGTTTTTCCCGCGAGGTGGACAATATTTCATTCGCGGGCAGCACCTTCGAAAAACTTTGTTTGATAAGCCTGATGGGCGTAGCAAAATCTCGCTCACCCACAGGCAATTCCAGTACAAAATGCATATGGTCAGGCAGTACCACCCATCCATGAATTTCAAAGGGATGACGTTGGCGCACGGTGCGCACGCAGTTTCTCAACAACTCGATATTCCGGATCAACAAGTCATTACCCTTCCGTTGCAGCAGGTTGACCGTAAAAAAATACGTACCTCCAGGATGCCATGCGCGACGGTAATTGGGCATAAATCATCTCGTTGATTGATTATGGATGGTGCAATGCGCTACGCTTATTGCACCCTACGCATGCTATATTACGACCGCTTTCGGGAGGAGGTTATGTCTCTTCAGGGCACGCCAGAGAAGTTCCAGGTCGTATTTGTATGACCGCTTTTATGTACATATCTGCCATCTATCGGAATTCTCAATACTGACCTTTATGGCAAGTCATCTACATCTTCAGCCAGAAATAATTTGAATAACTACAAAGATATTCACAGCAACGGCAATGACGCCCTGAAGTAAAGCTGGCTTTCGCCATTCTCGTTCAGGCCGCGCGCCACCCCCAGCGTTGCATTCACGTGCAGCAGGTCAAACCCCAGCAGCAATTCCCCATGCCATTCCGCGCCGATGCCGATGCGATATTGTGCGGTTTCGCCTGCATACCAGGCATCCCCCACATCTGCAAACAGCGCAAGTGATTCCCTGCCGATACCGACGGGTGGTGCCATCCAGCCATCATAGTGATAGCCCAGCGGCAAGCGCCATTCAAGATTCGCCAGTGCCATGCTGGTGCCGGCCAGCCCTGCTGCACCGCTGCGGTAGCCGCGCAGCAGGAAACTGCGTCTGCCCAATCCGGTCTGCCCGCCGATCTGGCTCAGCGTTTCACTTGCGCCACCCAGTTGATAGGGGCGAATCCCCGCATCGCCTTCTGCCCTGATACCGCGCAGGTACAACACCTGGCTGGCACCCAGGCTGAAATATTCCTGCCAGGATGCCAATGATGTTTTGCCAGAGAAGTCACTGCCGCCCAGGGCATCATAGGTTTCTGTCTGGGCAACGAGATGGCGCCCGTCTTCCGGTGAAATGGAGCGTTTGTAGACCCGGGTATTGTCGTAGGCAAGCGTTGCGCCTGCCAGTGTGTTGCGGTACACCGCATTGCTGCCACTGCCGGTGTACACCTGCCAGTCGAGTTTTTCATGGGCTGCACCTCCCGCCACATGCCAGCTGCTGTCGTATGAATTGAAGTCATGCTGCAGCGATACCTGATAGCGCGTTTCCTGGTCCTGGTAACGTGCAGTCCCCGTGCTGTTGTCAAACATGTAATACAGGTTTTCCGCAGACAGCAGCAGCGTATTGTAGAAGCTGTAATTGATTATCCCGCCCGCCGCTTTCAGGGTATGGAAATACAGCGGTAAAGCCTGCCAGCGATGAAAGGACAGCGCATCACGCCCCTGCAACAGTAAGCCGGCATAGGAAGCCTCACCAGCCGAACTGTCCACCACCGGGAACCATGCATGCGGTCCCAGCGTGTGCCAGGGGGAATACGGTTGCACACTGCCATCTGCCGGCGGTGTTGCAGATGCATTCGACGTTGCGTATTCAATATTGCTCAGCGGGCCTGCCGGACTTTGCATCGTTGGCAGGCTGTCCTCTCCATCGAGCGCAATGATGCGGGTACCTTCTGCGGTGTTTTCCAGTGCACGGTAACTGCCATCCGCCATCTGCACTGCATCACTGAGGATGGATTGCGTATTGCTCAAGGTTTGCAGATGATGGTTCGCAAGCATGAGTTGCCGCAGGTTCCACACCTTGCCATGGTCAGACAGGAATATGACGGATTTCCCGTCTGCGGAAAAATGCGGCCGCTGCAGCAGGCTGCCATCGCGCAACAAGGTATGCCACTGACCCGAGGTGACATCCAGCCATTCCAGTCCCCAGCCGCCGTGGCTGCGTTGCACCGTGGCGACGATGGATTTGCCGTCGGGCGACCAGTCGATCTGTCCCAGCGTTTCAGACAGGGGAAATTCCGCCAGCGTCTGCAACAGCCCGCCTTGCGCATCGAGCAATACCAGGCGGGTGATGCCCTGTGAAGCCTGCACGGCAGCAATGGCATTGCCATCCGGCCGCCAGGCGGCATACAGGTAACGGCCGCACTGCGTGATGCGACGGGGTTCACTCATGCCACGCTGCCAGACATAAAGATCGGTATTGATGTTGGTGTTGTTGCACACTGTCCATTTGGCGAGCAACAGGCCAGCTTGCGGGTGATAGTCGATTTCCTGCACCCCCCTGCCATCCAGCACATAATCTGTTGAGCCATCTCGATTCAGCCGCCGCACCATCGGCCGCGATGCATGGTCGTCATGCACAAAATACAGTGCGCCATCAGGTGCTGGCGTAAGTGCATATTCAACATCCGGTTCGGTAAATACCGGTTGCGCATGCAGGTCTCCCTGCTGACGGATGGCTTCAAGCTGGGGAACGAATGCATCCTGCAGGTATTGCTGGAATTCGTGCCAGACCTGCTGCGCGGATTGATGGAAAATCTGCTGAGAGCGCTTGTCCATGCGAAACGGGATCAGGTTGCTGCCATACACCTTGATATAGTTGGCGACCGCGTCCTTGCCATAACGCGCTTCGACAAACTGGAAGAAATAGGCGCCGTACAGGTAATGCTGGCCATAGGGCCAGCGAAAGCCCGAGTTGTAACTGACTTCACTCAGGCCATAAAGCCCGCGCTGCACTTCCATGCGCATCAGTCCGTCGAAATAGGCGTTGTTCAGCCGGCCAAACCGGCTGCCCGTACCTTCCTGCCCATCCAGCATATTGCTACGAGACTCGCCGTAAACAGCCAGGCCTTCCGTCACCCAGCCGGGCGCCATCAGTTGCGGGAAGTCCATCAGTATCAACGGGTCCATCGAACGGCCAAATACATTGCGCACCGCCAGTGGTCCACCAGACGCCAGATCCAGATGCAGGATATGTACATATTCATGCGTGAGCACCATTTCCAGCCAGGGCTGCTGATCCATCAATTCCCCGTCAGACGGGTGTTGCAGGTACAGCGTGATTTCATTGAAGGGGAAAGGACTGGCCATGCCATTGGAAACATCCACCGTATCGAGCAGCACGATTTCGGTCCTGTCTCGCGGTTGCCAGCCTAGCCAGGGTTGCAGCCTGGCATGCACACGCTCTGCAATCGCAGCGACCTGCCTGGCCTGCAAGGTGCTGCCTGTTTCAAAGTGAATATGGAAATGCGGGGTGGTGTATGTCAGCCAGGTTTTACCGAGCTCGGGCATCAGCATGTTGCGGTCGGACAACACATTCGCGGCATGCACCCGAAGGGAAATCATCAGCATTACGGATACCAGTACAACTTGCGCCAGTCGCTGCATAACCGCCTTTCATATAATTATAACCGTTTGATTTAATTATACTATTTAACCTGTCAGCTCGGTAAACTCCAGCGCATTGTCATCCGGGTCGCGGCAGAAAAGCGCTCGCCGACCAGACTGGCTGAGAGTGTGCCGGATGCCGGCATTGCTCAGCTTTGCCACCAGTGCATCCAGCTCATCCACAGCGAATGCCACATGGCGGTCGCGCCCGCCATTCGCCGGACGCTGCAAGCCGGATTCGGGGTTTGGCAATTGCATCAGGTGCAATTGCTGCTCACCGAAGTCGTACCACACACCGTCAAAACTCATGGCAGGCCTTGAAGGACTGGCCTCGAAACCCAGCACCTCTTCATAAAATTTGCGTGATTTCGCAAGATCGCTAACCAGCAAAGTTGCATGCAGCAGGCGGAAAATTTTCATTCGGCAAAATCCTGCACCACATCGGCATCCGTACCCCCCATGCGGATTGCCTGCCAGAATTCATCGTTGTCGAGTTCCGTCTTTTTCAGGCGATTGAATTCGCGTCGCGCCGTATCCAGCTGCTGTTTCAGATCAGCTTTGCTCAGCTCGCGCACGCTGTCGCGCACGTGGTCCAGCGATTGCCCCACCAAGCTACCGGTGTCAGCCTCTATCACCACAGTCTCGCCATTCGGTGTATCCAGCACATAGCCCATGATGCCCTCATGCAGCTCCACCGCCTGTGATGGAAAGATTTCGATATCAGTGCACAATGCGCGTGGTGAGCTGGTACGCGAACGTTCTATGGTCCAGATCGTCAACGCCTGTGCGGTTTCCTGCACCACGTCTGCTTGCCTGGTCTCGACCTGTATCTGTTGCGATTCTGCTACTGCCTTGCCTGTAACGGGTTCACTCGGGGGCTCACGCCCTGCAGGCGCGCTGCGCAACTTGTCGAACAGGAATGTGAATATACTCATGTCAGAAATTGCTCACTCAATCCTCAATCCTCAATCCTCAATCCTCAATCCTCAATCCTCAATCCTCAATCCTCAATCCTCAATCCTCAATCCTCAATCCTCAATCCTCAATCCTCAATCCTCAATCCTGCTTCCCGCTCACCGGCTGCACCTTGCTCGCGGCCAGTTTCGCGCGGGCCCTGGCTTCATCGGTGTCCTGTCCGTTCGCCAGTGCCACACCCATGCGGCGACGCGCAAATGACTCCGGCTTGCCAAACAGGCGGATGTCGCTCTGCGGCACGCGCAGGGCTTCTTCGACGCCCTTGAAAGCGATGCCCTGCTCTTCCAACTGGCCATAAATCACCGCACTCGCTCCGGGACCGCGCATGGCCACATTCACCGGCAAGCCGAGTATCGCCCGCGCATGCAGTTCGAATTCGTTGAATACCTGGCTGCACAACGTAACCAGCCCGGTATCGTGCGGACGCGGGCTCACTTCGCTGAACCACACCTCATCGCCCTTCACGAACAGCTCAACACCAAACAGGCCACGGCCGCCGAGATTGTCGGTCACCTTCTTCGAGATATCGCGCGCACGCTGCAAGGCCTTGGGTGACATCTGCTGCGGCTGCCAGCTTTCCACATAATCACCTTTCACCTGCACATGGCCGATCGGCTCGCAGAAGTAGGTTTCGGTTTCGCCCTTTTCATTCAACGCACGCACGGTGAGCTGGGTAATCTCGTAGTCGAAAGCGATCATGCCTTCCACGATCACCCGCCCCTGGTTCACGCGGCCGCCGCTGCCGGCATAGTCCCACGCTGCGGCTACTTCAGAAGGCGCATCCACTTTCGACTGGCCCTTGCCCGAAGAGGACATCACCGGCTTCACAAAACAGGGATAGCCGATGCCACTTGCTCCATCAATGGCCTGCTGCATTTCTTCCAGACTGCTGGCAAACTGGTAGGGAGAGGTGGGCAGGCCCAGTGTTTCGGCAGCCAGGCGGCGGATGCCTTCACGGTTCATTGTCAGTTGCGTGGCGCGCGCTGTCGGGATGACGGTGGCCACGCCCTGCTTTTCCAGCTCAACCAGCATGTCGGTGGCGATGGCCTCGATTTCCGGCACGATGTAGTGCGGCTTTTCCCGCTCGACCAGCGCGCGCAATGCGGCACCATCCGCCATGTTGATCACATGCGAGCGATGTGCGACCTGATGGCCTGGCGCATCGGGATAGCGGTCGACTGCAATCACTTCCACGCCCAGACGCTGCAAGGCAATGATGACTTCCTTGCCCAGCTCGCCGCTGCCCAGCAGCATGACACGTGTGGCAGATGGAGATAAAGGGGTACCGATCGTTAATGAGTTTTTCATGATTGCATCAAAAGCTGATTGATTGGGAATATGCGGGAATTAAAACACCTGATCCAGGGAAAAGGAGATCAACCGGGCATCGCCACTGGTCGAGCCTGGCGGGGAAAGCTCACGGATCCAGTCATATTGCACTTTGACCGAACTGGTGTCGGTTACATCGTAGCGCGTGCTGATTGCCCAATGATCATTAAATGATGCCAGAGCCCCGTAGTTATTCTGATCCTTGAAATAGGAATAGGACAACATCGGTGTATATTTACCTATGTGCTGCCCAGCACTGACTGATGCCGCATCGCTGCGATATCCAAAATCACGCCAACGGTCAAACAGGCTGAATTCGGATCGCACCAGCCAGTCTTGATAATCGATATTGATCGCAAGACCATATATCCTCTGATGCGCACTTTCCATGATCGGCCCTGCATTTCCGTACAAGTCAACTCTGGATTCTATGTAGACCGCCCGCATATTCAGCCACTCATATGTCAATTCCATATCAGCGCCCCGGATGCCATACCAGGTGAGGTCGGGATGCTTGCCCGGATAGAAATAACCGGACAAGACATTATCATTCGATGCTTCTCGACCGAAGAACATGCTGAAGCGCGTATTCCAGTCCAGGACACGTCCATTCTTGACGACAGTGACGCCATTAAAATTATTCACTTCCCAGCCATATAATTCCTGGGGAGGCCTTACCCATGGATAGGCAAATCCGACATCCATGAAATCGGAGTAAAAATAGATCGGTATCCGCTTCCGTCCCACTTGCACCACCCAGTCATCACGCGGCACATAGGAGAGATATGCCCACTCAAGGCTGGCACTGCCATTATTCTGTGCGCGTCCATCCACCTGCACGACACCCGTAAGCGATTCACTCATGCTGGCATTCAATCGCACGCCTGCACGCGTTTCCTGATTCAGGCTGAAATTACGGTTATAGGCAGAAAAATGGTTCCAGTCGGTGATCACACAAGGGCATTCGATATCATTAAACGGCGTTGTACGGCTGCCATCCAAGACCTGCCCCCCCACCACGGATAAAAAGCCACTGACGCTGACTTCACCGGCCCGGGCCAGATTTCCCGAAATCAACAACAGGACTAAACTCACCATCCTGAAAACCGGTTTAGCGAAACCTGTCCGGACAGTTTTTCCGGATACAATATCAAGCAGTGCATCATGCCTGCTTGCCCCTAACGGATATTTGATGTCATGCATAAAATTGATATCCCATTTTCCCGTTTCTTTTCACCTGATACATCGCTTGATCAGCTTTTACCATCAGGTCATCATAAGCACTTCCATGATCCGGGCTCATCGCAACACCGATGCTGACCCCTATTTTCACGAATATGTCATTGCCGATGCTGATTTCCTGAGTCAGGGAACCGATCAGCTTATCAAGAATATCCTCAAAATCCTGCAGGACATTTGCCCCCTGCAGCACAAGCAAGAATTCATCCCCACCCAGACGGGCGATCAAGTCCGTGCTGCGCAGCGTGTCGATCATCCGTTTTGCAGTTGTAGCCAGCACAATATCGCCGGCTTCATGGCCGTGCGTGTCATTAATGGGTTTGAAGTTATCCAGGTCGACCAGACATACTGCAAGTTTGCTGCCTTCAAATGCAGATTTTTCCAGCAGCAGCTTCAGGCTATGCTCTGCGGATCGGCGGTTGAACAGATTCGTCAAAGGATCTCGTTCAGCCTGATATCGCATCCTCTGTTCTTCGATTTTCCGTTCTGTAATGTCAGTGAGTATCCCCTGTATGAAAATCTCGCCATCCGCTCCTTCGCTCGCATCATCACGTACCTGTGTCAAAATGCAGTGCACCCAGCGTGATTCACCCATTTCGGATTTCAACAAAAAATCACCTGCAGCCAATTTGCTCTGGGTCAGGATTTCTTCAATCAAGGATAAAGTCCGTTCCGTTTCACTTAACATGCCCATCAGGCAATTAACGTCATCATTCAGCACTTTTCCATAAAGTTCTGCGCCTACGATCTCGATAAATGCCAGATTGCCCATCGCCAGTCTCGCGCGATGATCCATCAGGAAGATGCCGACACCCGCCCCCTCGTAGATCATTCTGTAACGTTTTTCCAGGCTGATGATCTGGCCATGCAAGGCGCGTTCGTTATCAAATTTTTCCTGGACCATGCCAAGCAACTTATTGATGTTACCAACCAGCCCCCCGACTTCATCTTCCTGGTGCTTTTCAGGGCAAGCCAGACGCCCGGCCTCACCCGGCACAATATGGCTGAGATTGCTTGCAACCTGCTTGATGCCATTAATAAAGCGCCACTGGATCAGCAAGAAGACCAGCAAGGAAACAAACAGCGTATACCCGCCCAGCATTGCCGCATTGCTCCAGGCAGATTCGCGGGCACGTTCGTCAATGAGCTGCTGATTGACCGAAATCAGCAACTCGCCCACCAGCTCACCGGGTATGAACGGAGATTCCAGCTTGATGCTCACGATATTACGGGCATCACCGACCATGACTTCATCCACCGGAATTCGCATGCCGCTTGTGCTCTTTAGCTGGGCAGACGCGACGATCATGTTTTTCCTGAGCCCCTGAACGACCTCTTTCGCAAGTTCCTTGTCGCTCAAATATGCCGCAATGGAAGAAGTACTTTGCACTGTCTGCCCAAGTTGCAGCAGGGTTCGTTGCGACTCCCTGACCTGGACTGCATATGAGAGGTAATAATAGAATATTGAAACCGCTATCGAGCCGCCAAGCGCAAGCAGCGTGACTGCCACAGCCACCTGTATGGAAATGTATTTTTTCATGGCAAACGCAATACCACTTTTGCTTTTTCATTGACATGTTCACTGTCAACGTATGCGATTGCACTCCGGTTTCGTGAAACCTGCATGATGGCAGCATCAGAATCATGCAATTCGCGAGGGGGTGATGCGCGTCCGCTGAATCGCAAACGAGCCCAGAATGCATTGACTTGCGCCACACTTTTGCTGATCAGCTTTTCATAGTATGTCTCGCGTGTAGCTGCTTCCGCAGAAAGATCAAATGGAACCGCATTGCTGCCATCCGGAAAATGGCTATAACGTCCCATATAAATATCCACCACCTGCTCCCGGCTCAAGCGCGCTACGGGATTCTCGGGGTTAACGATCACCACCACCTCAGCCATTGAAGCCTGGGACATGACGCACAGCAACAGCCAAGGCAGAACGTGCCTGCCGGGAAATCGCTTGAACACGCTTTTCTTGAATCGACTTAACAAAACTTTCCACATCCTGATATTTTACGCCAAATCAATTCATGAGCCTGCCTTTTGCCCTCCCAATTACCCTGAAGTTTTCATCACAAGCTTGCCCGCAGCCTGAGGGGCAAGCCAACCCTTCACGATTCAGGTAAAATAATATTTAAAAATCATTCGGTTATGAGATAAAAAATTTTAACCAGATACACAACCTTAAGAACAATACAACTATGCATTTACATCCCCACAGGGAAAAGCCATGATGCAGGCATGATTAATCCTATTTCATGAACCCTCCTGTCATGCCAACCATACGGCAAGTCATCCTGCGTATTGCTGCCATCATCGCAGTGGCGGAATTTGCCGCCATGCTGCTGCTGGAATATCTGCCATACGCCCCGGGAACGCTGGGGGAAGCCCTGATCGATGTGGCAATGCTGTCGATGATCAGCATCCCGATGATCTATTTCTGGGTCATCAAGCCCTTTGTGCAAGTGCGTGATGCAGCCCTGGCGCAAATCAGCCACCTCGCAAACACAGACCCGCTGACCGAGCTTTTCAATCGCAGGCATTTGCTGGAGCACTTGCATCGTACGATTTCCAGCTGCAGCCGCAATAAATTCATTGGCGCCCTGATCCTGATCGACCTGGATGGGTTCAAGCCGGTTAACGATACCTATGGACATGATGCAGGCGACGTCGTGCTTGTGACAATAGCCAAACGCTTCCTCGCTGCCATGCGCGCTGAAGAACTCGTTTGCCGACTCGGCGGGGATGAATTCATCGTACTGGTGAATTACCTTTCAGAGGATGAAAATGATGCACGAAAAAATGCGCAAAGCATTGCAGAGAAACTGATCGGCGAAGCCAGCCAGCCCATCAGGCATGAAAACCACGAGCTGGTGGTGGGCGCCAGCGCCGGCATTTGCCTGATACGGGGAGACCAGCAGGCTGCAGCAACCATTTTGCGTAATGCGGATGTTGCACTCTACAAGGCCAAGGAGGCCGGCAAAGGACATGCTCAATTATTTGACTGACCGTAACGCGGCTTAATCAACAATCAATCGCTCTTCTCCAGCAGAATCAGCTGCACATCCATCACATTAGTGCCGGTAGCCCCGGTGAACAACTGTGTCCGAGTCCCGGCCTGCTCATCAAGGTGAGAAAAAAAATGCCAGCTGTCGTTGTCAGCCAGATGCTGCTCTGGTGAGATTCCCAGTCTGCGTGCAAGCAGTGCCGTATTGCCATCCACCATGGCACCGGCCGCATCGGTCGGCCCGTCAGTACCATCAGTACCACACGACAACAGGCTGATACCCCGGGAACCTTCAATTTCCAGCGCAAATGCAAGTGCAAGCTCCTGGTTGCGCCCACCCATTCCCTTGCCTCGCACCGTCACCGTGGTTTCCCCGCCGGCAAGCAAGCAACGCCTTTCACCCGCCCGCATCTGCTGCAATGTTTCGTGCGCGCGCCTGGCAAGGAAAAGCGCCGCCTCCCTTGCTTCCCCTTGCAGCGATGAAGTCAGGGTATGCGCTGGCCATCCCTGAGATTCTGCATACATGGCCGCCGCCTGCAATGCCTGAGCGTTGCTTCCGACAAGCAGGTTGTTTACATGCATAAGACTTGCATCGCCCGGCTTGATCGTTTCCGCCAGTTTGCCGGCCATTCCCGACTTAAGCAGATTGCGCACACTGGCCGGGATCTCGCTTTGCAAATGGAATTTTTCCAGCACAATCCAGGCATCTTGAAAACTTGACGGGTCGGCCGCCGTCGGACCCGACGCAATGACCTCGAGCGGATCACCGATCACATCGGAAAGAATCAAAGTCAATACAGTGGCTGGCGCGGCAGCCAGTGCCAACCTGCCGCCCTTTACTGCAGACAAATGCTTGCGCAGCACATTGAGTTCATTGATTGTTGCACCCGATTTCAACAGCATTTCGGTAACATGCTGCTTGTCCTGCAGGCTAATGCCTGGCGCAGGTGCCACCAGCAATGCCGAAGCCCCGCCGCTCAGCAAGCAGACAACCAGAGTCTTCTCATCCAGCCCCTGCAACAACTGCAATATCTGCTGCGTTCCTCGCACGCCAGCCAGATCAGGCAATGGATGCGCCGCTTCAGTTTGATGGATGAATTGCAATGGCAGCGCGTGCCCGTATTTGACAACGATCAGCCCGTCAGAAATGCGCTCATAAAGCACAGACTCGATGGCCTGCGCCATACGTGCAGCGGCCTTGCCAGCACCAACCACAACTACGCGAGCATATTGCGTGAGATCATATTGGGTGCCACCCGCTTGCAGCACATCGCCATCCCGATGCAGGGTCTGCAATAGCGCACGATAGGGATCAGCCGCATCCAGCGCGGCCTGAAAGATACCCTGCAGTTGCCCACCGCTAAAAATCATTATATATAACTGATTATATTATTAATTTTGCATTCTTCCAGACATCAGGCTGGCAGAAACAATCAGCGCGGCACCCACGATCTCCGCCGTACCCATTTTTTCACCTGCCAGAAAATAGGCCGCAATCGCAGCAAACAGCAATTCGAACAACAGCAATACGATCGCCTGATTGGCAGGCAAATGGGTCAGGCCGAATTGCACAGCGAGGCTGGTCGCGCACATCACCACGCCCACCAGCAATAACAGCCCCCAGGACTCAATGGAGACTGCCACCATGCTTTGTTCCAGCCCGCCTTTGTACAGCAACATGCCGCCCGTCAGCAGCACCGTGCCGAACCATACCGTGCCCGATTTGAAATTCACGCTCAGCTGCTGCTCGCGTCGCATCAGCACATTCATCAACGCGAAGCTCATGCCGGCAGACAGGCCAATCCACTCGGCGCGGTTCTGCGGCAGCGGCATGCCGATATCCGGGCGCCACAACATGAACAGCGCGCCGCCCAGCGACAATGCCACTACGACAAAACCATAGCGGTTAAGCCGCTCACCCAGCAGGAAATACGCAAGAAACACTGTCCATAAAGGCGCGAGATAAAACAGCAGCAGTACACGCATCACCTCGCCATCAATAATCGCCTGCACATAGCCAAAATTTGTCCAGCCAGCGCTGAGGATCATTACTATCCCCCAGAACCCCGCATGTTTCAGCTCCCGCCACAGGGGGCCAGAAATTGACAAACCCACGATCAATGCGACGGCATAGGTGATAAATGATGCCTGCATGCCGCTGACGCCCGACTGTTCCAGTATACGGAACGGATACCACACCAGGCCCCATACCATTGCCCCCGCGATCAGTCCGGTGACAGCTGTTGTTTTCTGTTTTGATGCCAACCCATTACCCTTTATTTGTGATTGCGGAACCACCCGATAGCATATCCATTCAGGCGCACAATGCTGGCTTCCTTTATAATTCCGGCTGTTGTGCCCCGTCAGGCTATTAGAAAAATATGAATCCGCTGCTCAATCTGCTCCAACCCTACCCATTTCAAAAACTTTCCCAACTATTCAAAGGCGTAGAGGCGAATACTGCCTATGCGCCCATCGCATTGCACATCGGCGAACCCAAACATGCGACACCGAAATTCATTTGCGATGCGCTGAGCAGCAATATGGGCGGACTGGCGAATTATCCCACAACCATAGGCACTGACGCGTTGCGGCAATGCATCGCCAACTGGCTGCAGCGCCGTTACCAGCTGAACACCTCGCCAGACTTCAAGACCCAGGTCGTGCCGGTGAATGGCAGCCGCGAGGCGTTGTTCTCTTTCGCGCAGGCGGTGATCGACAGCTCGAAGCCCGATCCGGTGGTGGTCAGCCCCAACCCCTTCTACCAGATCTACGAAGGCGCAGCCTATCTGGCCGGCGCCACGCCGCATTTCTATAACACCTTGCCAAAAGACAATTTTGCGCTGAATTTCAGCGAGCTGAGTGAGGATGTGTGGCAGCGCACGCAACTGATGTATGTGTGCTCACCGGGCAACCCGAATGGCCATGTAATGCCATTGTCCGAATGGAAGATGCTGTTCGAAATGTCGGACAAATATGGTTTTGTGATTGCATCTGACGAATGCTATTCGGAAATCTATTTCGACAATCCACCGCTGGGCGCAATGGAAGCCGCACAGGCTTTGGGCCGCACGGACTATCGCAACCTGGTGATTTTCTCCAGCCTGTCCAAGCGCTCGAATGTGCCGGGGCTGCGTTCCGGCTTTGTTGCCGGCGATGCGAAAATCCTCGAAAAATTCACGTTGTACCGCACCTACCATGGCTGTGCGATGAACCCGGCGGTGCAGGCCGCCAGCATGGCCGCATGGAACGATGAAGCGCATGTGCAGGAAAACCGCCGCCTGTACAAGGAAAAATTTGCCAAGGTATTCGAAATTCTCAAGCCGGTACTGCCGGTGGAAATGCCGGATGCCAGCTTTTATTTCTGGCTGAAAGTGCCAGTCGCCGACACAGCATTCGCCCAAGGGCTGCATCGCGACTATAATGTCACCGTTCTGCCAGGCAGCTTTCTGGCACGGGAAGCGCGCGGCATCAACCCCGGTGAAAATTTCGTGCGCATCGCACTGGTGGCGACTCTGGAAGAAACAGTGGAAGCTGCGCACCGCATTGCCGAATTTACCCAAAAACTGAAATCAAATTAAACTCAATCTATACAGGAATCAACATGTCACAAGTTCAGAAAATCATTGAAGACGCCTTTGAAAAACGTGCAGAGATCACCCCGCGCAATGTAGACGCGCAGCTGAAGGAAGCCATCAACAGCGTACTGGCCGATATCGACTGCGGCAAGCTGCGTGTGGCCGAGAAAATCAATGGCAAGTGGGAAACCCATCAATGGCTGAAAAAAGCCGTGTTGCTGTCATTCCGCATTGAAGACAACGCCTTCATCAAGGGCGGCTTCACCAACTACTATGACAAGGTGCCTTCCAAGTTTGCCGACTACAACTCGCGCGATTTCCGTGAAGGCGGCTTCCGCGTGGTACCGCCGGCCGCCGCGCGCAAAGGCTCGTTTATCGCGAAGAACGTGGTGCTGATGCCATCCTATGTGAATATTGGCGCCTATGTGGATGAAGGCACCATGGTGGATACATGGGCCACAGTCGGCTCCTGCGCACAGATCGGCAAGAACGTACACCTGTCCGGCGGCGTCGGTATCGGCGGCGTGCTGGAGCCAGTGCAGGCCAACCCCACCATTATCGAAGACAACTGCTTCATCGGCGCACGTTCCGAAATCGTGGAAGGCGTGATCGTGGAAGAAGGATCCGTGATCTCGATGGGCGTGTATATCGGCCAGAGCACCAAGATCTACGACCGTGAAACCGGCGAAGTGATGTATGGCCGCGTGCCAGCAGGCTCCGTGGTGGTGAGCGGCAACCTGCCTTCCAAGGATGGCAGCTACAGCCTGTATTGCGCGGTGATCGTGAAGAAAGTGGATGCGAAAACACTGGGCAAGGTCGGCATCAACGAACTGTTGCGTGGCATTTAAAAACCGGAATGGATATCTGAAGATTGAATTGAGCCCCAATCCAAATTCCGGTATCCCAACGCCTAAATCCATACTCGAGGTGAACTGATGATCATCACGCCATTACTGCAACTCGCGGCCGAAAAACTGGCTTCCGACATTTTCCTGTCGGTCGGAGCACCGATCAGCATCAAGATCAACGGCATCACGCGACCGGTGAACAACCAGAAGCTGGATGCCGAATCTACCCGGCGCATCGCTTACGAGATGATGACCGAAGCGCAGATCGAGGAGTTTGAACGCACCAAGGAAATGAACTTCTCGTTCCGCGTGCCGAATGTCGGCAACTTCCGTGTGAACGTATTCCGGCAGCGTGGCAGCGTGGCGATCGTGATCCGCTATATCGTGGGCAAGGTGCTTGAAGTCGAGCAGCTCAACCTGCCTGCCGTGCTGAAAGACCTGGTGATGGCGAAACGCGGCCTGGTGCTGATGGTGGGTGCAACCGGCTCCGGCAAATCCACCACGCTGGCGGCGATGATCGAGCACCGCAACAATACTTCCAACGGCCATATCCTGACCATTGAAGACCCGGTGGAATACCTGTTCCGCCATGACAAGTGCATCGTCAACCAGCGTGAAATCGGCGACGATACGGAATCTTATGAAGCCGCACTGATCAGCGCGATGCGTGAGGCGCCGGATGTGCTGATGATCGGCGAGATCCGTGACCGCGATACGCTTAAGCATGCGCTGATCTTTGCCCAGACCGGCCACCTGTGCATGTCCACCCTGCATGCGAACAACAGTTACCACGCGCTGAACCGCATCATCAACTTCTTCCCCTATGATGCACGGCAAAGCGTTTTGTCAGACCTTGCCACCAGCTTGCGTGCAGTCATCTCGCAGCGACTGCTGCGCAATAGTGAAGGCAAACTGGTGCCCGCGGTGGAAATCCTGATCAACTCCACGCATATTTCGGAGCTGATCAAGAATGACGAGATCGACAAGATCCGCGATGCGATCGAGCAAAGCGTATCACCCGGCTCTCAGACATTCGAACAGTCACTGTACAAACTGTTCAAGTCCGGACAAATCAGCAAGGAAGAAGCGATGAAGAATGCCGATTCTGCCAGCAACCTCGCAGCACTGATTGACTTCTCGCAGACCGCGAAAATGAAAGCCTACGATCCGAACAAACCCGAACCGGTATCTCACCTCGACAAGTCGGAATCTGCCGATTTTGGCAGCATCACACTCAATCTGGATACACATTGATGCTGAAGCTATATGGCATTCCCAACTGCGACACGGTAAAAAAAGCACGCACCTGGCTGGCCGATCACAAAGTCGAATTCGTGTTCCATGATTTTAAAAAGCAGGGACTGGACGAATCCACCGTGAGCAACTGGTTGCAGCAAGGCGACTGGGAAATCCTGCTCAACCGCAAGGGCACAACCTGGCGCGGGCTGGCAGAAGAAGTGAAAGCATCGGTTACAGATGGACAATCCGCGATGCGGGTGATGCTGGATAACACCAGCGTGATCAAGCGCCCTGTACTGGAAAAGAATGGCAAGCTGCTGCAGGTTGGCTTTAGCGCAGACGCATATAAAAATATAACATTTTGATTTAATTATTATTTATGTCAGAAACACTCAAACTCACCGAACAGCTCATCGCTCGCCAGTCCCTTACGCCCAAAGATGAAGACTGCCTGAACATTATCGGCAATCGCCTTGAAAAAATCGGCTTCAAACTGGAATTTGTGCGCTGTGGCGACGTTGATAATTTGTGGGCGCGTCGCGGCAACAGCGGCCCGCTGCTCTGCTTTGCCGGCCACACCGATGTGGTGCCTACTGGTCCGCTGGACAAATGGGTGAGCGATCCCTTCACCCCAACGATACGCGACGGCATGCTGTATGGGCGCGGCGCGGCCGACATGAAAGCCTCGCTCGCGGCCTTTGTCACCTCGATCGAAAAATTTGTCGCCCGTCATCCGCAGCATAACGGCTCCATTGCGCTGTTGCTCACTTCCGATGAAGAAGGCGTGGCGGTGGATGGCACCGTGCGCGTGGTCGAGCTGCTGCAAAAACGCGGCGAGAAAATTGATTATTGTGTAGTGGGCGAACCCACGGCAGTATCAAAAACCGGCGACACCATCAAGAATGGCCGCCGCGGTTCTTTGTCCGGCAAGCTGACCGTGAAAGGCATACAGGGACATATCGCCTACCCGCACCTGGTCAAAAATCCCATTCATCTGGCATCCCCCGCAATTGCCGAACTGGCAGCAACCGAATGGGACAAGGGCAACGAATATTTCCCGCCCACTTCCTGGCAGATTTCCAATATCCATGGTGGCACCGGCGCCACCAATGTGGTGCCCGGCACCGTGGAAATCCTGTTCAATTTCCGCTTCTCGACAGCCAGCACGGTAGACGGACTGAAACAAAAGGTGCACGCCATCCTCGACAAACATGACCTGCAATATGACCTGGATTGGGAGCTCTCCGGCAAACCTTACCTCACGCCCAGAGGAAATTTGAGCGATGCCATGAGTGCAGCAATCAAGCAGGCAACGGGCATCACCACCGAGCTTTCCACAACTGGCGGCACGTCAGATGGCCGCTTCATTGCCGACATCTGTCCGCAGGTGGTGGAAATGGGGCCGGTCAACGCCACCATCCACAAGCTGAATGAGTGCGTGGCCGTGGCCGACCTCGATACGCTGTCAGAGGTATATTTCCTCACCATGGAAAACCTGCTGGCCAAAAACTGAATCCTGATCGCATCATGACCCTGCACAAACTAGACGAAACCGCTCCATTACAAACCGTACGTGACTGGCTGCGCTTTGCCGTCAGCATGTTCAATGAAGCCGAGCTGTTTTTCGGCCACGGTTCCAGCAACGCTTACGATGAAGCAGTCTACCTGATCCTGCATACGCTGGACCTGCCACTGGACAGGCTTGAACCTTTCCTCGATGCACGCCTCACTTACAGCGAAACGCAGGCACTGCAGGACGTGCTGCACCGACGCGTGGAAGAACGCATCCCTGCAGCCTATATCACGCATGAAGCCTGGCTCGGTGAATTTGTATTCTACGTGGATGAGCGCGTCATCGTGCCACGCTCCTACATTGCCGAACTGCTGCGCGAACATCTGTCGCCATGGGTGACCCAGCCGGAAAGCACTGCCAGCGTACTGGACCTGTGCACCGGCAGTGGCTGTCTCGCCATCCTCGCCGCACATGCCTTCCCCAATGCGCAAGTGGATGCGGTAGACCTTTCCACCGATGCACTGGATGTGGCCTATCTCAACGTGCATGATTACGGGCTGCAGGATCGCGTGAACCTGATCCAGTCCAACCTGTTCGAGACTTTGACCGGAAAACGCTACGACATCATCATCAGCAATCCTCCCTATGTGGATGCCCCAGCGGTAGAAGCACTGCCTCAGGAATACCTGCACGAACCCGAAATGGCGCTGGGCAGCGGCGTGGATGGCCTGGACGCAACCCGCAGCATCCTCAAGCATGCAGCTCAGCACCTCACCGAGCACGGCATCCTGATCGTGGAAATCGGCCATAACCGTGACGTGCTGGAAGCGGCTTACCCTGACCTGCCATTTACCTGGCTGGAGGTCAGCGCAGGCGATCAGTTTGTATTCCTGTTGCACAGAAACGATTTGCTCTGAGCAGCATGGCAGTAGACCACTACGAAAATTTCCCCGTCGCTTCCATCCTGCTGCCGCGCCGCATGCGCCGCGCCGTAGAAGTGATTTACCACTTTGCACGCCAGGCAGATGACTTTGCCGACGAAGGCAACTTGCCCGATGCAGAGCGGCTGGCAAGGCTCGATGCATTTCGAGACGAGCTGAAGCGCATTGAAAACAACGAGCCGCCGCAAACTACCCTGTTCATAGACCTGCTGGAAATCATCAACCTGCACAAGCTGCCCCTGCAGCTTTTCCACGACCTGCTCGACGCGTTTTCACAAGACGTGGTGAAGAAGCGTTATGCGGATTTTGAGGAGGTGATGGATTACTGCCGCCGCTCTGCAAACCCGGTTGGTAGGCTGCTGCTGCATCTGTATGATGCCGTCACGCCCCAGAATCTCATCTACTCGGACAAGATCTGCACCAGCCTGCAGCTGATCAATTTCTGGCAGGATATCGAAAAGGACTTCAGCATCAACCGCATCTACCTGCCACAGGATGACATGGCGAAATTCGCCATCACCGAAAACCAGATCGCCCTCCGGGAAGTTAACGCAGCCTGGCGTGATCTCATGCAATTCGAAGTGGACCGCGCACGCCAGATGATGCGCGAAGGCGCCCCGCTGGGCAGCATCCTCTCCGGCCGCATCGGCCTGGAAATGCGCCTGATCATTGCCGGCGGCCTGCGTATCCTGACCAAGCTGGAAAATGCCAAACACGACATGTTCAATCACCGCCCGCAACTCAAACCGCTGGACTGGCTGATCATGTTATTGAATAGTGCGCCTTTCCGCCACATTTGAGATACGTCAACCCAGGCAAAACAAACAGCTGATACGAATACAACATGACGCCAGACCAATATTGCGAGCAGAAAACCCGGCAAAGCGGTTCCAGCTTCTATTACAGCTTCCTGTTCCTGCCGAAAGACAAGCGCCGCGCAATGACTGCGCTGTATGCCTTCTGCCGCGAAGTGGATGATGTGGTGGACGAATGCACCGACATGAATGTAGCGCGCATGTCACTCGCCTGGTGGCGTGGCCAGGTCAACGAAATATATGATGGCACACCACAACATCCTGTCGCACTGGCACTGGTACCGGTCGTCAGGCAATTTTCCCTGGACAAGGAACATCTGCTGGAAATCATTGCCGGCATGGAAATGGACCTTTACAAAAACCGTTATGACAGCTTTGAAGAGCTGAAACTGTATTGCTACCGCGTGGCCTCTGTTGTCGGGCTGCTGTCGGCACGCATCTTTGGTTACTCGGACGAAAAAACCCTGATATACGCGCATGATCTCGGCATAGCTTTCCAGCTTACCAACATCATCCGTGATGTTGGTGAAGACGCGCAACGCGGGCGCATTTACCTGCCCCAGGATGAAATGAAACAATACGGCATTCACGTCAACGACGTCCTCAATTACCGGGAATCCCCGGAATTCATCAAGCTGATGCAGTTCCAGGTAGAGCGTGCTCAACAATACTACAGGCAGGCACTTGCCGAACTGCCGCCCGCAGACCGTAAAGCGCAACGCACCGGCCTGATCATGGCAGCGATTTATCGCACCACGCTGGATGAAGTCGTCGATTCCGGATTGCATGTGCTGCGTGAACATGTATCACTTCCCGCCGTACGGAAATTATGGCTCGCATTCAAGACATGGCTGCGCAACTGAAGATAGGCATTATCGGTGGTGGCTATGCAGGCATGGCCGCCGCAGTTGAACTAGCCTGTCATGGCCATCGAGTCACCGTACTGGAAAGCGCCAAACAGCTGGGCGGCCGCGCGCGCGGCGTTGAATACAATGGCGTAATGCTGGATAACGGCCAGCATATCCTGCTCGGCTGCTATAAAAACACATTGGGCATGATTGAGAAAACCGGCGGCAATATTGCCGAAGATTTTCAGCGCCTGCCATTGCAGTTGACCATCCACAAACATTTTGAACTGAAAGCCGCACATCTGCCCGCGCCCTTGCACCTGCTGGCCGGTTTCATGAACGCAAAAGGCTTGTCATGGAAATCCCGTTTTGCTGCTGCACGTTTCATGCTTGCAATGCGCTCAATTAAATTTAATATAATCAAAGATATACCAGCAATCGAGCTATTGCACCAGTACAATCAAGATGAAGCATTGATTCGCTTTCTGTGGGAACCGGTTTGCATATCGGCATTGAATACGCCGCTTGCAAAATCCTCCGCACAGGTGCTGCTGAATGTGCTTCGCGACAGCCTGAATGGCTCAAGAGCAGATAGCGAGATGCTGCTGCCGAAACTGGATTTCACATCGCTATTCCCGCAGCGCGCAGCACGATTCATCGAACAGCATGGCAGCCAGGTTCTGCTGTCGCACACCGTTGAAGCCATCATTCCTGAAGTTAATAAAATTACGCTGGAAACCTCGCATCGCGAATTCAGCTTCGACAAGGTGATCTGCGCTGCCTCACCCGCCAGCGCGGTGCGCCTGTTGCAGCCCTTCCCGCAACTGCAGGAAACCGCTGCGCAGATTGCTGCCATCGACTACCAGCCCATCTACACCGTTTACCTGCAATATCCTGAGAATGTGAAGTTGCCTCAGGTCATGCTAGGGCTGGATCGAAGCATTAGCCAGTGGGTTTTCGATAAAGGCCAGCTTGCTGGTCAAAAGGGATTACTCGCCGTAGTCATTAGTGCCGAAGGGCATCATCAGGAACTGACCCAGGAACAGCTTGCAGATCAAGTTATCCGGGAACTGAAAGATCAACTCGGCATACTCACATCAGCACTTTGGCACAAAGTCATCGCCGAAAAGCGCGCCACCTTTGCCTGCGTTCCCAACATGCAACGCCCCTCAACAATCCCCCCCATTCCAAACCTGATGCTGGCCGGTGATTTCACAGAAGGCGATTATCCAGCCACGCTGGAAGGCGCGGTGATCAGCGGAATCAATTGTGCCAACGCTATACAACTAGCATTTCAGGCATAAAGAAATAGTCTGCTCGTCGGCCAAAGCAGCCATTCGTTCATCAGGCAAAAATGTCGGCTTTGAACAGGATTTCAGACACATTCATACTGCACTCAAGGTACGTGGGAAATTCACTATCGCATGATCAATAAATGCTCTTACCTTAGGAGCAAGGTAGCGATTACTCGGAAAAACAGCATGAACTGGAACTGCATCAAGCACCCAATCGGGCAACACGCGCATGAGGGCTCCCTCCCTTTCGCTTGTAATCGCGATGGCCTCCGGTAACTTGGCAATGCCCTGATGGTTGATCGCAGCTTCCTGCACTGCAAAGCTATTGTTGACTACCAGCCTAGGGGTGCCTTCGCTGCGAGTAATGGCTCCCGCGTTTTTCATCACCCATCCTTCGCCATGATTCCCGCCACTGAAAATCAGCAAGTCGTGTTTGGTTAAATCTTCTGGCTGCTTGGGTAAGCCACGGCGTTGCAGATACGCTGGGCTAGCATAAAGTCCATAGGTGATCTCGCCAAGCTTGCGTGCCGTTAACCTGGAGTCGGGTAGCGGACCTACTCGTATGGCGAGGTCATACCCTTCGTGGACGAGGTCGATCGTGCGACTGCTGTAATCAGCATGGATGCTGACTTCGGGATGCTGCTGGAGGAACTCATTGATCCAGCGGTTTGCCGCAATCATGCCGAACTCAACCCCGCAAGTAAGTTTCAAGTTGCCGCGCGGCTCACTGAATGCTTGTTGAGCGATACGTTCAGTCTCTTCAATGGAAGCCAGGATGCCGACCGAACGCTCAAAAACCTCTCTACCGATTTCGGTCAGAGAAAGAGATCGGGTGGAGCGTTGCAGCAACCTTGCTCCCAACTTCTTTTCAAGATTACTGATCTGACGAGACAGATGAGCCTTTTGCGAGCCCATAATTTCTGCCGCTCGGGTAAAGCTTCCCGCCTGAACCACTTTGACCAGTGCGGTTATCTCACTGACTTCCATTGTTGCCAATCCTGTTAACAATAAGTTGCATTTTAGTGGATTTATCTTTCCGAGTGGCATGTTTAATAATTCGGCCACTTCAATTCAATCATTTAAGGAGATGCATCATGTTTAAACCCTCCCACTTGCTTACAGCAATGCTGTCACTTGGCATGCTTGCGTTTGCTGACACAGTAGCGGCCGCCAGCGAGTCGCCCGCCAGCAAAGGAAAGATACTGATGATTGTTGCCAGCCCAACCCAGAATGCCATGGGCTGGCCAGTTGGATTCTGGGCCAGCGAGCTGACCCATCCCTATGACGAACTGACTCATGCTGGCTACACGGTGGAGATCGCCAGCCCGAAAGGCGGAGAGGTTAGTGTCGATGCGTATTCCGACCCCAGACACGAGAGCAACTACTCAGCTCACGATTTTGTCAGCCTTGGTTTCTTGACTTCGCCAGTTACAAGTCCCCTGCTCAAGAACACATTGCCACTGGATCAAGTAAAACCCGAAAACTATGCCGCAATCATCGTGGCAGGAGGTCAAGCTCCGATGTTTTCCTTTCGCGATGACGAGAAACTTCAGTCATTGATTAGAACGTTCTATGAGACCGGTCGCCCGACTGCCGCCCTGTGTCATGGAGTGGCATCACTGGTCAATGTAAAAACTAGCAAAGGCGGATATCTAGTCAAAGGCAAAAAGGTAACTGGATTCACATTGGCCGAAGATGATTTCGCCGACAAAGCCGTGGGGGCCAAGTTGTTTACTTGGAATGTCGAGCCCGCCCTCAAGGAGCGTGGAGCAAAGTTCGTGCAGGGGGGCATGTGGTCCGACTTTGCTGTAGCCGATAAGAACCTGATCACAGGCCAGCAACAGAACAGTGGTCGTAGTGTAGCGCGCCTGGTCATGAAGCAACTTGCGAAACCGTAAGGCATATCCATTGGCAAGCATGAACTCAATTTCGTTGAGGTGGCATCCGCTCAATTGAGCTCAGATGTGTCAACGGAAACATTCCTGAAGGCTTCGTATGCCATGCAACACGAGTTCCTTGAGCATCAGCGCGGTTTGATCTGCCGCTATGTCTGGCAGGGGGAGGAGGGAAAGATCGGCGCTTTACTGCTATGGGAAAGTGACAAGGCTGCCCATCTGGCGATGGAAAACGCCGCGGTGAGACGATTCGTTAGCCTGATTCTTCCCGGTACATATCAGATGAATCTTTCCCCGCTGGTTCAGCACTTTTCAGCAATAAATTTAAGGGAGTAACAAATGTCCATTTCCATTATCGGTGCCGGCAATGTTGGGCAGGCAATAGCTTCTGCGCTGTCTCGTAAAGGGGTGCAGGTGTTCATCGGAGTCACAGATCCTGAAAAGTATCGCAAGGCGGTTTTGGAGTTAGGTGATCAGGTCAGCATCGGTACCGTCGAGGATGCGATAGGAGCAAGCGAACTCGTGATTCTCGCCGTTCCCTATAGTGCAACGGAAAGCATTGCAAAATCCATGGAGAACTGGTCCGGTAAGATTCTTGTTGACGCCACGAACCCGCTGGCGCCTGCATTAAGTGGGCTGGCTATAGGAACGACCACTTCCGGCGCGGAACAGCTCGCTCAGCACGCAGTAGGTGCCCGCGTAGTAAAAGCATTCAACACCACTGGGGCTGAAAACATGGCTGATTCGGGATATTCTTCCGGTGTTCCTTTCATGCCCGTGTGTGGAGACGATGCTGATGCGCGGCAGAAAGTCATCGCGCTCGCCACCATGATAGGATTTGACGCGGTCGATTGCGGGGATTTGAGTGTCGCTAGGTATCTTGAGCCTTTTGCCATGGTCTGGATTCATATGGCAATCAAGCTTGGCATGGGGCGGCGATTCGCATTTGCACGTCTGCAACGGTAGACTCAAAACTTGGGGAGATTCACATTAGCGTACGCTTAACAACTTGGGCTGTATGAACTCAAGAAAGCATGTAACAGCAGCGGGCTTGAGCCGAGAGTTCATAACTGCGCTTATTGGAAGGTTTCGATAAGCCAATCTGGTAGAACAGGCTCCCGTCGTCCAGTGTCCAGACTGGGCATGTCCGAAAATTTGTGTAAAGCAGACCTAATTTCACTTGAACTTAATGATCGCTTTGGCCGAAGCGCAGTCTGAATAATAAAAAGGCGCCCATAGGCGCCTTAATCATTTACTGCCAAGCATTTATTTGGTGCTTGTTGCCATACCAATGATGGCGGGCCCTATTTCTTCTTTCAACGTTGCGTCGGCTTCGCTCAGAACTCGCTTTGCTGCAGTAGCTCGATCACGCGCACTGGT
>JAJXUI010000041.1 GCA_021782995.1 Pseudomonadota bacterium | reverse complement strand
TAAGCGCCTATCTGTCTGGGGAGCGGGCAGGAGCTGATGATCTGGGGCGTGGTGACCAGTGCGGTGCACCAAGTGAGATGAGGTCATGTTTGCATTGGTCGATGTCAACAATTTCTACGTCAGTGCCGAGCGCGTGTTCAACCCGAAGCTGGAAGGGCGCTGTGTGGTGGTGCTCTCCAACAACGATGGCTGTGTGGTGGCACGCAGTGCAGAGGTAAAGGCGCTGGGCGTGGCGATGGGCGGGCCCTGGTTCAAGCTGAAAGACCTTGCGCGCAAGCACAACATCATTGCGCTGTCGTCGAACTATGCGCTGTATGCCGATATGTCCAATCGCGTGATGAATGTGCTGGGCGAGTTCAGTGCGCGTCAGGAAATCTACAGCATTGACGAATGCTTTCTCGATCTGGAGGGCATGCCGGTTGACTTCACGCAATACGGGCACAAAATTCGCGGCCGTATCCTGCAATGGCTGGGGCTGCCGGTGTGCGTGGGTTTTGCGCCGACCAAAACGCTGGCCAAGCTGGCCAATCATGTGGCAAAGAAGCGTGTGGAATATGGCGGGGTGTGCGACCTGACGGCGCTCTCTGCGCCGCAAATGGATGTGCTGCTGGGTAGCATTGAGGTAGGCGAGGTGTGGGGCGTGGGGCGCAAGCTGAATGTGCACCTGCAGCAGGGCGGCATTACCACGGTACGCCAGCTGCGCGATTTTGACATTCACCGCCTGCGTAACCGTTTCGGCGTGGTGATGGAGCGCATCGTGCGCGAATTGCGCGGCGAGCCTTGCCTGGAGCTGGTGGATGTGGTGCCGCCACGGCAGCAGATCATCAGTTCGCGCAGCTTCGGGCAGTCTGTCACCGAGCTGGAGGACCTGCTGGAAGCGGTCAGTGCCTACATGACGACGGCCGCGGAAAAGCTGCGCGGGCAGGGCTCGGTCGCGGGCAGCGTGCATGTGTATATTCTCACCAATGAGCACAAGCCGCAGGAACCGCAATACAGCCGCGGCATCACGCTTGCATTGCGAAAGCCGACCGACGACACCATGCAGCTGGTGGCCGCGGCCCATGCCGGGCTGCGCCGCATTTACCGCCGCGGCTTTCACTACAAAAAGGCCGGTGTGATGCTGGCAGAGATTGCGCCGGCGGGCGTAATGCAGCATGAATTGTTTGCCGAGCCTGCGCCGGATGAGAAATCAGCAAGGCTGATGGCGGTGATGGACGACATCAATGCCCGCATGGGCAAGCAGGTGCTGCATCTGGCCAGCAATGGCGTGGCGCAATCCTGGCAGATGAATCGTGGCAATGTCTCGCCGGCATATACCACGCTTTGGGAGGCGCTGCCGGTGGTGGCGTAGTTGCCGATCATGTTGTGCAAGTCATTGAACAGGTTTAGGATGAAAATATAACAACAAATCAAGCGAAATCATGAAGCTTCCTAAACCGGTGCTTGGGGATTTCTGGGGTGGGCTGGCGGCGATGCTGGTGGCCTTGCCGTCTGCGATTGCATTCGGGGTGACGATCTATGCGCCGCTGGGTACATCCTATGTCGCACAGGGCGCATTGGCCGGCATTCTGGGAGTGATGGCGCTGGGCCTGATTGCACCAGCGATAGGTGGCACCAACCGGCTGATTTCAGCACCTTGTGCACCGGCAGCGGCGGTGCTATCCGCATTTGCCATCGAGTTCCTGCATGGGGGCGGCAATGTACAGGCGCTGGTGTTGATGCTTGCGCTCCTTGGGCTGTTTGCCGGGCTGTTGCAAATCCTGTTCGGTACGCTCAAGCTGGGGCGCCTGATCGAATATATGCCATACCCGGTAGTCAGCGGCTATCTGTCCGGCGTTGGCCTCACCATTATCATCAGCCAGGTTCCAAAATTTCTGGGGGCAAGCAAGGATGTGCATTTTCTGGATGCCCTGACGGCGCCCGGCCTGTGGAAATGGCAGAGCCTGATTGTCGGTTGCGTCACCATTGCCGTGATGCTGCTGGCGCCGCGCTACACACGAAAAATTCCGGCAGCGATCATCGCCTTGCTGGCGGGTATCGGGGCATATTTTGCATTGGGTTTGATCGATCATGGACTGTTAAGCCTGCAGGGCAATGCCTATGTCGTCGGCTCGCTGGGTGGTGGCGGCGGTGATGTGGCCGAGGCGATGGGCGGACGCTGGCAGGCCATGCGCAGTGTGACGCTGGAGCAGGTGCAATATGCCATTGCCACTGCGTTGACACTGGCCGTGCTGTTGTCGATCGATACCTTGAAGACCTGTGTCGTGCTGGATGCGCTGACGCACTCGCGCCACAATTCGAATCAGGAGCTGATCGGGCAGGGTGCGGGCAATGTGGTGTCTGCGCTGATTGGCGGGATGCCGGGTGCCGGCACGATGGGCGCCACCCTGGTGAACATGTCGAGCGGTGCGCAGACCCGTTATTCCGGGATTATTGAAGGCATGCTTGGCCTGGTGACCTTCCTGTTGCTGGGTTCCTTTATCGCATGGGTGCCGGTTTCTTCACTAGCCGCGATCCTGATCGTGATTGGTGTGCGCATGATAGATCGCCACAGTTTCGAGTTCCTCAAGCAGCGTTCAACGATCAGCGATTTTCTCGTGATTGCCGTAGTCATCTATGTGGCGCTGACCGTCAGCCTGATTGCCGCCTCTGGGAGCGGGGTGGTACTGGCCATCCTGCTGTTCATACGCGAACAGATCGGGGGCAATGTGGTGCGGCGCAAGGTCAAGTGCAATGAAACCTTTTCCAAGCGCATCCGTACCCAGGATGAAATGGAAATACTGGTCAGCAATGGCGATCGCGGCATCGTTGTGGAGCTACAGGGGAGCCTGTTTTTCGGCACGGTCAACCAGCTGTACAGTGCGCTCGAGGCTGAACTCAAATTAAAGGATTTTGTGATACTCGACATGCGGCGCGTACAGTCTGTCGATGTGACGGCCGTACATATGCTGGACCAGATTCGCGACATCCTGGGGGAACGTAAAGGCTTTCTGATTTTCAGTCAGTTACCGGTACTCCCGTCCGGTCGCAACATGCAGAAATATTTTGACCAGGTTGGTTTGGTACGGGAAAAAAGTCCGGTGAAGGTTTTCGGAGAGCTGGATGAGGCACTGGAGTGGGTGGAGGACCGCATACTTTCCGAGACCGTGTGCGAAGTGGATGAAAGACATGCCTTGCAGTTGCAGGAGTTCGATCTGTTCAATGGGCGCAAGGCGGAAACCATCGCGGCACTGGAACAATGCCTGGATATGCGGACTTGCAAGGCAGGCGAGAAAATCTTCAGTCTGGGTGACAAGGGTGATGAGCTGTTCCTGATCCGCAAAGGAGCCGTGCGTATCATGCTGCCGATTTCGAAAATTCAGCGACATCATCTGGGCACCTTCGGCCGGGGTGCTTTCTTTGGTGAGATGAGCTTTCTGGATGGCTCTGATCGCTCGGCGGATGCGGAAGCGTTTACGGATACGGAACTCTTCATCCTGTCACGCAAGAAGTTTGAAACCTTGTCCGAGTATCACAAGAAACTTTCCTTCACCTTGATGGAGAGCATTGCAACGGCGCTGGCCAATCGATTGCGCTATACCAACGCAGAGCTCAGGGTTTTGGAAGTCTGAGATATCAGGAAGGTATATTGCTGGAACGGGCAGATAATGCTGCCAGAATTGCAGTACAAGACTGAATTTACAGCGATTTGAACTAACCGCCGGTTGTCTGGTCATAAATCATGCGGGTGGAATGCAGTCCGGTGATGCTTTACAATGCAGCTCTGGCTTTTTACTGGTGTTCAATAGTTCGATAGTAAGGCGCAATCAAATGAATTTCCTGAAGAAGATTTTTTATTTTGGAGAACAGGTCGATGAGTATCCGGTTCGTGTTATCAATGAACGTGAGGCACGCGCTGCGGCCGGTTTGATGTTCCTGCTCGGATTCTTCAGCTTCCTGAAGGGATTCCTGACAGCAGATTATGTGCCTGAGCGTGTCATGATCATTGCATTCGTGATTGAGCTTGGCACAAGGGTATTGATCAATCCGAAATATGCACCCTTCATGATTCTGGGTCGCCTGATGGTCCGCAACCAGAAAGTGGATTATGTGGGAGCACCGCAAAAGCGCGTTGCCTGGTCGCTGGGTTTTACGCTGGGTGTGTTCATGTACTGGCTGGTATTCAAGGAAGCCAATATGGGCTGGATGAATTTTGCCGGTTGTGTGACCTGTGTGGTGCTGCTGTATTTTGAAACTGCATTCGGCATCTGCCTGGGCTGCTATCTGTATAACGTGTTTGCCAAGGAAAAGGCGCAGTTGTGCCCCGGTGGCATGTGCGAGATCAAGAAGCTGGAGGAAATCCAGAAATTCAACTGGGGTCAGATCGTCGCCGTGATTGCATTCATTGCATTGATGGTTTCGATTCCATATTTCAACCTGCTCAACCTGCAGGATCCGAATATGGTGACTTTCGAGAACTTTGATTCGTTCGACTGGAAAGACCAGTAAACAGACTGGCAATGTGTCGGCATTAAGGGCGTCATACTCAGGTATGGCGCCTTTTTTGTTTCAGCTGGGCAAATTTTCCATGATGTTGCGTAGTGTATTCACCAATGCGGTGAAAGTGGGGCGCTCGTCAGGCACATTGTCCATGCATTGCTGCTGCAAAATTCGCAGGGGGTGAGAGTCTGGAAAATTAGATGCATATTGATTGATCAGCTCTTCCAGCAGGCAGCCAAAGGCCCGTATTTCAATCTGTTCCATTTTGGCTGCCAGAACAGTGTCATCTGGCAAAAATGAGGCAGCACCAAAATCACCCAGCAGGCAATTACCTTTGCCATCATGCAGGATGTTATGTGCATAAAAATCTCCATGCATGATGCCTCTGCGATGCAGGTGCTGCGCAGTCGAGGCGAGATCGTGAGCCATGCGGTAAACAGTGGCAAGGGAAAGTTGAAGCGGCTCCGGATAAACATCACGGGTGCAGCTTTCCAGGCTGGGGGGCAATGCCAGATTACGAAATGCCGGATCTATCAGAGCCATGACCAGGCCTATGCTGCCCTCGGGGTGGCTGTCAATTTTTCCGAGCACCGGTATCAGGTTGGGATGAGAACCGGCTTGTATATACGCCGCCATTTCCGATTGCGGAAGGCCGTCACTGGTCATATTGCCCTTGAATAACTTCACGGCAACATTTTCTGTTCTGTTTTCCTTGCGTAATGCCGAATGGTAGATATGGCCGGAAGCGCCTTCCCCGAGCTTGTGTGAGATTTCCAGCGCTTCCCAATTGATCGACATGATTGATGGGGTCTCCCCTGTTTGTATTCTGTCAGCCTCGCAACATGGATTGCCTGCATAGGCCAGCCAGGTAAGACGTGGCAATTTGAACAGGCAGTCTGGAAAGGAGTTAAAGCGGTTGGCTGCGATGCGTACCAGTTCGAGCCTGTTGCATTGAATCAGCGTATCGGGAAGGCAGGAAAGCTGGTTGCCTGCCAGCATCAGTTTTTGCAGGTAGCTGCATTCACCAATGCTATGCGGTATTTCTCGTATGCGATTATCGGTAAGGATTAACCAGCGCAGGGATTTCCCCAGTGCTGTGGCAGGGATCTGTTCGATCTGGTTGGATTTGAAACCAACCATGCTAAGGTTTTTGCATCGCCCCAGTACCTCGGGTAGCTCGGTAAACAGGTTGTTTGAACAGAACAAAACGCGCAACCTGTGCAACCTTGGCAGATCATCGGGCAACGCAGAGAGCTGGTTGCCTGAAAGATCAAGGATTTCCAGGGTGTCTGCAAGTGAAAAAATCTGCTCTGGAAAATCCGTTAAATTATCTTTTAAATCAAGGCGGTTTGAATTTCTCAGGCGGTATTGCTGCAGTGCGGCTTCGATAGACATTAAGTTGTAACAGTATTTCAGTAGATTCTAATATATTTTGTAGTAATATAGTCGGGAATTATTTATGAATTCCATTCATCATGAAGGCAGTAAAAGTCAACAAGTTCATCTGGGATGCGCTGTCTGAAATCGACAAGGCACATGTCACTGCGCATCTTCGACATTTTGGTGTGCTGGATGAGACTGAATATATCATCGGTGACAGGGCAACGCCATTTCCTTCGGGCGAAAGCATCCTGAAGACTGGTTCCCAGACTGGCAAGCATGCAGTGATTGCAGAGGGAAAAGACTGGTTATGCCGTGCTGTCTGCGATTCAATGGATAAAAAATCAAATTGCAAGTTGTATGGCCAGTCTACCCGATTATGCATGGAATCCATCACCAAACATCGAGAAGTTTACGATCTCGAGGTATTGAATAAGTAAACCCGTCCTGAACCTGCATTCTTCTTGCGTATTTGCCGTGGTTCATGGGCATATGCAAAGCACCATTCTTCTCATTGCCCATTCAGTCATCTTTAGGTTTTTTGTCCCAGCCTCGCTTGCTGATTTCTGAGATTACCAGCTTTGCAATCAGGCCATATGCATATGGCGTGGGATGTACCCGGTCCGCAAAGAGCCAGCTTTCTGCTGCACCTGGTGCAAGGTTTGCAGCACTGCAGATCAGTGAAGAAGCAAGGAAGTTTTTGTCCGGGCTCAGATCGCATGCTGTATCTGTTACATTCGTCAAACCATAGGCGCCGGGATTGGTGTACTGGCTGTAACTGTCCGTATAGGCATCCACATAGAGCACACGCTTGTTCCCTGACAGGCCATTGGCTAACTGGGTATTAAAACTGGTTACCAGCAGATCGACAAAACCGCGGGTCTGTAGATCGAAAGATGTTCCTAATGGTGTAATCGCAATGTCAGGGATGTTCAACACCACGACATGTTTGGCACCATTGCCCACAATCTTGCTGTTGATGTCATCTGTCAACTCATTGGCGGCATTGATGATTGCGCTGATGGCATGCTCTGCATCAGTCGCGCCTGATTGCAACAGGGCCAGCTGAAAAAACACATCATTTGCACCTGCCATGACCAGTACCAGGTCATGCTCATCAAATTTGTTCTTGTGGGTGTCCAGATGGTTCTGGATTTGCTGAAACACTGGATAGGTCAGGAAACCGAGTGCAGCATTTGCACCACCGGTCAGTTTGTTGCCTATGCCTATCGGGTCAGTGACACGTGCCCCGCCTTCGGCATAACCGGTACATTCCGGATGCGCGGTTGGCGGCATGGCGCTTAAGCCCAGATTGGGATCGCCATCTAGGCCAGTCAACGCTGCGCAAGGTTTATCCATGCCATATTTTTCAGCTACTACTGCAGTCCAGTTTTTCGCGCCTGGGCTGTTCACGGTAAATTGGCCGCCACCCAGTGCGGCTATTGTGCCCACCTGATAGGTACCGACATCACTCAGACTGTCACCAAATGAAATCAGATTGTGAAAGATGCCCTTGTTGCCATGTTCATGTTTTAAAGCGTGATAGGAGTCATCCTGTTCTGGAGCGATGTTTCCGGCATTTGCCGGATTGAATACAAGGGCCAATATCAGATACAGGGCATATTGCTTGAGACGCATGTATATTTTCCTTTCTGGCGATTAAGATGCAGCGGGCATGACAAATATCCTGCATTATTGCAGTTTGAAAAGCCTCATGTCTGGTGTTGTATGATTTTTGCGACAAATGCAATAAAAGGATTGCTTTTGAATTTGCCTCGAAATATTGTCCCGACGTATTTTGCCAATTTCTTGTCATTGATGAGGTCATGTGTCAGGTCAGGCAAGCGTGACCAAGCAATGAATTTCAGGAATATCAGGAATATCAGGGCAGTTTTAAAGATTCTGGTAACGGTGAAAGACATATATGAAAATCAATCCTGTCTTGATCATTATGTTTATTGATCACAGGCATGCTCGGCGCTTGCTCGGGCGGAAATACCAGTTATTCATCGGTGAACAGCAATCAGGGATTGAGAGCTTCCTTAGTTGCCTTGAAGACCAGTGGTGTTGCACCATTGGCGGTTTTTTTAGATGCGACCAGTTCAGCCGATCCCGTGAAAACTTCCCGGCCATTTCATGACCTGGACTATAGCTGGGCTTTGGAGGCTTGGATGGCAGCAAGACATGGGGTTATGGATCTCAAGTGGGTGCTGCGACTTGCAGTTCACTCTTCAATGGGTGCTGTAACAATGCGACGGGCGCACTCGCTGCTCATGTTTATGAATCTCCGGGCACATATACAGCAACCTTGACAGTTGCTGACGGAACGACCACTTTGGTCAGGACGATCAAAATTTCCGTAACGGATGCAAATGCGCTGGTAACTGCATGCGTAGCGAATGGTGCAATGCCTGTAGCAGGTGACGTCGATGGATGTCCATCAACTGCAAGCAAGTTTTACAACTCTGCCAGTTTTAATGATGGGTTGAATTCAGCCATTTCCGCAGGTGCTAAATGAATCCTGTTCAGGAAAAGCGATACTTACTCCTCAGCTGCAACCTATTCAGTCAATGCAGCAGGTCCCGGCAATATTGGGGCTTATGGCAGCGGTGCCGTACCCAGGGCTTCCATGACGTCATTTGGACAGTATGCAAATATCTTGCAATTGCTCAGCCCGGATTGGCGTGTCATGGACCTGGCATTTGATGGAACAGGCACAATCGATCAGGGGGCAATCAATACAAGTAAACCGCTGACCTTGTTAAGGGTCGCTGCTACCCAGTTGAATTATGCAGTCAATGCGAATAATGCAGTCAATGCGAATAATGCAGACCAGCTTGCCGTGATTGATTCAAGCTTAACTTCAGGCGGAAGTGGAACGGGGTCCAATTATGGCGTGTGGTGCGCGGCTTGTACAAATGTCATGTTGCTTGGCAACAGCATGTACCTGAATACCATCAATTCACATAATGTCAGATTGCAGGGTGTTACAAAGTTTGTCATGTCCAACAGCACGCAGACCGGCAGTGACCGTATTGAGCCAGTAACGATTCGGGGCAATACCCAGTACGGTGTGCTGTCTGACAAAAAATTTGTGGATAATATCGTGACAGTCAAGCCGAAAAATTCAACCTCGAATGAATACCAGAGAGACATCATTTTTGAGCGTAACTGGTTTGTGTCGGGCAGTAATAGTGGTTCCAACCTGAATATTGAGGGCTCGGCAATCACCATTCGTAACAATATATTCGACCTGTCAATTGCACCTGGTACTGCAATCACTACGGTTTATAACAGCACAGTCGGTGCCCAAGGCCAAGCCAGATCAATATTTACAATAATACCTTTTATAATTCCGCTGCAAACAACGGAAACCTGAACGCATTCCAGGCGATCACCTATCTTGCAAGTCTGGATGCAAATTGCCGGTCTGAAGTGAAGAATAACCTCGCCTATTCCCCCAATACCATTAATCTTGCACCTGTACTGATTGCGAACAGCGGGTCTTGTGTGATTTCTGGGGCTGCTGGAACCTTCGGCAATTCTTCAGACAGCCAGATCAGGCTTTCCCCGATGTTTGCCGGGGCAACGCCTGTAAACCCGGTTGATTTCATTATTGGTACAGGCAGTTATGCGCATGGAATTGCAACTACCCTGCCTGTGTATTCTGATTTTTTCCGAAAGCGCAGAACCTCGGGAAGTGCATGGGATAGCGGGGCGACACTGACTCAATAGCCCGGCAAGGCTTGGCTGATATGGATGCCGGAATCGCTACAGTAAATTGCTATCTATATATACATCCACTCCATGATCCGGACAGATTGCTGATGCAGGAATTGCCATGCCGGATTGCCATGACTTGACGGCCTGCCGTTTCGACTCTCCTGTTACCAGAAACAACACACGTCGGGCCTGACTCAACTTCCGGGCTGAGAGTGTTACGCGTCCAGGTGGAGGTTTGGGTGCATCATGTACAGCAAATGTTGCAGGCGAGTCAGGTTTGGTACCTGGATCTTGAGCAGGAAAAAGGCTGGCCGTATGTCCATCTTCCCCCAGTCCCAGCAAAACCAGATCAAATTGATCAATCTTGCGCAGTGTTTCCGCATAGTCCTGTGCTGCCTGTTCTGCACCAAGTTCGGCGGGAATGACATGAATTTGCCCTGCAGGTATATCAACATGGTTCAGCCAGGCAGCGGCGGCCATGGTGCTGTTTCTGTCCGGACTATCGTTGGGGAGGCAGCGTTCATCGCCAAAATAAACATGCCATTTTGACCAGTCTGTGGTCTTTGTCTTCAACTGCTCATAAACCTGTCGCGGTGTCGTTCCGCCGGCGAGGACAATGGTAAAACAACCTGACTGGTTGATGGCCTGCTTTGCAGCTTGCATGATGACCTGAGCGGCAGCCTCTTCGAGACTGGAGAGAGAGGCAAAGGGATGCCAGCGCACCATTTGCCGAATTTTCGTGATGTCGGTCGATTTATTCAAGGTCTTGTTCTGCAGGTTTTGATAGATCAGCCCATATTCCCGATGCTGGAAAGTTATTTCGCCTGTTTGTACAGATCGAGTGCGGAGGATGTCAGTCGGGTGATTTCTGAAAAATTGCCGGCCTTGGTTAAAGCATCCGGTGCGATCCAGGTTCCGCCTATGCAGAGCACATTCTTCAGTTGCAGGAAATCAAGGAAATTTTGTTCATTGATTCCGCCCGTCGGGCAAAACATGGCTTGCGGGAAAGGTCCGGAAAACGATTTCAATGCCGTAATTCCGCCGGCACTCATTGCCGGGAACAACTTGAAATACGTATAACCCAGATCAAGCCCCATCATGATTTCAGATGCAGTCGCCACCCCCGGCAGCAACGGGAAATCAAGCTCCAGTGCTTCGGCCAGGAGTTTATCGGTACTGCCGGGGCTGATCGCAAATTTTGCGCCCGCATCTATGACCCGGTGCAGATCCTTGATATTCAGCACGGTCCCGGCCCCGACAATGGCATCGGGAAGGTGCTGGGCAATTTTTTGTATGGCCTCAACTGCTGCGGCTGTGCGCAAGGTGATTTCGAGGACTTTGACGCCGCCATGCATCAATGCCTGCGCAAGATCAATTGCCTTGTGCGCATCTTCCAGCGCAATGACTGGCATGATGGGTGAGGCGGTCATGACTTCCCGTGGTGATAGTCTGGTTTGCGTCATAATGAATCGTTCCCTAATGGATTTCTTTACCTGGCAGGCTGAATATTGTCGCACCTTCTTCTGCGCCGCTGGTATGCAAACGCATGGCGGAGAATAACTCACGTCCCATGTCAAACCGGTTTGCGGACAGATCTTTCTTCTGTTTTGTGCGATCCTCCAACGCTGACTTCTCTACAAGAAGCTCAACGATACCTGCATCGATATCGATACGGATTTTATCGCCATTCTGGATACTCGCGATGACACCCCCCTCCAGCGCCTCAGGAGTCATGTGTATCACGGAGGCAACCTTGCCGGATGCACCTGACATCCGGCCATCGGTAATGATTGCCACCTTGTAGCCTGCATCCTGCAAGGAACCCAGTGGAGGCAGCAGTCCGTGCAGTTCGGGCATGCCATTGGCTTTGGGGCCCTGATATCGCACCACGGCAATAAAATCCCGGTTTAACAGCCCCTGTTTATACGCTGACTGCAGTGATTCCTGCGAATCGAAAACTATGGCTTCCGCTTCAATATTCCGGTGTTCCGGTTTGAGTGCGGATGTCTTGATCACGCTTCTGCCGATATTGCCGGTCAGGATATTGAGGCCGCCATGGTGATCAAACGGTTTGCCTGCGGGACTAATAATGGCATTGCCTTCTCCCAGCGCAGGGGCATCTTCCCAGCTGAGCGTGCCATTTTTCAATACAGGCAGCCGGGTATAGTCATCCAGACCCATTCCGATAATGGTTTGTACATCATTGTGCAGCATGCCTTGATCGAGTAACTCCCGGATCACGACCGGCATGCCGCCGGCGGCATGGAAATGGTTAACATCAGCGCTGCCATTCGGATACATGCGCGTTAATAACGGAATGCATTCCGACAGGTCATGGAAATCGTTCCAGTTGATCACGATGCCGGCTGCACGCGCCATGGCGATGATATGAATGGTATGGTTGCTTGACCCGCCGGTTGCCAGCAGACCGATTATTGCATTCACAAAACTTTTCTCGTCCAGCATTTTGCCTATTGGTTTTAATTTCCCGTCTCGTCGTGTGAGCGACAAAACCTGCCTGGTTGCAGCACGTGTCAGGGATTCACGTAATGGCGTATTGGCATTGACAAAGGAAGAGCCGGGTAAATGCAGGCCCATGATCTCCATCAGCATCTGGTTGCTGTTTGCGGTGCCATAAAAGGTACAGGTGCCGGGGCTGTGATATGAGCCTGATTCGGATGCCAGCAATGCTTTATCATCCACTTTCCCCTGGGCATGGGCTTGTCTGACTCTGGCCTTTTCCGAATTGCTGATGCCGGAAGGCATGGGCCCGGCAGGAATGAAAACCGCGGGAAGATGACCGAAACTCATCGCGCCTATGAACAGTCCTGGCACAATCTTGTCACATACGCCAAGATAAACTGCAGCATCAAACATGTTATGTGACAGTGCGATTGCGGTAGCCTGTGCAATCACATCGCGACTGAACAGGCTAAGCTCCATGCCGGGTTGGGACTGGGTAATTCCGTCGCACATTGCCGGAACGCCCCCGGCAAATTGTGCAGTCGCATTGAGCTGATTGATTTCTGACTTGATGATGCCTGGAAAGGTCTGCAGCGGCTGATGTGCAGACAGCATGTCATTGTAAGCGGAGACGATGGCGATATTGGGCGTATGATCATCCGCGAGCATTTTCTTCTCTGCAGAAGAACAGGCAGCGAATCCGTGTGCCAGATTGCTGCAGCCCAACACCTGGCGATGCACACCCTTGCCAAGTTTCCTTTCGAGACGCTCCAGATAAATTTCACGAAAGGGTTTGCTGCGCTGAATGATCTTTTCAGTAACAGTGTGTATGACTTTATTCATCGTAATATACGCAGGGTTCCAGATGATCTGAATTTATATGCCGTATTTTCTGCATGTGCCATTTCTGCTGTGCAGATTATCATTTATCCGATTTTCCCGTATATAAGCATGTACGTCTGTCATATTCGGTAAATGAAATTCCTGTATATCTATCATAAAGCATTATTTATGCCATGAAATCTTATGGAATTTAAACTGAAAAATACATCAAATGCACAATATGTATTGATGTTTCTGTATTCATGCATTCCGGACCGGCAGCAGTAATTTTTGCAGTTCGATGCGTCAAGGATGGAATGGCAGTCATCACCCGCTGCAAATTGCTTTCCATTCAGGTTGTCAAGTTCGGGCAGGTTGTCAGTCTCGGGTTTGTATCATATTTGAAATTCAGGATCGGCAATTTCCCGGTATTGGGTTATGGATTTATTGGGCGTATTATCCAGCATCGGAAATTGCAGCAAATACTCATCAGCTTGCGATAGCTGATTCGCTTGATTCAGGAAATTCCATGGAGTGTAAATCATGAAGCTTGCAATGATAGGGCTGGGAAAAATGGGCAGCAACATGATGCGGCGATTGCATCGGGGCGGCATTGAGGTGATCGGTTATGACCAGTCGGCAGTTGCCGTTGATGCAGTAAATCATGATGGCATGATAACTGCTTCATCTATAGATGAGGTTCTTGTAAAGCTGGAATTCCCCCGAATTGTCTGGCTTATGCTGCCGAGCGGGGAAATTACGGAGCACCAGATTCGTGCGATTGCACCGAAACTGAACAAGGGAGACATCATCGTTGACGGTGGAAACTCAAACTATCACGACAGCCAGCGTCGAGGAAAGTGGCTGGGTGATCAGGGAATCGGATTCATGGATGCAGGCACTTCAGGTGGTGTATGGGGTCTGGAAAATGGTTACTGTCTGATGGTGGGGGCGAGTGACGAAGTGGCAAACATCATGCGACCAATCCTGCAGGTTTTGGCGCCTGCAGCAGATCAGGGCTGGGCGCATGTCGGGCCGGTAGGCGCGGGCCATTTTACGAAGATGATCCACAACGGTATCGAATACGGCATGATGCAATCATTGGCAGAGGGGCTGGAACTGATGCGCGGCAAGCCGGAGTTTGCAATTGATCTCGCGCAAGTCACCGAGTTATGGCGGCATGGCTCGGTGGTGCGCAGCTGGTTGCTGGACCTGACTGCGGCGACACTCAGGCATGATCAAAGTCTTGTAAATATTGCGCCCTATGTGCCGGACTCGGGTGAGGGGCGCTGGACAGTGGTCGAGTCGATCGACCAGGGTGTGGCAGCGCCAGTGCTGTCGCTGGCCTTGCAAATGCGCTTCAACAGCCAGAACAAGGAGGGTTATGGATACCGCCTGCTGTCAGCCATGCGCAATGCATTCGGGGGGCATGACATGAAATCACTGGAACAGAAAAAATGAAAACAATCGAACCCTGTACATTGGTGATATTCGGCGCTGGCGGAAACCTGAGCCGCCTGAAACTGATTCCTGCGCTGTTCTCTCTGGAGAAAGCGGGGCGCCTGCCGGAGTGGCTGGTATTCCTTGCTTGCAATATCGAAAAGCGCAGCCGCGACTCCTGGATAGATGATGTGCGCAAGATCGTGATGCCCTTGCAGAGCAATGGCCATGGCATGGATGTGATCGAACGGTTCCTTGCGCGCTGGCATTATCATGCCAATACGCCCGGCGATGCGACGGCCTATCTTCAATTGCAGCAGATGATCGAGCAGGACGAGACATTTCCGCCGAATGCCGTGTACTACATGGCGGTACGTCCGGCAGATGTGCAGGGCATCATTGAAAAGCTGGGTGAAGCCGGATTGCTGAAGCAACGCAATGGCTGGCGCCGCGTGGTGATAGAAAAACCCTTCGGTTATGACCTGCTGAGTGCGCAGACCCTGCAGGCCAGCCTGTATCGTCATCTGGATGAACCGCAGATTTTCCGTATCGACCATTATCTTGGCAAAGGCACGGTGCGCAATGTGATGGTGTTCCGTTTCGCAAATATCCTGCTTGAGCCGTTATGGAACCATCATTACATCGACCATGTTCAGATAACCCATTCAGAAACCATCGGCATAGAAGGGCGCGCAGATTACTATGACGGTGCCGGTGCGCTGCGCGACATGATCCAGAGCCATCTGTTGCAGCTGCTGGCACTGGTGGCGATGGAACCGCCGGTCAGCATGTCGGCCGAGCACCTGCGCGATGAAAAGGTCAAGGTGCTGCAGGCGATCCGGCCGATCACGCAGAAGTCGGTGAATGCACATGCATTCCGCGGGCAATACAGCAGCGGTACGGTGCATGGCAAGGCGGTGCCCGGTTATCTGGAAGAAAAGGGCATTCCGGAAGGCAGCAGCACCGAAACCTATGCGGCACTGAAATTGTTCATCGATAACTGGCGCTGGTCTGGTGTGCCATTCTACCTGCGTACCGGCAAGCGCATGGCGGATGCCAGTTCGGCGATCTGCATCCGTTTCAAGAACCCGCCGCAGGACCTGTTGCGCCACACCCGCACAGGACCGCAACGCCCAAACTGGATCATGCTGGGCATTCAGCCGCATGACACGATGAAAATGGAAATGCAGGTAAAAGTACCGGGGCTGGATTTGCATACGCGCACGATGAGCCTGGATGCCACTTACCGCAAAGGGGAAGAGCAGAGTGTGGATGCCTATGAAGGCTTGCTGCTGGATGTGATGCTCGGCGACCAGTCCCTGTTCCTGCGCATCGATGAAGTGGAAGCAGCCTGGCGTGTTGTTGATCCCGTCATCAAGGTGTGGGCGATGGAGCGCGGATTTATCACGCCTTATGCGGCAGGGACGGCAGGGCCTCGCGGCACCTATCGCCTGTTTGACCGAGATGACCAGTTCTGGCGCCAGTCATTGAATCTGGATGGCGCGGATTTGCAGCCGTATTGAAAGGATGGCATGAGTCTGATTTTGTCGGGTGATATCGGTGGAACCAAGACGCTGTTGCAAATCGGTGAAAGGGGTTCGTCAGTCGCAATCATAACGAAGAAATTTTCCAGCGCAGAGAGCGCATCGCTGGAGGAAATGATCGAAACGTTATTGAAGGAAGCGGGTATCCGTGAAGTGAAAAGCGCAGCATTTGCACTGGCAGGTCCGGTGGCCGGCAGGAAGGTGCAGCTTACCAATCTGTCATGGGAAGTGGATGGCGATGCAATTGAAAGCAGGTTTGGCATTGAGCGCGTGGAGTTGCTGAATGACTTTGCAGCGGCAGGCTATGGGCTTGAGGCTTTGCAGCCACATGACCTTCATTCCTTGCAGGCAGGTGAGGCGCAGCACGATGGTGTCAGGCTGCTGGTGGGGGCGGGAACGGGTCTTGGCGTAGCCTGGCTTACGCAGCATGCAGGGCGATACCAGGTTCATGCCTCGGAGGGCGGGCATATCGACTTTTCGCCTTCTGACGAAATGCAATGCATGTTATTGCGCTATCTGCTGCAACAGCATGAGCATGTGTCATATGAGCGCATCGTGTCAGGCATGGGGTTGCTGGCGATTTTCGATTTCATGCGGCAGAACGGCGTAGCCGAGCCTTCTTCAAGAATGCTGGCAGCGATGGCGGAAAATGACCCGGCAGCGGTGATATCGCAATTTGCCTATCACGAACATGAGCCGATTGCGCGCCTGGTGATGGAGCTGTTTTTTGATTGCTATGGCGCGTTCACGGGCAATCTGGCTTTGGCCTCGTTGCCGAGAGGCGGGGTGTATATCGCAGGCGGCATTGCCGCAAAGCTGCACGAACAACTTGCGCAGAGCAGGTTCATGGCTGCTTTTCATGCAAAGGGGCGTTTTGCATCACTGATGCAAAGCCTGCCGGTACATGTCGTGTTGAATGAGCATTTGGGGCTGATGGGCGCCAGTCTTATCGCAAGCAGATTGTAATATTATGAATAAATGAAGATATGTGTGAGGTGAGTGATGGCGGCAAAACATGAGAAGGTAGCGAAAGACCAACTTAAAGTCTGTTCTGATCGGACAGCACTCCAGCATGACGTCGTGGAGCGGGTCACTTACCAGGTAGGCAAGAATCCTGAGAAAGCAACCAGTCGTGACTGGTTCAACGCGACTGCCTATGTGGTTCGGGACCACATGGTGGATAAATGGATGAAAACCGCACAACAACATTACAAGGAAGACGTGAAGCGGGTGTACTACTTCTCGCTGGAATTCCTGATGGGGCGTGCGTTGCAAAACAGCGTCCTGAATCTCGGACTGGAGCCTGCCACCCAAAGCGCCTTGAATGATATTGGCGTAAAGATGGAAGACATCCGCGAGATGGAATACGACGCGGGCCTGGGCAACGGTGGTCTGGGCAGGCTTGCTGCCTGTTTTGTCGACTCCATGGCAACCTTGAACCTGCCGGGCTTCGGCTACGGCATCCGCTATGAATATGGCATGTTCATGCAGACTATCGAGGGTGGTCGACAGGTCGAGCATCCTGACAACTGGCTGCGCTATGGCAATCCATGGGAATTTGTGCGGCCGGAAGTGCTGTTCCCGGTCAGTTTCAATGGCCGTGTGATCGAATTTTTCGACGAACGGGGCAAGTCGCGTCGTTGCTGGGTGGACTGTGATGACGTGATGGCGATGGCCTACGATACGCCCATCCCCGGCTTCAATACCAACACGGTAAACAAGATCAGGCTGTGGTCGGCGAAATCGACACGGGATTTCGACCTCGGACATTTCAACGCCGGCAATTATGTGAAGGCGGTAGAAGACAAGAACGAAACCGAAAACATCTCCAAGGTGCTCTATCCCAACGACACCACCATGATGGGCAAGGAACTGCGACTCAAACAGCAGTATTTCTTTGTCTGTGCGTCCTTGCAGGACGTGCTGAACCGTTTCCATCGCCAGCATCAGGATTTGGCCCTGCTGCCTGACAAGGTTGCCATTCAGTTGAACGATACCCATCCCTCAATTGCCATACCCGAGCTGATGCGAATTTTAATGGACCTGCATCATATGGAATGGAACCAGGCATGGGACATCACCGTACGCACCTTCTCCTATACCAACCATACGCTGATGCCGGAAGCCCTGGAAACCTGGCCGGTGGAAATGTTCGAGCGCATCCTGCCGCGGCACATGCAGATCATCTACGAGATCAACCATCAGTTCCTGCAGGATGTGATGCACAAGCATCCTGGCGATAACGACATCCTGCGCCGCATGTCCATTTTTGGCGAGGAGGGCAGCAAGCGCATCCGCATGGCCAATCTCGCCATTGTCGGCAGCCACAAGGTGAATGGTGTGGCGCAAATCCACTCTGACCTGATGCAGCAGACCATTTTTGCCGATTTCGCCGGTTTCTTCCCTGGACGCTTTGTGAATGTCACCAACGGCATCACACCCCGGCGCTGGCTGAATCAGGCCAATCCGGGGTTGAGAAATCTCATTGCTCAGCACCTGGGATGTGAATGGGTCAAGGATTTGAGCAAGCTGCGCAATCTTGCGCCACTGGTGCATGATGCGAAATTCTGCGCAGAGTTTGCCAGGATCAAGCGCGACAACAAGCTGCGCTTTGCCGAATTCATGCGTAGCCATCACAAGGTGGAGCTGAATGTGGATTCGCTGTTTGATGTGCAGATCAAGCGTATACACGAATACAAGCGCCAGCTGCTCAACGTGCTGCATATGGTGACGTTGTACAACCGCATCCGCCACAATCCCGGTGGCGACTTCCTGCCGCGCACCGTGATCATCGGTGGCAAGTCGGCACCCGGCTACACCATGGCCAAGCTCATCATCAAGCTGATCAACGATATCAGTGACATCGTGAACAACGATCCGCAAGTGGCAGGCCGGCTGAAAGTGATATTCGTGCCGAACTACAATGTTTCCTCAGCCGAAATCATCATCCCTGCGGCTGATCTTTCGCAGCAGATCTCCACCGCCGGCACGGAAGCATCCGGCACCGGCAACATGAAGCTGGCACTGAATGGCGCATTGACCATCGGCACGCTGGATGGTGCCAATGTGGAAATACGTGAAGAAGTGGGGGATGAAAACATCTTCATCTTCGGCCTCACCACCGACCAGGTGGCGGCAATCAGGCAGCAAGGCTACGACCCGGGAAGCTATTACGAGGGGAATGCAGAACTGCGTGAAGTGCTGGACATGATCGGTAGCGGGTTCTTCTCGCGAGACGAGCCCGAACGGTTCAAGCCCATCGTCGACTCGCTGCTGTACCATGATCACTATCTGCTGCTCGCAGACTATGCATCCTATATCGCCTGCCAGGAAAAAGTGGAAGCGGCCTATCGTGATCAGGCTTCCTGGGTGCAGAAGGCCATCCTCAATGTCGCCCATATGGGCAAATTTTCCAGTGACCGCACGATCATGCAATATGCCGAGCGCATCTGGGATGTCAAACAGGTAAAAGTCTGAAATTCAGTTAAAATGAAGCAATAACGAGGACAACAGGGGCACAGATGGTGTGCCCTTTTTGTTGCGGGTGATGTTATGTTTGTATTTATAACTATATGATTATATTAACATATTTATTCTACAGCAAGGGGGCGGTTTGCGCTGGCTGAAGCAGCGCAGGCTGCAGCACATATTCTTGCTGGGCGTACTGCTGGCGGCAGGCTGGCAGCTGCTGCCCGTATTGCTCCTCCCGGAAGTCGATGGTCTTCCCGTCATGCGCGGTGACCTGCTGCAGATCATCCCCCTCACAGCTAACCTGCAAGACGCTGAACAGTTCGAAATCAAGTCTGCACAATCCGGCAAGGTGGCCAAGGTCGTTGTCGCAATCGGCGATAACGTGAAAGCCGGACAGGTTTTGCTCAGCCTGGATAATGCAGCAGCACTCACACAGCTCGCCGATGCCGGGAAAGCCCTGGCGCTTGCTCAGCTAAGGTTCAAGCAGGCAAAGGAAAAGCTGCGTAGCGGCAGCGACCAGGTAGTCGATCAGGCAAAAGCCTCGCTTAACCATGCCAGGCAGCAATATGCACGCATCAGCGGCCTGGCCGAGCGTGGCATGGTCAGCCAGGCCCAGGCAGCGGATGCATTGCGCAATCTGGCCATTACCCAGAATCAGTTGAATAACGCCCAGTTCCAGGCCAGGGTCAGTCGTGCGCAGGGCAGCGAATATGCCATGGCAGAGTCTGCCTTGAAAAATGCACGTGAGCTTGTCGCTGCAGCACAAAAGAAGCTCGACGATACGCAGTTGCACAGCCCGCAGGATGGTGTGGTAACGGCTGCACTGGCAGGTAAGGGGCAGGGCGTAAAGGCCGGTGACACTGTGATGCAACTTGCGACGGCAAACAGCCCGCTGGTACATCTCACACTGGCCGCGGCCAGCATCAAGCTGGTCAGGCCCGGTGCACCAGTTGCCGTGATGCGAGACCAACATGCCGGCATTGCGCAGGAAATTCCGCTCGGCAAAATCCCGCAGGATTTCGATGGCACGCAAAGCGAGGCCAGCCTTGCATTCAGGCTGGATGCCCATCTCCCCCAGCTGCAGCATGCAGCACCGTTGAACGTGCAGATTGAAGCAGGTCAGCTGCGGGATGTACTGTCACTGGATGTCTCCGCAATCCACGAAGTCCACGGCAAGCAACCCTGGGTGATGGCTGTGCGCGACGGCAAGGCGCAGCGCCAGAATATCCGCATCGGCGCCAATGGCCTGATGGGCGGCTCGCACAGCCTGCGCATGCAAGTGCTGGAAGGTCTGCGTGAGGGCGATGTCGTGCTGCCCGCATCCCTACACAATATCGAAGAAGGCAAGCGCATCCGTCTTGCCCGCAACGCATAGGAAGCGATAACGATGCGCATCCTGTTTGTCAGTTCCGAAGTGGCATCCCTGGTCAAAACCGGTGGGCTGGCCGATGTCAGCGCGGCATTGCCTGCCGCCTTGCGCAAACTGGAAATGGATGTACGCATCCTGCTGCCAGGCTACCCTCAGGTGATGAAGCTGCTGAAACCGCTGAAACCGGCAGCCGACCTGCGCAAGATCCTGAAGGCTTGGCCGGCCGCCAAGCTGCTGGCAGGAACCATGCAGAACGGCGTGCCGGTGTATGTGCTGGATTGTCCTGAAATGTATCAGCGCGGCGGCGGCCTGTATGCGGATGAACATGGCCAGGACTGGCCGGACAACCCGGAACGCTTTGCGCTGCTGGCACGGGTGGCCTCACTGTTGTGCGATGGTAATTCGCCGCTGGACTGGCGTCCCGAGCTGATCCATTGCAACGACTGGCAAACCGGGCTCACCCCGGCATACCTGCGCAAGGAAGGCCACCAGGTTCCTGTCGTGATGACCATCCACAATCTTGCCTATCAGGGAAACTTCCCCAAAGCGCTGGTGCCAGCGCTTGAGTTGTCCTGGGATGATTTCACCCTGGAGGGATATGAGTTTTACGACCAGCTTTCCTTTCTCAAGGCCGGCCTGAGTTTTGCGGACCAGATCACCACCGTCAGCCCGACCTATGCCAGGGAAATCCAGACTGAGGCGCAGGGCTACGGCATGCAGGGCCTGCTTGCACATCGCAGCAGTGCGCTGTCCGGCATCCTCAACGGCATCGACCTGGAGGAGTGGAACCCGGCCGCGGATGACAATCTCGCTGCCTGCTATGACGACAGCGACATGAGCGGCAAGCTGGAAAACAAGCGCGAACTGCAAAAGCGCCTCGGCCTGCATGCGGATGACGACATACCCCTGTTTGGCCTGGTTGGCCGCTTTGCCCATCAGAAGGGCGTCGATGTGGTGCTGGATGTGGCAGAGCGCCTGGTCAACCTGCCGGCGCAACTGGTGCTGATGGGCACCGGCGACAAGGCGCTGCAAAACCGCGCATTGGCGTTGGCACACCAGTATCCGGAAAGGATCGCCGCATTTGTCGGTTTCGATGAAAGCCTGTCGCATCTGGTAGAGGCTGGATCGGATATGTTCCTGATGCCATCCCGCTTTGAGCCATGTGGCCTGAACCAGATGTACAGCCAGCGTTATGGCACGCCGCCCATCGTGCATGCGACGGGCGGGCTGATCGACACGGTGGTGGATTGCAATGCCGCAACCCTGGCGGATGACAGTGCCAGCGGCTTTGTGTTTTATGGCCTGTCGCCGGAAAGCCTGCTGCAGGCAGCAACGCGCGCGGTAGAGCTGTATGCGGATAAAGCCGCCTGGCGAAAATTGCAGGCAAACTGCATGGCAAAAGACTACAGCTGGCTGGCCAGCGCACAATCCTATTTGGCGCTGTACCGGAAGCTTGTCAAATAATATAATGAAATCATATAGATGCAGAATATCATCTGCAAACTCGCCGCGCCAACAGAATTTCCCCTGAAAAATCAATTTAGTTGTTGACATACGAACGTTCGTTCGTTATTGTTCGATTCCATGGAACAAGACGACATCTATCTTACGAAGCTGCAGGATTACTACGCTGACAACAGCGTACTCCCGCCATATTCAACCATCATGTCGCTGCTGGGCTTCAAGTCCAAATCGGCAGTGGCAGCACTCGTGGCTCGCCTCAAGCTGGCGCAGTTCCTCGAATCCACCCCGGAAAAACGCCTCAAGCCCGGCAAGCGATTCTTCGAACGGGCCATCTTCGACAGCGTGCGCGCCGGCATGCCGCATCCCGCCGGTGACAACCGCAACGACACCATCACCATCGACGAATACCTGGTCAACCAGCCTTCGCGCACCGTGCTGGTCAACGTAAAGGGCGATTCGATGATCGATGCCGGCATCATGGATGGCGATACCGTCGTGGTGGAAAAGCGCAACATGGCGAATATCGGCGAGATGGTCATCGCCATCGTCGAAAATGAATTCACGCTGAAAACCCTGGGCAAGGAAAAAGACGGCTATGTGCTGATCCCGGCCAACAAGGCCTATCCGGTGATCCGCCCGAAAGGCAGCCTGGAAATTTTCGGCGTGGTGGTTGGACAGTTCAGAAAGTACAAATAACTGAGCAATATTTATTGAGCTTTACATAAAACATGACCGTAACACAGTGCAAATCCACACTGACCTTATTAATAAATGCGGGAATATAGGGCGACTCTTGTAGCTGTTCCTCCCTTTTGCAAAGGGAGGTTAGGAGGGATTTGTAGTGTCAAGATTTATGTAAAGACCAATAGTAAGCAAATAAAAAAACTGGCCGTAAGATAATCGCGTATCGTAACGAATACGCAGCAGTACCGGAAATCCGGAAACAGAATCACATAAGGACTGTGCAACCCGCATGGCAGATCGCAGCAGCAACATCATCAGCATCAAGCAGCACAGGCCGCAAGGACCTGGCAAAACAAACTCCCCCGCAAAATCAGCAAAGCCAATCCTGCAGCAAAACTGCAAGGTGATTGATTTTGCTCGACCTGCCGAAACTGCAGGCAATCGGGAGAAAGAGCATAGCCCATTCAAGCTGCCGATGTTTGAATGCAACTAAGTGCAACAGTAATTCGGAAATACATCAGGAGAAAACCATGAGCGAAGTGAAAAAGGTGAAATTGACTGAAGATGAAATCCGCACCGCAAAGGAATTTGCCGCGGCGGAAAAGAATCTGGCCTACACTGAAAAGTTCATGGCAGCCACAAAACAGTGGCTGCAGGATGCCATCAAGGAACTGGAAGAACACAAAACCCTCATCCAGCAAAAAGAGATATCCGCACAGGAAGCCGAGCGCGCCTATCAGGAAGCGGTAAAAGCCATCGAGCTGACTACACAGGCCATGCAACAGGCGCAGGAAGCCGGAGAAAAACTGCGCACCGATGAAGAAGCTGCGCGGGTTGCCAAAGCATTGGCAATCGAGCAGGCCAAACTGCGCGCACAACAGGTCGCCGCGGCGAAGAAGGCAGAAATCGAAGCGCGCAAGCTGGCTGCACAACAAGCCGCTGAAAACAGAAGGCTGGAGGCCGAAGCCCGCCGCAAGGCCGCTGAAGAAGCCGCCGAACAAAGGCGCATCGAAATGGAAGCCCGTCGCCTAGCCGCGGAACAAGAAGCCGCCCGCAAAAAAGCCGAGGCAGAAGCCAAGCGCATTGCCGCCGAACATGCCGCCGCCATCAAACGCGCCGAAGCCGAAGCACGCAAACAGGCCGCCGCAGAATATGCGGCAATGAAGCAGGCAGAGGCCGAAGCCAAGCGCAAGGCTGCCGAAGAGGCCGCAGCCCGCAAACAGGCCGAAGCCGAACTGAAACGCATCGCCGCTGAAGAAGCCGCCCAGCGCAAGCAGGCAGAAAAGGAAGCCAAACAGCTGGCCGCACAACAACTCGCTGCCACCAAACAGGCCGAGAAAGAAGCCAAGCAGAAAGCCGCCGAAGAAGCTGCGGCAATGAAGCGCGCAGAAATTGAAATGAAGAAACAGGCTGCTGCCGAAGCCGCAGCGCAGAAGCAGGCAGAGAAAGAAGCGCGCAGGCTGGAAGCAGAAAGACTCGCAGCAGAAAAGAAAGCTGAAGCAGCAGCGAAAAAGCTCGCCGCCCAGCAAGCTGCCGAACAGAAAAAAGCCGAAATGGCAGCCAAACAGCAAGCAGCAGCAGAAGCCGCAGCGCTGAAACGCGCCGAAGCTGAAGCCCGTAAACAGGAAGCTCTACAGATCGCTGCGCAGAAAAAGGCCGAAGCAGAAGCGAAAAAGCAGGCTGCCGCAGAAGAAGCCGCACGCAAGAAAGCCGAAGCAGAAGCCAAACGCAAAGCCGCTGAAGAAATGGCTGCAATGAAAAAGGCAGAAGCAGAAGCGAAGAAGCTGGCTGCAGAACAGGCCGCAGCCCTGAAGAAAGCCGAAGCCGCTGCAAAAAAACTTGAAGCACTGGAAGCCGTTGCCGCGAAAAAGGCCGAGGCAGAAGCGCGCAAGCGTCAAGCAGCCGAAGCAGCCGCACAGAAAAAAGCCGAAATGGAAGAGAAAAAGCGCATGGCCGAAGAAGCCGCAGCTCTCAAAAAAGCAGAAGCCGAAGCGCGCCGCCAGGCAGCCATTGAAGCCGCTGCCTTAAAGAAGGCCGAAGCGGAACAGAAAAAGAAAGAAGCTGAAGAAGCCGCCGCGCTGAAGCGCGCCGAAGCCGATGCCCGCAAAGCCGCCGCTGCAGAAGCCAAGCGCATTGCGCAGGAAGAAGCTGCGGCGCGCAAGGCCGCTGCAGCGGTGAAGAAGGCAGAAGCCGAAGCGAAAAAAGCCGCCATGGCTCCACCCGAGCCAGTATGGCCATTCCAGGAAGAGTCGGCCTGATATTGATTGTTAAATATTCAATATGATCAATATATTGAATGATGGATGGGAAATTGTATGCCCCGTAGCCTGATGATTCGAAATGTTGATGACGATTTGCTTCAGGCACTCAAAAGTCGTGCTGCTTTAAATGGACGTGGTGTTGAGGATGAACACCGGGAATTTCTGAAAACGGTTTTGCAACGGCCCGGAAAAAAATCTTTTAAGGAGATTCTTTCTGCTATGCCTAATGTTGGCGAAGATTCTGATTTCAAATTACGTTTGAGATAAACATCCATTTGATTCTAATTGTTGCCGATGACAGGCATGGGATTTTGCTTTGAAGGTGTGATCGTGGACTGTCCAAGACTATCCAGATTATTACATGCCAGAGGCTTGTATATACAAAATACAATATATTTATCAATTAGATAGTAAATTATTCATTGCCATTTCAGGCTTGCAAGCCTGTGTATTTTTAGGTTGTCCATGGCAATTAATGGCGGAAACTGCCATACTTTCCTCGGTAATTTTTCAAGGAGGGCGATCATGTCCATGAATGTTTCTTTACCACCTGAATTGGAAGCTCGCGTACGTCAGCGTGTTGAATCTGGAATGTATGGCTCAGCGAGTGAGGTTATTCGTGAAGCGTTGAGATTATTTGAAGCGTATGAGCAGATTAAAACTGCCAAACTGGATAATCTGCGCCAGGACATCGACAAGGGTTTGAATGACGCAAAAAATGGCAGAACAAAAGAAATTGATATTGCAAACCTGAAGCAACAAGGCCGTGAGATATTGAAATCTCGCAAAGCCGCAGCCTGATGGCTCGGATTCGTTTTACCAATTCAGCTGAAACCGATCTGCTTGAACTGTGGTTAGCAATTGCAGAGGAGAATATCGTTGCGGCAGATGACTCGCTAGATTTGATTCATGCTACCGTTTCAGTATTGCTTGAACAGCCAGAAATGGGCAGGGCACGTCCAGAGTTGGCAGATGGGTTGCGCAGCTTTCCAACGCGAACCCCTTACATCATTTTCTATTTGCCAGATACAGATGGTTTACTTGTTGTTCGGGTGTTGCACCATGCGCGTGATATAGATGCAGAATATTTTTCTCAATGAATTGTTTTGTTATATCCGCGGATTCAAATTTGAAGTGCAACGCTTATTTGAAGAATACCTGATTAGGCGTCAAGTAACCAAGCCTCTTTCTGGGACGATTGTTTAAGCGTTTCATCACTTCATTTATCTCCTGTTGTGTAAT
>JAJXUI010000040.1 GCA_021782995.1 Pseudomonadota bacterium | reverse complement strand
TGGGTGAAAACCCGGCCTCCAAAGTATCTGTGGCAAACAAGGTAAAAGCCTGTGCCGAGCTGGGGCTGCACTCCGAGCATATCGAATTGCCTGCCGATACAACTGAAGCCGCATTGCTGGAACGCATTGCAACACTGAACAACGACCCGAAGATTCACGGCATTCTGGTGCAACTCCCTGTGCCCAGGCACATCGACAGCAACAAGGTGCTGCTTGCAATCAATCCGGAAAAGGACGTCGATGGTTTCCATCCTGTCAATGTAGGTGCACTGGCTACCGGCAACATGCGTTTTGCCCCCTGCACGCCATGGGGCTGCATGAAATTGCTGGAGAAAGCCGGCGTCTCCATCGAAGGCAAGCACGCCGTAGTCGTGGGCCGCAGCAATATCGTAGGCAAGCCAATGGCGTTGCTGTTACTGCAGGCCAATGCCACCGTGACCATCTGCACTTCGAAAACGGCAGACCTGGCCAAGCATACGCGTGATGCAGACATCCTCGTTGTCGCCATCGGCCGCGCGAAGATGATCACAGGAGACATGATCAAACCTGGCGCTACAGTGATCGATGTGGGCATGAACCGCGACGAAAATGGCAAGCTGTGCGGGGATGTGGATTTCGAATCCGCCAAACAGGTTGCAGGTCATATCACTCCAGTTCCTGGAGGCGTAGGTCCGATGACCATCACCATGCTGGTTGCAAACACCGTACAGTCCGCTGAGCTCTCTGCAAAATAATTCAATTTAATCAAAAGGATAAAAAATGACGACAATGACTACCGCTTCCGGCCTGCAATACGAAGATATCAAGGAAGGCACCGGTGCCGTTGCTACAGCAGGCAATCGCGTGGTTGTGCATTACACCGGCTGGCTGACTGATGGCACCAAGTTTGATTCCAGCAAGGATCGCAATGAACCTTTCGACTTCAACCTTGGCCGCGGCGAAGTGATCAAAGGCTGGGATGAAGGAGTGCAAGGCATGAAGGTGGGCGGTATCCGCAAGTTGACCATACCGGCCAATCTTGGCTATGGTGCACGCGGCGCCGGTCATGTTATCCCGCCCAACGCCACACTGGTGTTTGAAGTCGAATTCCTAGGCTGATTTCCGCGACCGCATGCAGTGCATGATTCACTGGCACGCTCCGTTTCATATCATGCAGGATAGTGATATGCAGCCGCAATCAATCTTCAATCGGACCACATAACCCTTACGCTGAACTCAATATGCGACAACTTGCCCTTCTGATTTTGCTCGCGAGCCTCGGGTTGGCCGGATGCGCCTCAAGCTCGACCTACAAGAATCCCAAGGATCCTTATGAGGGCTTCAATCGCAGCATGTATGCGTTCAATGACGCGCTTGACCGCGGCATCCTCAAGCCTGTTGCCAAAGGTTATAACGCCGCGATGCCAGATACGGGCAGGAAAATGGTGCACAACTTCTTTTCCAATATCGATGACATCTTCGTGACTGCCAATGACCTGCTGCAACTGAAAGGCAAACAGGCCATGCACGACTTTACCCGCGTCTGGGTCAACACCATTTTTGGCCTGTTCGGGCTGTTTGATGTTGCACACGATCTGGAAAAACATCACGAAGATTTCGGCCAGACGCTTGGTTACTGGGGGGTCGGCAGCGGCCCTTATCTGGTTCTGCCGTTTATCGGCCCCAGCTCGGCGCGAGATGGTGTCGGCTGGGGGGTGGACAGCTACTACGGCCTGGTTGAAAATTATCCGGATATTGCAGTTCGCAATTCCCTGTATGTGACAGACAAGATCAATCAGCGCGCGGAATTGCTGGATACGGAATCCGTAGTGGAAGGGACCCTGGTTGACCGCTACAGTTTCATCCGTGATGCTTATCTGATGCATCGCCAGAGCCTGGTATATGACGGGAACCCGCCCCGCCCGAAATATGATGACGATGATGAGGACGAGCCCCCGGCAAAGAAATGAGGTCCAGCTGAGAAAGAGATGCTTCACCAACAAAAATGGCGATACAGATGTATCGCCATTTTTGTTACGTACGGAAATTTATCTGGATTCGCGCAATGCAGCTATCCGCTCTTCCAGCGGCGGATGGGTCATGAACAGTCGTGCAAATCCGCCCCCCCCGGAAATACCGAATGCAGCGATCTTCTGCGGCAGTGCAGACTGTTCATGGTTGGATTTCAGCCGCTCCAGCGCCGCAATCATCTTGTGCCGGCCAGCCAGGTTGGCGCCACCCGCATCAGCACGAAATTCCCGGTAACGCGAAAACCACATCACGATCATGCTGGCGAGTATGCCAAAAACGATCTGGGCAACAATTTCTGCCACAAAAGCTCCGATACCTGGCCCCTGATACTGCCCACGGTCGTCGCCACGACGCAGAAAATTGTCCACCAGGATGCCGACAATTTTTGAAAAGAAAACGACAAAGGTATTCACCACCCCCTGGATCAAAGCCAGCGTGACCATGTCACCATTAGCCACATGGCTGATTTCATGACCCAGCACTGCCTCCACTTCATCCCTGCTCATGTTATGCAGTAATCCTGTGCTCACGGCAACCAGCGCATCGTTACGGTTCCAGCCTGTGGCAAAGGCATTCACATCCGGTGCATCATAGATCGCCACTTCGGGCATGCCGATACCGGCAGCATTGGCCTGGCGGGAGATGGTATCTACCAGCCAGCGTTCTGTTGGGTCGATGGGGTTTGTGATCACCTGTGCGCCTACCATCATTTTGGCTGACCACTTGGACATGAACAGCGAAATGATTGAGCCACTGAAACCGATGATCATGGAAACCACCAGCAGTGCATTGAAATTGATCGCACCGCTCTGATCAACATAACGATCCACTCCGAGGATACGCAAAGTGATGTTTATGACTAACAGCACCGCCAGGTTGGTCAGGATGAATAATGCAATTCTTTTCATATGGTTAACCTCAGTTTTCAGTTCATACTGGCTTGCCCGGCCAGGAATGTAGAGATGGCATACGCAAACTGGGGACACCCCGGTGAATTTCAAGAGCCAATTTCACACTGATAAATTCTTGCACGGCAAGCGCATGACTGGACACATCCTCCTGATTACAGCGACAATAGGCAAATTTACTACAAGCTCAGGGAAAAGCGTTATGACACTCGCGGAACTCAACCAGCAATTCGGCATCGGCAGCCATGTGAAATTCAGTGAAATTGCCGGCGGACTGATTGCGGCCGAAATCAACAACCAGTTTGCGACTGCAAGCATTGCACTGCAGGGTGCCCACCTGATGACTTTCCAGCCTGAAGGCGAAAAACCGGTCATCTGGCTGTCAAAGTATGCGAAATTCGCCCAGGGCAAATCTATCCGCGGCGGCGTTCCGGTCTGCTGGCCATGGTTTGGCCCGCATGCCACAGATGCAAAATTGCCCGGCCATGGCTACGCCCGTACCGTGATGTGGGATGTAGTGGAAACCCGCGCACTTGCAGATGGCTCCACTTTCATCAGCTTTGGCCTGCTTGAAACCGATGCCACCCGCGCGCAGTGGCCGCACAACACTCCGGTTAAAGTGGAAATCACTGCAGGGAAGTCCCTGAAAGTGGAACTGGTAACGACAAATCGTGATTCACAGCCCATTCAACTTGGCGAAGCGCTACACACCTATTTCCACATCAGCGATGTTGCGCAAATGACCATTCGCGGCCTGGAAAACTGTGAATACGTCGACAAGGTTGGTGAAACCACACGCCGTACGCAGCAAGGTGGCATTGATATTACCAGCGAAGTTGACCGGGTGTATGTAAACACTTCAGCAGACTGCATCATTGAAGACCGCGGGTTGAAACGCAAAATCCGTATTGCCAAGCAAGGCAGCAAGTCTACTGTCGTCTGGAATCCCTGGGCGGAAAAAGCCGACAAGATGGGAGATTTTGGCCAGGACGGTTTCCGTGGCATGGTGTGTGTGGAAAGTGGCAATGCCTATGACAATGTACTGTCAGTTGGACCAGGCGAAACGCACAGAATGGCCGTCACCTATAGCGTGGAAGCGCTGTAACCAGTCTTGGTGGTCTTATGCCATATGGAGGCGGGTGCTACCGAACGGTTGCCACACCTTCGGCAAAACCCGTGCGGCACTTAATCGCGCCGCCGCCAGTTTTTCTTACGACCCGGCACAATAACAGTACCCCAGGTGTCCTCAGCAGGACTTCAAGTGCCAGCATCTAAATCGTCACCCCAGATTACTGCAACCATGAAAAAAGCCACCCTGAGGTGGCTTTTTTCATCACTTGCTGTTTGATCAGGCAGCCGCACGTTTGCGGAACTCGTTGGTGCGAGTATCGATTTCGATCATGTCACCAATTTCGATAAATGCAGCAACAGGCAGCTCGAAGCCGGTTTTCAGTTTGGCCGGCTTCATTACCTTGCCCGAGGTATCACCGCGCACTGCTGGCTCGGTGTAGATCACTTCGCGCACAATGGTGTTGGGCATTTCCACGGAAATCGCTTTCTCGTTATAGAACACCACTTCGCAAGGCATGCCGTCTTCGATGTAGTTGATGGCGTCGCCCATGTTGTCCTTTTCCACTTCGTACTGGTTGAACTCTTCGTCCATGAACACATACATCGGATCGGCAAAATAGGAATACGTGCATTCCTTGCGCTCAAGTATGATCTGGTCGAACTTGTCATCAGCGCTATAGATCGCTTCGCTTGGCGTTTCGGTCAGCAGATTCTTGAATTTGAATTTAACAACCGAACCGCTGCGTCCGGAACGGCTGTATTCCGCTTTCTGCACCACCAGCGGCTGGCCATTGACCAGGACCACGTTTCCGGCGCGCAGTTCTTGTGCTATTTTCATGTTTATCTTCCTGCTTGATTTTCAAAGGCGCGCATTGTACCAACTTTACGTGAAAAATCCAGCAAATTCAAAGCAAGATTGTTAGTTGCAAGCTGTGTCACCCATACATTGGCATGCGCAACCAATGTAGACCGATTTGACATAAAATTGTTCCAGCTTACCCCGACATTCAGGGCATCTGCACTATCTCCCTGATTCCATAGCAACCAGAATTCCTGCATCGCTGACCGTGCCTCGGGATCCAGTCGTGCGCCATATAAATCAAGGAATGCCTGCAGTTTTTTCATGTGCACGCCATCATGTTGGGGATAGATATGCCAGACAAAGGGCTTTGCTGCCCACAGGGCCCTGACACAAGAGTCTTCACCCCGGACAAAATTCAAGTCACATGACCACAGCAGCAGGTCATACGCCTCCTGCTCCACAAAAGGCAATACATGTACATACAAGCTGTCCCTGCTAACAATATCGCCCGCTTGCAAACTTTGAAGTCCGAAAAAAGCGGCAACCTGGGGCAAGACCCGCCCTTCCGGTATCATGCAACGGGTAATTGAATTGCCTGCCGCCATGCATTCCAGAAGATTTTCTATTGCATTGTTTTCATAAGTAAATATTGAAATCCGGAGTTCATCTGTCACTCTGGGAGGCACGCCCAGCGATTTCCAGTAGGATTCCTTCGCCAGTTGATCTGCCAGAAATGCCTCACGACGCGCCAACAAGTCCCGTTCCAGCAACAATCCCCCGGTTTCCAAAGTAAAACCGGGGAAATAGAAATATTTGACCAATGGCAATCCTGGCTGAGGGGATGGTAAACCATGGCAACCAGCCACCCACGGTTCGGCGCTCAAATATTCAAGATTGATCCAGACCGGTTTGTTTTCGCACTCGATCATGGCCTGCAGATAGGCAGGTGGCAATTTGCAGGCAAATGTCTCAACAACGAGCTCTGCTGGCTCAATCCCTGGGAAATCTTCTGTCCAGAGATGTATTTCGACATCTTTGCAACGCTGCGTAGCCAAAAGAGCATCCACTGTCGGGCACAGTTGCTTGAAGCTTCCAAGGTCATCCACCCAAAGCCTGACGGATATGCTGTACTCGGCTGCCAGTAGCCTGGCCAAACGCCAACTTACGCCGATATCCCCGAAGTTGTCGACCACTGAGCAGAAAATATCACAACTTCCGACCATGTCCTGTTTCATAAAAATGTAAAATCGTGTCCAGTGCTTAGCTAATTTAACATATTGTAACCTGGCAAAATTATTCAATCCGGACAGGACATTGCAGGTCTTTTTTAACTTGACGCTTTAAGCTCACCTCGTCTATCATAAATTATCCTCTATATTAAATCGGGCATTTGCTTTGCGGCACTTTTCATTTTCCGTTGCACATTCGATACTTCTGGTCAGCCTGCTTGCAGTTGCCGGCTGTACCTCCCTTCCCGGAAAACAGGCTGCAGAAGGCGCAGCCCCTGCTGCAGATGCATCGGTCAAACCGATGCCAGCCAGGATGATGGCATATTTGAACCTGCCTGAACCTTCATCTGCAACAGCAACTTCAAGCACTGTATCCGACAAACAGGACACCAACCGGTCAGCAGGCAATACAGTCACAACAACTGCTGCACCAGACGCTGCAGCAAAAACCGCACCAGACATCCCTGTCATCGCGGCTAACGACACTGCAGTACCTGCAGCGTGCAAAACGCCAGCAATTCTGGCTTCCTCTGCACCTGCCGTCACACCTTCCTCCGCTGCTTCTGAACATGCAGAAAATGCTGTGACTAACCAGATCGACGTCTGGCAACGAATCCGTAATGGCTTTGCCATGCCGGACATGAACAACAAGTCAGTTACCCGTTTTGAGCGCTGGTATGCCGACAGACCGGATTATGTAGAACGCATGACAGAGCGCGCACGCCGCTATCTTTACTTTATTGTGGATGAAGTAGAAAAGCGTCATATGCCTTCAGAAATCGCCCTGCTGCCGATGATTGAAAGTGCCTTCAACCCTGCTGCCAACTCGATCGCACGTGCTTCCGGCATCTGGCAATTCATCCCGTCTACCGGCAAGAATTTCGGCATGCAGCAGAACTGGTGGTATGACGGTCGCCGCGATGTCATCAGCGCAACCAAGGGGGCACTGGACTACCTGCAGAAGCTGCATGACCAGTTTGGCTCTTGGGACCTCGCCCTTGCCGCATACAATGCCGGTGAAAACTCTGTCAGCCGCGCCATTGCCAGAAATCGCAAACTCCATAAACCCATCGATTACGAACACCTCAGGCTGCCCAAGGAAACGCGCCAGTATGTACCAAAGCTGATGGCGGTTAAAAACATCATCAGCTATCCCTCAAGCTTCGGGCTGGTGCTAGCAGACATTCCCAACAAGCCCTACTTCTCCGAAGTCACCACATCGAAACATATCGATGTGGAGATCGCAGCCGAAATGGCCGGTATTTCAATGGAAGAATTTTCTGCACTGAATCCTGCGCATAGCCGTCCAGTCATCCTGCAAAAACAGGACGAGGTCCTGCTATTGCCAGTCGAGGCTGTCGATCGTTTCCAGGAGAATCTAGAAAATGCAGACAAACCCCTTGTTTCCTGGCAGGCCTGCCCAACCAAAAAAGGGGAAAAGCTGGAAGTCATTGCCGAGAAATACAGCATTCCCCTGGAAAAATTGCGCAGGGTAAATGGTATCCACCGCAGCATCCTGGTCAGTAATGGCCAGACCCTGCTGGTACCGCTGAATGGCGAGGAACCACAAGCTGAATTCACCGCATTCAACACCAACCTCCCTCCCACTGATTACGGGATGCTTAACGCGGTACGCCATGTAGTGCGTCGTGGCGATACTTTGAGTGGTATTGCCCGCCGCTACCATGTCAGGCTGGCAAGCCTGAAAAGCTGGAATCGCGGTGTACGTATCCTGCACCCCGGCCAGCACATCTGGGTGGCTCAACCACAAGGCCAGAGCGCATCACGCACCAACAGAAATATCCGCAGAACATCTGTCAAAGTCAAACACAGCGTACATCCTGAAAAAATGTAAAACATTGCCTTCGGTGTATCACACCGAATTGGCACTTCCTACTGTTTTACGCTCAGTAAATGGCAGCTTGCGACATGGGAGTTGCTGATTTGCACAGGCTCTGGATAAGTTTCCCGGCATGTCGCAATTGCATGGATACAACGCGGATGGAAGTGGCATCCACCTGGTGGACTGGACGATGAGGGCATTTCACCTGCCAACCTGATATACCTTCCATCATCACCACCAATCCGAGGCACAGCTGAAATCAACGCTTGGGTATAAGGATGCGCGGGACTCCGCATCACCTCCTCAACCGAACCATGCTCAACTATTCTGCCCAGGTACATCACACATACCTCATGCGCGATGTATTCAACCACAGCCAGGTTATGGGTTATGAACAGGTAGCTCAATCCCATGGTTTTCTGCAAATCATTCAGGATGTTAAGTATCTGCGCCTGAACTGAAACATCCAGTGCACTTGTAGGTTCATCACAGATCAGCAATTGCGGATTAACAGCCAGTGCTCTCGCGATGGCTATCCGCTGTCGCTGCCCTCCGGAAAACTCATGCGGATAGCGCCATTTGGCAGATCTGGGCAGGCCGGTATGCTGCAGTAATTCATCGATTGCCTTTTGCCTTGCCTCGCTGCCCTTACCAACAGACAGTGCATCCATCCCTTCCTGCAAAATTTCTGCTATCCGCATTTTAGGATTCAATGAAGCATATGGATCCTGGAATACCATCTGCATATTGCGGCGCTGATTTCTTGCTTCCCGCGCTTCCAGCCCGGACAGCTCAACCCCATTGACCTTTACCCTGCCTGAAAGCGGCTGGATCAGCTGCAACAGGGCTTTGCCCACTGTAGTCTTTCCACAACCGGACTCGCCAACCAGCGCCATCGAGCGACCCCGGCTGATGGAAAAAGACACTCCATCCACCGCCTTGACCGCTCCATTCATCCGCTGCAGCAATCCTTTGCGAATCGGAAAATGTACTTTCAGGTTCTCGACTTCCAGAATATTTGCTTGTTCATCCGCAGATACGGTAGCGCTGACGGAAACGCCTGCCTGATGCTGAACTGACTGCAGAATATCCTCCGCTTCCTGCTTCCTGTCCTGACCATAGAGATGACACCGCACCCCGCGTCCATCCTGCATCATTGTCCATTCCGGTACCGTGTCATGACAGGCAGACCAGGCCCTGTCACATCTTGCCGCAAATCTGCAACCCGAATTCAGCTCACCCGGTGCCGGCACACTACCCGGTATCGCAGTCAGGGCCTGCCCTTTGCGTGACACATCAGGCAATGCTGCAAACAACTTCTGCGTGTAGGGATGCAAGGGTTTATCGAATAATTGATCACGTGCAGCCAGTTCGACTATCTGCCCTGCATACATCACTCCAACCTGCTGTGCCATCTGCGCAACCACGCCGAGATCATGTGTGATCAGCAACATTGCCATTCCCTGTGCAACCTGAGTGTCGCGCAGCAATTGAAGTACCTGCGCCTGTATGGTCACATCCAGTGCAGTGGTCGGTTCATCCGCAATCAGCAAGCGCGGATTGCCGGCAAGCGCCATCGCGATCATCACCCGCTGCTTCATCCCGCCTGACAGCTGGAAGGGATACTCACCCAGCCGTCGCTCGGGATCAGGAATACCGACCTGGCGCAGCATTTCGGTTGCCTGCAGGGTCGCGTCTGCAATGTGCAAGCCGTGATGCAGCGCAAGCACCTCCATAATCTGTTCACCAACCGTCATCACCGGATTCAGGCTCAATCCGGGTTCCTGGAATATCATGCCTATGCTGCCGCCACGGACCTTGCACATGTCACGTTCCGGCAATGACAGGAGATCCACATCGTTCATTGTGACACCACCTTCTGCGATCCGCACCCCACCTGGCAGCAGTTTCATCAATGCAAGTGCCGTCATGGATTTGCCACAGCCGGATTCGCCCAGCAAGGCAAAAGTTTCACCCTCGCGTATGCTAAATGAAACGTCCTCGACCAGTCGCGTGCTTCCATTTATCGCAATATGCAGATGACTGACTTCAAGCAAAGGCATCATGCCTCTCCTTCTTGTGCGGTTTGAGCGCGGTTCAGCCGGGGATCGAAGGCATCACGTACCGCGTCTGCCAGCAGATTTGCGGCCAGTACCAGCACCAGCATGAAGCTGAAAGCGGATACCAGTGTCCACCAGACCATGGGCTCACGCCCCATTTCCAGCCGGGCATTATTGATCAGCGTGCCAAAACTGTTGGTAGAGGGATCCACCCCGACACCCACATAGGACAGCACGGCTTCGGCCAGCACCAGCGAGCTGAAATCCATCACTACTGTGATCAGCACGATATGCATGACATTGGGCAGGATATGCCTGCTGAGTATGCGCAGAGAGGAGACGCCGAAAGCCTGAGCCGCCTGGATATATTCCATCTCTCGCAATTTCAGGGCTTCACCGCGCAGGAAGCGGCACAGGCTGGTCCAGCTGGTCACACCGAGTATCATGCACAGAAACAGCAGGCGCAGGTCTGCACGCTCGGCCGAGGATGAAAACCATTCCGCATGCTTCTCGATGGTAATCTGCATCATCAGCACCGCTGCAGCAATCAGCAGCACCGATGGAATTGAACTCAGGACCGTATAGACATACTGGATGACATCATCCACCCAACCCCGGAAATAACCTGCAGCAATGCCGAGAAAAATGGCAAATGGCAGCATCACCAGCGTGGTGACGGTACCGATCACCAGTCCTGTGCGTATGCTTTTCAGAGACAGGTACAGCACATCGATCCCGACTTTATCGGTACCCAGCACATGATATGCCCCTGCCAGATGCGCCACCACTCCAAACAGGATTGCCAGCAACACAATTGTCGCGAATACGGCATTCAGTGGCGAACCGCGACGCGCTTCCACCCAGTCGCGGACCTTGACGCGGCTGCGTGCCGCGGCAACGCTTACAATCAGCAATACAAGCAGCATGCCGCTTACCCAGCCAGCAAATATGCCCCGTATGGTTCGTTTGAAAACATCGCCATCCAGCTCTTGCTCCGGAATCGCCAGATGTGCCCCGCCGAATTTCAGCCTGGGAAATTCGCGTACGATTTTGCCATCTGCATGCTGCAGGCTCTCTTTCGCATACAGATAGGCAGACAAGGGCGCGGAATAGGTTTTTTCAGTATGTGAGCGCAGGTCTGTCAGTATCAAGTCGAGCACACTGACAACCTCAGTGGAATAAGCAGACTTTCCATTCTCGTGGCTGCCCGTCAAGGCAGGCCTGTAATGCAGCGTGTCCAGCAGGCCGGTCAGCACAAACAAGGACAGTATCAACGCTGACACCATGCCCACCCTGCTTCGCGCAAGGCGCTGCCAGGGCAACAGCAAATGAGGTCGCTGGCGTATCCACCAGATACCGGCTACTGCCAGCGCCAGCAACAGGAAGATCATGCCATCCGTCCACAGGATAACCGGCTTGAAGCTCATGAAACCTCCCTGGAGCTCAGCGAGCCAGCAAGCGACTCAGTCATTGAATAACCGTGCAAATGTGCAGAGTAATTTTTCATGCCAACCTCACCCGCGGATCGACCAGCGTATAGGAAATATCCGTGAGGATGAGTCCGAGGATATACATTGCCGAACCCAGGAAGACCATCGCCCGCACGATGCCGAAATCCTGTGACTGAATGGCATCTATCGTAAAACTGCCTAGACCGGGAATACCAAAGAATGATTCCGTCAGCAGGCTGCCCATGAACAGCAAAGGTATGACAGCGACCACACCCGTCAGGATCGGAATCATCGCATTTTTCAGCACATGCCTGAACATCACGCTGATTTCAGACAGTCCTTTTGCCCTTGCCGTGCGCACATATTCGCGTCCGACCTCTTCCAGGAAAATCGTACGGTACCAGCGGCTGCTGGAGCCTATGCTGGCAATTACACCTATCAGTACCGGCAGCAGGATGAAACGCAAGCTGTCCGCACCGCCGGCATAGCCCGAAATTGGCACCCAGTGCCAAACCTTGCTGACGAGAAACTGCCCGCAGATGATATAGAACAGTGTGGAAACCGACATCAGCACTACGCATAGCGCAACCGCAGCAGCATCCAGCCGGGTACCGCGAAACAGCGTCATCAACAGCGCGAAGCTGATGTAAACCAGCAGTCCCACGATAAAAGTCGGCACGGCAATGACCAGGCTGGGCACCATGCGCGTAACGATTTCACGGCTGATGTTGCGCCCATCATCGGCATAGCCGAAATCAAACACAAACATGCTGGCTGACTTGCTGTAGAAGATCGTCTCTGTCAGCTTCGCCGTCCCGGCAGCAGAGGGGTTATAGAGTAGCGGCTTGTCATAACCACGCTGCGCTTTCCATTTGTCGATGGCGTCCTGGGTGACACGCTTCATGCCCAGCTGCATGCGCGCCATGTCATCCGGGGTATTCACGACAAAAAACAGCATGAACGTCAGCAGGTTCACGCCGATCAGGATGGGAATCGCATACAGGATGCGTCTCAGCAGATAGGCAATCATCTGGCGTCCTCTCGTTGCCGCATCACGCGAATGATCCACCAGCCTGCAACCGTAACCATCAGCACCAGCGCAATCAGCGGCCACCAGGCAGGCTTGTTCCAGGCCTTGCGCAATGCATCGCGCTGCGCAGGATCGACACGCAGGTATTTCATGCTGTTGTTAGCCATCTTGTTCGGCTTGCTGTTGTGTTCCCAGCCATGATGCAACACGAAATCCTTGGGATGGAAGCCCCATATCCAGGGTGAATCACGGTGCAGGATATCCAGCATGCGGTCAATAATGAGCTGACGTTGGGGACCATTACTCATGTTCTTCATCTGGTCAAACAGACGATCAAACTCGGGACTGCTGTAGTTCGACGCATTTTCTCCTCCTTTGGCCACCTTGCCTTGCGGACCATACAGCAGGAACAGGAAATTTTCCGGATCCGGATAGTCGGCATTCCAGCCAAAATAGAAAAGCTGGGTATCCCCGCGACGTATCTTGTCCTGAAAGCGGTTGTAATCGGTCACGCGCGGAACAAGCTGGATATTCAGTTTGTCGAGTTGCTTGCGCAGCCAGTCAAGGCGGGACTTGTTGCCAGCACCACTTGCCGTCGTATCCAGATAGATTACCAGCGGCTGGCCGGTTTTTTCATCTATTCCGTCACGATAGCCAGCCTCATCCAGCAATCGCCTCGCTTCACTGATGGATTTACGACGTGGTGCGCCATCCACCCAGTCATAAACATAAGGATTCATGCCAGCCTTCCCGTCACGGTAGCCAAATATGCCCGGGGGAATCGGCGATTGCGCAGACAGGCCGCGGCCGTTATAGAAAATGGAAATGAACTCTTCGTAATCAATCGCAATCGACAGGGCCTGACGCAGTTTGCGTGCACGCTCGGAATTACCCCCCACCACCGGATCGAGGAAGTTGAAGCCCATATAGAAGGTCGAGGTCGCAACCGACGTGGACAGCTGTATGCCCTGTGCCTTCATCTCATCCGACACGGTTGCTTCACCCGAAACGCTCATGCTGACCGCCTGGTCAAAACTGTCCGAGCTGATACCAGCCACATCATAATAACCTTGCAGAAACTTGTTCCAATAAGGAATGGTTTCCTTTTCCAGGGTAAACACTACCTCGTCGGTCAGCGGCAGTGCTTTTCCCGCATCTGACAGCAGTCCGGCCTCACGGTCTCCCGGCTCACCTTCTGCCGGGTAGGATTCCGGCGCAAAATTAGGATTCCGGCGCAACACCATACGCTGATTCGGATTGTTTTCGGCAAGATAATAAGGACCACTGCCCACGGGCCAGGCATCCAGTGTCAGGCCATTCTGCTGCATGCCCTCCTGCGCAAAAAAACGGTCAACCTCCTCCGGCATCGGCGCAAAGAACGGCATTGCCAGCCAGTAGATGAATTGCGGGTATTTGCCTTTCACCTTGATGCGGTAAGTATGTTCATTGACCACCTCTACCCCCGGCAGCGGGTATTTATCCAGTTCAATAAAATTTCCGCCATTTTCCTTCCATGCCTTGTTCAGGGTTTCAGCATACTCCTTGAGTCCGACGATATACTCGCTCATCAGACCGGCAATTGGCGTATGGATCGCCGGATGTACCAGCCGCTTGATCTGATAGGCATAATCCGCCGCTGTTACACCGCGCGTTCCGGTATGGGGAAATTCATTCAATGCATGATAGTGTGCAATCTGCTCGCGGCTCATGTGCATATACTCGGGCTTGCCCTGAGCATCATGGGCAAATGCCGGATGGGGCTGGTACTTCAGATCCGGGCGCAGTTGAATTTCATAGATGCTGTATGCAATCCGCTCAGCCGGGGCATTGTCCGGCAACGGTCTGCCCTGTCTGTCGACATAGCGCACCGACGGCATGCTGCGGGCCGCCTGGGGTATCAACGTATATGGACGTTTGAGATAGTGATATTGTAGGGGCGTCTGCAATATCTGCGACAAATAGATATATTCGTTTTCGCTATATGCCTGTGCCGGATCAAGATGTTTGGGGCGTTCGGTAAATACCGTGTAAAAAATCGATTTTCCTGATTCACTGGCGGGATAAGGGTTATTCCAGATACCGCCATCACAGGCAGCGAGCAGGAACAGAATAATCAGGATCAACCTTTTCATGGACAGCGATTTTAGCCGAATCCGGGGAAAATGGATGATTCATCTCGATGCTTCAGGGTAAGATTGGCCCTCTTTGAATGGAAGGTGGAACATGAATCAGGCCTGGCAGGACTTTCTGGTACAACAAGGGGCACGCATCAACGAGGGTTGTGTGCTGGATTTTGGTGAGCTTGATGCGGAGCTGATGGCAGCCCGGGAAGGTACGGTGCGCTGTGATCTCAGCCAATTTGGCATAATCCGGGTGAATGGCGAAGAAGCAAAACAATTCCTGCAAAACCTGCTGAGCAATGACATCAGCGCAGTCAACGCAAGCACCGCTCAGCTCAGCAGTTTCAATACGGCAAAGGGGCGCATGCTGGCCACCTTCCTGATCTGGCAGCAGCATGGCGATTACATGTTGCAACTGCCACGCCCGCTGGTAGCGGCAATGCAGAAAAAGCTTTCAATGTATGTGCTGCGCGCCAAAGTCAAAGTGAGCGATGCCAGCGATGACATGGTCTGCCTCGGAATTTCCGGCCCCGAGGCAAGCATCCTGCTGCAGCAGCAACTCGGCATATCGCTGCCCCAGCCTTATGCAGTCTTGAGCCAGCAGGATCTCACTGTCATCGGCATTTCCCCCACCCGCTACCTGTGCTGCACCCCTGCAGAACACGCACCCGCATTATGGAATGCACTGGCAACCACCGCCATGGCAACAGGCAGCCCCGGCTGGGACTGGCTGAACATCAATGAAGGCATCCCGGTGGTGAGCGCGGCGACGCAGGAACAATTCGTCCTGCAAATGGCCAACTTGGACCTGCTGAATGGCGTGAGTTTCAAAAAAGGATGCTATCCCGGACAGGAAATCGTCGCCCGTACGCACTATCTGGGCAAGCAGAAACGACGCATGTACCTGGCGCACGTTACCTCAGCCGAGCCGCCCAAAGCAGGCGATGAGTTGTTCAGCGATTCGATGGCCGGGCAGGCTTGCGGAATGGTGATGAATGCCGGCAAGGCGCCGGGCGGCGGCTATGATCTCCTGGCCGTATTACAGATCAACAGCCATACCGCCAATGATGTGCATCTGCAGACCGCTACGGGTGAACAATTGCAGTTCCGGCCCTTGCCCTATCACATTCCAGCAGAAGAAAGTAAGTAACTATTTGATTAATTTATACTTATTGAGAGGATGGCGATCTATCCTTCAATAGCAGCAGCATTTTGCGATGCGGTATGTTTGCATCAAGAAATACCTCGCCCTCGGCATGGAAACCTGCCTTTTCATACAGCGGCATCGCTTGCACCTGGGCATTCAGTTCGACTTTAGGATAGTGCCGGCCGCGTGCGTAATCGACCAGCAACTCGAGGATCGAACTGCCTACCTGCTGGCGGCGCCATTCCGGCAACACGGCGATTCTTCCGATGTGGCCATCAGGGGTAATGCGCCCGCAACCAATAGCATTGCCACTGGCAGCGAGTGCAAGCACATGTTCACAACCGGCATCCAGTCCATCCCACTCCAGCTCAACCGGAACCTGCTGTTCCTGGATGAACACCTTCTCCCGGATGGCACGCAACAATGGCTCGCCATCACACCAGGTCACGAGATGCACGGTAAACGCGTTCGACATGCTTCCTCCTAGAATGTCCGACCAGATCTGGGTGTCTGGTTTATATATTTCAGGTTCGCCGCCTGACTGCCTCAAACAGGCAGATGGCCGCAGCAGCTGCGGCATTCAGGGACTCTACGGCACCAGGCATCGGAATGATGAAAGGTTCACATTTTTCCTGCAATGCGACGGAGAGGCCCGCACCTTCATTGCCAATCGCAAAAGCCAGCTTACCTTGCAAAGGACAGTCGTACAGATTGCGTTTCGCGGAAAGGCTGGCAGCATACACCGTCCCTGGAAATTTTTCTGTCACATTCAACAGCGCGGCATTTTCCACGATTTGAAGCACAAAATGCCCCCCCATCGCGGCACGAAGCACCCTGGGAGACCAGGCGTCCGCACATCCCTGCGACAGAAACACTGCATCACAACCGGCTGCTGCCGCTGAACGCAGCATGGAGCCCAGATTGCCCGGATCCTGGATGTCTTCCAGCAGCAGGCCAAATTCCATTTTGGCAGGCTCCGGTTTAGCTTGCGGAATTTCAAGTAACGACAGTATGCCGCTCGGCGTTTTGAGTTCGCTCAAGGCAGCATACAGGCTGCTCTCCAGCAGGCTTACCGGGATATTGCCGCAACGTTCGATCAGCGCATTGATCTCGGCAGAATGCTGAAAATCAGCATGCAGCATAATTTGTGCAGGCATATATCCATTTGCCAGGCAAGCATCCAGCAAATGCGCACCATCCAGCAAGGTCAGGCCATTCCTTTTGCGCTGCCTGGCATCACCGGCAGTTTTCAACAATGATTTATAAAGCGGGTTATCCCGGGAAGAAATCAGCTTCACGTTTGGATGCTACTGCTGCGGCAGGGATTGCGCATCATCTTCGGCTGCTGCCGCCAGGCTTTCCTCGGCCGGTGCCGACAATGGCAGCGCCTCCTCATCGGGTGCATTCTGTTCCAGCAGGTTGCCCATTTCTTCCAGCTCTGGCAGCTCGTGCAAGGAACGAAGATTCAGGTCATTGAGGAATTGCTCTGTCGTCGCGAACAGTTCAGGCTTGCCGGGTACATCACGCGTGCCGATCACCTCGATCCAGCTGCGCGCTTCCAGTGTCCTGAGTATCTGCGACGCCACCGTCACACCGCGGATCTCCTCGATATCGCCGCGCGTCACAGGCTGGCGATAAGCAATGATCGCCAGCGTTTCCATCACCGCACGCGAATAGCGTGGCTGTTTCTGCGGATTCAGCCGGCCAAGATACTGCTGCATTTCAGGGCGCGCGCGGAACCGCCAGCCACTGGCCACTTCCGTCAATTCGACACCACGACCACGATATTCTTGCTGCAACTCTTGCAGCATATTGACGATCAACCCGCTGTTTGGCGCAACCTCCAGCAATTTCCTCATTTCCGCCACAGACAACGGCTCTGGCGACGTCAGCAATGCTGCTTCCAGAATATTTTTCAGCAGTGCCTCACCCACCGGCTGAACCAGTTGCGCATTTTCGTCTTCCAGCGCCTCTTCCGTGAGCTGGGCATCAGACTGTTGATCTGCAGCAGTTACTTCATTCTTCACTTCCTGTACAGCAAATGGAGATGCCGCTACCGTTTCAGGTTTTGCGGCTTCAATCGAACCTTCCATTTCTGGCGAGTTCACGCCATTTTCATCATTCCCGTTCTGCATGGACGGAGTTGCTTGTTCTGACATATATTTTCCCCAGCGTTTCGTTTTGGGTAATTTCCAGCAAGGATTCTTTGGCCAGCTCGAGGATCGCGATGAATGACACGACAAGTTGCGGAATGCCGCCGGTCGAATCAAACAGGTCTTCGAATGATTCAAATTCACCATGTTTCAGGCGGCGGATGATGCGCGTCATTTCCTCGCGTACTGATAACCCATCCTTGCGCACCTTGTGGTGCATGTTCTGCTTGGCCCGCGCCAGCAATGCCAGCCAGGCCATGCGCAGGTCTTCCACACCCACGCTGGGCAGTTTCTGGACTACGGTCGTTTCAATCAGTACATGTGCCAGCTCGAAATCGCGTCCAGCCTGCGGAATCTCATTCATCCTCTGTGCTGCGAGTTTCATCTGCTCATATTCCAGCAGGCGTCGCATCAGTTCGACACGCGGGTCTTCTCCACCCTCATCCTCGCTGACCTTGGGCAGGCGCGGCAGCAACATGCGGGACTTGATCTCGATCAGCACAGCCGCCATCAACAGGTATTCGGCGGCCAGTTCCAGCCGGCCCTGACGCATCAGTTCGATATATTCCATGTATTGCCGCGTCAGTTGCGCCATCGGAATATCCAGCACATCCAGATTATGCTTGCGGATGAGGTACAGCAACAGGTCCAGCGGCCCCTGGAAGGAGTCCAGCACCAGTTCCAGTGCATCGGGTGGTATATACAGATCCTTGGGCAACTCAAGCAGTGGCGCACCATGGATATGCGCAAATGGCCTGGGCTCCTGCTGTTCGGCAGTTTCCGTGTTGCCTTGCTGTACCAGTTCTTCGCTCATGTCTGGATATGGGATTTAACCTGCAGCATGATGCCATAGCATGCAATCATGAGCAAAGCCGCTACCATCAGGCTCGTCCAGAATCCCCAACCCCTTGAAATCAAGAAGGGAAATAGCAGGAAAAAGGGCAGGGAGGGCAATACCAGCCAGAAAATGTCAACCGAAAGCCGACTCACCCGCCGAGCATCACCTGTATCCATATACAACCAGACAAAAGCCAGCAAGGAAGTTAGCGGCAAGGAGGCCAGCAAAGCACCCAGCACACTGCTGCGTTTGGCCAATTCGCTCACAGCGACGATGATGAACGCAGACAGCAGAACTTTAATTGCGTAGTACAGCATGACGTCAGCTGTAATCCAGCCCCATCACCTCACGCACATCACGCATGGTTTCGCTGGCCTGCTTGCGCGCTTTCTCACAACCGTCAGCGATGATGCTGCGTACCAGCGTGGGATCATCCAGATACACCTGCGCACGCTCACGCATAGGCTTCTGCTCACTCAGAACACCTTCGATAACAGGCTGCTTGCATTCAATACAGCCTATAGCGGCGCTACGGCAGCCCTGTTGTGCCCACTGCTGGATTTCGGTTGAGGAATACACCTGATGCAACTGCCACACCGGACATTTTTCCGGGTCACCCACATCGGTGCGGCGGATGCGCGCCGGATCCGTCGGCATGGTCTTGATCTTCTTCGCCACACTGGCTTCGTCCTCACGCAGGGTGATGGTATTGTTGTACGACTTGGACATTTTCTGTCCGTCAAGTCCAGGCATTTTAGACGCAGCTGTCAGCATGGCCTGGGGCTCCGACAGGATCATCTTGCCGCCTCCCTCGAGATAGCCGAACAGGCGCTCACGGTCACCCAGGCTCAGGCTCTGCTGCTCGTCCAGCAACGACTGCGCCGACTGCAGGGCTTCATCGTCGCCCTGCTCCTGGTAACGTGTGCGCAGCTCTTCATACAGCTTGGCCTTTTTGCTGCCCAGTTTTTTCACGGCTGACTGCGCCTTTTCCTCAAATCCCAGCTCACGTCCATACAGATGATTGAAACGCCGCGCGATCTCGCGTGTAAATTCGATATGGGGCACCTGATCGGCCCCCACCGGCACATGCGTTGCACGGTAGATCAGGATGTCCGCACTCTGCAGCAGGGGATAACCGAGAAAACCATAGGTGCTGAGATCCTTCTCCGTCAGCTTTTCCTGCTGGTCCTTGTAGGTAGGCACGCGCTCCAGCCAGCCCAGCGGGGTGATCATCGACAACAGCAAGTGCAGTTCGGCATGCTCTGGCACCTTGGACTGGATGAACAGTGTCGCCCGTGCCGGATCAACGCCGGCCGCCAGCCAGTCGATCACCATATCCCAGGTATTCTGCGCTATTGCATGCGGGTCATCGTAGTGCGTCGTCAACGCATGCCAGTCGGCCGCAAAGAACAGGCACTCATACTCATGCTGCATTTCCACCCAGTTTTTCAGCACACCATGGTAATGCCCCAGGTGCAGACTGCCCGTCGGGCGCATTCCGGATAACACGCGATCAGCAAACATATCGATACTTTTCAGAGTCCAAAAACAAGTTGAATGATGAAGTAAAGAACATTCATCAATGGCTTCAGCACAAACCAGAGGATGCCGGAGAACGCAAGAACGATCAGGATGATCATGCCGTAAGGTTCCAGTTTAGCCAGCTGGAATGCCTGGCGATGCGGCAATACACTGATGGCAATACGGCCACCGTCCAGCGGTGGCAATGGCAACAGGTTGAGCGCTGCGAGTACCACGTTGATCTTGATGCCGATAAAGGACATCTGCAGCAAAGGCTGCGAATAATAATTTTCCGGAAATGCCATCGCAATTTTTGCAAGCAGTGCCCATGCCAGTGCCATGAAAATATTGGAGGCCGGGCCTGCAAGCGCAACCCACAACATGTCCTTTTTCGGTTGGCGCAAGGCGCCGAAGTTTACCGGTACCGGTTTTGCCCAGCCGAACATGATGCCGCCCATCCACAAGGTCAGCAACGGCAACAGAATGGTACCGACCGGATCGATATGGCGTATCGGATTCAGGCTGATACGCCCCTGCTGAAACGCAGTCATGTCCCCAAAATGGCGGGCCACATAGCCATGCGCAGCCTCATGCAGGGTAATGGCAAACAGCACCGGCAGTGCGGCAAGGGAGATGGTTTCTATCAACTGGTTAAAATTCATGCTTCATTCTTCTATTGAAAAGGGTTGCAGATCGCCTTTGCCTCGCCGCAACAGCAGCGGCACCTCTCCGGACAAATCAATCACGGTTGTCGGCTCCAGGCCAACGGGCCCCCCGTCTATCACCAGGTCAACCTGGTTACCAAGGGACTCATGGATTTCATCTGCGTCATGCATAGCCAATTCTGCTCCTGGCAGAATCAGGCTGGAACTCAACAGCGGCTCGCCCAGCTCCTCCAGCAAAGCAAGCGCCACCGGATGATCCGGAATGCGCAGGCCTATCGTGCTTCGCTTCGGGTGCTGCAGGCGCTTGGGCACCTCGCGCGTCGCCTCGAGGATGAACGTATAACTGCCAGGTGTATTGCCTTTCAGCAGCCTGAACTGCACATTGTCCACCCTGGCATACTGCGCAATCTCCGACAGGTCGCGGCACATCAACGTCATATGATGCTTGTCATCCACCTCGCGTATCCGGCGTATGCGCGTAACCGCATCCTTGTCCCCCAGATGGCAACCCAGTGCATATCCGGAATCGGTCGGGTAAACAATGACCGCTCCACCACGCACCAATTCAGCAGCCTGGCGTATCAATCGCGGCTGGGGATTTTGTATATGAACATGAAAGAACTGTGACATACGTTATCTGTAATCTTCCTGACCAGTTTTCTCAGGAATTCAATGATGCCCGACCCCATGCCTGCCATACCGGCTTGCATTCGAGGGGCAAATCAGGCAAACGGCCAAGGTCACGGAAACTCTCACCCGGCGCATGGAAATCGGAACCGCAGGAACTCAACAAGCCGAATTCCGTTGCATACCGCGCAAACTCTGCATACTGCTCAGGCGTATGACTACCCGTCACCACCTCGATGCCGCGCCCACCATGCTCGACAAATTCAACAATAAGATTTTTCAGGGTTGGGCGTCCCATCGGTTTTCGACCGGAGAGGTATCTGCCCGGATGGGCGATCACTGCAATGCCGCCGCTAGTGGTGATCCAGTGTACAGCATCTTTCAGGTCTGCCCACTGATGAGAGACATATCCAGGCTTGCCTTTGATCAGGAAATGCTTGAACACGCTGTGCACATCTTTGGCGTGGCCCCCGTCCACCAGGAAGCGCGCAAAATGCGTGCGGCCGATGATTTCCGGATTGGCTGCATATTTGTAAGCCCCTTCCAGCGCGCCTGCAATGCCGGCCTGCGCCAGAGATTCAGCCATCAGCTTTGCCCGCACCGCCCTGCCTGCGCGCAAAACCTTCAATCCGGAAACCAGCTCTGCGTTTTCGGGATCAATATTCAGACCGACAATGTGTACGTTATGCTTGTTCCAGGTAACCGAAATCTCCACGCCATTGATAAAATCAATGCCATGCGTAGCAGCAACGCTTGCTGCTTCCGCCAGCCCGCGTACATCATCATGGTCGGTCAACGCCATGATCTTGACACCACGCCCCGCTGCGCGCGCCACCAGTTCGGCAGGCGGCAACATCCCGTCGGAAATGTTTGAATGGCAATGCAGGTCGCAATCCAGCATTAAAGCTCACCTCCACCTTTTTTCATTACCTTGCCCTCGGCAGCCAGGCGCTTGCGCACTTCCTTGGGATCCGCAATCAGCGGACGGTAGATTTCTACCCTGTCCTTCTCGCGCAATATCACATCCCCCTTGCAGGCTTTGCCGAAAATGCCGAACTTGCTGTTTGCCAGGTCTATTTCCGGATATTTCTCCAGGATGCCTGAGATGCGGATGGCATCCTCCACGACTGAACCTTGCGGCACCTCTACCTGCAGCAATGTCTGCTCCATTGGCAGTGCATACAACACTTCCACCTTGATCCTGCCTGCCTGTGCCTGCTCTGTCATATTGATCAACTGTTTACTTATAGACCTTTTCGGCCTGCTTGATGAATGCCTCGACAAACGTCGAGGCAATCATGTGAAATACCGGCCCCACCAGCTTTTCCAGCAACTTGCTGGAAAACTCATAATTCAGGCGGAACGCTATTTTACAGGCAGTTGGCGTCAAAGCGGAAAATTGCCAGCTGCCTTCAAGCAGCCTGAAAGGCCCTTCTACCAGCCGCATATCGATCCGCTCAGCTTCCACGCGCGTATTTTCAGTAGTAAAGCTTTGTTTGAGCTGATGATAATTGATATGCACCGTCGCCCTCATACGACCATCCTGCAATAGGGCCACCTCCGTCCCGCCACACCAGGGCAGGAATTTCGGGTAATCCTGTACATCATCCACGAGCTTGTACATCTGTGCTGCGCTATATGGTAGCAATACCGTTTTTTCCACCAAAGCCATCAATTCATCCGATTCATTACAAAATTTGCCATGCACTGCGGAGAGGCCTTCAGCAAAACTGATAGAATAGTACGATTATGAGCATCGTACAAAACAAGAAGGCCTTTCACGATTTTTTCATTGAAGAGCGCTACGAAGCCGGCCTGATGCTGGAGGGCTGGGAAGTCAAATCCATCCGGGCCGGCCGTGTGCAGATCAAGGAAGCCTACATCATCCTGAAAGATGGGGTATTGCAACTGCTGGGCGCGCACATCAGCCCGCTGCAAAACGCCTCCACCCACATCCATCCCGACCCGACCCGCACCCGCAAACTGCTGCTGCATGCACGCGAAATCGACAAGCTGGCCGGCAAGGTGCAACGAGCCGGCTACACCATCATGCCGCTGGACATGCATTACAGCAAAGGCCGCGTCAAACTCGCCATCGGCCTCGCCAAGGGCAAGAAAGAGCATGACAAGCGGGCAACCGAACGCGAAAAAGATGCGAAACGCGAAGCCCAGCAGGCAATGAAAAAAGAGCGCAAATAACCTTCAGGCAAGCCCGCTTGCGGCGAAGGCTAACATGCTGTGCATGTTAAGCGAGCAACGCGAGCGGCCGTAACCACAAGCGGGCAACAGAACGCGAAAAAGATGCAAAACGCGAAGCCCAGCAAGCAATGAAAAAAGAGCGTAAATAAGCCTCAATGGCTCAAACAAAAATGGCGACAACGTGTGCCGCCATTTTTTGGCAACAATCATTTCATGCCAGTTCTTTGCCACACCCTTTGCAGAATTTGGCGCCCATCTCGTTTGTATCACCGCACGAAGCACATGTTTTGCTTCCAGCTTCCTTGCTGGCCACAGTGGTAAAGGCTTCAGTCAGCGACGACGACTGTCCCAACACAGCCATGATGACCCATACCGCACACCCCAGAATGCCAAAAATGAATACCCAGTTGTAAATATTGTTCATCTGGAAACTCATTACTGGCTTCAGCACCAGCAAGGCAACAGAGTTGACCGATGCCACCACGATCAATGTAACTAATGGCAAGATAAGATGCTCAACAAATGCCCAGCGCCCACCATGTTTTTGCATGAAGATGGTGGCGCGCTGCCCCAGCATCCATAATGCGCCGAGTGCGGTTGAATATCCGAGGAAACGCACCAGACTTGAGGCATTCAGCTTGCCCTGTATTACATAGGTTTTCACAAACAAGTCCATGCTACCCAAGGCAGCAGAAAGCATCAGGGCCGCTACAATTACAGCGATATATCTTCCCACCAGATTCAAATCCTTTTTCTTCTGATCATTCATATCCATCACTACACCTTGAATTGAAAAAATAATAATATATTCATCAAGTTACCTCAAATCCAGAACATCCTGCATATCATACATGCCAGCCGGATGCTCTTCCAGATAACGTGCAGCACGCAATGCACCCAGTGCAAAGGTGGCACGGCTACTTGCCTTGTGTGTAATCTCGATACGCTCGCCAATACCGGCAAAAATTACTGTGTGATCGCCAATAATATCGCCACCGCGCACCGTGGCAAACCCGATGGTTGAAGGGTCGCGCTCACCGGTAATACCTTCGCGTCCGTATACGGCGCATTTCTCCAAGTCGCGCCCCAGCGTGCGTGCGATGACCTCACCCATACCGAGCGCAGTGCCGGACGGCGCATCGACCTTGTGACGATGATGTGCTTCGACAATTTCAATATCAAAACCATGCGACAGCACTTTGGCCGCCGTTTCCAGCAGCTTGAAGGTCAGGTTTACACCTACGCTCATATTGGGCGCAAACATTACGCCTATCTTCTGCCCGGCTGCCGCCAGTTGCGCTTTCTGCTGCGGATTGAAACCGGTTGTGCCAATCACGATGTTCACCCCCAGCTTCAAACAGGCTTCCAGATGTGCCAACGTGCCTTCCGGACGGGTAAAGTCGATCAGTACATCGGCGCCCTGCAGGGCACTGGCAAAATCTGCCGTGATTTTCACACCACAGGCATTGCCCACCATCTCTCCGGCATCTTTGCCCACAAATGCACTGCCTGCATGATCCAGCGCAGCATGCAGCTGCAGGTCTTCAGACTGGAATACGCCTTCCAGTAAAGCTTTGCCCATGCGGCCGGAACTACCGGCAATTACCACCTTGATCTTGCTCATGTGTTTTCCACCTTAAATTTATTTGCCTGCAGTTGCCGGCTGCGCACCTGCACCTGCCATCTGGCTGTCATCGATGCGCTTGACGAAATCACCTTCAAAATAAACGGTCAACCGCTGCTGTTCCAGCGGCTTGCCCCGCTCGTCATAGCGATAGAGGTAATCCCAGCGATTCGCATGAAAAACATCGGATACCAGTGGCGAACCCAGCGCAGCCGTGACTTGCTGGCGCGACATGCCCACACGCACCTTGGCGCGCATTTCCGGCGTGACCAGATTGCCCTGACGGATTTCCATCCGATACGGCCTGAATGAAGTACAACCAGTCAGCACGACCAGCATTAGCACCAGCAATACCTTGATTTTCATAAACATGGAACTTTGAACTGTGCCGAAAAAGGCGAACATGATACCTCAAGCCACCAAGACTGGGAAAACAGCCACTCTTGGCATCCTGCCAAATCCGTCGAAAACCAGCTGGGGCTCAGTGCTGACCCAGCATCTCCGCAGCATGCTTGAGGGTGGTATCGGTAATGGTTACCCCGCCCAGCATGCGGGCAATTTCCTCGATGCGTTCATCGCGGGTCAGCACCCGAATCTGGCTCAAGGTCACCCCGCTTTTCACGGCCTTGCTTACCTGCCATTGCTGATCTGCCATGGCAGCGACCTGAGGCAGGTGGGTCACGCACATCACCTGGTGTCGCTTGCCCAGCTGCTTAAGCAGGCCGCCGACAATTTCTGCGACACGACCTCCAATCCCGCTATCCACCTCATCAAAGATCAGCGTGGGTACCGTCGCAGCCTTGCTTGCGGCAACCTGGATCGCCAGGCTGATACGGGAAAGTTCACCGCCTGAAGCCACCTTGGCCAGCCCGCGCATCGGCACACCGGGATTGGCAGCAACCTGGAATTCAATGGCCTCAAGTCCATGCTGATTGCCTTCGATCATCGGCTGCAAGGCAACGGCAAACGCGCCCCCCTGCATCGCCAGGGTCTGCATGGCCTGGGTGATTTCCTGCGACAGGCTGGCAGCAGCCTGCTTGCGTGAATCACTCAGTTTCTTTGCCGCTGCCATATATTTTGCATGTTCAGTCCGTTCCTGTTGCGCCAGCGCTTCCACATCGGCGTCACCGCCGAGCTCTTCCAGCCTGTCATTGATG
>JAJXUI010000066.1 GCA_021782995.1 Pseudomonadota bacterium | reverse complement strand
CACCCCCCTCATTCACCAGCACCTTGCCCGATTCGATGGCGGTAATCGCCAGCGCACGGGTCTTGAAAAATCGCGCCGCCCACAACCACTTGTCGATGCGCATCTTGTCGTCATCGTGGTCGTCCTGTTCGGCTAATTTGGAAACGCGTTTCATTGAATCAGTTGGAGATTGTTACGATCGATATTCTGACAGCGGAATTGGAAAAAGGTTGGGATGTCCGCAGAGTGTTCATTTATGAAATCGCAGCTTCTCGGTAGATGCCAATTTGTTGGGTGCAATAAGCGAAGCGCATTGCACCGAATGTTTTCAAACCGTAGGACGCAATGCCCGTTGGTTATTGCGCCCTACGCGAGCTGCTGAAAAGGAATATTAGGACAGTTTGGGCGTTAAACCAATAGTTGATACTAGGCATTAATTTCTCCTATGCTCAAGTGGCAAATCTGCAAGCTGTGCCACGTTGACTCATAAATCTTAATGGGATCTAGTGGAAATTTCATTACCTCACTGCCCAACCGGCCGATTCGCCCCCACATACCGCGTGCGGTAATACGTCTCATTGATATTGGAAATCACCACGCCCTTGCTGGAGCTGGCATGTACAAACTTGCTGTTGTCCAGCCAGATGCCGACATGTGACACAGGGTTGCCGTTATGCAGTGTATTGAAGAATATCAGGTCGCCTTCCTTCCTCGCCTGGCTGCCCACGGTTGATCCGCCATAGGTGGTGTATTGCAACTCCGAAGTTCTGGGGATCTTCATCTTGTATGCCTGCGAATAGACGTTCATGGTGAAGCCCGAGCAATCGATGGCATTGTGCGTGGTGCCACCTAATCGATAGGGCGTACCCAGCCACTGGTTGACCACGGCGCGCAGCTCGGGATTGGCGGAAATTTTTTCCGCTTCCTGTTCGTATTGCTGCTTTTCCTGTTCGGTGACACGGTAGTTGTCCCGCTCCTTTTCCACATTCGCCACATATTTGCCATCCGGCAGTTTGGTGCCGGTTCCCTTCCTGGCCAGGATGCGCGCCACTTCGTCACTGCTCAGATGGTTGACCACCGCCAGCGACTCGGCCTTTTTCCCGCTGCGGCTGAACAAGGTATACACCTTCTCCGGGCCATCGCGGTAGGCCGCAATCATCAGCCGCTCACGGACGTCCTCATCCTTCACACTGCTGAACTCGCTTTCCTGCAGCACGGCCAGATAAGCCACGCCGATTTCCAGGTTGGTTTTCGGGTCGAGCAGTTCATCGGCCGTGGGCTGCCGGTTTTTGCCCTGCGCACGCTTCAGGCCTATGCGCCCGCTGCGTTTGGGCACCACCTGCATCAAGCCCCAGGGACTGTTTTCATATTGCGCCGGGTCGCGGATATCCAGCGCACCCTTGCGCGTGCCCGCGCCCACATTGAAATTGGACTCGGCCTTGATGATGGCCATCGCGATGTCGTAGGGCACATGATATTTCTCGGTCATGTCCCGCACCGATTCGGCGACCTGCACTTCATTGTTCATCTGCCGGTCTTCATTCATCGGCACGGTGAGCCGGTAAACCTGCGCCCCGCCCTGACTGGCATGGCCAACCGGCCTGGCATCTTCGGGCCGAAGTTTGTCCACCGGCACGTTTTCCGTCAGCGCGGGCTGGCTGGAGAAAGGGTTGGCTTCCTTTGAAAGTTCGTTGAGCAACGCCTTCGCTTCCTTCACCCCCTTGCCCTTGTCGGATGCGACAAATTCCAGGGTGACCACACCCTTGTCGTTGTCGAGTGCAACTCTCGCCTTCTTATCCTTCGAGTAATTGACCCATTTCTTGTCGGAAGTGAAATCCACCGAGCCGAAATTCTTGCGGATGTCATCCAGATAGGATTTCCATTCCCGCTGCATTTTCTCGGTGTAGGCGCGGTATTCTTCTTTTTGCTGTTGCATCCCACCCTGCATCTGCTTCTTGTAGGCCTCGAAATCTTCGCGGTCGCCGGCATGGCTGGCGAGTGGCAACAGGGCAATAGATAACAGCAAAAATTTTTTCATGGGGAAACCTGCCTTAACCAAATTTTTCTTCATGGAAATAGAAACCGAAATTGCGGCAATGCCGGTGCAATTCCGCCGCCAGCGCCTGCGGCCCGCAATAATACACATCCACAGGCATACCGGGATGCTGCTGCGCCAAGCCTGCAAAAATCTCAGGCCAATTCGGCCGGCCCGGGTTAGTCACGGCATGCAGGCTGGTGAAAGGGTCGCGCTGGTGTTTGGCGTGAAACTCCTCTGCTGCTATCTGCATCGCGATATTGGTGAGGTTATGGCTGAAGCTGGTAAGGTGGATATGCAATCGGAACTTGTCTCCCAGCATTTTTTCCGCTTGCTGCAACAGGCTCTGGAACCACTCATAGGAGCGCTGCGAGCGGTTCAGCCAGTGAAAATATACTGTCTGTTGCGATGCATCCTTGCGGTTGCGGCCCTGCTGCCTGCGCATCACCAGGCTTTCCAGCGCACTGGCAAACGGCGTGACACCGATGCCGCCGGCTATCATCACCGCTACCGGCGAGCGGTAGATATTGGAAGTTGGCGCTCCATAGGGGCCGTCTATCTTCGCCTTCAGGCTGGCGATATCCAGCTCGCGTTTTCGCGAAAGATTATGCAATGCGCCGCTCCAGTCGCCGCTGTTGCGCACATGTACTTCAAAATGTTCCGCTTCAGGAGAGGCACTGATGGTGAACGGGTGCCATTCCCAGCGTGAAATCACAGGGAGATTGAAGCTCAGGTAATCACCCGGATAAAAATTGAAGCCGGCTGGCCGGGCAAAGCGCACCAGCGTCACACCATCAGACAATGCCTGCAATGCGAGCACTTTCACCTTTTGCGTACGGAAAAAATACCGGAACATGCCATCCAGCACAAACAGCAGCGCAGGCACGGGTAGCCACATCCAGAAGTGCCGGCCATGCAACAGGATGATCACAATGAATGCACCATAAGACAGGTGCGTGCCTGAAAAGCGTTCGCGCTGCCGCCCGGATTTATTGGCATAGCCCCACAACATCAGCAGCAGGATGGAAGAAGCCGCCACACCGGTGACAAATGCCGGATTCGTGAGCAATGTCGCGGGATGCACTCCCGTATTCCAGTAATTGAAGCTGTGTGCCAGTATGTGAAACAGCGAGAACCCCACGATGAACCAGCCGATGCCGCGATGGAACTCGGTCATAGAATCAAGCGGGAATAGCCTGCCAAAACCAAAATGGCGAATGCGTGTCCACATTGCACGCGCGACCGGCAACAGGATCAACGCAACATTCAGGTTCAGGCATGCGCCAAAGCCGCGCGCAAACATCACCGCAGGTGCTGCCCCGAGTGCAGCATATTTCAAATAGGCATGCGCAAACAGGTACACATTGACCGCGAGATACACCGCCACCCAGAAACTGCCCTGCGAGTTTTCGCTGAGGAATGTTTTGACGTGCGTGCGCAGACCGGCTTTCAGCTGCGTCTTGCCGCGCCTGCGTTTACCCTGCGGCAGCCAGAGATTGACGAATTGAGAGAACAGCACATCGAATTTCTTGTATTGCTTGATACCTGCCATGAACGCTTCACAATTCACCGTGCGTTTGGTGGCTCGCCGGAAGTAACGCAAAAAAGCTCTGGCCAACTCCTTCAGCTCTTCTTCGTCTATCTTCAGGGACTGCTCATCCAGACTGGACTGCAAAATTTTGCGAATTTCGCTTTCATCCAGTTCGCCATTGTCATCCAGGTCATAGATCGCAAACACCAGCCGGTAACGATTACCCGAATGCCGGTCCAGCAGGTGGGCGACAAACGTCAAATATTCGGCCTCATCGATAAACCCTGTGCCATCGGTATCCACCAGCTGGAACAGGCGCTTAGCGATCAGCGGATTTCGTGATTCAAATGCCTTTTGCCATTCGCCGGGATCAATCAGCCGGTCTGCGCCCGCCAGCTCGCGAAAACGTTTGCGTGCTCGACGCCGCTGGAAAAAACCCAATCGTGGTGTCGCTTGCTGCGGTCTGATGTTTCCGTCAGTGACAATTTCCATAACCAGTCAGCCATTCTGAATATAAAGCGCTTCAATATCCCACAAGCCTGTTGCCGGAAACCCCAACCTTAAATATTTTATAACATTTTGATTATATTATATTATTTAAAATTTCCTATGGCTTAACAACCACATCCGGATTCGGTATCTCGCCAAACATTTCCGGCGCATACATTGCTTCCACCCGCGTTTCCGGCAACTTGAATTCACCTCCGTTATTCAGGCGCACGGTGTACTCCACAGACCATTTACCCTTGGGTACGAATTCGTAATAGGCACGGAAGGAATCCAGCTTGCGCTCTTCAAACGCAGGCCACACCCAGCCGCGACGCACTTCGCCCCCGGTCAGCAATTTTGAATCCTTGCCGAGACCCGTGCCGAGTATCGAAGCGCCTGCAGGGATGGGGTCATTCACCACCACCCAGCTCATGTCGGACTGCGCCTCCAGATCCAGATGCACCCGATAAACATCACCCCGACTCCAATCACCCGGTACTTTCTGCTCGATCGGTGTGATCGTGCGCCTGATCTGGTAGCCCGTGGAAAGCGGCTGTTTCAGCGGAATGGCCGCGAGGCTCTGAATGATCGCCCACGGCTTGCCACTGCCTTCATGATTGAAGCCAAGATCAGACGCACCGGCAGGCCAGGGCAACTGGAAGCTGGACTGTTTCTCATCAGGCTTCCATTGATGCTCTTTTCTGACACTGCCCAACTGCGTTACCGTTTTGCCATTGACCGTATCAGCCTCGAATTTCTTCGAGAATTTTTCCATCGCCAGCACGCCCCAGGCATTGGCCAGTGTGGTATCCCAGTGGCCCTTGTGCTGCCTGCCCAATGCGCCTCTTATCAGCCGCGACATGTCAGCTGACCAGTTATCCCGATCCAGCATTTCCAGAATGATGCGGTTTGCATTCTGGTCGGCAGAACTCATCAGCCACCACAGTGCATCATTGCGCTCGGTGGAGAAGGTCATGATGGTGCCCTGGAAATTCAGGCGTGAACGCAGGATCTGCTCGGCCTCTTTCATCCGCTCATCACGCTGCGGTATCACCTCCACACGTTTAAGCAGGGTATACCAGTCGATCACTGCCGAAGTCGGCCACAGGTTGGGCTCGATCGAGAAGCCATCCAGCCAGCGCGGATTGATCTCCGTCTCCCCGCGCGACAATGCCGCCAGCGCAGCCACCTTGCGGATGGCGAGGTCTGCGGTGGGCAGCGAGGAATAGCGGATGACCCGTCCTTCGACAAAGCCGATCAACCCCTTTTCCATGCGCTGCTTGCTGGCTTCCGGAATTTCATAGCCGGCTTCGTTCGCAATCGACAGCAGATAAGAAGTCAGCGTGTCGCTGCCCAGCTCCATCAGCGGAAAATATTTCGCCAGCCCATCACGATCCAGATAAGCGGGCAAGGTGAACATCAGGAAATTCCAGCTGGTTTCATTGCGCAGCGCCACCGCCTTCGAGGCATTCTGTTCCAGGCAAGAATAAGGATAACGACTCATGTATTCGGTAACACCCGCGAGGTCATCCGCCAGCTTGCCTTGCAGTTGCACGCGGATGCCACCGCGACCGGGTATCGCATCCTTGGGTATCTGCACCTGCATTTTCAATGGTTGGCTGAGCTGTTCGATTGTCGCCTGGAAGGTGCGCACCGCCACTGCCTGTTGCACGGTTTGCGTGATCTTCAGCTTATCACTGGCCGCTGCTGCATCGCCCACACCCTGAGCAGTGACTTGCCACACCAGCGCTGGCACATCCAGCGGCGCTTCCACATCCCAGCCTATCTCCTTTGCTTCACCCGCATTGAGCGTGACCGTCTGCGGCTGCAAGCGATCCTGCATCAATGGCACATCACTGCCCTTGGCCGAAACGCTGGGTGAGAATGTCAGCTCGATGGATTTTTCCGTCGTGTTGCGCACGGTGAAATTCGCCCGGAATTTGTCCTGTTCACGCACCAGTGGCGGCAAACCGGATATCAGCATCAGGTCCTGCGTGGACTCGATGGCCGTTTCGCCGGTGCCGAACATGCCGGAACCGGCGTTGGCCACGGCCACAATGCGGAAGGAAGTCAGCGAGTCATTCAGCGGCACTTCAGCGGTGGCGTGGCCATGCTCATCCAGCCTGATACGCGCCTTCCAGAACAGCAGCGTGTCAAACATTTCGCGTGCAGACTTGCGCCCGCCCCCGCCACCGGCTGCCACCGCCTTGCGCCCGAAATGGCGCTTGCCCACCACCTGCATCTGCGCAGTCGAAGTTTCCACTTCGATGCCGCGCTGCTTCATCATCGCATCCAGCAGCTTCCAGCTATTGTTGCCCAGCAATTCGAGTAAGCCTTCATCCACCGCAGCCAGTGCAATTTCTGCATTCCGCTGCGGAAGGCTGCCATCAGCCCTGCGCACATCGATGCTGACTTTTGCCTTTTCACGCACGCGATACTGCTGGCGGTCTGTCGTCACTTTCACTTTCAGCTCATGCGCTGTGTATTCC
>JAJXUI010000065.1 GCA_021782995.1 Pseudomonadota bacterium | reverse complement strand
ATCCTCAATTGGCTATATCCCGCCAGCAGAAGCTGAGGCAGAATATTACCGCCAGCTTGCCAGGCAGAATACGGAAGCTGTGTAACTTACACCAAATGGACTCCACGAAACCCGGGGCGATTCAGGAGTTCATGAGGAATCCATTGCGGATATTCTCTGGCACAACAGGGAATCTATTGACCTCCCACTTTAGCGTTGCTCAAGTAGGAGAGCTTCTAGATGCCTTAAACCAGATTACAGATGAAAACCAAAGGAAAAATGCTAGCCTTGAAATGCCATTTAGGGGAAAAGCTGAGCCCCTTCAAAGTTCCTGCACAAAAAAAATGGGTCAGGTCATTTCTGACCTAACCCATTGTGCCATATGGCGCGCCCGGAGCGATTCGAACGCCCGACCCCATGGTTCGTAGCCATGTACTCTATCCAACTGAGCTACGGGCGCAGATAAACTGCATTTATTTACTACTAATACCGCTCAATACCAAACCGCATGTATTGGCGGAGAGAGAGGGATTCGAACCCTCGGTCAGATTTTGTCCGACGCTCCCTTAGCAGGGGAGTACCTTAGACCACTCGGCCATCTCTCCTGAAGAGCCGCGCATGATAATGATTTGCGGCTTGTTCGTCAAATATTTTTTATAGTGATTGCCTTATACCGCCTCCTGGTCGAGCTCAAAAGCCTTGTGCAGCACACGCACCGCCAGCTCGAGATATTTTTCGTCAATCACCACGGAAATCTTGATTTCAGACGTGGAAATCATCTGGATGTTGATGCCTTCCTCGGCCAGAGTGCGGAACATCTTGCTGGCAATGCCTACATGCGAACGCATGCCGATACCCACCACTGAAACTTTGGCAGTCTTGTTGTCGCCTACCACATCCTTCGCGCCAACATGGGGTTGCACCTTGTTTTTCAGAATGTCCATGGCCTTCGCAAACTCATTGCGATGCACGGTAAAGGAGAAATCGGTTGCACCACCTACTCCCACGTTCTGGATGATGATATCCACATCGATATTGGCTTCGCTTACCGGCCCAAGAATCTGGTATGCAATTCCGGGTTTGTCAGGTACGCCAATCACGGTAATCTTGGCCTCATCCCGGTTGAAGGCTATGCCTGAAATAATCGCCTGTTCCATTGCTGTATCTTCCTCAAATGTAATCAGAGTGCCATCGCCTTCTTCTTCGAAGCTGGACAGCACGCGTAACTTAACTTTGTATTTCCCTGCAAACTCCACAGAACGGATTTGCAATACCTTGGAGCCAAGACTGGCCATCTCCAGCATTTCCTCAAACGTAATGCTTTTCAGGCGGCGGGCTTCCGGCACCATGCGGGGATCAGTTGTATAGACACCGTCCACGTCGGTATATATCTGGCATTCATCCGCACCCAATGCCGCAGCAATTGCTACGCCTGTCGTATCAGAACCACCTCGGCCAAGAGTGGTGATGTTACCGTCCTCATCGATACCCTGGAAACCGGCAACAACCAGCACATAATCGTCCGCCAGGTCTGCACGGATATTCTCTTCATCAATGCTGACAATGCGAGCCTTGGTAAAAGCGCTGTCTGTAAGGATTTTCACCTGTGCACCTGTATAACTTCTGGCTTTCATGCCTTCGGCCATCAGCGCCATGGATAACAGGCCTATCGTTACCTGCTCGCCTGTAGAGACAATCACATCCAGTTCACGGGGATCTGGCTGCGCCTGTATTTCCTTCGCCAGTCCGATCAAACGATTGGTCTCACCACTCATCGCAGAAACCACAACGACGACCTGATGACCCTGCTCCTTGAATTTTTTGACGCGCTTTGCAACATTCTTGATGCGCTCGGGACTCCCCACCGAAGTACCGCCGTATTTCTGAACTATCAATGCCACGATAACCCTGCCAGTTTTGTAAAAATAGGCGGCATTCTATCCCATATATCGAAAAAGTGAGAGTGATGCCCTCCCTCCTGCCGGCAATATGCAATTCAAGGAAGTGCCTGACAGGCACTCCTGAAACCTGGCTCGATGATACCTTGAAAATTATTTAATATATTCAACATATTGAATATTAATTTGAAATTATTGTGATTGCGCGATACTTAACATGGAAAAAGATACGCATCAGGCATCAAGTGTAAAATCCTGCATCCATCTTGATGCATGGCTAAACAGCGTCTCCTGCCTGCAAGCAACTACTCCCATTTGATAAAATCCACTCCTGTTTTCAAAAATCTCAGGCATGACTCTCATCGCACACCGCAATTACCCGGCCAGTCTGGCTGCTCAGCTGGAACAGCAGGGCATAATTCCGCTTTTGGCACGCATCTATGCTGCACGCGGCATCAAGCAGGCAAAAGAGCTGGATACAGCCCTGAGTCAACTGCTTCCCATTACGGGCCTGAAAAATGTACAGCAAATGGCCTGCCTGCTGGCCGATGCCATTGCGGCGCAGAAAAAACTGCTGATTGTGGCCGATTACGATGCCGATGGCGCAACGGCCTGTGCGGTGGCAATGCGCGGACTCAAAGCAATGGGCGCGAAAGTTGACTATGTGGTACCGAACCGGTTTGAATATGGTTACGGACTGACCCCGGAGATTGTTCAGCTGGCAGCACATTCCAGTCCCGACATCATCATCACTGTAGACAACGGCATTGCAAGTGTGGAGGGCGTGGCAGAAGCCAGGCGCCTGGGAATTGATGTCATGGTGACGGATCATCACCTTCCCGGCGACACCTTGCCGGATGCGCTATGCATCGTGAATCCGAACCAGCCCGGGTGCGCATTTCCAAGCAAGCATCTGGCTGGCGTAGGCGTGATGTTCTATGTGCTGATGGCATTGCGTGCAGAATTGCGCAATCGAAATACATATGCCGATAAACCCGAACCCAATCTGGGCAAGCTGCTGGACCTGGTCGCATTGGGGACTGTCGCTGACGTGGTAAAACTGGACGCAAACAACCGCATATTCGTCGAACAGGGGCTGCAGCGCATTCGCGCCGGACGTGCATGTGCCGGTATCAATGCGCTGCTGCAAGTAGCCAAAAAATCACCAGCCAAGGCTACCACCTATGAATTGGGCTTCATGGTTGGTCCGAGACTGAATGCAGCCGGGAGGCTAGAAGACATGAACCTCGGCATTCAATGCCTGCTCTCCGATAATCCCGCAGAAGCTTTGCAGATCGCCTCCAGACTTGATGCACTGAATCAGGAGAGGCGCAGCATAGAAGCAGAGATGCAGGATGTTGCGCTGGGTTTACTGGATGATGTCAATCCTCAGGAAAGCTACAGCCTCGTGCTGCATGATGAAACCTGGCATCAGGGCGTGATTGGCATACTTGCTTCACGTCTGAAGGACAAATTTCATCGCCCGGTCATCGCCTTTGCTCGTGCGGATGCGGTTGACGATAGTGGAAAAGGCGAATTGAAAGGTTCCGGCCGCAGCATTACCGGCTTGCACTTGCGCGATGCGCTCGACCTGGTTTCAAAACGGCACCCCCAGTTGATCCGGAAATTCGGTGGCCATGCGATGGCAGCGGGACTGACCATTGCAGAGCCGGATCTGGCACATTTCCAGCAGGCATTTGAATCCGTCGCACAAGAACTGCTGAACCCGGCCGATCTCACACGCATAATTGAAACTGATGGTACTTTGCAGATGCAGGAATATTCGTTCGAACTTGCATACCAGCTGGAACGTCAGGTGTGGGGACAAGGCTTTCCTCAACCCCTGTTTGATGGCGAATTCAAGGTTGTGAACCAGCGCATCGTGGGTGAAAAACATCTCAAGCTTGCGCTCTCAAATGCAGCAGGACAGTTTGATGCCATTCATTTTTTCAATACAGATACCGCCCCGGCAAGAATACGCGCCGTGTACAGCCTTGGCATCAATGAATACAATGGCCAGGCCAGCCTGCAATTGCTGGTGCGCCACCGGGAAGCCGCTTGAACATTTTTAATATAATATATTCATATAGTTAGTTTCATACCCAACTCCATATGGAAATCTCCATCCTGCAGGGCAACGGGATTGATACCCTGCCTCAATTTGTTACCAGCCTGGCCATCGGCCTGCTGATCGGGCTGGAGCGGGAACGCAGCCCCACGGCCAAGGCAGGGCTGCGCACATTTGCACTGGTCGCACTGTTTGGCACGCTGCTGGCAATGATTGCACAACTGACCAACTCCGTCTGGCTACTGGCCGTGGGGCTGTGCCTGGTCGGACTGATGATCATAGCCGCCTATTTCACGCCTAATCAGGAAGAGTCTGATCCAGGCACCACCACCAGCGCCGCATTGTTGCTGTGCTATCTGCTGGGGGTAATTGTCTGGCATGGCGAATCACGTCTGGCCATCATGCTGGCAGTCACCACCACCACCCTGCTGTATTTCAAACCCGAACTGCGCGGCATGACACAACGCCTGACACGCAAGGATCTTGTATCGGTCCTGCAATTTCTGGTACTGACCTTCATCATCCTGCCCATCCTGCCCAACCAGAATTACGGCCCATATGGCGCCTTCAATCCCTACCATGCCTGGATGATGGTGGTGCTGATTTCCGGCATTAGCCTGGCCGGCTACATCGCATTGCACTGGATCCGCTTCCGCTACGGCCCGGCCCTGCTCGGCATACTCGGCGGCCTGCTTTCAAGCACCGCCACCACACTGGCATATGCCCGCCATGGCCGTGACAATGAAAACATGCTGAAGCTTTCTGCAATCGTGATTGTCATTGCCAGCCAGGTCGTCATGCTGCGCCTGCTGGTCATCTGTTCAATCATCTCGCCCAAACTCCTGGCATCCATGCTGTTCCCGATGGGCGTCGGACTGATGTTCGGTTTTGTTGCCATCCTGTTTGGCCGTAACCAGCTGCGCAGCAATGCCGACCTGCCAAAGCCAACAAGCGCCAACCCCACCGAGCTGCCAGCTGCATTGAGTTTTGCGCTGATCTATGCGGTGGTCCTGCTTGCTTCAGCATGGCTTTCCGATATCGCCGGCAACAAGGGACTGTATGCGGTGGCGGCCATTTCCGGCCTGACCGATGTAGACGCCATTACCTTGTCGAGCCTGAGGCTGGTCGACCTGGGCAAACTGGACGCCCAGCATGCCGTTTTGACGATCACCATCGCATTTTTATCCAATATGCTGCTGAAATACGCCATGGTCATTTTCATTGGCGGCCGCCAGCTGGCAAAAATGGTACTGACCGGCTTTGCCGCCATCATTGCCGGTGTTGTGGCTGGACTTATCTTCGTTTAACGCCCCTCCACGCCCGGCGGGTTTATTCAAGCCCCCCACTGCATGTATAATTACCCCTTTCAAACTTGCTGTAACACGTCATCAATCATGGAAGCAGAACAACTCAACGCCCTTACCGCTCACCTGCAAGACCTGCGTGCTCGCAGCCTGGAATTACGGAGGTATCTTTGACTTCGATGGCAAAGAAGAACGCCTGACCGAAGTCAACCAGCTCGCAGAAGACCCCTCTATCTGGAACGACGCAAAGCGCGCACAAGATCTGGGACGCGAGCGTAAATCACTGGAAGATGTGGTTGTTGGCCTGCGCCAGATTGGCCAGGGCCTGGACGATGCTGCAGAGCTTTTCGAAATGGCGCAGGCAGACAACGACGACGACAGCCTGCAGAGCATCGCTGCAGACGTCGAGGACATCGAAAAACGCGTGGCCGCCCTCGAGTTCCGCCGCATGTTCTCCAACCCGGCCGACCCCAACAACTGCTTTATTGATATCCAGGCCGGTGCAGGCGGTACAGAAGCCTGCGACTGGGCCTCGATGCTGCTGCGCCAGTACATCCGCTACTGTGAACGCAAGGGCTTCAGGGTCGAGGTGCTGGAACAGACCGATGGCGATGTGGCCGGTATCCGCAGTGCTGCCCTTAAGATCGAGGGCGAATACGCCTATGGCCACCTCAGGACCGAAACCGGCGTGCATCGCCTGGTGCGCAAATCACCTTTCGACTCTTCCGGTGGACGCCATACTTCCTTTGCCAGCCTGTTCGTGTATCCGGAAGTGGATGACTCGATCGAAGTTGACATCAACCCTGCCGACCTGCGCGTTGACACGTTCCGCGCTTCCGGTGCTGGCGGTCAGCACATCAACAAGACTGACTCGGCGATCCGTATCACGCATATCCCGACCGGCATAGTGGTGCAATGCCAGAACGACCGCTCGCAGCACAAGAACCGTGCAGAGGCCATGTCCATGCTGAAATCCCGCCTGTACGAAGCAGAATTGCGCAAACGCCAGGCCGAACAGCAAAAGCTTGAAGAGACGAAATCGGATGTCGGATGGGGTCACCAGATCCGCTCCTATGTGCTGGACCAGTCACGCATCAAGGATTTACGCACCAATGTTGAGATATCCAACACACAGAAGGTACTGGATGGTGACCTCGACCCATTCATTGAAGCCAGCCTGAAACAGGGCATCCACTAGAAATATATTTACGGAAACGAACATGACAACACCTGCCAACACTCCAGCAGTTGAACCGCAAGATGAAAACAAGATCATGGCAGAGCGCCGCGCAAAACTAAATACATTGCGCGAAAACGGCGTTGCCTTCCCCAATGATTTCCAGCGCGAGCACCTGGCAGAGGACATCATTGCCAGCTATGGCGAACTGACAGCCGAGCAACTCAAAGACAACCCGGTAGAGGTGATCGTCGCAGGCCGCATGATGCTGAAGCGCGTAATGGGCAAGGCCAGCTTTGCCACGATACTCGACATGAGCGGCCGCATACAGCTGTATATCAGCAACGACGACACTGGCGAAGCCGTACATGAAGCGTTCAAGCATTATGACCTGGGCGACATCCTCGGCGCGGTGGGTGTGCTGTTCAAGACCAAAACCGGCGAACTTTCGGTACGGGTAAAAACCCTGCGCCTGCTGACCAAAGCCATCCGCCCGCTTCCGGAAAAATTCCACGGCCTCACCGACCAGGAGCAGAAATATCG
>JAJXUI010000039.1 GCA_021782995.1 Pseudomonadota bacterium | reverse complement strand
GCTGGGGCCATATACCTTTGTGGTTGAAGTACTGGGGCTTTCCGGCAAGCGCGGCCCGGCGCCCGAGGCACAGCAGCTTTACCGTGAGACAGAAGAAAGTATCAAGGTGCGTGAGGCGCTGGCGTTTGAGCGCAAGGCGCAGGCGCAGGTGGTGACGCATGGTGAAGGCCGGCCGACGAAGAAAGACCGTCGCGAAATCGACCGCTTCAAGAGCGGCGCCTGGTAGATATGCATGCGCAAGCTGCCGAGAATATCATTTAATATTCTGATTATATTATATATTTTCAGTATGGCGCAGGCCGCGCCGGTTGTTGCTGTAAGCATCCATGACTTGTCTGATATCTAAACTCACTATACCGCTACTGATGCCTGGCGGCTGGACTGCGCGGGCGCGGTGCAAGCACGCTGACGATGCATCGGGTGGGGGAAAGTTAGCTTGGCATGTCATCGCGGATATCGCCATGGCATAGAGACCCGATCAGGAATGTATGCAGGCTGTGAGTCCTGTAGATCAGATTTATGGAATAGGCATTATCGATTTAGCGCCTTATCAGTGGCGCAGCCGTTAAGCTGAGGGTGTGCGGCGTTTTACGGATTTTCAAACTTGAAGCTGTCTTCCTCGAATACCTTGATGCAGGCATCCACCACATCCTTGTCGTAGGCTATTCCACTTTTGCTCTGGATTTCGGATAGTGTTTCCTGCAGTGTATGGGCAGGGCGATAAGGGCGGTGTGAGCTCATCGCCTCTATGGTGTCAGCAACGGCCAGGATGCTGGCGCCAAGCAGTATCTCTTCGCCCTTCAGTCCTCTGGGGTAGCCCGAGCCATCCAGTCGTTCATGGTGCTGATAAATGATTTCGGCAATCGGCCAGGGAAATTGAACGTCTTTCAATATTTCGTAGCCTGCTTTGGCATGTTCCTGAACAATTTTGAGTTCTATGCTTTCGAGCTTTCTGGGTCTCGTCAGAATCTCGGTGGGAATATACACATCGCCAATGTCATGAATCATTGCGGCAAGGTAATTTCCCCTGATGTCAAACGGGGGCAAGCCCAGTTTCTCGCTAATCCTTTCCACCAGGCTGGCGACTCGCTGCTGATGGCCGGCGGTATAGGGAGAGCGAAGCTCAATCGCTTTCACCATCGCTGCAATTGTGGCTTCCATGCTGTCGGCAAGCTGGTTTGCAGCATTGGCGTTTGCCTCGCTGATAATCAGGTCCATTTCAGCCTTGCTTTTCTCATTTGTCGCCTTGATTAGATTGATGCTGCGCAAGGCGACATTTTCATACATGTTCAGGACTGTTCCGATGAAAACCTTCATCAAGCCATTCATTTGATGATTGGCTTGTTCCTTGGCTTCCTTGGCTGATAGTCCGTTATCCATGGCAATAATCACCATGGCCATGCGCTTGTCATTATCCAGGATATGGTAGACCAGCCAACTCACAAGGTATTTGAGGATTTCCGACAATATCCTGTCATAGGGAAGGTCCTTGTTTGCTTCCTGTATATTCTGGATGGCTGGCAGGAATGACTTGTGATCCCCCTGATGTTTCTGCAGCCATTCGTCATTGTTGAATCTGGATTTCCAGATTTCTTCTTCGGTTTTGAAATGGAACTCGGCATAGGCAGCAAGCTCGGCGAACACCGAGCCCAATACTTGTTCGTTCGCTGTGACGGACAGGGTGGATGCGAGCTTGTTGATCAATGCGACCAGCTTCTGGTGTTGCGCGTCGATCAGGGGGATGCCCGTGGCAAAGCTGTCAATCCAGGGAAATACATCAAAGAAGTGATCTGAATTGCTCATTGCATTCTCCAGTTGCCAGGCTGTTAGTCAGCAGGAAGTTTGTAGTTTTTCTTTTGCATCAAGCTTACCAGCGCATTGACAACGTCCGGATCAAACCAGGTTCCTGAATGTGACAGGATTTCATTCAATGCTGCATCAATTCCCAATGCAGGCCGGTATGGGCGATGCGCCGCCATGGACTCGAGAACGTCCGCCACCGCGATGATTCGGGCTTCAATCAGAATTTGCTCACCTTTTAAACCTTGCGGATAACCTGTTCCATCCAGCCGTTCATGATGCTCTCTGATGATTTCCGCAATCGGCAATGGAAACTCCACATCCTTGAGAATCTCATAGCCTTTTTCGGCATGTGACTTGACCATCTCGTATTCAAGCGCGGTGAGCCGGGTTGGTTTCGTCAGGATTTCTGCCGGGACTGCGATTTTCCCGATGTCATGCACAAGGCCGATCAGGCGCAGGCTGTTGCATTTGTTCTCAGGCCATCCCATTTCGTGTGCGATGTCAGCGGCAATCATCCCAACGCGGCGTTCGTGGCCGGATGTGTATGGATCTCTTAGCTCAACCATGTTGGCAACGGCACGGAGTGTGCCCTCCATGGTTCCTTCCAGTTGCCTGATGTATTCCTTGATTATTTCTTCAGCGCGCTGCTTTTCAGTGATGTCCTGAGCCATCACGATGATGGCGGGTCCGCCATTCCAGTAACCGACCGACGCATGTATTCCCAGGATGATTTCCTTGCCATCCTTGCGGTGGAAGGACAGGTTCAAAGATACGCTTTCTGCACCAGCGTAAAGACTGGACCTGGCTTCAGCGACATTTCTCCTGCTCTCGTCATCATGGGCAAAGAACTCCAATGAATCTTTGCCCAGCATGTCTTCGGTGCGCCATCCGACGATCTCCGACATTCTTGGGTTGATGTAGGCGATTTTGTCATGTTGTGTCACATAAATGCCTGTGATGGTCTGTTCGACCATGCTGCGGAAGCGCTTTTCGTTTTCGATCAGCAGTGCTTCGCTGCGCTTGATCTCCGTCAAATCCTGCCACTGGACAATGATGCTATCGTCCGCAATGCTCATGAAACCCTTCAATATGCGCTCTGTCCCGTCCTTGCATCTGAGTGGGATTGCCGGAGAGGTGACGATTGTCATATCACCGGCTACCCCTGCTCTGTGCAGGTCCTGGTTCCATTTCTTCTGCAGCGCATTGCGACTTTTCTCTTCCGGGTATACTTTCTCGAACCAGGATTTTTCATCCGGTATTTCTTCAGGGCGATAACCGAAGGTCTTCTGGTGAGCCAGGTTGATGGCCACCAGTTTTCTGCTCGCAAAGGAATATATCTGCATTGGCACAGGTGACTCTTCGAAAATCTGCTGAAATTTTTCGTTGCTGCTCTTGAGTGCGATCTCTGCAGCATTCAGTTTTTTTCCGGCATGCACTGCCTGGAGTGCCAGGGATGCATTACGGGTGACCTCTTGCAGGAGCTCGCGCATTTCGTCATCAAAGAAGCCTGTGGCATTGCTATAAAAAGTCAGCGCTGCGATTGCCTTGCCATCGATGATAATGGGCGCGGCAGCAGAGGAATTCAGTCCATATTGGTGACCCAGGTCATGCCAGGGCAGGGTTTGCGGGTCTTTCTGGAAGTTGTCGGTATACACAATTTTTTTCTCAACCATGGCCATGTGAGTGGGGCCGTGGCTTGAGGGGAGAGTCAGGTCTGTGGTGATGATCAAGCCATCCACATATTCTGCGGCAGCACCATAGGCATGCCTGGGAATAACCCGCCCGGCTTTCTCATCCAGCACGCCAACCCAGGCCAGCGCAAAGGCGCTATCTTTGACAGCGTATTCACATATCGCGCTATAAATCTGTTCCTCGTTGGTGGCGTTGAAAATGGATGCGTTAACATTGCTGAGGAACCGATAAAACTGGTTGAGTCGCTCAAATTTGTGCCGTGTCTTTAGCTCAGGCCCGATATCTCGAATATAGGATACGCATCGATCCCCATCCGGGTGATTCAGGAATTTGACGCCAACAGCAATATCAAGCAGTTCCCCGTTTTTTCTCTTCCATTGGGAGTTGAAGCGGACAGAATGCATGATCGCCAGGTTGTCCAATGCTGTGAGAATTTCAGCGGCTGACATCTTTGCTTCGAGATCAAACAGGCTCATTTTCAGCAGCTCATCACGACTGTAACCTGTCATTTCAACCAAGGGCTCGTTTACTGCAAGTATCCTGCCTTTTGTGTCTACTTCGAGAAACCCGTCTATGGAGGTCTCGCCAATTGCTTCAATTTTTCGCCTGTCTGCCAGGTATGCGAGCTTTATCTTGTCTTTTTTGGCTTTCCAGAACAGCCAGCCGGAGATAAATACAAAAATTGAAAAGGCGACTCCAACCAATAGCAAAAACAGGCCGAATTCATGAATTGGCCGATTAATTTCACTTTTGTCGACCTTCACTTCAAGGATCCAGCTGGTTCCGTCTACTGCTGCAACGGCTCCGATTACCTCTATGCCTCGGTAATCCTTGCCTTCAATGAGGGATGGCTGGTGCAGGTTGGCATTTTCATTTGCCAGATAAAGCGAATGTGACAGCTCAGGGTGAATGATGAGTTGAGATGAGAGGGTACCATTTCGAAATGGGGTCAAATATCGAAAGTGATCATCTTGCCGGCGCAATAATAATGACTCGGCACTGGCGGACTGTTGCGGCCAGGTTGAGATGATGGGATAAATGTGGCGATTGACTTCAATTTCCAGATAGATGGCCCCGGCGATTTGAGGTTTTAAACGGCTTTCCAAAATCACTGGCTGTGCGATTCCCCAGTACGACTTTCCATCATCTTCATCAAAGATATCGACCAACTGGGCTGTTCCCGACTGGATTGCATTGCGCAAGGCAACTGTAATGTTCTGCTTGTAGTTCGCTTGTTTGGGCCAGATCCCTTCAAGACTCCGGTTTACAAGTAAAATGCGGCTGTAGCCGTAGGCCCTTGTCGTTTGTGCAATGATGGTTTTCAGATTGCTGGTGTTGCTTGAACGATAGCTTTGAGCCGCAAAATAGCGCTGAATGGATGGCCGCTCCGACATGATCAAGGCGTCATTTTTTCGTTCATCCAGATATCTGTTCAGCGCCTCTCTTTTTTTCATGAGGATATCCTTGAGCGACCTGGACGACTGCAGATGAACTTCGTTTGAATATCTATTGAAGGTAATTGTGGCAATTATGGCCAGAATTGCTAATGCAAGAACCGGGAAGAATATGACCGTCTTGGTCGGAGGTATTTTCGGAGTATATTTAATTTTCGTGGCGAACCAATTATTCATTTCCGCATCCTGAAGATATGCTTTTCTTGATTCTTTGTCACCCCAATCATAGCCTTATTCATCCAGAATTAAAATCGGACGTGCTGAAATTAAGAGTTCGTTAATTTTGGTGTTGCTTGGCCTGGGACTGTACGGATGGATCAGTCCGCTGTGGAGCAGATCCATTGATCTCGGTAAAGGACTTGAAGGTGGACGGGGTTGATTGGTAATGATGAGGGCGGCGCGATGTAGGACTGGATGTTGGGGGGCCAGTTGTATCTGATCAAGGGTATGATTGGCAGGGAAAATGAAACGTCTATCCCTGCGGCACCATCCTGTATTCGCTTCAACCGCGCTGTTGGCCACTCCACGGCCAATCATGACTGGCTGCAGTTCAAGGCCAGGGCGGCTGGTGTGGTAAAGCCGTCAAGGCAGCGCTAAATCGGATTCCCCACAACAGTTTTTCCGCCCTGCTGTCATAATATGACCTGTATCAACTTCTTTTTGATTCAATGAAACGCGTTTCCAAATTCGCCGAACAGGACGACCACGATGACGGCAAGATGCGCATCGACAAGTGGTTGTGGGCGGCGCGATTTTTCAAGACCCGTGCGCTGGCGATTACCGCCATCGAATCGGGCAAGGTGCTGGTGAATGAGGCGCGTGTGAAGCCGTCGCGTGGACTGACTCCTGGCAATTTAGTATCGGTGCGGCTGGGGCCATATACCTTTGTGGTGGAGGTGCTGGGGCTTTCCGGCAAGCGCGGCCCGGCGCCCGAGGCACAGCAGCTTTACCGTGAGACAGAAGAAAGTATCAAGGTGCGTGATGCGCTGGCGTTTGAGCGCAAGGCGCAGGCGCAGGTGGTGACGCATGGTGAAGGCCGGCCGACGAAGAAAGACCGTCGCGAAATCGACCGCTTCAAGAGCGGCTCCTGGTAGATATGCATGCGCAAGCTGCCGAGTATATCATTTAATATTCTGATTATATTATATATTTTCAGTATGGCGCAGGCCGCGCCGGTTGTTGCTGAAAGCATCCCGGCATTTTCTGATATCAAAAATAACTATGCCGCTTCTGATGCCTGGCTACTGGACCGCACGGGTGCGGTGCTGCAGGCGCAACGCATGGACAAGAAAGTGCTGCGCCTGCCCTGGGTGGCGCTGGATGATCTGTCGCAGGCGATGCGCGATACGCTGATCCTCGCGGAAGACCGCAATTTCTATGAGCACGGCGGAGTGGATTGGAAGGCAGTTGTCGCCGCTGCATGGGACAACATGTTGCGCCGCGGCAATCGCGGTCGCGGCGCGAGCACGCTGACCATGCAATTGGTGGGGCTGCTCGACCCGGCGCTGCATCCGTTCAAAGACGGCAGCCGCACGCTGGGCCAGAAGTGGGACCAGATGGGGGAGGCACGCGAGCTGGAGAAGCGCTGGCGCAAGGCGGAAATCCTTGAAGCGTATTTCAACCTGGTGCCGTTCCGGGGCGAGGTGATCGGCATCAATGCGGCATCGCAAAGACTGTTTGGCAAACACCCCTCTGGTTTGACTCGTGATGAGTCCATGCTGCTGGCGGCTTTGCTGCGCGGGCCGAATGCCAGCGCAGACAAGGTGGCGAAGCGTGCCTGTGTGCTGGGCAAGGCGATTGCGGAGGATGTGGATTGCGGTGCGCTGCACGATCTGGCGATTGCGCGCTTTGAAAGCAGTTATGAGGTGCCGCAGGAAAACCTGGCACCGCATCTGGCAAGGCAGCTGCTGCTCAAGCCTGGCGAGAATGTGAGTTCCACGCTGTCGAAAAACCTGCAGCGCTATGCGCTGGATGCAGTACAGCAGCACCTGCTGGCATTGAACGGGCGCAATGTGGAAGATGCATCGGTGGTGGTACTGGATAACGCCAGCGGTGATGTACTGGCCTATGTGGGCAGCAGTGGCAAGCTGTCGAATGCCAAAGAGGTGGATGGCGTCACTGCGCTGCGCCAGGCTGGCTCGACGCTGAAGCCTTTCCTGTATGAGCTGGTGCTGGAAAAAAAGCTGCTCACCGCGGCCTCGATACTGGACGACAGCCCGCTGAATCTTGCCACGCCTTCCGGTTTGTACATTCCGCAGAATTACGACCGCGATTTCAAGGGGCCGGTCAGCGTGCGCGAGGCACTGGCGTCTTCACTCAATATTCCGGCAATCCGCACGCTGGCTTTGCTGGGGCTGGAGCCTTTCCACCAGCGCCTGCATGCGGTGGGGCTGGATAGCTTGACCGAATCCGCGCAGTTTTATGGCTACTCGCTGGCGCTGGGATCGGCCGAGGTGCGCTTGCTGGACCTGGCCAATGCCTATCGGGTGCTGGCAAATGGCGGCGTGTGGCAGCCGGTGCGCCTGCGCACGGATGCCGCGAAAGGCAAAAAGCAGCGGGTGATGGATGCGCGGGCGGCTTTCATCATTGCAGATATCCTTTCCGACAACAACGCACGTGCGCTAACCTTTGGCCTGGACAATGTGCTGGCGGTGAATACCTGGGCAGCGGTTAAAACCGGCACCAGCAAGGACATGCGCGATAACTGGTGCATCGGCTTTACCGATCGCTATACCGTGGGCGTCTGGGTGGGCAATTATTCCGGCGCTTCGATGTGGGATGTGTCCGGCGTGACCGGTGCGGCGCCGATCTGGCGCGACATTGTGCAGGCCCTGCATCAGGATCATGCAGGCATGGAACGCAAACCGCCAGCAGGTTTAACACAGCAGGAAGTGAAGCTGGATACTGCCGTGGAATCGACCCGACGCGAATGGTTCATCGCCGGGACCGAACCCGGTGAATTGAGTGCGGCGGCCTATCTGGCGGATATGAAAGTGCCTCACATTACCTATCCGGCAAGCGGCACACTGATTGCACTGGATCCGGATATTCCCCCGGGACGTCAGTGGGTGGATTTCGAAGCGAGTACTGCACAGGGAAATTTGCGCTGGGAGCTGGATGGCGAGGCTGTGTTGCCGCAGGCAGGCAGGGTGAGCTGGCAACCGCTGCCAGGCAAGCATGAATTGATGCTGTTTGATGCCGCAGGTCAGGTGCTGGATCGCGCTGTGTTCGAAGTGCGCGGAACTTTGTAACTTATTGAATTAATTATGTTATTTTAATACAGCCGCTTGCCGCCAAGCGGCTGCTCAGCGTGGCAGGATTTTCGCCAGCTGGTTGAAAAAGTGCCGGCTTGCTGCACGCAAGCCCGGTTTGTCTTCAACATATTCCGCCAGCTTCGGGCCATGCGTGTAGTACCACGCGATGAATTTCCTGCCCAGCCAGTGGTTTTCCAGATGGTTGTCGCGGAACTGGCGGAAGGCCAGGACTGTGGGCGCATCGTATGAGCCATAGCAGGCGGTCAGCACAAAGCAGCCGCCGGGCTTGGCGGCCTTGTTTTGCCTTTCCATTTCGGCCTGTGTGTGCATGACCTTTTCGCGCAAACTGCTGATTTCTTCTTCACTGGCTTCTAGCGGGATGTCAGGGAAGGGGAAGGAATATATCGGTTTGTCCACCGAACCCTCACGGTCTGAATAGATGGCGACACCGCAAACCGTGGTACCAGCGAAATCTTCCGGGTCGATCGGGGTGGCCAGTGTTTCACCTGCGCGCAAAATGCCGCCAATGTTGGAGATACCGACATAATCATCGCTGGCACGGGTGATGGCCTTGACCAGTGTGGTCCAACCTTGCAGGGAAGTATTGGTCATCAGCAGATTCAGGTCAGTGCCTATCGATTCGCCCCATTTCCAGAATTTCTTGTTTGCTTCAGAACCGCTGGAATGGTAGGAGTAATTGATATGGGTGCTGTAGCCGCATTTGAATTCGACATTGCAGGCAATGACGCCCATTTCAGCTTCCTTGTTATTGGCAGCAATAGAAGCAAACAGGTTTTTGGCCTTATCTCTGTCACCCTGTTTCAGGGCAGCCTTGGCATTGGCCAGTGTGGCACGTATATTGGCGCGCTCGTCACCCAGCGCAATCGCCTGTTCCATGTGTTCTTTTGCCTTGATGCTGTTTGGCGGCACGTGCTCACCGCGCTCATACATGTAGGCCAGATTGTAATGCGCACGAGGATCGCCGCCATCTGCGGCTTTCTGATAGCAATCGTAAGCCATGGCGAGATCCTGCTCCATCGCGTCTCCCTTGTAGTAAAGGTAGCCGAGGTTGTATTGCGCTTTCACTTCGCCTTGCTTGGCCAGGTTTGCGTAAACCTCAAAAGCCTCTTTCCAGTCGGCAGGCAAATTTCCGCCGATGGCATACAGCTCATTGTTGGCGATGGCTTTCTGGATGTCGTCCTGTTCGCTCATGATCTCCCTGCCTGTTTATTTTTTTAATTGAATATGATGGCTGGATTCTACTGATAGCCGCGTTGAGTATCCAGTGGTTTGCTGTGCATTATCGCTTGATCCGGGTAACGAAAACGGTCACCTCTTCCCGGTCATGGTATAGCTGCTTGGCTTGCAGACGGTATTTGTAGCCCTTTTTATCCAGGATTTCCTTGATGAAATCGAGTGCTTCCGTCAGTGCATCGACCCGCTTTTTCATCGGTAGCTTGAGGTTGAAGATGGCGCGTTGCGTCAGGCCGCGTTCCAGCCATTCGGCGATCAATGCGGCAACGCGTGAAGGCTTTTCCACCATGTCGCACACCAGCCAGTCCACCGCGTGACGTGGGCGATAGCGGAAGCCGTCTTCACGCAGATGACGCACCGCAGGGTGACCGGCCACGTCACCTTTCAGCGGGCCGTTATCCACCGCGACGACTTTCATGCCGTAATGCACCAGTTGCCAGGTCCAGCCGCCGGGTGCTGCGCCCAGGTCCACCGCTTGCATGCCTGATTTGAGCCATTGCGACTTTTCCTGCTCGGACAGGAAGAGCTCAAAGGCTTCGGCCAGCTTCAGGGTGGAACGGCTGGGTGCCTCGGGCGGCATTTTCATGCGCAGGATGCCCATGGGGGATTGTGCGCTGTTGTGTGGGTCGGAAGTGCCGATCAGTGCGCGTTGTTTGTCGGGGAAAAAGATATGCAGGCGTGGCAAGTCTGGATCATCGACCAGCCTGTCAGCCGACTTGAGTTTTTCTTCCAGTAACGGCTGGAAACGACGGGTGAAGCTGGACAGGGTTTTGCCGTCATTGGTATCGGGTGTTTCCAGCCATACGGTACCGAACCTTTCGGGCGATTCCGGGATCGAAGCCAGTATCGGCGTCAGGCGGTCACGATCCGGCAGATTGCTGACCTCGGCGCGTAACGAGACGAGCTGCCGGGTAAAGGCGAGATTGGAAAATTGCAGGCCGGGCTTGCCTTGAACGGTCACAAAGCCGGAATCTGCGTTGTTTTCGAGGGGTTTTGCGCGGGTTTCTTCAACGCAATCGCGTTCGAATCCGGGCCGGCAATACAGCAGCCATCGAGGCATGTTTGGGGTTTCAGGTGTCATGGCGCGCCATGCTAGGCAAGCCGGGCAGCCTGGTCAACCGAAAAAGGTGCAAATGGCCGGAAAGTGGGGTATGGAGCGAGTGCGGAAGGCCAACGGGAAAATGGTAAAATTCGATTTTGAGATGCAGGTATACAAGTGATGAGCAGGCAATACGATTTGATCATTTTTGACTGGGATGGCACGGTGATAGATTCCACTGCGGTGATCGCCAGATCCATCCAGTCTGCCAGCCGGGATCTGGAGTTGCCGGTGCCCAGCGATGCGGTGGCGCGACATGTGATCGGCTTGGGCCTGGATCAGGCCTTGCGCTATGCAGTGCCGGATTGCGAGCCGCATCGGCATGGTGAACTGGTGGAGCGTTACCGCCACCATTTTTTTGCGCAGGAACAGGGCATGCCCCTGTTTGATGGAGCAGAGACATTGATACGTGACCTGCATGAAGATGGTTTCCTGCTGGCGGTAGCCACCGGCAAGAATCGCAACGGACTGGACCGATCCATGAAGACGACCAATTTGGCCCGCTATTTCCATGCCACCCGCACTGCAGACAAGACGGCTTCCAAGCCGGATCCGAAGATGTTGCATGAGATCCTGGCGGAACTTGAGGTGGAGCCATCGCGTTCGCTGATGGTAGGCGATACCACGCATGATTTGCAGATGGCGATCAATGCCGGTATGGGCGCGCTGGCGTTCACGCATGGCGCGCATCCGTCTGATCAACTGCAGGCGCTGCAGCCACTGGCGATGCTGGATAACTATTCAGAATTGCGTGACTGGCTGCGGGCAAATGCTTAAACCCTGTCTGAAACATGCCGGCTTTGCACTGCTGTTGATACTGGCAGTGCTGCCGTTATGGCTGCATGAGCGGCCAGTAGCATCCGCACTGGTGATGCCGCTGGACGCTGCAATGAACCAGCGTCCCGCCTCGATGAAAATGGGCTTTGCGTGTGAGGATTGTCAGGTTCCTTCGGTGCATGGCGCGAATGTGATCGAAAAACGGGATGGCAGCTTGCTGGCAACCTGGTTTGGTGGCAGTCGTGAGGGAGGGCGTGATGTAGTGATCTGGGGGGCTGATTATTCGCCTGCAACGCAAACCTGGACTGTACCCAGGAAAGTCATCGGTCCGGATGCGTTGCGCGATGCGCTGGGTCGCCATATCAAGACGGTGGGAAATTCGGTGCTGGTGCGAGGCAAGGGTGATCGTCTGTGGCTGTATTTTGTATCCGTGTCGGTGGGCGGTTGGGCAGGCTCGGCGCTGAATGCAATGTCATCGGACGATGACGGTATAAGCTGGGGCGCGCCGCACAGGCTGGTCACTTCCCCGTTTTTCAACGTCAGCACGCTGAACAAATGCACGCCGGTATATTTTGTGGATGGTAGTTACGGCTTGCCGGTATATCACGAATTCATCGGCAAATTTTCCGAGTTGCTGCGTTTTGATCGCGATGGCCATCTGCTGGAAAAAATTCGCATCACGCATGGCCGTCGCGCGATCCAGCCACTGCTGGTGCCCTTGAGTGAAAATCGTTTGCTCGCGCTGATGCGGGATACGGGATCTTCGCCGGGTCATGTGCTGCTCAGCAAAAGTGAGGATGGCGGCAGGCACTGGTCTGAAATGCGGGTAGGCTCATTGCCTAATCCGGATTCTGCGATTGCCGGATTGCGCCGGCCGGATGGCAGCCTGCTGCTGGTGTTCAATGATCTTGAAGCGGGACGCAACAGCCTGGCCCTGGCCGTGTCGCATGATGAAGGCAGCAGCTGGCAGGTGGTGCGGCATTTCGAACAGGAAGCCGGCCGTGCGGAGTTTTCCTATCCTTACCTGATACGCAGCAAGGATGGCATGATGCATCTGGTTTATACCTGGAACCGCAAGCGTATTCGTCATGTCGAATTCGATGACCGCTGGGTGGATGGGGGCGGCGCATGAGCATATTGCAATCTGGTTTCGCCCTGCTGGAGCAGGGCATCCTCTGGCTGGTTTTGATTACATTATTGGCCGGAAAGCGGCTGGATAATCTGCCGCAACGTAAAGGGGTGATTGGAGGGCTGCTGGTGGCTGTGCTGGTAATTCCCGTCAATGGCCTGTCGCTGGGAGCATGGTTGCGTTCCGTGATTGGCGACCTGAGCATGATGGGCATGGTGGTGTTTGCGGATGTCGCTTCCAGGCGAATTTTTTCATTCAGGTTGGTGTGTCAGGATGTGCGGCAATGGGTGTTGCGCGGCATCGTATTGACAGGGTTGATGTTTTATCCGTTGGCATTGGGAATGTCTGCGCTGGACCCGTATCAGTGGGGATATGCGCCTGTGGTCATGGGCGTGGCACTTGCCGGTTCAGCGTTCTGGGCATGGCTGAATGGCGCACGCGGCCTGGCGCTGCTTCTGCTGTTGCCTGTGCTGGCATATCACTTGCAGTTGCTGGAGTCGCGTAATCTGTGGGATTACCTGATAGATCCGGTCGTGTTCGTGTATGCGTTGGTGCAGGCTGTGGTCTATCCTGTTGCTCGAAAGAAATTATAATATAATCATATAATTGCAATATTTTAGGGCGGCTGGAATGATTTCGGTTCTGAGGGCGGTATTGCTTGCGGTGCTTGTTTTGTTGATGACTGGGTGTGCATCGACACAGATCAAATCTGTCTGGAAAGATCCCGCCTACCTCGCACGTCCGCAAAAAATCATGGTGGTGGCGGTTTTTCATGAGCCAGTTTATCGCCGCATCGTCGAAGATGAATTTGTGCTGCAATTCAGGTTGCGCGGCGTGGAGGCGATTGCAAGCTATACCGCGCTGCCGGACAAGCATCAGAACGATGAAGTGGCGATCGAGAAGATGGTGAAGCAGGCCGGTGCGGATGCTGTACTGGTGACTCGCATGGTGAGCAAGCGCAGTGTGCGTGTGTATTACCCTGCAGAGGTGACATACCGACCGCGCTATTATGGCAGGTGGCCTGATTTCTATCGCAGCGGATATGATGTGTTTTCCAGGCCGGGATATTCCACCCGCTATGAATACGCGCTGATGGAAACCAATCTGTATGACGTCAGCATGGACCATCTGGTATGGGCTGCCACCACGGAAACCGGTATGGAAAACCTGAGCCAGTCCCTGATCAAGCCCTATATTGGCAGCCTGATGAAGTTGATGTCCGAATATGGGCTGGTCAGGGAGTAGCCTTATTTCTTCAGCAATAGTTCGCGACGGAACAGCAGTTCCATTTTCTGATCTTTGAGTACGCTGGAAATGTCCGTTTCGGGCATGCGGTTGCGCACGATCAGCCGCGATCCCAGGACGTTGTAATTTTCAAATCGGGTTGATTCTGGCGGGACATCGACAACCACCAATTCTCCAGCAGCAAGCAATGCATCCCGTCTGGCTGTGTCGCCTTCTGCATAAGGCTTGATCTGGGACATGGGCAACAGGAAATAAAAATTTTCATACTGCGAACGGAAATTGGTCGGCACATAAACTGTCTTGCCAGCACTTGCCTCTATGGCGTGCATATCATAGCGACCCAATGGCCCATCAAGCGGCGCTACGATGCTGGCCAGCGCAATAAACGCAGTAAAGATAGACGGGATGATGAGTCGGTAGGCCAGTTTTGCATTGAACAGGACTAACAGTAACAGGATGACGCCGCCAGCAGGCGCAATGAAATGCCAGGGTTGATAGGCCCCTGAGGGGAATACATGCTGGCTGATCGGGATCAGCAAATAGAGCAGTGCTGCCAGTACCAGCAATACTGGCAAGGCGGAAAGTCGGAACCATATCGCGGGAATCTGCTGCCAATAGATGCCGAGCAAAACAGCGACGGCAGGCATGGTCGCCATGATGTAGCTGTCCTGGCGTTGTGCGGGAATGGTGAAGGTCACGACAAATGCTGCAATCCAGATCCAGATGGCAGTTTCTTCCAGCGACAGCATTTTCCGGTTCCTGAAGCTCTGGTAGCTGACATAGATCAATGGCAGAGCGAGAAATCCGGCATTGCGGAAAATGCCGAACCAAACCGCAAAGACCGGGTAGGGGCCGCTGAAGAAATTGTTCCAGTAACCATCGGATTTCAATTTCGAGACATTCTCTCCGAGCAGGAATTCGCGAATGATGGCATGCGGGTCAGGATCGAGCAGTAACCATAGTCCGAATACGGCAAGTACCGTGACGCCAAACACCATCAGGCGAGGCACATCCGTTTTCACGAAATTTGCCAGTTTCCATTGTCGCTGCCAAAACAGGTAAAGGGCAAAGGCCAGGCCAACGGGTGCCAGCAAAAAGATCGAGCGCGACCAGGCGGAGAGTCCGACCAGGCATCCGGGTATCAGCCAGAACCAGTACTTCTGGTGCAGGTGGCGGTACAAGAGAAATCCGAAGAAGCTGGCGGAAAGAAAGAACACTTCGAGCAGGTTGGTGATGTATGGGCGGCCGTGATGAAAGATCGAGGTGAAAGCCATAAAGGCCAGTGCGGCAACCGCGGCGTTTTCCGAGTTGCGGGTGATGCGGCGGGTGACCCAGAACACCATGGTTGCAGTCAGGAAGGTGTAGCCGACGACTGTCAGGCGGAAGCGCCACAACTCCCAGTGCTGCCCCCAGCCGCTGGCGGCGATGCCTTGCCAGAACAGCAGAGGCGGCTTGGTAACGCCGAGGCCTTCAGCAGGCTGCAAGGGCAGCCAGTGGCCTGTCGCTGCGGTCAGCCGGGTGATCTGCAGGTAGGGGCCTTCATCCCCGGTGGAGGGAATGTATTGACCGTCCAGCGCATAGAGATAGGAGAAGACGCACAGTATGCCAGCCAGCAACCACCAGTACAGTTTGCGAGTCATCACGGAATCTACATCATCTCATCTGCACGGCCGCGCATTTCATTGAGTATCTTCTTGCCACGTTCGATCTCGGCTTCACTGACCACGGCATTGATATAGTTTTCCCAGTTCTCGAGAGACTCCTCGTCTTCATCATGGGTGCCATGCAGGCGTGCCCATTGCAGCCAAGCAAATGCATGGGCGGTATCAGGATCGGTTCCAAGTCCATGATCGTATCGGGTGACCAGGCAAAGTGATGCAATGATGCTGCCTTCAAGGGCAGCCTCTTCAATGTCATCCTGCTTCTCGTTCAGGAGATCGGTTGCGGCAAGGTGTCCTTCAATCGCTGCAACAGTCAGCAGTTCAGCGGCGGCTACGATATTCCGTTCGATGTCCTCTCCTTGCAATAGCAGCTTGCCTAGCTGATATAAGGCTTCCAGGTCGCCTTGTTCTGCTGCGGCATGCAGCCATTGAACGGCTTCTTCAGGATTTTTTTCAATAATATTTCCATTCAGGTAAATCATGCCCAGGTTGAACTGGGCGTGTACCTGATCTTGTTCCGCAGCTTTCCTGTACCACTGAATTGCTTCATCGATGTCTTGGGGGGTGCCTGATCCAGTCAGATACATGGCGCCGAGATTGTTTTGTGCATCGGCAATCCCCTGTTGTGCAGCTGCTTTGTACCAGCGCAAGGCTTCAGCCGGGCTGGCAGGGATGCCATCGCCATTACGGTAGGCTTCAGCTAACTGAAATTGGGCTTCGGCGTCATTGTTTTTTGCTTGATGGAGCAGTTCCTGAAATTGGTCTGACATAATGTTGCTTCGGGGATGGCTGAATAAAGATGATAATTTTACTATGTTGATGCGCTCCCTGCAGATTTTCAGCCGGGAAGGTGCTGCGGTTGTTTAACAGGAGGATATGTGAGCAAGTTTCCGGAAAGCTGGATGAAGTTTTGTGGACTGAAGGAATCTGATATTCCGGTAATCGAAGGTGAATCGTATCCCTTGCCCGTTGACAGGTACCGTGCTCTGGAATTGCTTGAGCCGGATGAAGTTCGCGTCGTGATATTGGGTCAGGACCCTTATCATGGAGAAGGTGAGGCGCATGGATTGGCATTCTCAGTGAAGAATGGCGTGAGGATGCCGCCTTCTTTGCGGAACATTTTCAAGGAAATTTCCATGGACATGCAGATACCGATGCCCAAGGATACAGACCTGAGTCGTTGGGCGTGGCAGGGCGTGCTATTGCTGAACACTTCCTTATCCGTTGCACCGGACAAGCCTGGCTCACATGCAAATAAAGGTTGGAAAAAGGTGACGGATGCGGTGATCCGTTCACTGGCTAATTCAGGCCGGCCTGTTGCGTTTGTATTATGGGGAAATCATGCGCAAAGCAAGCGGGATTTGATTTCCTTGAATCAATCTCACTTGATTCTGGCGTCGGTGCATCCTTCACCCCTCTCGGCAAATCGTGGATTTTTTGGTAGCAAACCCTTTTCAAAGATCAATGACTGGTTACGCGCGCGGGGTGAGCCAGAAATTGACTGGAGTTGAGTCTCGTTACCTGATGACTCGGACGAAATCCAAATGGATATTGAAATTTGGAAGCAGCTGAAACGAAAAAGGCAGCGCAATGCGCTGCCATTCTCAAGGAGTAATTGGAAATTACTTCTTTGCTTTTTTGCCTGCTACAGCATCTTTCAGTTTTGCGCCAACCTTGAATTTGACAACTTTTTTCGCAGGAATTTTCAGTTCCTTGCCTGTGGCGGGGTTGCGGCCAACGCGGGCAGCACGGGATTCGGCGGCAAAAGTACCGAAGCCGATCAATTGGACGTTGTCGCCCTTAACCAGGGAAGATTGAACTGTCGCCATCAGTGCGTTAAGGGTTTCTTCTACGTTGGTTTTTGTTTGCTTGGTTGACTTTGCAACAGCTTCAATCAGTTCTGCCTTGTTCATCGTGCTAACTCCCTTGTGGTTAAAAGACGTGGCACTGTAACAAGTCAGGCAGCGAAATTCAAGAAGGGAAAATATTTTTATTCGCAATCCATTCGACTGATAGTTGTTACGGTAATACCGGGTGCTGTTTTCTGTCTCTGCAGATTTCAATTGTTAAGACGGCATGACTTATATAACGCATTGAATGATCTGGATTTGTTTTATCTGATGGTTGTTTTTGTCAAAACTTGCATGCAGTTTTACTGTGCCAAATTAGCAGCGCGTTAAGCTTGGGGATTCAGAACCCCAATAACGATGTTGGTTTGAAAGCATTGACATTCTGGGGGGTGAATAAGGATATCCTGCAGGGTAATGTTGCTATTCGGGATATAATGATCGTGAATATCGTTTAGTAATGCCTGGACCGCAAGTTGTTATCCTGATTTGCTAGCTGAATAAATGTACCTGGGGAAATAATGGGAATTTTCGACAAATTGAAAACCACATTGAGTTCACTTGATGGGAATCCGGAGGGTGATGATGGCTCCAGTGTTCCGCCTGGGGGTGAGAGGCGACGTAGAAAGCGAATAAACGCAAAGGAAGAAACCAAGGCTTTGATTGTTGATGACTCTCCAACAGTTGTATTTGCCCTGAAAAAAATTCTCCGTTCGGCTGGTTTTATCACGTATGAAGCGCTGGATGCAGAGAGCGCAATTAATCTTGCCAAGACCGAGCTGCCGGATCTGATATTTCTCGATATTATCCTGCCTGGGGTCAATGGTTTTGCTGCCTTGCGAACCCTGCGCAAGGATCCTAAAACGGCACATATTCCAGTCATAATGATCAGTGGAAATGAGCAGGCCACAGAATTGTTTTTTGGCAGCAGGATCGGGGCAGATGATTTCATGAAAAAGCCATTTTCCAGATTTGAGGTTTTTGCCAGAATCGAAAGATTGCTGGATGCCAATCTGGTACCCAGGCGGATTTCCAACGATATCCAGTAATCTTGACTGTCTCGTCAGCTCACTTTTTCTGAGCATTTACTAGATCCAGCTTATATCTTCCGGAACAATCTTCGCCTTTTCCTATCTGAAACTGAATTTCTAAATTTTCCCGATATGGAAATCAGCGGGCGAATTAGCGATCTAACATTGACCTTGCTTCGGCGTTCACGTGCTTGAAGTATGCAGTATTGAAGTGAAGGGGATTTTCGGCTTTTGAAGATGGGGGCATTAAGTTTAGAGTATTAAATACTTTTCATCACTTGAAGTGGAAAGCCGTGACACGGAGAATATAAGTGAATTCTTGTCAAAAATCCCCTTTTTTTGGTATATTAATAAGGTTGTACTAATGCAATTGTAATTGTACTAGAGAGTAATACATTGATTCTGCGACATTTTGTCGCGGGGTGGGTGCGTCGGATTGACGCAGATCAAATCGAAATTGGCTGTTTGATGATAGTTTTTCCGGTTGCAGCTCGAACTGCATGGGGGAGCTCGAATTTGGCCGCATGCCAAAGGGATAAAATTAGTCAATTTGATTCTCTGTGTATTTGTATTTAGAGAGTTGCATGTTTAAGGTTTTATTAACGTTCAAGTAATTTAATCAACGAGGGGGAATATGGAATGATGTCCAGTCTTATCAAAAAAATAGGCGGGGGGCTTGTAATGGCGATGATCTCGCTATTTGCTCATGCCGAGCACCAGATCAACTTTCCTGCGCCAGTGACTGAAATTGGCCGTCAGGTATATGATCTGCATATTATTACTATGTGGATTATTGTAGGCATTGCGGTGGTTGTATATGGCGCAATGTTCTGGTCTCTTCTTAAACACCGCAAATCAGTTGGTTATAAGCCAGCGACTTTCTCGCATAGCACAGCCCTGGAAATCATCTGGACAACCATTCCGTTCATTATCCTGATTGCAATGGCTTACCCGGCCACGAAGTCGGTAATTGCGATGAAAGATACATCCAATGCTGACATGACAGTTAAGGTGACTGGTTATCAGTGGAAATGGGAATATGATTATCAGCAGGACGGCTTCAAGTTCATGAGTGTACTTTCCACTCCTCGTGACCAGATTGAAGGCAAGGAAGCCAAAGGTGCTGATTACCTGCTGGAAGTGGATAATCCGATGGTTGTTCCTGTGAACAAGAAGGTACGCGTATTGCTGACCGCAAATGACGTTATCCATGCATGGTGGATGCCTGAATTCGGCGTAAAGCAGGATGCGATTCCTGGCTTTATCCGTGATACATGGTTCAAGGTCGAGAAGCCTGGTACATATCGTGGCCAATGTGCTGAGCTGTGCGGCAAGGACCATGGCTTCATGCCTATTGTTGTGGTTGCCAAAGAACAGGCAGACTATGACAAGTGGGTAGCCGAGCAAAAGGCCAAGGCTGCTGCAGCTGCTGATACAGGCAAAGACAGGTCCAAAGAGGAGCTGGTTGCTGCGGGTGAGAAAATTTATGCTGCCAACTGCGCAGGCTGCCACCAGCCACATGGTGAAGGTATGCCTCCTGTATTCCCGGCGCTGGCAGGATCCAAGATTGTTAATGGCCCCGCAGCAGGACAGATTGACATTGTCATGAATGGCAAGCCAGGAACAGCAATGCCTGCATTTGCAAAGCAGATGTCTGATGGTGATGTTGCTGCTGTAATTACCTTTACCCGCAATTCATGGGGTAACAAGGCTGGTGATGTCGTTCAGGCGAGCGAAATCAAGGCATCTAGGAAATAATTTAGGAGGAACGGATAATGGAACACGGACACGATCATCACCCAAGCGGCATCATGCGCTGGGTGACAACAACAAACCACAAGGACATTGGTTCGCTGTACCTCTGGTTCAGCCTTTGCATGTTCTTCTTTGCCGGCACGCTGGCTCTGGGCATTCGTCTTGAATTGTTCCAGCCTGGCATGCAGTTCATGCAGCCACAGACTTTCAATCAGTTGACTACGCTGCACGGCCTGATCATGGTGTTCGGCGCGATCATGCCGGCATTCGTTGGTTTTGCTAACTGGCAGATTCCACTGATGATCGGCGCGCCAGATATGGCTCTGCCTCGTCTGAATAACTGGAGCTTCTGGTTGCTGCCTGTGGCTGCAACTCTGCTGGTGACTTCTTTCTTTGTACCTGGTGGCCCGATTGCAGGTGGCTGGACTCTGTATCCACCTCTGTACATGCAGAACGGCATTTCTGGCGATATGACAATTTTTGCTGTGCATATCCTGGGTATGTCCTCTATTCTGGGTTCGATCAACATCATCGTTACCATCATGAATATGCGTGCTCCTGGCATGACATACATGAAGATGCCTCTGTTTGTATGGACCTGGTTCATTACTGCATACCTGCTGATCGCGGTAATGCCGGTTCTGGCTGGCGCCGTAACCATGATGCTGACAGACCGTCACTTCGATACGCACTTCTTTGATGCATCTGGTGGTGGTGATCCTGTCATGTTCCAGCATATCTTCTGGTTCTTCGGTCACCCAGAGGTATACATCATGATTCTGCCGGCCTTCGGTATCGTGTCCTCGATCATCCCGACATTCGCTCGCAAACCACTGTTTGGATATACATCCATGGTTTATGCAACAGCATCCATTGCGATTCTGTCCATGGTCGTCTGGGCGCATCACATGTATACCGTTGGTATGCCGGTAACAGCACAGCTGTACTTCATGTATGCAACCATGCTGATCGCCGTACCAACAGGTGTTAAGGTATTCAACTGGCTGGCTACCATGTGGCAAGGTGCAATGACCTTCGAAACTCCAATGTTATTCTCCATTGGTTTCGTGGCGTTGTTCACGCTGGGTGGTTTCACTGGCATCGTACTGGCGATGGTGCCTGTCGATGTGCAGTTGCAGGATAGCTACTATGTCGTTGCGCACTTCCACTACGTTCTGGTTTCTGGTTCCCTGTTCACGCTGTTCGCGGGTGCCTATTACTGGTTGCCAAAGTGGACTGGTCATATGTACGACGAAAAACTGGGCAAGTTGCACTTCTGGCTGTCCATGATCGGCTTCAACCTGACATTCTTCCCTCAGCATTTCCTGGGTCTTGCAGGTATGCCACGCCGTATCCCTGACTATGCGCTGCAGTTTGCTGACTTCAACAGGATGTCCAGCATCGGAGCATTCATCTTTGGTACAACACAGCTGATCTTCGTATATGTTGTGATCAAATGCATTCGTGGCGGTGCACCAGCAGGTGACAAGCCATGGGAAGGTGCAGATACACTGGAGTGGACAGTTCCATCTCCAGCGCCTTACCACACATTTGAAACACCACCTGTAGTGAAATAATGACTATGGCGGAGCCTGGCTCCGCCCTGTCCAATCTTTTGGAAGTATTATGGATATTCAAAAAAAGAACATTGTGACTGCATGGGCAATCGCAGGACTGGCAATTCTGGTATTCGTTGTGTTTTTCCTGAGTAAGCTCTGAAATGAGCACGGCAAAATCCAACAAGGTACTGGTCTTCAAACTTGGCTTGGCAGTTTTTGTCATGCTGGGATTCAGCTATGCCTTGATACCCTTGTACAAGAGTGCATGTGATGCAGGTTGGCTGGAAGTCAACCGGATTGATGAAAATAATCCATATGCAAATGTGAATCACAATGTGAATACTTCCAATACTCAGGTTGATAAATCCAGGTGGGTAACGGTTGAGTTTGTTGCGACAGCAAATGACAAAATGCCGTGGAAATTCGAGGCGCAGGAAAAAAGTGTCAAGATTCATCCCGGGGAAATGACAAATGTTCTTTATAACGTGGTCAATCCTACAGGGAAGGAAATGACAGGAATGGCTGTACCAAGCTATTCACCTGCACTTGCTGCAACTTATTTTCAGAAAGTTGAATGTTTCTGTTTTACTCAACAAAAACTTGGGCCTCATGAAAGCCGGGGGATGCCGGTGGTGTTTGTGGTAACGCCTGACTTACCCAAGGATGTTAGTACCATATCGCTGTCCTACACCTTCTTTGAGGTGAAGCCTAAAAGTGCAAGCTGAAATAATTGAACCTTAAGAAAGTAAAGTTGAGATAGCATGGAAAATAATAAGGAAGCAACGTTTTTACAAACTATTCGCGCGGTTCTTTGGAGCTTTTTTGGTATCAGAAGCAAGACTGGCTATGATGCTGACATGCAACAGCTGAACTTTGCCAAAGTAGTTGTGGTAGGAATTCTTGCTGCGGCAGTTTTTGTAATTTCGTTGATCCTGCTGGTAAGTTTTATTGCAAAGTAAATTGTATTCAAGCATTTTGATCGCTTGTTACAGTTAATTAATTGAAAAAGGGAGTTTTTTAATGAGTGGAAATAAAGGTAGTTACTATCTTCCAGCGCCCTCTCACTGGCCAGTTGTCGGATCTTTGGCGCTGCTGCTATTGACAGGCGGTTTTGTAATGAAAATCAACCATGTAAACATGGGTGGCTCTACCATGATTGCTGGTGCAATCGTGCTGATTTACATGCTGTTCGGCTGGTTTGGTACGGTGGTACGCGAAAGTGAATCCGGCATGTACAACAAGCAAGTGGACAAGTCTTTCCGTATGGCGATGACATGGTTCATTTTCTCTGAAGTGCTCTTCTTTACCGCTTTCTTTGGTGCATTGTTCTATGCTCGCGTCATTTCCATTCCTGGACTTGGCTCGGGTGATACCATGTCCCAGTTGTGGCCGCATTTCGTTGCGTCCTGGCCTACTCATGTGGCTGGCGAGGACAAGATCGTTAGCGGTCCAGGCAGCACGCAGATGTTTACACCGATGCATGCATGGGGAATTCCAGCAATCAATACATTGATCCTGCTGACTTCCGGTGCAACATTGACTTGGGCTCACTGGGGATTGCTGAAGAATAACCGCAGCCAGCTGATCATTGGTCTGATTGCTACAGTTGCCCTTGCATTCTCCTTTATTTTCCTCCAGGCATTTGAATATCATCATGCTTATACCGAACTGGGTCTGACACTTGGCGCGGGTATTTATGGTGCAACTTTCTTCATGCTCACTGGCTTCCATGGTTTCCATGTGATGCTGGGTACAACCATGCTGGTGGTCATTCTGTTCCGTTCCATGAAGGGTCACTTCAAACCAGAATCACACTTCGGATTCGAAGGTGCAGCATGGTACTGGCACTTTGTTGACGTAGTTTGGTTGCTGTTGTTTGTATTCGTATATTGGTTGTAATCGCTGATAGTGCCTGCCGGTGAAAACGGCAGGTGCTCATCGATATATTTCAGGCTTGGTTTTGATAAGCTGAAATGCAAAGCACCCCATTCCAAGTGTCACCTTCAGGTGATGCTTGAGATGGGGTGTTTTATTCTTGCTATTAAGTAATGCAGTTGATAGCAGGGTTATGTGGTAACGATAGGCAGTGCTGTCTGCCGATGAGTGTGCGTTAGATATCGTTGGTCAGTTTTTTCCAGGAATGATTCCGAAGTAGAAACTCAGCATCAGCACGATAAACAGGAAGATGGATAGCGAAATCCTGACCGTCAATGCCTTGGCTGTTCTGGTGCCTTTACCTTCATCCTTGTACAGGAAGGTAAGGGCGCTGAACAGGCTGACCAGTATGATCAAGATCATGACAATGACAAAAATTTTGATAAACATGGTGCAAATCCTGTATTAGGGTTGTGCATTATGAATGCTCGGACTTTATTCATGCAAATATTTAATTACCAGTTCAAGCCAGCGCTGATACCTAGTCTGATGACGACTGTGTTGCTGGTTGTGTTCATCAAGTTGGGCCTATGGCAAGCAGGAAAAGCTGATATCAAGCAAGCGAAAATGGACTTGTACGAACAGCGCAGCCATATTGATCCGATAAGGCTTGATTCTACAGAGCCTGATACAGAGCGGCTGATTTACAGCCCGGTGATTGCCAAGGGAAGGTTTGAGCCGGAATACCAGATTTTGCTGGATAACCAGGTGTACAAGGGTCATGCTGGTTACCATGTCATCACCCCGCTGCATCTGAGCGGCAGCGACATCAGGATACTGGTCGATAGGGGCTGGATTCCGGTTGGTGAGAACAGGAATGTCATACCATCCATTGTTACGCCTGCGGATGAGGTCGAACTGAAAGGAATCGCCAGTTTGCCACCGGCAAAATATTTTGAATTATCAAAGGAGAATTTGCTGGTTGATGGCAAGCTAGAGGCTGTTGTGCAAAATCTGGATATTGGCCGTTATCAAACAGCAGTCAAATTTCAGGTTCAGAAGTTTTTGATACTGATGGATCCGGCGTCACCTTATGGTGGTTTTGTGCGCGAGTGGCCAAAACCGGACCTGAAAATTGAAATGAACAGGGGATATGCGTTGCAATGGTATTTCATGGCAATTGCGTTGATGATTATCTATCTGGCATTGAATTTGAAAAAGAAAACCAAACAGGATGAATGAAATGCAGAGTAATTTACGCAAAAACAGAAATATTATCCTGATTACCATGATAATTTTTGCATTGCCCGTGGTAGTTTCGACAACCTTGTATATGACTGGCTGGAGACCATCCGGTACGGTTAATTATGGCACATTGATAACGCCTGCCAAATTGCTTGAAGACAGGACACTTCAGGAGCTTGATGGCAAAGCGATCAAATTGTCACAACTTCGTGGTAAATGGACCATGTTTTATTTTGGTCCTTCTGCCTGTGATGAGCCATGTGCAAAGCAGCTGTTCTTCATGCGACAGACTCATCTTTCATTGGGCAGGGATTTTGACAGGATGCAGCGGGTATTCGTACTGCAGGATGATAAATCTGCAGCTACCCTGAATGACAGGTTTAAAGATTACGAGGGCATGATAATCCTTAAGGACGAACCGGAATCGGTTCTGGCGATGCAAAAGGAATTTGGTGCTGATGAAATTCAGGAAAAGGAAAATATATTCCTTGTTGATCCTCAAGGATTCCTGATGATGCGGTATATGCCCGATAGCGATCCGAAAGCTGTCAGGAAAGACCTTGATCGGCTGTTGAAATATTCCGGCGATAACCGTTGAACGGCTGATAGTCAGCCAATACGTATTTAGGAGCAAGTAATGAATGCAACAGTAGTCATCCAGCAGTGTACAGAAAGCTGCAGAAGCTTTATACAGTTATGCAAACCAAGGGTAACTGCCCTGATTGTATTTACCGCTGTAATCGGAACGTTTCTGGCGACCCCGGGCATGGTTCCAATGCAATTGTTGCTTGCTGTCATTTTTGGCATTGGTATGGTGTCAGGTGCTGCAGCTGCATTCAATTGCCTGATCGAGCAGGAGATCGATGCGCGCATGGCCAGAACACAGGGGCGCCCTTTGCCTACTGGACGGGTTTCCTCGATCGAAACCAGTATTTTTGCCAGTATTCTGGGATTGTGCGGCCTCGCACTACTCTATGTTTACGTTAATACTTTGACAATGTGGCTGACGCTGGGAACATTCTTTGGTTATGCCGTCATCTACACCATCTTTCTCAAGCCAAATACGCCGATGAATATCGTGATAGGCGGGGCATCAGGTGCAATGCCTCCCATACTCGGCTGGGCTGCCGTGACAAACAGCGTGACTGCGGAAGCCATGATCCTGTTCCTGATCATTTTTGTTTGGACACCACCTCATTTCTGGGCGCTTGCCTTGTACCGCAAGGCAGAATATGCGAAATCGGGCTTGCCGATGCTGCCAGTGACGCACGGTGAGGAGTTCACGTTGCTGCATATCCTTCTCTATACCATCATTCTCGTTGCGGTTACTCTGATCCCGTTTGTGATGAAAATGAGTGGCCTGATCTACCTTGTTGGCGCTGTCTTGCTGGGTGCCGGTTTCCTGTATTACGCCATCAAACTCTATCGGGGTTATTCTGACCGTCTTGCAAAAAGTACATTCAAGTATTCCGTGAATTACCTGATGCTGTTGTTTGCTGCACTGCTGATCGATCATTATTTCAGGGTTGAACTAATTTTCTGATTTTGAGTCATTCAGGTTTTGCGGAGGAGCATCATGTTCAGATTCATCATAGCCAAACTGAAGTACCCAGTTATCCTGCTGAGTATCTTGATGATCGTTGCGGCATGCAGCGATAACAAGACCGTGATGAAATTCGACGCCATCGATGTTACCGGTGCGGACTTTGGCAAGGATTTCAAGTTGCGGGATCCTGCTGGAAGAGTAAGGACGCTGGCGGATTTCAGGGGTAAGGCTGTCGCGATATTTTTCGGATATACCCATTGCCCGGATGTGTGCCCAAGCACGATGTCGGAAATGAACCAGGCTATGCAACTATTAGGCAAGGATGCGAACAGGGTGCAGGTCCTATTTGTAACGGTTGATCCTGAACGCGATACCCCTGCGGTATTAGCCAGTTATGTTCCAGCATTCAATCCTGCTTTCCTGGGTTTGTATGGCAGCATTGCAGAAACAGCTGAAGTCGCCAAAAATTTCAAGATCTTCTACCAGAAGGTCAAAAGCAAGGATGGCAAAAGCTACAGTATGGATCATAGTGCGGGAACCTATGTGTTTGATCCGGCAGGAAATCTCAGATTATTCATGAAATATGGCGTTGGCGCGCAAAGCATTGCGCACGATCTTCATATCCTGTTGAATTGAGCGATTTGCATCTGAAAATAAGTTGCTGCTGATTTCTATTCCTTTTTAGCCTTTCACACCTTCCTGCCTGCATTGAATGCGGGCAATCAAATTCCAGGTATTCAACGTCGCGTGCATTGCTCGGTAAACGGCAAGGTTTTCTGTTTCCCTGTTATAGTTACAATAAATCAGTAGAATATCCTTATTCCAGCCGTAGGGTACTACGGGAAAATTAATGCGTAACAGTCTTTGTCAGGGGGAAGGCAGATGAATCTGGATCCACGCACGGTTGTCGTTTTGACCGTGTTAAGTACCTTGTTGATGGGAATCAGCCTGTATACCGTATCGAGAGGCTACCTGTCACGGATGAGGGGGGTAACACGATGGGCAAGTGGTACCTTGCTGCAATCTGCCGGATGGATATTCCTTGCCTTGCTGGGTGTGATCCCCTCATATATTGCTGAACTGGGGTCGCCATTGATCATGCTCGGACTTGCGCTTTATCACCATGCACTGGTTGGATTCAAGGAAAGCAGGGAAAGGGTGCGTTGGGTATATGTGGTCGTTATCCTGAATTTGCTGGCAATCTATTATTTTCTTCTGATCGTGCCTGATATGTCGGCACGCATCGTAGTCGCATCAGGTACAGGTGCCTTGCTGATGTTTTTCAGTGCACGTGTACTTTTCGCTGACAGTCCCGGGCGTTTGCCATTAAGTCATTTGATGACGGGGCTGCTGTTTGCGATATGCAGTCTGGTGTTGATGATCAGGGCGGTGTATTACCTGTTTTGGAACACGGCGCCGGATCAATCTGCATTTGAACATAACATCATCCAGGATATTGCTTTCCTGACTTTTTTCCTGGCGGGTGTAGTCAGCTCTTTTACATTCATTCTGATGTGCAATGACCGTTATAACCAGCAATCGCTGGAGCGTGCCGAGGAACTGGCAAAAAAGAATGCAGAGCTGGAGGAAGCAAGCAGGGCCAAAGGTCAGTTCCTTGCCACCATGTCCCACGAAATCAGGACGCCCTTGAATGGCGTGCTGGGTTTTCTCGGCCAGCTTGGGAAAACCCGCCTGGATGAACATCAGCGTGACTATTTGCAGACGATCAACCTGTCCGCGCGATTGCTGATGAGTGTGATCAATGACATTCTTGATTATTCGAAAATTGATGCCGGGAGGCTGGTGATTGAATCCATACCAGTCAATTTGCGCACATACCTGGAAGATACGGTATCCATGTTTTCTGCTAATGCTGCAGAGAAGGGGCTGGAGCTGTCATGCATTATAGACAGGAAAATTCAGGGTGAGGTTTTATCCGACCCGGTTCGATTGACACAGGTAATTTCAAACCTGCTGGGTAATGCCATCAAATTTACCGCTGAAGGTGCAGTTACCCTCGAGGCTCGTTTGCTCAAGGAATCTGCAGGACAAATGCAGGTTGAATTGTCGGTAACAGATACAGGTATCGGCATATCCAGGGAGGACCAGGATAAATTGTTCCAGCCCTTTATCCAGGCTGACACTTCAACGACCCGGAAATATGGCGGAACAGGACTGGGACTTGTTATTGCCCGCAAACTGATAGAAATGATGGGTGGGCAGCTCCGGGTGGAGAGTGATGAAGGCAAGGGTACCAGCTTCCTGATGCGGCTGGAGTTTGCAAAATCATCCGCTGCCTCTGAAGCGACCATTAACCGTCAGTATGCAAGTCATCACGTATTGATCGTAACCGGCAGGCAAAACCTGGCGAGAGGCATTATCGAAGACATGGCCACCATGGGCATTCATGCATTGTGGAAAGGGACTGGCGGCGATGCACTGATTCAACTCGTACAGGGTTCAAATATGGATAGGGTATATGACATCGTGCTGGTGGATGAGGTGTTGCCAGATATGTCACCGGCGGTGTTTGCCGGAAACCTTCAACACATGGGAAAGTCCGCGCCAAAGCACCTGATTTTGCTTGTGCGAAATGATGCTTCTGACATCGAGCACGCGCTTGCGGATGCTGGATATCGTCAAAAATTGCAAAAACCGCCGAAGCTGCAGGATTTGCAGGTGCTGATGTCAAGAATGCCTGGAGCCCTGCAGGGAAATGTCATGCGGAATGAT
>JAJXUI010000038.1 GCA_021782995.1 Pseudomonadota bacterium | reverse complement strand
CTGGCCAGAAGAGCGACAAGCCGATTGACCTGTTCAAGATCAAGTCGAAGGACAAGGGCAAGCCGGAGCACGAGGCTCGACTGGCGGCCTACGGAGCACTCGTCGTCACGCAGCAACGCGCAGGCTTGTATTCCATGCCTTGCGCGGCGGCAGTGTTGGCGTGACGGACTGCTGCTCCAAGCAAGCCCGACAACGAATGGCAATGGCACGCGCACAAATCATGGTCGCAAAAGGCCATGTGCGTGTGCCACGGCGAAGAAGTTAGCGCCGATTTCGAGAGAAGAGAGGGCGGAACGGAGCGCAACTGGGGATGTTCCTGCCAGACCACAGGACCCCGGTCGCACACGCAGAATGTGCGGGAACCCCGCGTGGCATGCGGGAAGCACAAATGAAAACGCCCAACTGAGAACAGTTGGGCGTTGAATTTTGGTGGCTTGGGGCGGAATCGAACCACCGACACGATGCTCTTCAGGCAACTGCTCTACCAACTGAGCTACCAAGCCAAACTACCGCGCGATCAAATTACCCGATCACGAGAAGACGAGCATTATAGCCGGAAACAAAATGCAATGCAAAGCGGACTATGGTAAAGCAAAACCCCGCCAAGGCGGGGTTTGCATTTACTTCTGGCAATCCGGGGATCAGCTTTCTGAAAGCATAACGAGCAACGAAAGATCGGGTACGACCGCAGCGCAGATACCTGGGTGTATGTATAAAGCTGCCGCTTCACACCCCCGGATATCGACAATGCAGTTGCGGCACAGACATGACATGCAATGTTATGTCGTAGCCAGCAGCGCACGCACCCTAGATGTCGAACGCAAGTCGCTTTCAGAAGTCTGATTACATCATGCCCATGCCGCCCATATCACCCATACCACCACCAGCTGGAGCTGCTGGCTTGTCTTCAGGCAATTCGGCAACCATGCAGGCTGTGGTCAGCATCAGGCCGGCAATCGAAGCAGCATTCTGCAGTGCAGTACGTGTCACCTTGGTCGGATCGATCACGCCCATCTCCATCATGTCGCCATACTGGCCGATCGCGGCGTTGTAACCATGGTTACCCTTGCCGGCAACCACTGCATTTACCACGACGGAAGCTTCTTCACCGGCGTTATGCACGATCGCGCGCAGCGGGGCTTCCATCGCGCGCAGCACGATGGTGATACCAGCGTCCTGATCATGATTGTCGCCCTTCACCTTGCCAACCGCAGCCTTGGCGCGCAGCAGGGCCACGCCACCGCCGGGTACAATGCCTTCTTCCACAGCAGCGCGGGTAGCGTGCAATGCGTCTTCAACGCGAGCCTTCTTCTCTTTCATTTCAACTTCAGTTGCAGCACCGACCTTGATCACGGCAACACCGCCAGCCAGCTTGGCTTTGCGCTCCTGCAGCTTTTCCTTGTCGTAGTCGCTGGTGGTTTCTTCCATCTGCTTGTTGATGTTGGCTACACGTGCCTTGATGGCGTCTGCCTTGCCTGCGCCGTCGATGATGGTGGTGTTTTCCTTGCCCACTTCAATGCGCTTGGCCTGGCCGAGTTCTGCCAGTGTTGCTTTTTCCAGTGTCAGGCCAACTTCCTCGGCGATCACGGTTGCACCGGTCAGGATCGCGATGTCTTCCAGCATGGCCTTGCGGCGGTCGCCGAAACCAGGCGCCTTGACGGCAACAGTTTTCAGGATGCCACGGATGTTGTTCACCACCAGGGTTGCCAGCGCTTCGCCGTCCACATCTTCAGCGATGATCAGCAGTGGCTTGCCGGCCTTGGCAACTTGCTCCAGCACGGGCAGCAGGTCGCGGATGTTGGAGATTTTCTTGTCGTGCAACAGGATATAGGGTGTATCCATTGCAGCAATCTGCTTGTCCTGGTTGTTGATGAAGTAAGGAGACAGGTAGCCGCGGTCAAACTGCATACCTTCCACCACTTCCAGCTCGTCTTCCAGGCTGGTGCCGTCTTCAATGGTGATCACGCCTTCCTTGCCAACCTTGTCCATCGCAGCAGCGATCTTCTCGCCTACTGCGGTGTCGGAGTTCGCAGAAATCGAGCCAACCTGGGCGATTTCCTTGTTGGTGGTGCAAGGCTTGGAGATTTTCTTCAGCTCATCCACGGCGGCTGTTACAGCCTTGTCGATACCGCGCTTCAGGTCCATCGGGTTCATGCCGGCTGCAACAAACTTCATGCCTTCCTGCGCGATTGCCTGTGCCAGCACAGTCGCTGTTGTTGTTCCGTCACCGGCCACATCGGAAGTCTTGGAGGCTACTTCCTTCACCATCTGTGCACCCATGTTCTCGAACTTGTCTTTCAGCTCGATTTCCTTGGCGACGGAAACACCGTCCTTGGTGATCGTTGGCGCGCCAAAAGAGCGCTCCAGCACCACATTGCGGCCTTTCGGGCCCAGAGTGGTTTTAACGGCATCTGCCAGAATATTCACGCCCACCATCATCTTGGCACGTGCGGAATCGTGAAACTTAACTTCTTTTGCGGACATAGTATTCTCCTGAAATTTTTATGAATTTTTGAAAAATCAAAAAAACGTTACGAGGATGGTTAGCTGCAAGGCGCCCGGAACGCAGAAACCGGAATTTTCATGAGGTACATGAGGATTTCCCAGAACTCTTTCATGCATCCCGCGCAACGCCGCAGATGACCACCGCAGTCGTTTTTAACCTTCGATTACGCCAATGATGTCTTCTTCGCGCATAGTCATGAATTCCTGACCATCCATCTTGAAAGTCTGGCCGGCATATTTGCCGAACAACACCTTGTCACCCACTTTCACGCTCATCGGGATCAGCTTGCCGTCGTCGCCCACCTTGCCATTGCCCACGGCAATGATTTCACCCTGGTCAGGCTTCTCCGTAGCAGCATCTGGAATCACGATTCCGGAAGCGGTTTTGCGCTCTTCTTCCATGCGGCGAACAATCACACGATCCTGCAAAGGACGAACTTTCATTTAATTCTCCTGATTAATCAAGTTTTTAAGAAATTTACAGCGTAGAACGAGTGCTAAGTTTTAGCACTCAACGCTTGCGACTGCTAATGATAAGGGCGAGGCGGGCTTATTTCAATAGCGCCTATAAGAAAAATGGAATTATTAACAGGCATCGCATGAATTTGTAGCAACCAGCAAAAACCAGCATGCATAAGTCAAGTTGTATTTATATTGACACCCCCAAGATTTAATATATATTTTTAATAAAATCAATATATTGATATAATTTTGTCCGACCAATTATTTATATCTTTGAGAGTATCGATGGAAAATAAATATGCAGGTATGACGGTAAATGAACGCTTGTTTGCAAGCGGTTTGATGGACGAATTTGACGATGCAGTTAAAGAGAATAATTATTTGAAGGTTCGTACAATACTCGAACAAGTTGAATTAACTGAAAATTCCATAAGGCCTCTATTGGAAAACCTAAATATATAAGCGTAATCGCATTAATAAACAGGCCCCGACTAAATATCATTCATCTTTATGATTTAATTATATAAACTTAATATAATTAAATGCCAATTATACTTTATGTCCCCTATGCACTCGACGCTCAGTAGAAGCAACCCTTACATTTCTTAAAGGCTTGAATCAGGCCTTTTTCGTACCGAGTATCACTTCCGATTGCTTCAGCATCTGCATCATATCGATGCCGCCTTTCAGCACCACTTCCGGATCGGGGTGATTGAGTTCCTGAGCAATTTTCAATAGCGCTTCCCTGCCCGTGATCGGGCTTGCCTGCAACAACTCAATAAAACGTTTTGTAACAGCGTTGATCAGCACAAACTTCACGGCATCATTGCGGTTGCGCAGGATGGCGACATGGGTTTCTTCTTTTTGTGAAGCATCCGGTTTGAATTTCGGGCTGATGCGGTGCACCGGATACTGGTAGGTTTGCAGCGACAGGATGGGGTTGAGCACCGGCACGCCTTGCATCATGTCACCCGCTTCATCGACATCCGCCAGATTGATTTCGAGTGTCGACACAGACAGATTCAACTCTATCCATTCATAGTGCGCAAGGTCCACCAGGAAGGCAGGATCGTCTTCGCGCTGGCCACGTTCATTTTGCAGGTATTGCACGAACTCGTCCGGTATCTGGCGGAAGAAGGGCGTATGGCAGCGGTGCTCGGCAAAAAATTCGCGCACCAGCTTCGCCCATTTGCGCAGGCCAAGTATGCGGTGCAATACCGGGAAGCAGGCGAGCAGGAAGCCTTCCAGGTTGTTGTACAGCAGCTCGTTGTAGATTTTCATGCGCCGCGCTTCCACGCCCCGTGGTCGTGGGGCTTCCTTGGGATTGCGGATATGCGCAGTGAAATCGAGCTGGTATTGCTGGAAGTCGGGCAAGACTGAATTAGCGGGCCGACTGGGTTTTGCTTGCATGACTCTGTTCACTATATTGTTGCTGCAATTGTGCAATATGCTCCACTTCCTTGACCAGCACTTCCAGCGGCGGGATGTTGAAATCTCGCTCAAGCAGCGTGGGGAACACGCCAAAGGTCTGATAGGTTGTTTCGAGCAGCCTCCACACCGGGTCGATCACATCCGCACCGTGGGTATCGACGATCAGGTCATCGGCTTCGTTGTAATGGCCGGCCATATGGATATAGACAATGCGCTCGCCGGGAATACCGCGCAAAAACTCAACCGCATCAAAGCGGTGGTTCACGCTATTGACATAGATATTGTTCACATCGAGGTGCAGCAGGCAATCCGCCTCTTCCACCACTGCCTTGATGAATTCGAGCTCGCTCATTTCGGCAATCGGCGCGTTCACGTAATAAGAGGCATTTTCCACACCGATCTGCCGGCCGAGGATGTCCTGTGCCTGGCGGATGCGCAATGCGACATGCTTCACCGCCTCTTCGGTAAAAGGAATCGGCAGCAGGTCATACATATGGCCGTCATCTGTGCAATAACTCAGGTGCTCGGTGTACAGCGGAATATCATGCTGGTTCATGAACTGGCCGATACGCTTGAGAAAAATCTCATCCAGCGGCAGTGCGCCGCCGATTGAAAGCGACAACCCGTGACAAACGAAGGGAAACCGCTCGGTAAACTGCCTCAGGTCGCGCCCCAGCGCGCCGCCAAGATCGATCCAGTTTTCCGGGGCGATTTCAAAGAAATCGATGGCGGCAGGCACTTCAGCTTTCAAAGCGGGAATCAGTTCCCGCCGAAAACCAAGACCTGCGCCGTGAATACGCCTGCTGTCAGACATCGTATTCATGCCGTCAGGCATTTACATCTTGCCGCCGCACTTGCCTTCACCACACTTGCCGTCGGTCAGCTTGGGCTTGGATGCGCCGCACTTGGCTTCGGTAGTTTTGCCATCGGTCTTGGTGGTTTTCTTGCCGCCGCATTTGGCTTCCTTGGCTTTATCGGCGGAAGCTACCATATAACCCTTTTCCAGACTGGCGACCTGAAATGGATTCTGTGTCGCTGCAACTGCAGAGGTTGCGATGGCGGTAACAGCGATTGCACCTGCGATTTTCAGAGTGGTTGTAGTCTTGCTCATGTTGGTAATTCCCTTCATCAAGTTAAAAACATCCCCGGTGATCCCGGTATATAAAGCATCATTCACGACAGGCTGCATCAGCCATCCCGTACGCGATGCAATTCCTTGAGGATTCTTGCCTGCGCTTCGGCCGACAGGCCGGGTTGCAGGTCAAGAAGCGCCTCGGGTTCAGCTGCCACCTTGCGGCTGAAACGGTGCAGCAAATCCAGCTGGTGCTTTACCTTGCGGCAGGCGTCGCAGATCAGCAGGTGGGCTTTCAGCCCCAGCCGCTCCAGCAACCCCAGCTTGCGGTCGTAGGCTTGCGACATCAGATGACTGGCTTCCCTGCATGTCAACACGATATCCACCTATCCCCTGTTACCTATCCACCGCAACTCAAAGCACTGCTTCAGCCCCATACGGGCACGGTGCAGCATTACCCAGCTATTCGTCGAAGTAATATTCAATTCCTTACAAATTTCTTCCGTTTCCATGCCGGAAATTTCCCGCAATGAATACAGCATGGCCAGTTGCGGCGGCAAGCGCTTCAGGCATTCGGTCATGATCTCCCAGAAACGCTTCTTTTCCAGCGCGGTATCCGGGTTGGCCCAGTCCTGCGCAGGCGACACCCAATGGCTGGTTTCATCAAACATCGCTTCGGTTTCATCGTCATGACCGAATTCCATCGGCTCATCCAGGTTCAGTACGGAAGGTTCACGCACTTTCTGGCGGATCAGATCTACAATTTTATGTTTGAGGATGCCTACCAGCCAGGTTCGCTCCGTCGCATCACCGGCAAAATTCTTGCGGGACTGTAACGCTGCCAACAACGTTTCCTGCACCACATCCTCGGCCTGGTGTTCATCACGCAACTTCACCATGGCATAGCGAAACAGGTAATCACCGTATTGTGCCACCCATTGTTCCGGACGGGTTGATTTGCCAGCTGACTCTGGTTTAACCATTTTCATTGTCGCAGGATCCCGTCGTTGCCCAATGTACATACCTCAGACAAACAGCCAGCACCCCAGAATTATTCCTATCAACTTAAAATATTTTAATTAATAAAATCAAATACTAAAATCATGAGCGAACTTGCCAGTTTTCTGCTGCGGGTTTTATACACGATTTTCCCGTATCAGAAGACGCAACACGCGTTTTGTCTAACTTGTTCTGGTGACGTGCATGCCACTTGGTCGCAGGAATCAGGAATTCCTTACCGGGCTGATAGAGATTATACAATAATTTAATATAATCAGTTAGATATGCTTTTTCATGGCTAGACTTACCGCTTCCACGCGCGACGCCATCACGGCTTCAGCGATGCGGGTCTTGTCCGTACACTGCGCAGCAATTTCCCCCGCATTCACTGATTGCGCAGCAAGCAACATGCTCAACATGTAATCCGCCTGCGGATAATCATCCTGCTCATGCCCGGTCCTGCCGCGCGCATCGCTTGCGCAAGCTTCCAGCAGCTGCCTGAAACGCTGCGGCTTGCGCCAGGCGTCGCAGCTGTTGAACATCCTCACGATGGTATCTGCACGGAGTTGCGGTGCTTTATGAATATCGCCGTGATATCGCGCCACCAGCAGACCCAGATCGCGGCAATCGGCAGGTACACGCAGCCGTTCGCACAACTGTTTCAGCAGATCGACACTGCGCGCCTCATGGCCGATATGGCGCGGCAGGATGTCTTTCGGCGTGGTGGCCTTGCCCAGATCATGCATCAAGGCGGCAAAACGCACCGCCAGCGGCAGCTCATGTTTTGCCGCATCATCGAGCACCATCATCGTATGGATACCGCAATCGATCTCGGGATGGTATTGCGGTGGCTGCGGCACACCGAACAGCGCATCGACTTCCGGCAGGATTTTCTGCAGTGCACCGCACTCGCGCAAGGTGGTGAGGAAGCGTGACGGATACCTCTCCATCAAGCCGCGCGACAATTCCTGCCACACCCGCTCCGGTACCAGCGCATCCACCTCGCCGTTTTGCACCATCTCGCGCATCAACAGCAGGGTTTCAGGTGCAATGCTGAAACCGAACCGTGCCACAAAACGCGCGCCGCGCAGGATGCGCACCGGGTCTTCACTGAATGCAGCGCTGACATGGCGCAGCACACCGGCCTGCAGGTCACCCCGCCCATGGTACGGATCGATCAATGTCCCGTCATCCGCCCTCGCGATCGCATTCACCGTGAAATCCCGGCGTGACAGGTCCTGTTCCAGCGTCACATCCGGTGCGGCATAAACGTCAAAGCCCTTGTAGCCGCGCGCGGTCTTGCGTTCGGTACGCGCCAGCGCATATTCTTCATGCGTTTCGGGATGCAGGAACACCGGGAAATCCTTGCCCACCGGGCGATAACCCGCGACCTCCATCTGTTCGGGCGTTGCCCCTACCACGACCCAGTCACGATCCTGCACCGGCAAGCCCAGCAGTTCATCGCGCACCGCACCACCCACGCAATAAATCGAGTAATTTCTATCGTTCATTCACCATGGCACTCTTCATCGCGGTTTTCCTGATGCTGCCGATAATGCCAAGACGCTGCTTCAGCGTAGGCGTGGCACTGCCAAACAACATTGCATAATAAGCCGTATTGCTCATCACCTTTTTCACGTAGTCTCGCGTTTCCTCGAACGGGATGGTCTCCACGTAGATCGCCCCTTCCAGCGGCTTGTCGCCTATCCACTGCTTCGCCCGGCCGGGGCCTGCATTGTAGGCAGCGGAGGCCAGCACCGGATTATTGCCCAGCGAAGTCAGCACATCCTTCATGTAATAGGTGCCCAGCCTGAGGTTGGTATCCAGCTGGTTCAGCAACAACTTGTGGTAATCCTTCATGCCGAGCTTGCGCGCAATCCAGCGTGCGGTTGCCGGCATCACCTGCATCAGGCCGGCAGCACCGACATTCGATTTGGCCTGCGTCACAAAACGGCTTTCCTGGCGCATCAGGCCATATACCCACGCCTCCTCCAGGTTGTTTTCCTGGATGCGCTCCTGCAGGCTGTCACGAAATGGCGCCGGGTAACGCAGGTTGAAATCATGCAGCAGTACCGTGCGGTCTGCCGCGTTGATGGAACGGTCATACATTTCATTGCGGCTGGCGATGACGGAAGCCACCAGCAACTGCTTGTCATCCAGCTTGCGTACCGCCCATGACCATTCCTTTGCCGCCTCTTCGCGCAACCCCATGCGGTAAAGTGCAATTGTGCGCTGCATCGCAGGCTGGGCCTGCATCGCCTCCAGATCCATCAGGGACGGTTCGAAATTGACAGCCAGCGAACCATCACTGTTTGTCACACCCAGCTCATCAGCCGCCAGCAAACCGTAGAAATTGTGTTCATGACTCAACTCGCCCAGTATCTCTTCCGCCTCACTCTCCTTGCCCAGCACCTTCCAGGCCCTTGCCTTCCAGTAACGCCATACCCCTTCACGCTGCTGGCTGGCGCTCATCTGGTCTATGCTGGACCACACTTCATGCCAGTTACCCGCGCGCAAGGCCGCACGCGTGCGCCATGCCAGCTGCCGGTCGGTCAGCGACGCATCGCGCGCCATGCGATACCAGGCCAATGCCCGGTCATCATGGTTCCTTGCCGCCTCATAACCCAGCCAGCCATAAAAATAATGTTGCTCGTCGAAATCGAAATGATCCTCATACTTTTTCCAATGGGTATATGCCAGTTGCGGCAGCTGTTTGGCAAGACGCAGCAGGGCATACAACACCACCATGCGCTCGGCCTGGGTGGATTTCGCCAGCTTGAGTTTTTTCAGGAAGCGCTCAGGATGGGACGCGGCCGTATCGAGCAGGCCTGCCTTGATCGAGCTGTCCTTGGGCAAAAATTCCAGCAGCTGTTTTGCCAGCGGAATATTGTTGGCCTCGAGCGCCATGCGGAACCGCTTCCAGACATCCTCCTCACTGAGGATGCCACCCTGCAGCGCCTGCCTGAACAGCACTGTGCAGCTTTCAGGCTGCCCTGCACCGGTAAACCAGAACTCGCGCGCCTCGTGCAATACCAGGTCGGTTTCCTTAGGCAGCCGCGCCTGCAGCTTGTAGCACGCCATCTCGTCATCGGTAGTCAGCAACCGGGGCAACTCTGCTGCAAACTCTTCCCAGTGCTGCTGCTTGGCCTGCCATTTCAGCCAGTAAGCGCGCAGCATATCCACTACCGGCGTATCGTCCGGACGTGACAGGAATTCCTTCAATCCGGCAGGATTGGGTGTATACATGCGCAGTCGCAACTGATAGTAGGTCAGATAGGGTTCCAGCGGTGAATAGCGGAACTCGTCCGCATATTGGTCCAGACGAGCAGCATCTCCCGCCCGGAAGGCATCACGGGCAGCCAGAAAATCTTCATCCTGGTCTGCATGGGCAAAACCGGACACTAAGCAAATCAGAATCAGTATGTACTTCATGCGGAAAACTGCATTCAGTCAGGGCCTTCAAGAATAACATAGCCCCGGCCACGCAAAATGTCAGATACATTTCGGGCCGCCTTGCAGCATGCGGGTTTGACTTCGCATACCCGCCACATCGAATAAATAATTTATTGATTATACAACAGTAATCAGCATTCCCTGTTCCTCTGCAAGTGCTTTTCAGCATTGCCTGATGGACGTCAGGCCATCAGGCAGCTGCATCCTCTTCGCACTGACAGCCTGCACTCATCCGCGTTTCAGTCAGAGTCAAAGGTAATGCAACAGCTCGCTCGTATTCTGCGGTTGGCCGGTTTGAACGTGATCAAGCCATGCCCAGCCATCAACAGGATCGACAGGCTCAACTCCACAGCGACAGCAGGTCAATACCTGGTTCGATCGTATTGCCGCGGTTATGGTGCATCGCGATGACACGGCACCCGCCTAACTCAGCTACAGGGCAGACCGGGCCAGGCGCGCTTCCGCCAGCCTTCAGGCATGGCGAAATGCTATAATTATCGCTTCAATTTTTATCGAATCCGGCAATGACTTCCGCTGTATCCAACTTCAAGCTGCACCTGATCGAACAGTTCAAACACGCGCTGCAAACGGTCGCCCCGGACTTTCCCGGCAACCCGGAGATCGTAATCGAGCGCCCGAAACAGTCACATCATGGTGACTATGCCTGCAACCTGGCAATGCAACTCGCCAAGCCGTTGCGCAAGAGCCCGCGTGACATAGCACAGGCACTGATCGCCGCCATGCCGGCCTCTCCTGTCATTGAAAAAGTGGAAATTGCCGGCGCCGGCTTCATCAATGTGTTCATTGCCCCTTTCGCCAAACAGGAAGTCATCCATGCCATTCTCAACAGCGGCGAAAGCTTCGGCCAGGTCAACACCGGCCAGGGCCGCAAATTGCAGGTCGAGTTTGTCTCCGCCAACCCCACCGGCCCGCTGCATGTAGGGCATGGCCGCGGCGCTGCCGTGGGCGATTGCCTGTGCCGCGTGCTCGCCAAGGCCGGCTGGGATGTGACGCGCGAGTTTTACTACAACGATGCCGGTGCGCAGATCGACAACCTCACCCGCTCGGTGCAGCTGCGCTGCAAGGGCATTACCCCGGACCACCCCACCTGGCCGGAAGACGGTTATCGTGGTGATTACATTATCGATATCGCCGATGCCTTCATGGCCAAAGATGCCATCGACGGGGATTACCAGCATGTGAAAGCCTCCGGCAATGCGGATGATCTGGAGTCGATACGTCAATATGCTGTGGCCTACCTGCGTCGCGAGCAGGACCTCGACCTGCAGGCGTTCAAGGTTTCGTTTGACGTGTATTCACTGGAATCCGCGCTATATACCGATGGCAAGGTGGAAGCCGCCGTGCAGAAGCTGATCGCCAGCGGCCATACCTATGAAAGCGAAGGCGCGCTGTGGCTGCGCACTACCGATTTCGGCGATGACAAGGATCGCGTGATGCGCAAGACAGACGGCGGCTACACCTACTTCGTGCCGGATGTCGCCTATCATTTGGACAAATGGCAGCGCGGTTTCAGCAAGGTGATCAATGAGCAGGGCGCCGACCATCACAGCACGATTACCCGCGTGCGTGCCGGCCTGCAGGCGCTGGATGTCGGCATCCCCAAGGGCTGGCCCGACTATGTGCTGCACCAGATGGTGACGGTGTTGCGCAATGGCGAGGAAGTGAAAATTTCCAAGCGCGCCGGCAGCTATGTCACGCTGCGCGACCTGATCGACGAAGTGGGCTGCGATGCCACGCGTTATTTCCTCGCCGCGCGCCACCCGGATACGCAACTGGTGTTCGACATCGACCTCGCCAAATCCCAGAGCAATGAAAATCCGGTGTACTACATCCAGTATGCCCATGCGAGGGTATACAGCGTGCTGGCGCAATGGGGCGGTGAAATTTCCTCATTGCTGGCGAATGACCTGAGCGTGCTCGACAGCGATTATGAAAAAATGCTGCTGCAGCGCATGATCGATTTCCCGCAGGTCGTCGAAAGCGCGGCGCAGGAAATGTCACCACACCTGGTCGCGTTCTACCTGAAAGATTTGGCGGCCGATTTCCACAGCTACTATAATGCCTCGCGCTTCCTGGTTGAGGATGAAAAAATCAAGCTGGCGCGCCTGGCCCTGATTGCCGCTTGCGCCCAGGTGATGAAAAATGGCCTGGACCTGCTCGGTGTGTCCGCACCCGAGAAAATGTAACTCCTGCGTACAAGGAAAAACGAGGCATGAGCAAGAACAGCAATCGTTCAAACGGCGGCGGTCGCAACGACTTCCCCATCTTTGCCGCCATCCTGCTGGGCATCGTGATGGGGCTGGCACTTGCAGCAGTGCTTGCCTGGCTGGTGATGAAAAAAACACCCGTCACCATTCCGGGCAACAAGGAGCCTGTTGTTGCCGGCAAAGCTGTGCCTGCCCCCACTGACAAGCCGGCCACCAAACCTGCCACGCCTGCACCTGATGACGGCAAAGCGCGTTTCGAGTTCTACAAGGAACTGACCGGCAAACCCGACAGCTCATCGCGCAACAAGACCGCAACACAAGAGACAGCCCCGCCCAAAGTCGTGAAAGCCGATGACAAGGCTGGCAGTTTCTATCTGCAGGAAGGTGCATACACCAACATGGACGATGCAGAGAAAGTCCGGGCAAAACTGGCACTGCTGGGCTTGGTGGCCAATATCCAGCCGGCGCAGATTCCTGACAAGGGTTTGTGGTATCGCGTACGGCTGGGGCCCTACAAATCCACAACCGAAAGAGATGAGGCGTTGGCAACATTGAAACTTAATGGGCTCAATGCGGCTCCAATCAAGGTGCAGTAAAATAATTAATAATGTATTCAAGGAGATAATAATGAAGCTTATCAAGGTCGCCATTACCGCACTGTGCCTGCTGATTTCCACCCAGTTACATGCGGAACCGGTGGAAGGCAAGGATTATCGCGTGATGGATTTCCCGCAACCTACCAGCACCGGTAAGAAAATCGAAGTCCTGGAATTTTTCTTCTATGGCTGTTCACACTGCTATCACCTGCATCCCTACTTGTCTGACTGGGCCAGGAAGATGCCCAAGGATGTCGAAATTGTCTATGTACCCACCGTGTTCAATCCGAACTGGGAGTCGATGGCCTACACCTACTATGCCCTGCAAACCATGGGCAAGAGCCACGAACTGCACGATGCCCTGTACAAGGCATGGAATGAACAGCACCAAATCCTCGCCGAGCAAAGCGATGTTTCCGCTTTCGTCGCCAAAAACGGCGTTGATGCCAAACAGTTCAATGATGCCTACACTTCTTTCGGCGTCAGAAGCATGGTGATGCGTGCCAAACAGCTGCAGGACACCTATAACATCCGCGGCACACCAACCGTGGTGGTGGATGGCAAATATGTGATCAACAGCCTGCCACCGGATGACATCATCAAAGCGCTGAACGGCCTGATCGAAAAAGCCCGCAAAGACCGCAAGCATAAATGACGCAACGCATTGTCAGGTTTGCATAGCCAATCGACTAAACATGCAAAAATCGCACGTTAAGTCGCTGGTTATCAGCGGCGCCTCCAGCGGCATCGGCCTTGCCCTGGCCCAGCATTATTTGCAGCAGGGCGCAACCATCGCCGCAATGGCGCGCCGAGCCGATTTGCTGGAGGCGCTCTTCAGACAGTTTCCCCAGCAAGTGCACATCTATCCGCTGGATGTGCGCGACCTGACTGCCATCCAGGCGGCGGCCCATGATTTCATCAACAAGGTAGGCGTACCCGATATCGTCATCGCCAATGCCGGCGTCAGCCGCGGCACCCTCACCGAATATGCAGAAGACATCCATGCCTTCCAGCAGGTAATGGACATCAACGTGATGGGCATCGCCAAGACCTTCCAGCCCTTTATCGCGCCGATGAAAGCAGCTGGCAAAGGCACACTGGTCGGCATCTCCAGCGTCGCCGGATTCCGCGGCCTGCCCGGTTCAGAAGCCTATTCCGCTTCCAAGGCCGCGGCCATTTCCTACCTCGAAAGCCTGCGTGTGGAGCTGCGCCACACCGACATCAAGGTCGTCACCCTCTGCCCCGGCTACATTCGCACTCCAATGACCGATGTGAACACCTACCCCATGCCCTTCATCATCGATGCGGATGATGCGGCGCAAAGATTTGCAAAGGTAATTGAGAAACAGAAATCGTTTGCGGTGGTGCCGTGGCAGATGGGACTGGTGGGGAAATTATTGAAACTGCTGCCGAACTGGCTGTATGACTTGGCGTTTAGCAAGGCGCCGCATAAGCCAAGGAATATATAATTGATTGATTATATTTAATAATTTAGATATATATCTTTACCATTCAAACAACTGCGTAGCTTAAGCCGAGTACCATGAAACATCACTGCTAAATCTCCGTTAATTCATCGCCCGCCTCCTCTGGCGGCATCGCAGCACCAAACAACTCTGCAAGCAAATCAAGCTTTTCCGTCACCTCGACAGATATTATTGATGCAGGTACATGAGCAACAAGTCTGTGCAATTCGCCCTTCCTAAGTAGCATAGGCAAGCCTATTCGTTCAGCTAGTCGGCGGAAAAATTCCTCGGCAAATGTGCTGAGCTTGCGTCGCTCAGTTTTTGCTTCCCAAAGAACTCGTGCCGCTTCTGAGCCAGCCTGCTTCCACGCATTAAAATCGGGCAGAATATTATCGAATATTTGTTCAAGAATCAGCGCATCAAGCAACGTGCCAATATCTGAATGTATTTGCTGAGCAAAAAGATCAGTGGCTGGATACTGCTGGATAGCATAACTTCGTAACACTTCAGGAGTAATGAAGTAGTTCTCTGCCTCATATCGCCTCCAAATACTTATCTTAAAAGGGCCATCCATTACACTCTGCCTGTTTTGGCCATCATTATCCAGGATAGCTAGACCCTTAAGTTCTGGAAGCAAATTGCGTAAGCCATTGAAATGCTGTTGTGGCGTGATACCAAAACCACCCTCCACACGCTCTAGTTCTGCGTCAAGATTCTGTCCAGGATAGTTATTCTGAACATAGAACGAGTTAACACGCTCGTCCCACAGGCGTGCAACAGGGTGCTGCAGTTGTTTGGCTAACGCATGCAACATATCGATGTCCGTACCTCCCTCGACATACAGGACATAACCCCGTTCACGCGCTTTAACGTAATGCTCAGCGCCAAAGTATTTGAGGCTGCTACGAATATCCTGCTTCTTGGCAAGATTATCAGCTTGTCCCTCTAACAACAAAGTCAGGTTATTGTCGAGTGCTTCATCGAGAATTACCTCGGAATGAGTGACCATCACCACCTGCGAGTTGTTCTCGCTCGCAATATCGCGCAGCAACACATACACCTGTTTTTGGCGCAGGATTTCAAGATGCGCATCTGGTTCATCAACAAGTAACACACTGCGCTTATGAGAATACAAATAAGCGAAAATCAATAACATCTGCTGGAAACCACGCCCTGAAGACGACAAATCCAGCGGCTCCTTGACACCGGGTTGTCGGTAGAATAATTCAATACTCCCGCGCGAAGTCTCCTTGGGTTCAGATAGTTCGATATTAAACAAGCGTTTCATCAATCCGATAATACGTTGCCAATCTTCTACAGATTCACGCGCCACCATCAGACACAAATTACGCAACACCTGCGCGGTCTGTCCTTGGCCTAACAACACATCAATACGGCCAGGCTGCAAAATGGGCTCCTCCACCTCCAGTCCGGACATGGGGTATAAAAGCTCCACATTAACCGAGGCCGCGTATTGCAGCAGTTCAAGATTATTTGCTACTGCAGGATCAGGAGAGCAGTACACCAATTCATCCCCATGGTTTCGAAAGCGCATGGACAATGCCTGTACGACCCCTTTATATTCGACGCCAACCGTGATGATCAGCGGAATATCCTTGCTGCCGGTTCGTACGTTAGTGTTATGCCAGAAAAATCGAGTCCGTTGAACCGGAACCGCAACGATATTCAAACGATTGATGGAGGTAGCCGTGCGCTCTTTGGCAGCAGAATCTTTCCGTGCATCGTACCAAGTGCGCACAGCCTGCTCCCATAGTGCCAGCGCCTGGATGGCGCTGGTTTTTCCGCAGTTGTTAGGGCCGATTAGCACCGCCGGATGATCGAGCTCAATGCGTTGCTTTTCCCCAAAGCGCTTGAAATTCTCAATTTCAAGAAAATGTAATAGTCGCATAACTCAATACTCCCATAGCTTGCTTAATACCCGAGAAACCACAGGCCAACAATGTAGTTTTTAGATTTGATTCATTTTAAATTGAATAAATACTGAATCATTCAAGCAACTTTTTCTTCAGGATATCATTCATCTGCGCCGGATTGGCCTTGCCCTTGCTGGCCTTCATCGCCAAGCCAACAAAGAAACCAAACAGCTTGTCCTTGCCGGAACGATATTCCGCCACCTTGTCAGCATTCGCCGCGATGATTTCATCAACGATTTTTTCCAGCGCGCCGGTATCCGATACCTGCTTCAGACCCTTGGCTTCGATGATCGCATCCGCCTCGCCGCCTTCCGCCCACATGGTGCGGAACACTTCCTTGGCACCGGAATTGGAGATGGTGCCGTCGGCAATGCGCTTCAGCATGCCATTCAGCTGCTGCGGCGAGATCGGGCATTTATCGATGTCGAGGCTATCGCGATTCAGCTGCGCGCTGACTTCACCGATGATCCAGTTGGCACATTGCTTGGCATCTGCACCCGTTGCTGCGGCTTCAAAGAAGTCCGCCATGGCTTTCGATGATGTCAGCAAGCTGGCGTCATAGGCAGACAAGCCCATTTCGGCCACATAACGCTGCTGCTTGGTCTGCGGCAGCTCCGGCATCGTCGCGCGTATTTCATTTTTCCACGCTTCGCTGATTTCCAGCGGCAGCAGGTCGGGGTCCGGGAAGTAGCGGTAATCGTGCGCATCTTCCTTGGTGCGCATGGTGCGCGTTTCCCCGGTATCCGGGTTGAACAGTACCGTGGCCTGCTGGATCTTGCCGCCGTTTTCCAGCGTATCGATCTGCCATTGCACTTCGTAGTCGATCGCCTGCTGCATGAACTTGAACGAGTTGAGGTTCTTGATCTCGCGCCGTGTGCCGAATGGAGCGCCCGGTTTGCGCACGGACACGTTCACGTCACAGCGGAATGAACCTTCCTGCATGTTGCCGTCGCAGATGCCGATCCACTGCACCAGCGTGTGCAAGGTCTTCGCATAGGCGATCGCCTCAGCTGCCGAGCGCATGTCCGGTTCGGACACGATTTCCAGCAAAGGGGTGCCGGCGCGGTTCAGGTCGATGCCGGTCATGCCATGGAAATCTTCATGTAGCGATTTGCCCGCATCCTCCTCCAGATGCGCGCGGGTCAGGCCCACCACCTTTTCATAGGCAGGCAGTTTACCAACGGCAGGCACCTGGATGGTCAATGTTCCCTTGCCCACCACCGGCAAATCCATCTGGCTGATCTGGTAGCCCTTGGGCAGGTCCGGATAGAAATAATTCTTGCGCGCGAACACCGACTTCGGCGCGATGTGCGCACCGGTGGCGAGACCAAACTTGATCGCACGCTCCACCGCGCCCTTGTTCAGCACCGGCAGCACGCCGGGCAAGGCCAGGCTCACCGCATCGGCCTGCGTATTCGGTTCCGCACCGAAAGCAGTAGATGCGCCGCAGAATATCTTGCTGTTTGTAGAAAGCTGGGCATGCACTTCCAGCCCGATCACAATTTCCCAAGTCATCTCAAATCCCCTGTGGCGCGCGTTGATGCCAGTCGGTCGCCAGCTGATACTGGTGCGCCACATTCAGCATGCGCGCCTCGTCGAAATAATTACCGATAATCTGCAGGCCCACCGGCATGTTGTTTGCACCAAAGCCGCATGGAATGGACATGCCGGGCAGACCGGCCAGGTTTACCGCGATGGTGTAAATATCGGACAGGTACATCTGCACCGGGTCATCGCCCTTTTCGCCCAATTTGAAAGCAGTAGAAGGACTGGTCGGCCCCATGATCACATCGCAATGTTTGTAGGCTTCAACAAAATCCTGCGCAATCAGGCGGCGGATCTTCTGCGCTTTCAGGTAATACGCATCGTAGTAGCCGTGCGACAGCACATAAGTGCCGATCATGATGCGGCGTTTCACCTCTGCACCGAAACCCTGTGCGCGGGTTTTCTCGTACATGTCGGCGAGGTCGCTGTATTCAGCTGCGCGATAGCCATAGCGCACGCCGTCAAAGCGCGACAGGTTGCTGGAAGCTTCGGCTGGTGCCAGCACATAGTAGGCAGGCACCGACAGTTTTGAGTTGGGCAGGCTGATTTCCACGACAGTCGCACCCAGCTTCTTGTACTGGTTAATGGCTTCTTCAACTGCCTTGCCGACGTCTGCGCCCAGCCCTTCACCGAAGAATTCCTTGGGCAAGCCAATCCGCAGCCCTTGCAGGGGTTGCGCCAGGCTGCGCGTGTAATCTTCAGCTTCGCGCTGCAAACTGGTGGAGTCTCTTTCATCAAACCCTGCCATCACATTCATCATCAGCGCCAGATCTTCGGCACTGCGCCCCATCGGGCCCGCCTGGTCCAGGCTGGAAGCAAACGCGATCATGCCGTAACGTGACACCACGCCATAGGTGGGTTTCAGTCCGGAAATGCCGCACAATGCAGCCGGCTGGCGGATGGAGCCACCTGTATCGGTTCCCGTGGCCGCTGCACACAGGCGTGCCGCTACTGCCGCGGCAGTACCGCCCGAGCTGCCGCCCGGCACACGCGTGCGATCCCACGGATTTTGCACTTTGCCGAAATACGAGGTCTCATTTGAAGAGCCCATCGCAAATTCGTCCATATTGGTCTTGCCAAGATTGATTGCGCCAGCCTGGTTGAACTTGCCGATCACATGCGCGTCATAGGGTGCAATGAAATTTTCCAGCATTTTCGAACCGCACGTGGTGCGCCAGCCTTTGGCACAGAAAATATCTTTCTGCGCAAATGGAATGCCAGTCAGCGGTGAAGCTTCGTTGTTTGCAATGCGCTGATCGGCCGCTTTGGCCTGGGCCAGTGCCAGCGCGTGATTCAATGTGATGTAGGCATTGATTTCAGGGTTGAGTTGCTGGATGCGATCCAGGTAAAGCTGTGTCAGTTCGACACTGGAAATTTTCCTTCCAGCCAGTTGGCTGGAAAGTTGTTTGAGGCTCAGTTCTATCATGGGTTGTGAATTTCTGGATTATTCGATGACTTGCGGCACCAGATACAGGCCTTTTTCGACCTGCGGCGCAACCGACTGGAACAGCTCGCGCTGGTCTGTTTCGGTGACGGCGTCTTCGCGTAGGCGTTGTGCCAGATCCTGGGCATGGGACATGGGCTCGATACCATCGGTATTGATTGCCTGCATGTCTTCGATCAGCCCGAAAATGCCGGTCATTTGGGCATGTGCAGCCTGAATTTCGGTCTCGGTCATGGCCAGACGGGCCAGCCGAGCCACTTTTTTAACGTCGTCGCTGGTAAGAGACATATTCAGTAGAAAGCCTGTTTCAAATCAAGTTTAATAGGGTATCATAAACGACTTGATGCAGGGAGTACGGGGGTGTGCAAAATGCCCCTGTCCGGATACAAAACGTTACAATTATCAGCTCCCCAAAAACATACAATTACGCAATTTTTTCAGGTTTCTACATTCGGGATACAACATGCTTGGCTTTTACGACAACTACTTCACCAATGATCTGGCAATTGACCTGGGTACCGCTAACACCCTGATCTGGGCGCGCGGCAAGGGCATTGTGCTGGATGAACCGTCAGTTGTCTCGATCCGCCAGGAAGGTGGCCCGAACGGCAAGAAGGTGATCCAGCAGGTCGGTCTTGCAGCCAAGCAGATGCTGGGACGTACCCCCGGCAACATCACCGTGATTCGCCCGATGAAAGACGGCGTGATTGCCGACTTCACCATCACCGAACAGATGCTCAAGCAGTTCATCCGCCGCGTGCACAAATCGAACATGTTTACCCCCAGCCCGCGCATTGTGATCTGCGTTCCCTGCGGCTCAACCCAGGTGGAGCGCCGCGCAATCCGTGAAGCCGCATATGCGGCCGGCGCACGCCGCGTGGAGCTCATCGAAGAACCGATGGCTGCTGCGATCGGCGCCGACCTGCCGATTGAAGACGCCACTGGCTCGATGGTGGTGGATATCGGCGGCGGCACCACCGAGGTGGGTGTGCTGTCGCTGGGCGGTGCGGTGTATTCCGGTTCTGTGCGCGTGGGCGGCGACAAGTTCGACGAAGCGATCATCAATTACATTCGCCGCAACTACGGCATGCTGATCGGCGAAACCACCGCCGAAAACATCAAGAAGGAAATCGGTTCCGCCTTCCCAGGCAGCGAAGTGAAGGATATCGAAGTGAAGGGCCGCAACCTGGCTGAAGGCGTACCGCGCAGCTTCACCATTTCCAGCAACGAAATCCTGGAAGCGCTGACCGACCCGCTGAACAGCATCGTCAGCGCCGTAAAAACCGCACTCGAACAGACTCCGCCTGAACTGGGTGCCGACATTGTGAGCAAAGGTATGGTGCTCACCGGTGGTGGCGCGCTGCTGCGCGACATCGACCGCCTGCTGATGGAAGAAACCGGCCTGCCGGTCATCATCGCCGACGACCCGCTGACCTGCGTGGTGCGTGGTTCCGGCAAGGCGCTCGACCAGATGGACAAGTTCAGCAATATTTTCACCAAGGATTAAGGAAATCCGGGGGCGCCCAGCCGCCCTGCTTTATTCTTCATGGATCAAACGCAGTCATTCCGTTTCTTCAATCGCGGCCCCAGCCCGGTCGCCCGGCTGGTTTTCTTTGTCCTGCTTTCCCTGTTCCTGCTGTTTGTGGATGCAAGATACCGCAGCCTGGAAGTTGTACGAGGCGTCCTTGCCATCCCGGTGCAGGCCATGCAGCGGCTCGCCACCAGCATCTATACCCAGCCCGGCATCTGGTGGGGAGACCTCAGCAATTACATTGACAGCCAGGGCAGGCTGGCCAGTGAAAACCAGCAATTGCACATGCAAGCTGCAGAAAACGCCGTGCGTCTGCAGCAGCTGGAAGTATTGCAGATGGAGAATGCGCAATTGCGCAAATATTTCGACATCTCCCAGCATGCAGACTATCCGGTACAGATGGCTGAAATCTTCTCGGTCAACAGTGACATCTTCAAGCGCAAGGTGTTCATCGACAAGGGCACACAGAAGAATGTCGCCGCCGGCCAGGTTGTCATCGACGAAAACGGCGTGGTCGGGCAGATTACCCGCGTTTATCCCTGGCTTTCCGAAGTCACGCTGATTACCGACAAGGATCATGCCGTTCCCGTTCAGATCCTGCGCACCGGGCTGCGCGCCGTGGTATTCGGTTCAGGCAACATCAGCAACCTGAGCCTGCGCTACATGCCCATCAGCTCTGACATCCAGGTCGGGGACGAGCTTGTGACCTCGGGCATCGACGGCACTTATCCTGCCGGCATCCCGGTTGCAAAAATCAACAAGATCGAACGTGACCCGGCCTATCCGTTTGCAATCATCAATTGCACACCGCTGGCCGGCGTGGACCGGCATCGACAGCTGATGATCATCTCGGGCCTGAACAAGGCACCGGAAATCCCCGCCAATGACGGCAAACAGGTCGAGAGCAAAGGCAAGAAAGCGAAAAAGGCCAAACAACCATGAGCGAGCAGCTGACCAAAGACAATGAATTCCTGCTGCCGGCAAGCAATACTTTTGTGTATTCAACAATGCTTGCTGCACTGATGCTGAACTGGCTGCCATGGGAAGGCTTCTGGCTTGCATTGCGTCCGGATTTTGCCGCGCTGGTGCTGCTTTACTGGTGTACCTACAAACCCTACCGCATCGGCATCGGTATCGCCTGGGTAGTCGGCATCCTGGCTGATGTCGCCGACTCCAGTGTGTTTGGCCAGCATGCACTGGCCTATTCCATCCTTGCATTTGGCGGCATCATGCTGCACCGGCGCATCCAGATGTTCGAGCCACTGGAACAGCCAATGCAGGTATTCCCGCTGTTCCTGCTCAGCTATGGCGCATTCGCCCTCGTGCACTGGCTGATGCGCGGTGTCTTCAGCTGGGAATTTTTCCTCGGCTGCCTGTCATCCGCATTGTTATGGTTGCCGATGTCGATGCTGCTGCAATCCATGCGCCGGGTACGGCGCAATCCCAATGAACTGTCATGAGTCAGCATAAGGAACTCAGGGATCACCAGCGCGAAATCTATTTCTTCCGCCTGCGCCTGATAACCAGTTTTGTCTTCATGCTGTTGCTGGCATTGCTGCTGGTTTCCAGGCTGGTTTTCCTGCAGATATTCAAACAGGACGAGTTCTCGATGCTGGCAGACAAAAACCGCATCTCGGTTGTCCCCATCGTACCCAACCGCGGCCTGATCACGGACCGCAATGGCATTGTACTCGCACAGAACTATTCCGGTTATACCCTGGAAATTTCACCCGCCAAGCTGAGCAAGGACATGGAAAGTACCATCAACGAACTTTCCACCATCGTCGATATCAGCGCAAAGGACAGGAAGCGTTTCAAGAAACTGCTGACTGAATCTCACACTTCGAACAGCTATCCGATTCGCAGCAGGCTCAATGAGCAGGAAGTGGCCCGCTTCGCCGCACAGAGCTACCGCTTTCCCGGGGTAGAAATCAAGGCTCGCCTGTTCCGCGAGTATCCGTACAAGGACCGCACCTCCCACCTGATCGGCTATGTCGGCCGCATCAATGACAAGGATTCGGAACAGCTCGATGACAAGGGACTTGCCGCCAACTACCGCGGCTCAGACTATATCGGCAAGCTCGGAATTGAACAGAGCTATGAAGAAGCACTGCATGGCATCACCGGTTTTGAAGATGTGGAAGTGGATGCCGCGGGTCGTGGCGTGCGCGTGCTTTCCCGTACCGCGCCAAAATCCGGAGACAACCTGAAACTGACGATGGACATCAAGCTGCAGGAAATCGCCGAAGAAGCTTTCGGCAATTTCCGTGGCGCACTGGTCGCAATCGATCCGAACAATGGCGAAGTGCTGGCCTACGTCAGCAAACCGGGCTACGATCCCAACCTGTTTGTAGACGGCATTGACTCGGACAACTGGGATGCGCTGAACAATTCGCCGGATGTACCGCTGATCAACCGTCCGCTGCGCGGCCAGTATCCGCCCGGCTCCACCATCAAGCCGTTCATGGCGCTATCCGGGCTGGATTCGGGCAAGCGGACTGCAAGCTATGCCATCAGCGACCCCGGTTACTTCATGCTTCCAGGCAACCGCCACCAGTATCGCGACTGGAAGACCGGCGGGCATGGACGTGTGGACCTGTTCAAGTCCATTGTCATTTCCTGCGATACCTATTTCTACAGCCTGGCAAATGACATGGGCATAGACAGCATCCACGATTATCTTGAAAAATTCGGATTCGGCAAAAAGACCGGTCTCGACATGGAAGGAGAATCGCCGGGGCTGCTGCCATCCCAGGACTGGAAAAGGCGCCGCTTCAACCAGATCTGGTATCCCGGCGACACGGTCTCGGTCGGCATCGGCCAGGGATATACCCTGGTCACACCCATGCAGCTTGCCTACGCTGTCTCTATCATCGCAAACAGTGGCAAGGGATACAAGCCCCACCTGGTACGGGAAATTACCAACAGCACGGAACACACGGTGAAAGAAATCAAACCGGAAGTCACTGTCAACCTGTCGCTCAAGCCGGAACACCTTGAAATTGTGAAACATGCCATGACCGCAGTTACACTGCCCGGGGGCACCGCGGCTTATGCTGGCTCCGGCGCCGCCTATGAGTTTGCCGGAAAGACCGGCACGGCACAGGTGATCGGCATCAAGCAGGGTGAAAAATACAATGCAAATGAAATAGCAGAACGCCACCGCGATCATGCCTGGTTCATCGCATTTGCCCCGGCCGACAAACCACGCATTGCCCTTGCGGTACTTGCGGAAAACGCCGGCCACGGCGGCACCGTTTCGGCACCGATAGCCCGCAAGGTAATCGACTATTACCTGCTGGGCAAAGTACCACCGCAATCACGATATGCACCGCAACCCGAGGAAAAGGAGGAGCCGGAGAATGATTGAGAAACTGCAGCGACGATTCATGTTGCATCTCGACCCCATTTTGCTGGGAGCCCTGGCTGTACTGGCACTGCTGAGCCTCATCATCATCTACAGTGCCAGCAGCGGCAGCATTGACCGGGTAGTTGGCCAGGCAATCAACATCCTGGTGGCATTCCTCGCCCTGTGGCTGATAGCCAACATGCCTTTGCATTTCCTGATGCGCATCGCCGTCCCAATCTATGTATTAGGCATGGTGCTGCTGATCGGCGTGGCGCTGTTCGGTGACATCCAGAATGGTGCGCGCCGCTGGCTGAATATCGGCATCGCCACCATCCAGCCATCCGAGCTGATGAAAATCGCCATCCCGCTGATGATGGCCTGGTACTTCGAAAAACATGAGGCCACGCTGGAGTGGAAGAACTACCTGATTGCCACCGTCATTCTCGCCGTCCCCTTCCTGCTGATCCTGCGCCAGCCTGATCTAGGCACCGCGATGCTGATCGCTGCCAGCGGCTTCTACCTGCTGTTTCTCGCCGGACTGCACTGGAAAATCATGACCGGGCTGTTAGTGACTGCATTGGGCAGTGCCCCCTTCCTGTGGCACATGCTGCATGATTACCAGCGCCAGCGCATCCTGATGCTGCTGGACCCGATGAAAGACCCGCTGGGCAAGGGATACCACACCATACAAGGCATGATTGCGGTAGGCTCTGGCGGTTCGCTGGGCAAAGGTTATCTCAATGGCACGCAAACCCATCTCGAGTTTCTGCCTGAACGCAGCACTGACTTCATCTTTGCCGTGTTCTCCGAAGAGTTCGGCCTGATCGGCAATATCCTGCTGCTTGCCATCTATATCTTCATCCTGTGGCGCGGCTTCATCATCACCGCCAATGCTTCCACTTATTTCACGCGCCTGATGGCCGGCTCCATCACGCTGACCTTCTTTACCTATACGTTTGTCAACATGGGCATGGTCACCGGCATCTTGCCAGTGGTAGGTGTTCCATTGCCCCTGATCAGCTATGGCGGGACTTCAATGCTGACGCTGTATCTCGGCTTTGGCATGCTGATGAGCATCCAATCGCACAAAACCCTGGTACAAAGCTAGCAATATGTTTACAAGATATTCCGCACTGCTGTTCACCCTGATGCTGCTGTCTGCCTGCCGCGCCAACCCGCCGCGGGAAGCCCCCACCAACCAGGCCGATCGCAGCACACCCGCGCCAGTGGAATATAAAGCCGGCGTCCCTTCCCCCGCAGCCCAGCCGGAGTCAGCACCGGCCACCAATGGTGGAGGCTATCTCGCCGGCGATGGTCCCGGCAGCGACATACCGGCCAACATCAAGAATGTCCCGGATGCCGTCCCGCGGGCAGAACCGCTGCACCGTTATGCCAACCGCCCATATACCGTACTGGGCAAGACCTACACCCCGCTTACCCAGACCGGCACTTACAAGAAACGCGGCATAGCCTCATGGTATGGCAAGAAATTCCACGGGCAGCGCACGTCCATCGGCGAGATCTACAACATGTTTGGCATGAGCGCCGCGCACACCACCCTGCCGATCCCCAGCTATGCTCGGGTTACGAACATTGCCAATGGCAAATCGGTCATCGTGCGGGTGAATGACCGCGGTCCCTTCATGCATGACAGGCTGATCGACCTTTCCTACGCCGCAGCAGCGAAACTGGGCATCATTGCCAAGGGACAGGGGGAAGTGGAAGTGGAAAGCATCAACGCCGATGGCAACATGCCTGCATATAAACCTCATGAAACAATTCAGGTTTCCGCATTACCAGCGGACGAACCGGCCTCCATCCCGGCAGAAAAGGATGCCGGCAAGACCTGGCTGCAACTGGGTGCCTTCAGCTCAAAAGAAGGCGCCGACTCCTTCCTGCAGCAGATGCGCGATAAACTTTCCAGCACCGGCAAACAGATGATGATTGCCAGCAAGGGCGGACTGTACAAGGTCAGGATTGGGCCTTACTCAACGGAAGACATGGCAAGAACGAGCGCGCAGGAATTGCAGTCAACCCTGGGATTCAAACCAATGGTAAGTGCACACTGATACCTTCCGTTTTTGGCCTGCACGAATAATTGAGCATTCATATGCTCAATGCAAAAAGATCAGAGCTTGAACGGTGTCTGGATAATTGTCCTGCCATCCGCAATTTTCTTCGGCGCCACTTTCCACGCATGGCCATAGATCACTTCGAATGTCGCCGGCAAACGGCCATCGCGGCGCAGTTTTTCGTAATTTTCCAGCACCAGGTTCCAGGCCTTTTTGCCCATCAGCCCTGATGCGCGGCCAGCCGTTGCATTATGCGCGCCGATACTGCGCAGGTCCTGCATCACAGCTCTTACATCGTTATAGGTCAGCGTGATGTATTCCATATCCACCACCGGATCGGCGAAACCGCCATTGACCAGCATGTCGCCAATATCGTGCATGTCGGTAAAACGGTTGAGGTGGTTGTAGCCATCCACACCACTGAAGGCAATACGCAGCTCCTTCAGCGTATCCGGGCCGAAGGTGGAGAACATCAAGAGGCCATCCACCTTAATCACGCGATGAAATTCGGCAAAGGTGGCCGGCAGGTCATTCGCCCACTGGATGGCAAGGTTGGACCACAACATGTCCATGCTGTTTGCCTTCACCGGCAAGGCTTCCATGTCGGCACAGACAAAGCCTCGCGTGTCACCCGCAAACAGCTTCTTCCACCAACTGGTAGTACCGCGTGCAGACTGCAACATGCCGATGGCGATATCCAGCGCGATCGCCTGCGCCTGCTCATAGCGCTGACCCAATTGGCGCGTACCCCAGCCGGTGCCACTTCCGACATCGAGTATGGTGTGCGGTTGCTGTTTGATGTAATCCAGACGCTCCAGCATGCGTGTGCAGACTTCCCGCTGCATGACTGCCGCGGCGTCATATTGCGTGGCCGCCTTGCTGAAAGCGCGGCGCACCGCCTTCTTGTCGATTTCAAATTCGTTCATTCAGAAATTCCAGTGTGTGCTGCATGAATTGTTCAGGGTGAGACAGGAATGGCGCATGCGCCGCGCCTTCCATGATGGCCAGTCGTGCATCGGACAAGTTTTCCGCCATGAAGCGGGATGCGCCAGCCGGTGTCAGCATATCGCGTTCACCTGCGATCAGCTGCACCGGCAGGCTGATCTTATTCAGGTCCCCACGCAAATCTGCATCATGCAGGATATGCAGTCCTTTTTCCAGTGCAGCCAATGCCGCCTCTCCACGCGCGGTCAGCTGCGAACGCAAGGTCACAAGCAATTCCCGCTCATGCTCACTGCCGCGTACCTGCAAAGCCAGAAAGCGTTTGAGTGTCATTAACGGGTTCTGCAGCAGGGCAGCCGCAAAATCCTGCAGTGTTGATTCTTCCATGGCCGAGGGCCAGTCCGCCCGCTGTACGAAACACGGCGTCGATGCCACCAGCAGCAAACGCTCTACCTGCTGCGGATGCATTGCGGCCCAGCGCAAGGCCACCTGCCCGCCCAGAGACCAACCAGCCACTGCCAGCGGTTTATCGAACCTTGCCGCAAGTTGCCCCACGATACTGTCCAATGCCTCAAGCCCGTTTGCACCGGCGATTTCACGTTCCCGGCTCAGGCCATGCCCGGGCAGATCTACCATATGCACTTGATGGGTTTCAGCCAGCCTGTCAGCTACCGGCTGCCACATGCCGCCATGCATGCCCCAGCCGTGTATCAGCAGCAGTGGCGCGCCCTTCCCAACCGTTTCAACGTGCACGTCAGCCCCCTCTCCACCCCTCCCCCGCAGGGAGAGGGAGCAAACGATGCGCTACGCGCAATTCATAATCCCTGTGCAAGCTCATGCAATGCCTCAAGCAATCTTGTTACATCTTCACGCTGATGCGCGGCTGAAAAAGTGATGCGCAAACGTGCCGTACCTTCCGGCACGGTGGGCGGGCGTATCGCCGGCACCCAGATGCCACGCTCGCGCAAGGCCTCACTCACTTGCACGACCTCGGCATTGCTGCCTATCACCAATGGCTGGATCGGGGTAGCTGAAGCCATCAACCGCCATGGCAGACCTGCGGCATTACTTTTGAAATACATAATTAAATCATCTAGATGAAGTCTTTCCTTGTCTGCACCCTGTATCGTAAGCAAACTGGCCAGCAACGCACTGGATAATGCCGGCGGGCTCGCCGTAGTATAGATATAGCTGCGCGCATGATTCAGTAAAGTATCGATCACCACCTGCTCTGCTGCTACCACCGCACCAGTCACCCCAGCCGCCTTGCCCAGGGTGGCCATGTAGATGATGCGCGATGAATCAAGCTTGAAATGCGACAGCGTGCCCCTGCCCTGTTCGCCCAGCACACCAAAACCATGCGCATCATCGAGCAGCAGCCAGGCATCATGCTTTTCAGCAAGCGCAAGAATTTCCTGAACGGGGGCGAGATCCCCATCCATGCTGAACACGGCATCGGTGATGATGAGCTTGCGTCCACCTTGCGCCTGCCGCAGCTGGGTTTCCAGCTGCGGCAGGCCGTTGTGGCGATAACGTTTCACTTCCGCACGTGACAGCTGCATCGCATCATTCAGAGATGCGTGGTTCAGCTTGTCGGCAAAAATGAAATCACCCCGGTCTACCAGCGCCTGTACCACCCCGAGATTGGCCATGTAGCCAGTGGAAAATGTCAGCGCAGCTGGCTTCCCGACAAATTCAGCGTATGCATTTTCGAATTGCTCATGCACTTCGATATGACCGCTGACCAGATGCGATGCACCCGCCCCGACACCATATTGCTGCGCGCCCTGCTGCAAGGCTGCGATCAAAGCCGGATGACTGGCAAGACCAAGGTAATCGTTGCTGCAGAAGGAAAGACAGGGATTACCATCGACAGTGACATGCACGCCCTGCTGCGTGGACAGCGTGCGGCGCGTACGCAACAGGCCCTGCGCCTTGCGCGCTGCCAGCGCCTTGTGCAATTCAGAAAAGGGCATTGCCATCCTTCACGCTTGTTGAAGGCCTACACGCATTGCTCGACTCAATGCTCAGTGCTCTTCGGAGTAAGGGTACATCCCCAGCCTGTCGAGCAGGTTTCGGTCGCGCTCGACTTCCGGATTGCCGGTAGTCAGCAACTGGTCACCATAGAAAATGGAATTGGCGCCGGCGAGGAAGCACATCGCCTGCATCACATCACTCATCTGCTGGCGACCTGCGGAGAGGCGCACACGCGCCTTGGGCATCGTGATGCGTGCCACCGCAATGGTGCGCACGAAATCCAGCGGGTCGATGTCTTCCATTTCCGCCAGCGGTGTGCCTTCTACCTTCACCAGGTTGTTGATCGGCACGCTTTCCGGGTAGGGTTCCATGTTCGCGAGCTGCGCAAGCAGGCCTGCGCGTTGTGTGACATTTTCACCCATGCCGACGATGCCGCCGCTGCACACATGAATACCGGCATCGCGCACGCGCTGCAGCGTATCCAGCCTGTCCTGGTATTCGCGGGTGGAGATGATGTCACCATAGAAATCGGGCGAGGTGTCGAGGTTATGGTTGTAGTAATCCAGGCCCGCATCTTTCAGTTGCGACACATGTTCTGACTTCAGCATGCCCAGCGTGGCACAGGTTTCCATGCCCAGCGCGCGCACGGCCTTCACCATTTCCACCACGCTTTCCATGTCTTCCTGGCTCGGCTCGCGCCAGGCCGCGCCCATGCAGAAACGACCGGCGCCGTTGTCCTTCGCCGCCTGTGCAGCCCGCACCACCTCGCTGACATCCAGCATCTTGCGGTTTTCCACGCCGGTGGAATGGAAGGCTGACTGCGGGCAGTAG
>JAJXUI010000064.1 GCA_021782995.1 Pseudomonadota bacterium | reverse complement strand
CCCAGATTCCATTAAAGACTGTCGGACTCGCAGAAATCAGTCATATTGGACATCGTCTAATGGCTGCTCCTGGAAGACTTCAGCCTATGTAAATTACATTAAAAATCGGCTGTTAATGGGACAACTTTGCCTTTTTGGCATGTCCGCTTTGGCGCAGTCTACTTTATCTGGAGTGTATCCGAAACTGTTCGATATCAATTGCAACGCATCGCGCGGCGCAGGCAAGCATACTGGAAGTTTCTAATGCCAAATATTTAATCAAGTTAATGCCCGCCCAGCTGGGAAGCAATTTTCAGCATCATTTTTGTTGCTTCCTGCGTGAACATATCCATCATCGGTGACAGATAGGGCAGGGTCAGCAGCAGGGTGACGAACCCCACTGCCAGGGTGATCGGGAATCCGATCGCGAAGATGTTGAGTTGCGGTGCACTGCGGGTGAGGATGCCGAGGGCGAGGTTGGTGATCAGCAGTGCGCCGATGATGGGCAGGGCCAGGCGCAGGGCCTGCGAGAAGATGCCGCCGCCCCAGATCACCAGCGTATGCATGGCGCCGGCGGCAGGGGGCTGGGTGCTGATGGGAAATGTCTGAAAACTTTCTGCAAGGGTTTCCAGCATGTAGAGGTGGCCATTCAGTGCGAGGAAGGCGAGCGCGGCAACGATGCCCAGGAACTGGGCAAGCACTTGTGTGGTGGTTGAATTCACCGGGTCGTAGAAGCTGGCAAAGCCGAGGCCCATCTGCATGCCCATCAGGTCGCCGGCTGTTTCCACGGCAATGAAGACGAGGCGCATGGTAAAGCCCATCGCGAAGCCCACCAGCAGTTGTTGCATCAGGATGAACAGTCCGGTGCCGGAAAACATGTCGATGCCGCTCGGGATGGTCAGTGCCGGGGCCACCACGAATGTGACCAGCATCGCAAAGCCGACTTTGACGCGCGCCGGTACCTGCTTGTTGCCGATGACGGGGGCGCTGGCGACCAGGGCGAGGATGCGGGTCAGCGGGTAGAGGAAGGCGATCAGCAGGGAGTCAAGCTGGGCGCTGGAGATGCTGATCATGGTATGTAGTGCTCAGCGGGTTTTAAATGGAAGTTAGCCGACCATCCACGGGATGTTGCTGTACAGCCGCTGGATGAAGTCGACCAGCATGCCCAGCATCCACGGCCCGGCGATGATCAGGATCACGAACATGCCGATCAGCTTGGGGATGAAGGACAGTGTCTGTTCGTTGATCTGCGTTGCCGCCTGGAAGATGCTGACCAGCAGGCCGATGATCAGCGCTGTGAGCAACACCGGCGCGGAGATGAGCAGGGTCAGCTCAAGTGCCTGGCGGCCCAGGGTCATGATGCTTTCCGGTGTCATGAGGGTTGATGCTCTCTTTCTTTAAATAACATAATTAAATCATATGGATATAATTATTCTTCAATCGGGTGTGGCAGTTGCTTCTGGATTGCGGCGGCGCTGTTCATCCGCCCGCTAGGTGTAGAAACTTTGCACCAGCGAACCCACCAGCAGGTTCCAGCCATCCGCCAGCACAAACAGCATGATTTTGAACGGCAGCGAGATCATCGCCGGCGACACCATCATCATACCCATCGACATCAGCACGCTGGCGACCACCATGTCGATGATGAGGAAGGGGATGAACACGACGAAGCCGATCTGGAATGCGGTTTTCAGTTCGCTGATCACATAGGATGGCACCAGCACTTTGAGGGGAACATCTTCCGGTCCCTGAACGGCTTCGGTGCCGGAAATCTTCATGAACAGCGCAAGGTCGGTTTCGCGCGTCTGCCGCATCATGAAAGTGCGCAGCGGTGCAATGCCGGCAGTCAGTGCCTGTTCCATCGAGATTTTTTTCTCGTTGTAGGGCACATAGGCATCGTTGTAAATTTTTTCCAGCACCGGCGACATCACGAAAAAGGTGAGGAACAGCGCCAGGCCGACCAGTACCTGGTTGGGGGGGGAAGAGGGAATGCCGATCGCCGAGCGCAGCAGGGAGAGCACGATGATGATGCGGGTGAAGCTGGACATCATCAGCAGCACTGCCGGCAGGAACGACAATGATGTGATCAGGATCAGCGTCTGCAGGCTCAGTGAATAGGTCTGGCCGCCACCGGGTGCTGGCGTGCTGGTGAAGGCGAGCACGCCGGGTTCTGCAGCCAGGGCAGTGCCTGCGGCAAGCGCCATCAACAACGCAAGCGGCGTGACAAGCAGCCACTTATTTTGCGGCATGATTTTTCTCCATGACTTGCTTGAGCCACTGCTGGAATTTGTTATCCCCGGCATCGCCGTTCGAAGCGTTTCCTTGCGGGATGATGCCTTTGGGCATGGTGTGCAGGGTGCGTACCTGCCCCGGTGCAACGCCGAGTATCAGCCAGGTATCGTTGACTTCCACCAGTACCACGCGTTCGCGGGTGCCAACCGCAACACCGCTGATGATTTTCAGCAGGCTGGCGGCGCCACGTTGCGGCATGTTGATGCGCTTCATCATCCAGGCCACCACGGCCACGGCGGCCAGCACCAGCACGAGGCTGAATACGACCTGCATCACGCTGCCGGTGCTGATGGCTGCTGGCGGAGGCGGGGTATAGGCCGGCCTGGCAGCCTCAGTCGCGGCATGTGCAGGGTGGTACCAGACGCAGGCCGCCGCAGCGAGCATATAGAGGTAACGCATATCAGCGGTTGAGCCTGCGCAGACGTTCGGAGGGGGTGATGATGTCGGTGAGGCGGATACCCAGCCTGTCGTTCACGACCACCACTTCGCCCTGCGCGATGAGGAAGCCATTGATCAGGACATCCATCGGCTCGCCCGCCATCGTGGTCAGTTCCACGACAGAACCCTGTGCCAGTTGCAGCAGGTTCTTGATCGGCATCTTGGTGCGTCCCAGTTCCACCGTGAGGTGGACCGGGATGTCCATGATCATGTCCAGGTCGTTGTTGGCTGTTGCGCCTCCCTGGCCGAATTGTTCGAATACGTGTGGCTGTGCAGCGGCATTCTGTTCGGCCATCGCTGCGCCCCAGTCGTCGGCGCTGATTTCTCCGCTGATATCGTCACTCATGTTTGCCTCCATTCAAGATGTTTTGTGCAGTCACTGGCGAGTCGGTGGAGATCATTTTTTCCACCTTGATCGAATATTGTCCGTTGAACACGCCGTATTTGCATTCCATCACCGGGATGTCGTTAACGGTAGCCGTGATGTTGTCACTGACATGGATGGGAATTACGTCACCCACCTTGATTTTTATCAGATCCTCGACGGTGAGATTGGCGCCGCCGAGCGTCGCCACCAGTTCGATTTCGGCCTGCTTGACCTGGCGGTTCATCAGGTTGTTCCAGTTCTTGTCTGCGCTGAGGTGGTCGCCCTGCATCGCGCTGAACAGCAGTTCGCGAATCGGCTGGATCATCGAATAGGGCAGGCACAGGTTGATGGCGCCGCCGACTTCATTGAAGCCGATCTCGAAAGTGCTGACCACCACCAGTTCATTCGGCGTGGCGATGTTGGCGAATTGCGGATTCAGTTCCGAACGCACGAATTCGAATTCGAGCTTGTACACCGGTTCCCAGGCCTTGGTGTAAGCCTCGAATACGGCAGCCAGGATGTTCTGGATGATGCGGTGCTCGGTCTGCGTGAATTCGCGGCCTTCGACCCGTGTATGGTAACGGCCATCGCCACCGAACATGGTGTCGACGATCAGGAACACCAGGTTGGGGTCGAAGATGAACAGCGCATTGCCGCGCAGCGGCTTGGCCTGCACCAGGTTCATGTTGGTCGGCAGCACCAGGTTGCGGATGAAATCGACAAACTTGACGACGCGCACCTGGCCGACGGAAATTTCTGCGGTACGACGCACCAGGTTGAACATGGAAACGCGCAACATGCGGGCAAAGCGCTCGTTGATGACCTCCATCGTGGGCATGCGCCCACGCACGATTCTTTCGTTGGACGCGACGTTGTACGGGCGCGGCTTTGCCTTGTCTTCCGGCTCGTCCTTGGGCAGGCTGGTTTCCTCTCCGGTCACGCCGCGGAGGAGGGAATCAACTTCGTCCTGTGAAAGAAAATCGCTCATGATCTCTTATTGAATGATGAATGAAGTGTACAAGGCATCCACGACACCTTTTTTCTCCCAGATCGGCTTGGGGGGAGGTGGGGGAGGTGGAGGCAGTGTGGGTACCACGGCGCTGACATCAGCCACTTCCTCGTGTCCATCCTGTGCATGTGCGGCTGCCACTTGTGATACCGGAGCCGGATGGGGCACAGGAGCTGGTGCCGGCTCGGCCGGAATGCCGAGCACATAATTGCAGATGGTGACAATTTCCTTGGTCAGCTTGTTCTTCCCCTCGGGGGTGAGCAATTCACGTGCTGTCTTGGTCGTCAGCAATTGCAGGATGCGGCCGCGTACCTCGGGCAGGTTCAGCTTGAGTTTCGCATCCAGCTCGGGATCATAAAACTTCAGGCTGACACCCAGCTGCATGACCTGGTCAGCCCCTTCGCTGCGCAGGTTGACGATGATGTTGTCGATGGGAAAAAACTGAGGCGGCTTGGGCTGCGACACCTTGACTTCCTCATGGTGCTCGCCGCCACCTTTGCCCTTGGCAAAAAACCAGCCCAGACCGCCCGCTACAGCGACTGCAACGACAACACCGGCAATGATGAAGATCTTCTTCTTTGGGTTCTGTGGTGCTGCCGGATCGGCCGGTTTTGCATTTTTTGCACTGGTTGCCATCTTGGACTTTTCCTCATGAGTGGATGAATTATCAGGATAAAGGGAAATTTTCCATTGCCGGAAAAGAATGGTAATTAGGCCATATTCCCCTGCTTTGCAGGCGGCTGCAGATAGCCGGGTTCCAGGCATTCAGGAATCCGGCGCATATCATGATTTACAGCCGATACCGGGAGTTTAAGCATTCATCCGGCTGAGGACAAGACAGGTCTGGAGCGGGATGCGGAAATTTCAGACAAACGTATCGACCATGCCGTTATGGCGGCGCGGCTGCACGTTGCCGGCTTCATGGGTGATGGTTGCAGACGATACGGTGTCTACCCGGTCAGGGCGACGCTGCAAGTTGCGAGGCGACTGGTCCTGGTTGCGCTGCGGCGCCTGGTCGCTGACGGTTGCATTGCCCAGCATGATGCCGCTGTCGGCAAGCATTTCACGCAGCTTCGGAATGGCTTGCTCGACAGCCTCCCGTACTGCGGCATGGGGAGAGCTGAATTGCGCACTGGCCTGGTCGCCGGAAACTTTCAGCACGACATCCAGTGGCCCGAGCTGGGGCGGATTGAGGTGCAGCTCCGCAGTATGGTCTTTCTGCTTGGCGATCCAGGTGATTTGCTGCCCGAATTCGCCTGACCATGCCGGGCTGCCCACAGGCTGGTGCAAGGTATGGGCAGGGGTGGCAGTGCCAGCATTATGCATTTGCGGAGAAGCAGGGGTGGCTTCATTCCCGCGCATCAGTGCGGGGGCCAGACCGGCGGATTCCAGGGCTTCTGCGGGTTTGAAGTGTTCAGGCTGCCTGCCGGTTTTGGCAGCCTCCTCGTTGTGTGTTGCGACCAGTTCCTGTGGCATGCGGGCAGCAGCGGCCGGCGTGCTGTCGCCGGCCGGCTCGTTGTTCAGTCTCGTGTTGCTGGCTGAATGTCCGGCGGCGTCGGCGCCTTTCCCCGGTACGCCGGCCTGGCGGGGCAGGTGCGCTGACGCTGTCTGGATGGCAGCCTTGCCTTTGCCTGGTGCTTTGCCAATTGCGCTGGCGTCATGGTCTTGTTGTGGCAAGGTTGTTGATGCCATGTCACTGTGAGATAGAGGCCCTGCGGCAACCAGTCCCGCAGCCGCAGCTTCTACTGCAGGGTCTGTTGCGACAGGTACGGTTTTGTCCTGTGCATCTTGAGTTTTGCCTGCTTTGCCATGCGCGAGCCCGGCAGGATTGTGTGCAGCTTTCTTGCCAGAAGGGTGTTGCGCGGAAAGTGCCAGCGGGTTGTAGCTTGCCTGATCGGCAAGAGCTGCGCCCCGGGTTTCATTGTTCACACGCGGGGTCTGTGCGGGTTGGGCAAGCAGCGCATTCAGCATGACTGGTTGTGTTTCTCCTGCTGCATCGGTTGCAGGGCTGCCTTTGGCGTGCGCTGCTGCCTTGCCTTTAAGGGGGAGGGCGTGCTTGCCATCAGCAGGAAACTCAAGCGTTGCACCATCAAGCCGTTGCTGTGAGAGCAGGGTGTTGAAGTCCGTACCGTCCGCAGGAACTGCTGTATTGCCGGTAGCGGCAACTTTGTGGTTGCGCGCCTGCGAGGTGGTGATGTTAAGGGGGAATTCATTCATGGTGTGGCTCCTGTGTTTCAGTCTGCATCGTCCAGGTTGATCTTGCGGTAGGCGGCCTGGCTGCTGGTATGTTCATCCTGTGTTTTCTGTTCCAGTTTGCTTTCTCGGTGGCGCTCGCTTTCCTGATGGCGCTTTTGCAGCGTGTCGTACGATTTCATGCGTTTGCGGGTTTCGCTCAGCTCGGCCTGGCCTTCCCTGAAATGGGCATGAGCCTGCTCGATCACGCCGTTCTGATGGCGGATGGCCTCATCCAGCCGGAAGATGAATTCGCGAAAATTCTGTATTTCATGCGGGTGCAAGCCGCTCCGTTCAGCCTGTTGCATTTTTTCCAGATAATCCTGGCGATACTGTTGCAGCATTTCCAGTTTGCCTTGTGCGGTTTGCCGGTTCTGGTTCAGCAGGCCGAGCTTGCGGATGGCCGAATCATTTTTCTGTGTGGCCAGGTTGAGCAGGGGTTGCAGGGGGAAGGTGCGTGGCATGTTGATTTACCTCATTGCATGCCGGGCCGGCGGTTTGCGGACAAAGGCACGGCGCGTGCCGCGCCGCTGGTGCCGAACAGGTCGGAAAGCACTTCCAGGCTGGCCGCATAATTTTCCGATTCGAACATGCCCTGTTTGAGGAACTGCTCCATTTTCGGATACAGGACGATGGCTTCGTCGAGCAGGGGATCGCTGCCCTGTACATAGGCGCCGACGCTGATCAGGTCGTGGTTGCGCTGGTAATGCGAGTACAGCTGCTTGAAGCGCTGCATCAGGCTGAAATGCTGCTGCGTGACGAGGTGGTTCATCGCGCGGCTGATGGAGGCCTCGATATCGATGGCAGGGAAGTGTCCCTGCTCCGCCAGCCGGCGTGACAGCACGATATGTCCGTCGAGGATGGCGCGGGCGCTGTCGGCGATCGGGTCCTGCTGGTCATCGCCTTCGGTCAGGACGGTATAGAAAGCAGTGATCGAGCCGCCGCCGGATTTGCCATTGCCTGCACGTTCCACCAGTTGAGGCAGCTTTGCAAAGACCGAGGGCGGATATCCCTTGGTGGCGGGTGGCTCGCCAATAGCCAGG
>JAJXUI010000037.1 GCA_021782995.1 Pseudomonadota bacterium | reverse complement strand
ATGACCTTCCCCTGATTTTTCGTCTTCCAACAGGCGGTTTTCATGCTACCTGCTTTTCCTGTGGCTGAGAATCCAGCCAGTTCTTCAAATACTGATTCGGTGAACGATAGCCCAGTGTCGAATGCAGCCGTTTCCGGTTATAAAACACTTCGATATATTCAAATGCCATTGCCTTGAATTCGTCGCGTGTCTCGAAGCGTTCGCCATGGACGCGCTCGTTCTTGAAGCTGCCGAACCAGCTTTCGGTCGGGGCATTGTCCCAGCAGTCGCCTTTACGGCTCATCGAGCAGATCATGCCGTAGTCAGCCAGTTTGGCCTGGAAAGCATGGCTGGCATACTGGCTTCCCCGATCCGAGTGATGCATCAGGCCTGCTGCCGGCTTGCGCCGGAACCACGCCATGGTCAACGCATCGGTCACGATGTCCGCTGTCATCCGTGGCTTCAGCGACCAGCCCACTACTTCCCGGTTGAACAGATCGAGCACAATGGCCAGATATAGCCAGCCTTCATTTGTCCACAGATAGGTGATATCGGAGGTCCAGACCTGGTTCGGCGCGTCGGGTGTGAAGTTGCGCTCGAGCAGATTCGGTGCCACCGGCAGGTTGTGTTTCGAGTCGGTGGTGACCTTGAAGCGGCGTTTGTGTTTGGCCTGTATCCCGTTTTCACTCATCAGTCGTTCAACCCTGTCTTTGCTCGCTGGAAAGCCGCGCAGCCGGATTTCTTCAACCATGCGTGGACTGCCATAGGCTTCCTTGTATTCCGCATGAATGGAGCGGATCAGCACCAGCATCTGTGCATCCGTCAGGCGTTTCTTCGCCGGTTGGCCACCTTTCTTCCACGACCGGTAGCCGCTCTCGGAAACATCCAGCACCCGGCACAGTTCATCCAATGGGTAGTCATTGCGCTGCCCTTCAATCCAGGCGTACTTCACTGCACATCTCTCGCGAAGTACGCCGTCGCTTTTTTTAGAATTTCGTTCTCCCGCTTGAGCCGGGCTACTTCCGACCGCAATCGCGAGAGTTCCATCTGTTCGGTGGTGACGACCTTCGCTCCGCTATTCAGCTTCCCAGCGTCCGCCGCCTTGACCCAGTTGCGTAGCGTCTGCTCGACCAGCCCCAGTTCCTTTGCCGCCGCTCCGACAGACAATCCATCTCTGACACGCTTGACCGACATTTCCCTGAATTCCGGGGTGTATTCCTGCTTCGGTATCTTCATGCTTCTTCCTTTCCAATGGTTCGTATTCTACGTTATCCATGGAAGACGAATTTCCGGGGGAAGGTCATTATGACTGCGATCTATTAAATCGTGGTCTGTCCCCTATTGTTATGTCTGCGATCTATTTAATCGTCATCCGTTCCTGATTATTTGTACCGATTATTCTGTAGTATCAACTGATCACCGTTAACAATGTCAAATGTAAGGCCTGACCCCGTATTTTTTTTTAACAATGTCAAATGTAAGGCCTGACCCCGTATTTTTTTTCTGCTAATCGGACCTACGCGGGCTAATGGGTGACCCCGAGCTTCGCGAGCTTCCATTATCGATGTTGCTTCTTTAATCGACGAAGTGTTAAATATTCAATTAGGGTCATAAAAGAAAAAAAAGAATTAATTAGACTTAATAATTTTGCTAGCCATTGGATATCAAATAAGTAAGCTGAAATAATTAATACCAACAATAACAATATAAGCCTAACCCCACTTTTTACGCGGATTTGAGATTGTCGTATGTACTTAGCCAATTCATTATCATTTTGCACAATCATTCTTAACTACCTTAATGTTGAGTACAGTCACATTGATTATAAATTGCGGTTGGTATCGCTCCATATATACCGAGTACACTTCCTGTAAATCCATACTCTACTGCTGTTCTAAACCCCGTAGAACCATTCATCCAGCTATTGAACTTAGCTGAAATAGGCATATAGTTAAAACCTGCATTCACGACATTTGATAAGAATGAATAAGCTCTTCCTGTTCTCTGAGTTATTAGCCAATGATGCAAACTTTGACCATTCTTAGCTAACCAGGCCGCTCCATTGCCAGCACTTCTACTCCACATATTACGTACTGTGCTCCATGCTCTACTATCAGAAAACAATCGACCAATTCCAGTTTGAAGTGTCCCACTTTTCCCAATTTGATTTAAAGCATTTCTACCTAAATGAGCACCTCCAAAAGCAAGACTTAATCCAATACCACCCAATTCCCCATAACCATATTCACGCGAACATTTGTTTACAGCACCATTTGTCCCCATCCAACCTCTTATCAGACTCGTTGCTCCAAAGGAAAGCGTGTCTCCAAAACCTGCAACTGCATCCACCACTCCCTGCGGAAACATTGGCATATCCGCCATACCAAACAAACCATATGGATCATAAATGTTGGCTGGGTTCCCGAATGCATAGGCATAGAGGTTAACCCCCGCATACAAACTCACCGGATCACTCGCAACATATCTGCCTGTAGCCGGTTCGTAATACCGCATCCAGTTGTAATGCAGCCCAGTCTCCGCATCAAAGTACTGCCCCGGGAACCTGAGGTTGTTGGTGATGCTTGAACCCGGGTCTACCGTGGCATTGCCATAGGCATCATAGCTGGCGCGCCATACCACCTGCCCGCTCTGGCTGGTGAGCTGTTGCGGGGTGCCGAGGTGGTCGAGCTGGTAGTAGTAATAATTATTACCGGTGCGCATGAAGAGCGGCTGGGTGCCGTAGTCGCTTTGCGGGGCATAGCCGTAGCTCTTGGTTACCTGTCCCGAGGCATCGGCTTCGACAATGAGGCCTTCGTCGCTGTAGAGGTAGAAGGTTTTGCTGGTGCCAGCATCCTTGCTGATTCTTCTGCCGAAGGGGTCGTAGCTGTAGGCGGCAATCAGGGTGTTGTTCGCATCGCGCACTTCGATCAGGCGGTTGTACCCGCAAGGGGTAGGCTGGTGGGTGCGCCGCTGCTGCATAGCAATCCTGCTTCTGCCGGTGGTGTCGCAGGCGACGGCGATCTTGCCCGCGAAGGAGGGAAGCCAGTGTTTGTTTGAATTGCATACCCGCCTGTGCGGGTATGACGAATCAAGGGTTGTGGTTGAATACAATGGGGCAAAGCGCACGACAACATTTGTACCGGTACGCAGCATTAAGTCTGTTGTGCTTGCGATCGTTCTCAGATGCTGGACTCAAGAAACAGGATCATTTCGCATCTTTAATTGCTTAATATAATCAATATATTAAGCAATAACCGCTAGCCCGCCTTGCAGGCGAGGATCGCCCACTGCTGCGGCCATTGTGCCATCGGGTCGCGCACAAAACCGCTCTTGCCGAATTGCTGCCAGCGTCCCATCACGTAACACACCAGCACGTTCGCCTGCGAAGTGACATCCGCATGTTGCGGCAACTCGCCCAGCGTCACCGCAATACGCAATGACTGTTTCAGGGTCGTCTCGATACGATCCAGCAACTGGTTGATGCGCTGCTGCAGCCTTTCATCCTCATTCACCAGCGCATCGCCGATCAGCACGCGGGTCATGCCGCGGTTTTTCTGGGCAAACCCGAGCAGCAGCGCCATCACGGCTTCCACCTGCTTGATACCGGAAGTTTCCTCGCTGGTGATCTTGTTGATCAGGCCGAAGATGGTTTGCTCGATGAACTCGATCAGGCCCTCGAACATCTGCGCCTTGCTGGAAAAATGCCGGTACAGCGCCGCTTCGGAAATTTCCAGCCTGGCAGCGAGCGCAGCCGTGGTGATTTTTTCACTTTTCGGCTGCTCCAGCATTTCTGCCACAGTCTGCAGGATCTGCAATTTTCGTTCGCCAGGTTTAGTCGCCATTTGTCATCCAGTTCATTCAAGTCTGTCAGCCGCATGCCATTTTGCCCATAGTCGCGGCAATTCGGTTACGGAACGTATTTTCAAATCCACATAAGCCGGTGCACGTGTCGCACTGCTTACCCATACAGTCTTCATGCCCAGCTTTTTCGCCGCCAGCAGGTTTTCCGCCGAATCTTCCACCATCACGCACTGGGCTGGCTGCAACCGGTGTTTGTGCAACAGCCGCAAAAATCCGGCCACTTCCGGTTTGGGGCGGAACCGCGTGTGCTCAATGGCAAACAGGTCGTCGAACATGTCCTCCATCCGCATCAGCCTCAGCACGGCCAGCGCATAATGCTGCGGCGCATTGGAAAACACCAGCTTTTTCCCCCGCAGGCTTTTCAGTACATGCCTTAACGGCTTGTCATGCACCAGCATCTGCGGCAATTCGGGAAACTGGTGCGTATGCCACAGGAAATGATGTGGATCCGTGCCATGGTGCTTCATCATGCCGGTCAAGGTGGCACCATAGCGCTGCCAGTAATCCATCCGCAAGCGGTTCGCCTCCGCCTCATCCAGAGCAAGATGGTGTTGAAGATAAGCCGTCATGCTCTTGTTGATATGCGGAAAGATATGCGGCGTTGCATTATGCAGCGTGTTATCGAGATCGAATATCCAGCATTTCGTTGCCATACCTTTTCGCGTTCAACCGGTTACCGACATCACACCAGTCATTTGCTCTTGATCAGGGTCCCTACCCCTTCATCGGTCAGAATTTCCAGCAACAGCGCATGCTCCACCCGGCCATCGATGATATGCACCGAGCGCACGCCACCGCGCGCCGCATCCAGCGCCGAACCGATCTTCGGCAGCATGCCGCCGGAAAGCGTGCCGTTTGCCACCAGTTCGTCGATCTGTTTGGGCGTCAGGCCGGTCAGGAGTTGCCCCTTCTCATCCAGCACGCCCGGCGTATTGGTCAGCAATACCAGTTTTTCCGCGTGCAGCACTTCAGCCAGTTTGCCGGCGACCACATCGGCATTGATGTTAAGCGTTTCACCATCCGGCCCCACGCCGATCGGCGCGATCACCGGGATGAAGTCCCCGGAATCCAGGAAGCTGATGATGCCCGGGTCGATCGAGCTGATTTCGCCGACCAGGCCAATGTCCAGCATCTTGCCCGGCTCAGTTGCGCTTTCCAGCATCATCTTGTGTGCACGGATGAAGGCGCCATCCTGCCCGGTCAGGCCCACCGCCTTGCCACCATAACGGTTGATCAGGTTCACGATGTCCTTGTTGACCTTGCCCAGCACCATTTCGACCACATCCATGGTTTCTTCGTCGGTCACCCGCATGCCCTGCACGAATTCGCCGGCCTTGCCGACTTTCTTCAGCAGGTCATTGATTTGCGGACCGCCGCCATGCACGATCACCGGATTCATGCCCACCAGTTTCAGCAGCACGACGTCGCGGGCAAAGCCTTCCTGCAACCTGGGGTCGGTCATCGCATTGCCGCCATACTTGATGACGATGGTCTTGTCGAAGAAGCGCTGGATGTAAGGCATCGCCTCGGAAAGCGTATGCGCCTTGAGGGCTGCGGTAGCCGGGGTAAGAGACATGGGCATTTTCCTTCAAAAATCAGTGGCGCATTTTACCGCATAAACTGCTGCTTACGCGTAACCGGATGACATCGTGTCACGCCACCTTCGCGGAATTGCCGGCTAACGCTTTGCCATTGGTAAAAAATCCCGGAATTCCATACCATGTTGCACTTGAGGCAGGCCGGGGCCGGGAAATTTCCGTGGCAGCAGCCAAGTCAATCATTCAGGCCAGGCTGATGAACCGATATGTATCCGGAAAAACACACTGCAACCCAATACAAAAATTTCCAGTCTGGACAGGGTGTTCCACTTCAATGCCTTGCAGGGAGCAACAGCAACATTAAAGTTTTCTGTGCCTCGGTCGATATAGCAGTGACCAACAGTGGAGCAATCATGCGCAAGAAACTCACGTCCATCCTGCCTTTGGGCATGACCCTGATCACGGTCATGCTGAGCCTGCCTGCGCAGGCTGCGGACCTGAACTGCGTCATCCCGCAACTGGGCGAATTGTTCATTGATACCGAAAACGGAGAAGTAACCAAAGATGCAGATGAAACCATGAAAGCCGAAATTGCCACCAGCAATATAAGCTACCGTTTCGAGTTCAAGGGAAAAATCAACAAGTTCAAGGCGGTGATCAACCGGGGCAGCGGCCAGATCATCCTCAGCAATGCCTGTGCGCCTGAATGCTGGGGCGGGCCCATCTATGGCACCTGTGAACCGGTAAAAGCAAAATTCTAGTGCAGCTGGCGCATATCCAGCTTGCGCAGTTGCGGCGCCAGCCGGGCGGTGATGCCCACGACCATTAAGGTCATCACGCCACCAAAAACCACTGACGGCACCAGCCCCAGCAGCCTCGCCGCCACCCCCGATTCAAATGCACCCAGCTCGTTGGACGAGCCGATGAAAATGCCATTGATCGCCGACACCCGTCCACGCATGTTGTCCGGTGTGGCAAGCTGCAGGATGGTGGTGCGCATGACGATGGAAACCCCGTCAAACACCCCCGACAGGAAGAGCAACGCTGCAGCCACCCAGAAATGCGTACTGATGCCAAACAGGATGATGCATAGACCGAACCCGGCCACTGCCCCCAGCAGCCAGCGCCCGGCATGGCGGGAGATGGTGTATCGCACAAGAATGACACCGATCAGTACCGCACCCACCGCCGGGGCAGCACGCAAAATCCCCAGTCCTTCCGGGCCATAGTGAAAAATGTCCTGTACAAAAGCCGGCAGCATCGCCACTGCGCCGCCAAACAGCACGGCAAACATATCCAGTGCCTGCGCACCCAGTATGACTTGTTTGCCCATCACGAAACGCAGGCCCTCTGCAATGCTGGAAAATACCGGAGAAGGCCGGGCCAGTGGCGGCTCTTCCACCTTCACGCTCAGCAGCGTGAACATCGCACTGATCGCCAGCGCAGCCGATACACCATATGCCACCTCCTTGCCGGCCCAGCCCACCAGCACACCGCCCAGCGCAGGTCCCGCCACCAGGCCAAACTGGAAAGCAGAGCTGCTGATGCCCGCAGCTTTTGAAAACGCCTTGCGCGGCAGCACCAATGCCAGCAGTGACATATAAGAAGGGGTAATGAACGTGCGCACCATGCCGACCAGCCCCACCGCCGCATAGATCCACCACGTGATATCACCGTGCAACTTCCCCATCGATGCCATTACCAGCATCAACGAGTTCACGCTGGTCACCAGACAGGCTGCCAGCGCAAATTTGCGCCGGGAATAATGATCGACCAGATACCCGGCAAACAGCGTGCTGCAGAAATACGGAATCAGCTCCGCCAGCCCGATCAAGCCCAGCGCCAGCGGATCATGCGTCAGCTCATAGACATGCCAGCCTACCACTACGGCGATCATCTGGTAGGCCAGCACAATCTGGATGCGGAAGGAAATGAGCTTGAGCAGATTCAGTGAAAACATACGGATTCAGGATTCGGGTTTGCTACCGGTACAATAACCCACCCGGGGAATTGTGGCGAGGACAGGCGGATGCAATTTCACGAAACACAGGATCCGTCATGAACATGCCGGACAGGAAAATTAAGGTATCGTACAACACCGCAGCCGCCTGCCATTCACACACTTTCCAGCAGCATCAACCCCGCTGCCGTATTCGAAATCGGGATGTGGTAATTCGAATGCAGCTTCACCACATCGCCCTGCAGGGCACTGCGCGCAATCACCCAGTTCAGCAGCTCTACGCCCTGCGTGCCGGTCTGCTCCACAATGTCCTCGATGGAAAAGCGCGTGATCCACAGCGGATCGGTCACCAGCCTTTCCATGAACATCAGGTCAAATTCCTTGTTGATGAAGCCGGCGCGCTTGCCATCAAGCTGATGGGACAAGCCGCCAGTGCCGATCACCACCACACGCGCCTCACTTTCCCATGATTCGATTGCGCGACCGATGGCCTGTCCGAACTTGTAGCAGCGATTCACGGTCGGCAACGGAAACTGCACGGTGTTGATGCATACCGGCACGGTGCGTACCGGCCACTGACTATCATTCGGGTAAAGCAGTTTCAGCGGCAGTGTAAAGGCATGGTCCACTGCCATTTCCTGGCAGGTCGTGATGTCGAATTCATCATCGACAAGCGACTCGATCATGTGCCATGACAGGTCAAGGTCGCCTTTGAACGAAGGCACCGTCGGGATGCCCCAGCCTTCATCCAGGCTGACATATTCGGGTGCGGCGCCGATGGCAAACGTCGGCATCTTGTCGAGGAAAAAATTCAGGCCGTGGTCGTTATATACCATTACCGCAATATCCGGCTTCACCTTGTCCAGCCAGTCACGTACCGGCGGAAATCCGTCGAAAAACGGCTTCCAGTACGGATCGTGTTCCAGGTGCTGGTGGATGGCGCGACCGATCAGCGGCACATGCGTGGTATTGATGGCGCCAACGATTTTTGCCATGTCATTCTCCCGCCTTGACGAGCCTGGCCTTGAAGGCTTCCTTGCTCATGCCGGTTTGCTGCGCGCCGATGTCCTGCATGTCCAGCCCGTAAATGCCGGCAAACTTGGCGAGGTAATAGGCGTTCCCGCCTGCCGCCAGCATTTCCAGCACATTGCCGCTGCGCATCGCCTTGCGTTGCGTTTCGGTCAGATGGAATTTTTCGTAATAGGCCTCGGGGTCGCGCTTGAAGGCTGCGCGATTTTTCGCCAAATTAAAGGAATAGCACATCTTGTTCAGCGCATAGCCCTTGCGCGCCTGCTCGCCATCGAAAAGGATGGTGCCGGGAATTTCGCGCTTTCTGTTCTGGATCGCCATCACAAACACCTGCATAATACATTGAATACATTAAATATTTATATTAACTGCTGTTCCAGCTCACCCAATAACCGGTAACACGGCAGCACTTGCGCCACGCTGGCATTCGGCTCGCGCCCTTCGCGGATCGCGGCAAAAAATTCGCGGTCCTGCAGCTCGATGCCATTCATCGATACATCCACCTTGCTCACGTCGATCTTCTCTTCCTTGCCATTCACCAGGTCGTCATAACGCGCAATGTAGGTTGCGCTGTCGCCGATATAGCGGAAGAAAGTGCCAAGCGGGCCGTCGTTATTGAACGACAGGCTCAGCGTACAGATCGCACCATTCGCCGCTTTCATCTGGATCGACATGTCCATCGCGATGCCCAGCGCCGGATGGATCGGCCCCTGGATGGCATTGGCTTTCACAATGGGACTGCCGCACTGGTACGCGAACAGGTCCACGCTATGCGCGGCATGGTGCCACAGCAGGTGATCGGTCCACGACCGTGGCTGGCCCAGCGCATTCATGTTGGTACGGCGGAAGAAATAGGTCTGCACATCCATTTGCTGGATATTGAATTCACCCGACCTGATTTTTTTGTGGACATACTGGTGGCTGGGATTGAAACGGCGCGTATGGCCGCACATCGCGACCAGTCCGGTTTTCTGCTGCATTTCGACCACCGCCAGTGCATCCTGGTAACTGTCGGCCAGCGGAATTTCCACCTGCACATGCTTGCCCGCCTGCATGCATGCGATGGCCTGCGCGGCATGCATCTGCGTGGGCGTGCACAGGATCACCGCATCCACGTCCTTCAGCGCCAGGCTGTCTTCCAGTGTTGTCGTGACATGCTTGATGCCGTATTTGTCGGCAATCTCTTTTGTTTTTTCCAGGTCGCGACTGACCAGCGACACCACTTCCACGCCCTCGATAATTTTCATCGCATCCAGATGCTTGATGCCGAATGCACCCGCACCCGCCAGTGCAACCTTGATCGTCTTGCTCATTTTTTATTCTCCAGAACTATTTATTTTCCAGAATTAAATGTCCTACCGCGGTATTGCTGGCAGGCACATGATAGAAACGGTGTACCACCTTCGGCGGCTGGCCTCCGACCACATCAGACCCGCTTTTGACATCAGACATTGCACCCCTTGCAATCAGCCACATCACCAGCTCAATGCCTTCGGAACCGGCTTCGCGCACATAGTCGATATGCGGAATCATGGCCGCGGCTTCCGGGTCGGCAATCAGCTTGTCGAGGAACAGGTTGTCGAATTCCTTGTTGATGAGGCCGGCGCGCGCACCCTGCAGCTGGTGGCTCATGCCACCAGTGCCCCAGATCTGTACTTTCAAAGGCAGGTCAAAACTCTCGATTGCACGGCGGATTGCACGGCCCAGCTCGAAGCAGCGGCGGCCTGACGGTACCGGGTATTGCACCACATTCACCGCGAACGGAATTACCGCGCACGGCCATTGTTGAGGCTGGCCGCACATCAGCGACAACGGCACGGTAAGGCCGTGATCCACCTCCATCCTGTTGACAATGGTGAGATCGAAATCCTGCTGGATGACGGATTGTGCAATATGCGCGGCGAGTTGCGGATGGCCCTTCACCACCGGCACCGGGCGCGGCCCCCAGCCTTCATCGGCGGGCTTGAATTCGGCCGCACAACCGATGGCAAAGGTCGGGATGATGTCCAGACTGAATGCGGTGGCATGGTCGTTATAGACGAGGAAGATCACATCCGGCGTGTTGTCCTGCATCCACATTCTGGAAAATTCATACCCCTGAAACAGGGGTTGCCAGTAGGGTTCCTGCGTCCTGCCCTGATCGATCGCCACGCCGATGGCCGGCACATGCGAGGTGTAAACGGATGCGGTGATGTTTGCCATTTGCTTATTTCTTTCCAGCCTTGCCCTGTTTTCCCGCACTACCTTGCGGTTGATGCTGCGGCTGCGCATCGCCATCCTCGCCCAGATAACGGTTGCCTTCTACCGAACGCCCGCCATGCAGCATCATGTTGCGATATTCCTCTTCCGTCATGCCGGTCATGCTGCCGGCCATCTGCTGGAAGCTCTTGCCATCGGTGGCGCCGATGCGCGCGAGGAAATAAATATTTCCGCCAAGCTGAATGCAGCGGTTGAGGTCTCGGTCCAGCACCGCCTGCTTCTGCGCCTCTGTCATCGGCCATTCGTCCAGATAAGCGCGTTCATAGGCCCTGAAGCGCTCTCGATTTTCCGGCTTCATCAGCGACACACAGAACTGGTTGAGGTGGTAACCCATGCGCGACTGCTCGGCATCGAAAATGGTGGTGCCCGGAATATCGAGATAAGGTTTGTCTAAAGCCATACGATTTATATTCTCAAAGTCAGTTCCAGTACAGGCGCTGCGGATTATCCACCAGCAATTTGTGCTGCAGCTCGGCAGTGCTGGCAATGCCCGGAATGAAATCCACCAGCAGGCCGTCATCCGGCATGTGGCTTTTCAAATTCGGGTGTGGCCAGTCTGTTCCCCACAATACACGTTCGGGAAAGGTTTCCACCAGCTTCTTCGCAAACGGCACCACATCGCGATACGCATGCTGTTCGCCATGCAGCGCTGGCGGACCACTCACACTCAGCCTTTCCGGGCAGCTCACCTTGCTCCAGATATGCGGGTGATCCTGCATCATCTTTACAAACAGGCCAAACTCCTGGCCATCTACGGGTTTCGAAACATCCGGCCTGCCCATGTGATCCACCACCACAATGGTTGGCAGCGTGGTAAAGAATTCATGCAGCTCGGGCAGATCCTGCGCCTCAAAATAGACCACCACATGCCAGCCCAGCGGGGCGATGCGCTGCGCGATTTCCACCAGTTCATATCGAGGGGTAAAATCGGCCAGCCGCTTGAGGAAATTGAAACGAACACCGCGCACACCGGCCGCATGCATCATTTTCAGTTCTTCATCCGTGACACCCCGCTTCACCGTCACCACCCCGCGTGCGCGCCCTTCTGCTGCCAGCAAGGCATCCAGCAACGCACGGTTGTCGCTGCCATGACAGGTGGCCTGCACGATCACGTTTTTGTCGAATCCCAGATGATCACGCAACGCAAACAGCTGGTCTTTCGAGGCATCGCATGGCGTGTATTTGCGCTCCGGTGCATAGGGAAAAATTGCACCCGGTCCGAACACATGGCAATGCGCATCCACCGCGCCTGCTGGCAGTTTGAATGTAGGCCTGGACGGGCGGTCAAACCAGTCCAGCCAGCCGGGGGTTTTAATAAACTCCATATTTATTCAATATAATCAATATATTAATCAATATACTTCAAACCAGCCTTTTCCAATGGCTCGCGCATCTTGTACATATCCAGCCCCAGCACGCCTTCGGCAAACAGCTGCCGTTTCGCACCTTCATTAGCTTCGCGCTTTTCCGCCGCATCCGCCACCTGCATCGCGATTGCTGCCGGCACGATCACCACGCCATCGATGTCGGCAATCACCACATCCCCCGGATTCACTTGCGCACCGGCGCACACCACCGGAATATTCACCGACCCCAGCGTGGCCTTGATCGTTCCCTTGGCATTGATCGCACGACTCCACACCGGAAAATTCATCGCAGTGAGATCCTTCACATCGCGCACACCACCATCGATGATCAGCCCTTTTGCACCGCGTGCCTTGAACGAGGTTGCCAGCAGGTCGCCAAAAAAGCCATCTTCGTTGTCGGTCGTGCAGCCTGCCACCACGACATCACCGGGCTGTATCTGTTCTGCCGCGACATGCATCATCCAGTTGTCACCCGGCTGCAACAGCACCGTGAGTGCCGTGCCGCATACTTGCGCCTCGTGATAGATTGGCCGCATATAGGGCTTCATCAGTCCCACGCGCCCCATCGCCTCATGGATGGTGGCCACACCAAAACGAGACAATTTTTCCACAGCCGCCTTGTCGGCACGCACGATATTGCGCTTTACGATGCCCAGCTGGTTCAGGACAGTCATGTCAGCCTCACTTTCCATGTTTGCGCTGCGCGAGCTTGCGGGTCCGGTTTACCCTGCGCAGTTTGCGTTGAATTTTATGTTTCATGATTATCGCCCCTGTGCTTTCAAGGCAGCATCAAGTCGAGGATAAACACGACGCGCATTGCCTTCAAACACCTTGTAGCGCTCATCTGCACTCAATGAAGCAGCCTCGATATAACGCCTGGTGTCGTCGTAATAATGGCCGGTCTCGGGATCGATGCCGCGCACTGCCCCGATCATCTCCGAAGCAAACAGGATATTGTCCACCGGGATGACTTGGGTCAGCAGATCGATGCCGGGCTGGTGGTACACGCAGGTATCAAAGTAAATATTGTTGAGCAGGTGATCTTTCAGCAGCGGCTTCTTCAGTTCCTGCGCCAGTCCGCGGAAACGTCCCCAGTGATAAGGCACTGCACCGCCGCCGTGCGGGATGACAAATTTCAGCGTCGGGAAGTCCTTGAACAGGTCGGAGGTCAGGCACTGCATGAAGGCCGTGGTATCGGCATTCAGGTAATGCGCGCCAGTGGTATGAAAGCATGGGTTGCAGCTGGTGCTGACATGGATCATCGCCGGGATGTCGTATTCGACCATCTTCTCGTAGATCGGATACCAGTGACGGTCGCTCAGCGGCGGAGAAGTCCAGTGGCCACCGGAAGGATCGGGGTTCAGGTTGATCGCAACAAAGCCATATTCCTTCACGCACTTTTCCAGCTCGGGGATGCAGGTTTTCGGGTCAACGCCGGGCGATTGCGGCAGCATTGCCGCACCGATGAAGTTCTCTGGAAACAACTGCGACACGCGATGGCACAGCTCGTTGCAGATCGCGGCCCAGGTCGAACTGGTTTCCAGGTTGCCGATATGGTGCGCCATGAAACTGGCACGCGGCGAGAAGATCGTCAGGTCGTTGCCGCGCTCCTGCATTTTTTTCAGCTGGTTGTTGATGATGCTTTCGCGCAGCTCATCATCGCTGATTTTCAGCTCGGATACTTTCGGATTCTGCGCCGTGTCTTTCAGGCCGGCGATCTGCCGGTTGCGCCAGTCTTCCAGCGCTTTGGGTGCCGTGGTGTAGTGACCGTGGCAATCAATAATCATGTAGTGCTCCCGCAATATGCCTTTTCATGAAACTGGTTCCATGTAATGCCGCCGCTTGATTTCATCCATCCCTTTAGCCTGCATGCATGACAATATTTTCCTGGCTGCGTCTGCATGCTTTGAAACTGCACACACCCCTGCAGAAAACGTGGTGGATATCTCACACCCTGCCGGCATCATGCCGATGATTTCAATACCCGGCATTTCTGCCAGTTCACTCAATTGCTGGAAGCCCAGCTCAACCTTGCCTTCCGCCACCATCTGGCCAACCGGCATGCCTGCTGGAGATTGCACCAAGCGTGCATTCATCTCCATCGCAATCCCCCAGCGCTCGAACAGCTTCAGCAGAGCCGTTCCGCTGGGGCCAGTGGAATAGCCTATGTTCCTGGCTGACAGGATCGCCTGCCTCAGCGATGTTTCATTTCCCGCATCCGGCCTGGCTGCACCATCACGCACTGCAACGGCCACTGCCGATTTCACCAGGCCAGTTTTACTGCCTGCCATCACATGACCGGATGCAATCAATTTATCGATGGCATCACTGGCCAGCACCACGACATCAAATGCTTCACCCGCCATCACGCGATTGGCCGCATCCACCCCGCCCACCGATTCAATGACAATTGAGATTCCAGTCTGTTGCCGACAAGCTGCTGCCAGCTCCACCAGCAACCTGCGCGTTGCCATTGATGAAATTCCACTCAAGCTTGGTTTGCATTCAGGCACGCGCATGTATTCCCGTAATTTTTGACCGAATGCATGGTAATCAGGCGTCCGACAGGCAGCTAGTGATGGGCAGGACTAGCAGCTATCGATATTTGCGATAAGGAGATTATTTGGCTAACAAACTGTTCAGATCGAATGCCGTATCGGCTGCCTGATCCGGTGAAGGTAACGCACCTGCATCGAGCAGTTTGCGCGACAGAAGATGGATTTTGCTGTCGTTGACCGAGTCCACCGCGACCAGCTTGCCATCGCGAAAATGGAAAACTGAAAACACACCGGACTCCATACTGCCGCGAACGGCCCAGGCATTCGAACCCATGGACAGTCCCGCCATCTGCAGCTTCTTGTCATACTGGTCGCTCCAGAACCAGGGGGTGGCCGTGAATGGCCGCGACTGACCCAATAGTGCAGCAGCCGCAGATTTTCCCTGCTCAGTGGCATTTTGCACTGACTCCAGACGCAGCAAACTGCCATCCGCAATACGCCGCGCGGTACAATCTCCCGCGGCAACGATACCTTCCATCGAGGTGCGGCTGCAGTCATCCACAATCACGCCACGGTCACAGGCAATGCCCGCGTCCCGCGCCAGCATATCGTTGGCCTCCACACCGATGCCCACCAGCACCATCCCTGCAGGGTAGCGCTTGCCCTCCTGTGTAAGCACGGCACATACAGCACCATTCTTTTGTTCGATCTCTTTCAGCGTTACATTGAATTCAATCTGCACACCATGTGAGCGATGCAATGCGGCATACCATTCAGAAAGCACCGGTGCCAATACGCGCCCCAGCAGACGAGGCGACGCTTCAAGTACGGTGACCTGCAGCCCGCGTTTTCTTGCGGTGGCCGCCACCTCAAGCCCGATAAAGCCCCCACCAATCACCACCAGCGGCAGCTTGCTTTTTGCACAGTGCAGCAAGGCCTGCATGATTGCGCTGGCATCATCGCGTGTACGCAATGCCAGCACATGTTTTGCATTGGCGCCAGGAATATTGAGTATTCTGGGAGTTGAACCCGTGGCCAGCACGAGGCCGGAAAAGCTTAGCTCGCTGTCATCCGACAATCTGACCATCTTCCCCGCATTATCGATTGCGTTGACTTTTGTGCCGGTGCGCAGCTCGATATTTTTCTTCGCCAGCAATTCCGGCGCGCGCATCATCAGCTGTGCGGCTTCCATTTCCCCCGCCAGCCAGGCCTTGGAAAGCGGCGGTCGATGATAGGGCCCATAGGCCTCATCTCCCAGCATCACAATCTCACCGGCATAGCCACCGCTGCGCAATGCTTCTGCGGTTTGCAGGCCGGCCTGGCCGGCACCGATGATGATGATTCTGCCAGAACTGACAGACATATCTGTTTACTCTTGAGATTCCGGCAGATGCACTACCATGCCGTCCAGCGCCGCCGTGGCCTTGATCTGGCACGCCAGTCGTGAGTTGGCCTTGCGTTCGCTCGCAGTGTTCTCCAGCATTTCCAGTTCGCCTTCGGTTGGCGCCGACAATTTTGCAAGCCAGGGCTCATCCACATAGCAATGGCAGGTAGCGCACGCGCATGATCCGCCGCATTCACCAAGGATGCCCTCGACGCCATTCGCAGTTGCACCCTGCATCAGGCTCCAGCCCTCGGGCACATTGACGGTTGTGGACTGCCCGGAGGCTTCGATATAAGTGATTTGCGGCATGCTGCTTATTCCCTGGTGTTATGTTGATAGTTTCGGTTAGATTGAAATTCACTTGATACTTAATTCGAGCTTGAGCGGGCTACGGAAAGTGGAGGACGGCATCCAGTCCAGCTTTTCCTGCACACGCAGATATTCTGGCATCACCTGATGGAATTCATCAAAGGCCACGCGCACGGCAAGGCGCGCAATCGCCATGCCCAGGCAGGCATGCACGCCACCACCAAACCCCAGGTGGCCACGCGGCTTGCGCGTGATGTCGTATTTGTCCGGGTCGGCAAACTGGCGCTCGTCGCGGTTACCGGCGCCATAAGCCAGGCAGACAAAATCACCCGCTTTCATTGTTTGTCCGTGCAGCTCGACATCGCGCTGCAGGCTGCGGCGGAACCTTTGTGCCGAGGTGTTGTAGCGCAGCGATTCTTCCATCGCATCGGCCAGCAACGCAGGATTGGCCACGCACTGCCGGCGTGCATCGGTAAAATCCACCATGTTCAGTGCAAACATGCTCATGAATCCACCCAGTGATTCTATGCCCGCCATGATCAGCGTGGTGGTGGTGAGCAGCACTTCGCGTTCATCCAGTTTGTCGCCATCGATTTCAGCGAGGCTGAATTGCGAGATCATATCCCCCGTCGGGTTGGCGCGGCGCTCTGCAATCACCTTCGCCGCATAATCCTGCATCCAGTTGTAGGCGGCGATATGTTCGGGTCCCTTGGCGCGGGTTTTCGGGTCAGACTGCACCATCAACACCGCCTTGTCGCGCACCGTCTGCTCATCGCCCATTGGCAGGCCCAGCACGGCAAACAGCACGCGCACGGTAAATTTTGAAGAGAAGTCACTGATGAATTCGATCTGCTTTCTACCTTTCAGCTCGGCAGCCGCCTGGCGTGCAATATCACGGATATTGTCGCCCATGCTTTCGATATTGCGCTTCATGAAAGCTTGCTGGATCAGCCCGCGCAAACGGTCATGACGCGGTGGATCGGTGGTGCCCAGCGTGGCGCCGGCACGGCCGGGCAGCTCGGTCATCAGGTTGCCGCGCGCGGAAGAATAGGTTTGCCAGTCATTACCAGCGGCGACAATGTCGTGATAACGCGACAGTATCCACATGCCGGCCTCTTCACTCCAGAAGCACGGATGTTCATCACGCAAGGTTTTGTAGGCAGGAAACGGGTCGGCATCGACCAGTGGGGAATAAGGATCAAATCGGAACATGGGCATGTACTGGCATGAAAGTACGCATCAAGTAAAAATATATAATATATTCAATAACTTGAGAAATATAAGCATATCATGAACGGTATGCTACCGAAGCCCTGCGGCACTTGCTAGCCCGCAGCAATGCTAGCAGCTATCGCGGCTTGATATGGTTAACCCAATTCTGTATCGATCAGATCCCGCAGATACTGCATCACATGTTTGGTCAGAGGCGTAATCGGCTTATGCGCAGAGATCGCCAGGCACAGGTTGCTGGTCAGCGCAGGATCGGTGACATCACGCAGGATGAAGGCTTCCGGATCGTGTTCGATCGCCACGGCATTGCGTGGCAGGACCGCATAGCCATATCCCGCACGCACCAGATCGAGCATCGAGCGCACGCTGGAAATTTCCCAGGCCACTTCGATTTTCAGTCCGCTGAGTGTCGCCTCTGTTTCGATCAGCTTGCGGATGACATGGGTACGCTCCGGCACAATCAGCGGGTAATGCACAAGGTCCTTGAACTGCACCGGTTCGCGCTTGCCATCGCCACCGTTTGCCGGACCCACCAGTACCAGCGGCATTTGCGTCAGTGGTGACAGCTCCAGTGAAGACTGGCTCGCAGGATTGTGCAGGATGGCGACATCCGCACGGCCGGTGGAAACCCATTCTGCCAGATGGGCTGACAGGCCTTCGACAATGGCGAGGCGTGCCTTGGGCAGGTCGCGCTTGAAAATCTTGACCAGCGGCAGCGTCAACAACCTGCCCATGGTTGGCGGCAGGCCGACGACAATACGTCCGATCGGTTCGTCGCGCGTGGCATCGATATCCTCGCGCACCCTCGACACCATTTGCAGAATATCGATGCTGTGTTCAAACAGCCGTTTGCCGGCTTCGGTCAGCACAATGCCGCGCCCATTGCGCAGCATCAGCGTGACATTGAGATCGACTTCCAGCAGCCGGATCTGCCGCGACAGCGCTGACTGCGCAATGTTCAACACGATGGCCGCCTTGCTCAGGCTACCCATTTCGGCGGTGCGTACAAAATATTCGAGCTGGTTGAGATTCATTATCGGAATGGCTTGAATTGATTTATATAATTATAAACCGTACTCGACTACACTTCATTTCCCGAATTCACCCGGAAAAGTAGCATTTACTAATAATATGGTATTGAATTTTGGCATATCTCAATGTCGCAATATGCTCTTGCCTGCACTATCGAATTCCCCGATAGTCCGCTCCTGAGCCGGTATGCAGGCAATGTGCATTCCCCTCCCGCATTGATAACCAGAAAAAACAGACTAAGGAGTTCAGCCTTGAAAACGTGCAATATCCTCAGACTTGCAGCACTGACTTCCTCCCTTATCTTTTCAGCTGGCGCCATCGCCGCGGACAGTTTCAAGATCGGCCTGATCCTGCCGATGACCGGACAACAGGCCTCTACCGGAAGACAGGAAGAAGCCGCCGCCAGATTATACATGGCGCAGCATGGCGACACTGTCGCCGGTCGCAAGATCGAGTTGATCGTAAAGGACGACACCACTGTGCCCGACATGACCAAGCGCCTGGCGCAGGAACTGATCGTGAATGACAAGGTGAACGTGATTGCCGGTTTCGGCATTACCCCTTCCGCAATGGCTACCGCCCCGCTGGCGACACAAAGCAAAACACCGATGGTGGTGACCGCTGCCGCAACTTCCAGCATTACCGAAGCCTCTCCTTATGTCGTGCGTACCAGCTTCACGCTGGCACAGGCATCCGTCAGCGTGGCCAACTGGGCAGGCAAGAACAAGATCAGCAAGGTGATCACGCTGGTCAGTGATTATGGCCCCGGCAAGGATGCAGAAAAGTACTTCAGCCAGACGTTCACCGCCAACGGCGGGCAGATTGTCGAGTCATTGCGCGTGCCGCTGATGAACCCGGACTTCGCCCCCTTCCTGCAGAAAGTGCGCGATGCCAAGCCTGACGCACTATTTGTATTCGTGCCTTCCGGTTCCGGTGCCTCCCTGATGAAACAGTTCATCGAGCGCGGCATGGACAAGGCCGGCATCAAGCTGATAGCCACCGGCGACGTCACCGATGACGACCAGCTGAACGGCATGGGCGATGGCGCGCTGGGTGTAGTTACCGGCCATCATTATTCCGCCGCCCACCCTTCCAAAATGAACAAGGATTTCGTGAAGGCCTTTGAGAAGGCCAACAACGGAATGCGTCCGAACTTCATGGCGGTTGCCGCTTATGACGGCATGCACGTGATTTACGAAGCCCTGAAAGCCACTAAAGGTGAAGGTGACGGCGATGCACTGGTGACTGCGATGAAAGGCATGAAATTTGAAAGCCCGCGCGGCCCGATCTCGATTGACCCGGATACCCGCGACATCGTGCAGAACATTTACATGCGCAAGGTGGAGAAACAGCATGGCCAGCTCTACAACATTGAATTTGATGTACTCAAGGATGTGAAAGATCCAGGTAAAACCAAGTAGCGTTCCCCTGCAATGGCAGCTTCTCATGCGGAGGTTGCCATTGTCTTTTTGCTCCATTCCAAAGACTTTTTCATTATGCTCAGCGCATATTGCCTTTGTATTTTCTTTCCGCGCATAATTAACCCATGTTGACGATCCTGTTTGATGGCATTGCCTACGGCATGCTGCTGTTCGTGCTGGCGGTGGGCCTTTCCGTGACCATGGGTCTGATGAATTTCATCAATCTGGCCCACGGCGCATTCGCGATGACCGGTGGCTATGTCACCGTGCTGCTGATGCAGCGTATGGACGTCCCCTTCCTGCTGTGCCTGCCTGCGGCTTTTATCAGCACGGCCGTGCTCGGCGTGATTTTCGAGCGCACGCTGTATCGCCACATGTATCACAGGAGCCATCTGGACCAGGTACTGTTTTCCATCGGCCTGACTTTCATGTCGGTGGCCAGCATGACTTATGCAATGTCTTCCAGCCAGCAGATCATCCAGCTGCCGGAATGGCTGAAAGGCCGCACCGAAATTGGCGAAGGCACCTGGGTGCTGGGCATGGGGCATTACCGCATTTTCCTGATCGTGATCTGCGCACTGCTGGCATGGGGGCTGCAAGCCATCCTCACCCATTCGCGCTTTGGCAGCCGTTTGCGCGCTTCGGTAGATGACCAGCGCGTCGCTGCAGGACTCGGCATCAACGTGAACGGCATTTTCATGATCACCTTTGCCGCCGGTTCCGGACTTGCCGGATTGGGCGGCGCATTGGGTATTGAAGTGCTGGGGCTGGATCCTTCCTTCCCGCTGAAATACCTGATCTACTTCCTGATCGTGGTCGCAGTCGGCGGCACCTCCAGCATTACCGGCCCTTTGTTTGCGGCTTTACTGCTGGGCATCGCCGATGTGGCGGGAAAATATTACATCCCGCAGATGGGCGCTTTCATCGTGTATACCCTGATGATCGTCATCCTGCTGTGGCGGCCGCATGGCCTGTTTGAACGCAAGGGAGGCAAGTAATGGAGTCTGCCAGTCTATCCCTGCAAGCCCATTCCCGCTGGAAGCATCTGGAAACCGTGTTCTGGCTGTTTGCGCTGCTCTCGCCCTGGCTGCTGGCTAAGCACGCATTGATCATCAATGAAATTGTGATCGTTGCATTGTTTGCGCTTTCGCTCGACCTCATCCTCGGCTATACCGGCATCGTGTCGCTGGGTCATGCCGCCTTTTTCGGGTTTGGTGCCTATTCCGCCGCACTGTTTGCGATACATGTGATGCCCGACCCGCTGCTTGGGCTGCTGTTCGGTGCTGGCATCTCGCTGCTTCTGGGGGCGCTGTGCAGCGTGCTCATCCTGCGCGGCAGCGACTTGACCAGACTGATGGTGACGCTGGCTGTTGCATTGATCCTGAAAGAGCTCTCCAACAAGCTGAGCTGGCTCACTGGCGGCACCGATGGCCTGCAGGGGGTAATGATGGGGCCGGTACTGGGAAAATTCGATTTCGACATCCGCGGCATTACTGCAGCCTGGTATTCACTGGCTGTGACCTTCCTGCTGTTCCTGCTGATCCGCCGCCTGGTGCATTCACCCTTTGGCGCAACCTTGACAGCGATACGCGACAACCGCCTGCGTGCAATGGCGATCGGCATTCCGGTCTCGACACGCATTGCAGTGATCTACAGCATTTCGGCTGCGATTGCCGGTGCTGCCGGTGCGCTGCTGGCACAGACCTCCAGCTTTGCCTCACCCGATGTATTTGCATTTGACCGTTCTGCAGATATTTTGCTGATTCTGGTAATCGGCGGTACCGGCTGGCTGTACGGCGGTATCATCGGCGCGATCGTGTTCAAACTGCTGCAGGATGTCATCTCCAGCATCACGCCGGAATACTGGACCTTCTGGATCGGCGCATTCCTGATTGCGCTCGTCATCGTCGGCCGTGAGCGCTTCCTTTACCCATGGAAATGGTTTGCCAAGAGATGAATACGACTGATCAGGAAATTGTCTTGTCTGCACAGGGCCTGGTGAAACGTTTCGGCGGCATCACCGCCACCGGCAATGTCAGCCTCAGCCTGTGCAAGGGTGCGCGCCATGCACTGATCGGCCCAAATGGCGCCGGCAAGACCACGCTGATCAACCTGCTGACTGGTGTGCTGCAACCCACCGAAGGCAGCATCTTTCTCAACGGACAGGACATCACGCGCCTGCCGCCGCACCAGCGCGTGCACCGCGGCATGGTGCGCACCTTCCAGATCAACCAGCTGTTTGACACGCTCACACCGCTGCAGACGCTTGCCCTCACCCTGTCCCAGCATTACAGGCATGGCATGCGCTGGTGGAAAGCACTGGGCAATAATCACCGCATCAATGAACGCTGCGAAGAACTGCTTGAACAGTTTCACCTTGCAGAAGTCATGAACCAGCAGACCCGGCACCTGGCCTATGGCAAACGCAGGTTGCTGGAGATTGCCATTGCGCTTGCTTGCGAGCCGCGCGTGCTGCTGCTGGATGAGCCGGTAGCCGGTGTGCCGGCCGGTGAACGCGAAGAGCTGCTGGCGACGGTTACCGCACTACCGGAAGAGGTTTCCGTGCTGCTGATCGAACACGATATGGACCTTGTGTTCAATTTCGCAAAATGCATGACCGTGCTGGTGAATGGCACCGTGCTCACCGAAGGTGATCCGGATGCCATTGCCAAAAATGAACAGGTGAAAGCGGTCTACCTCGGCACGGAGGCGGCACATGGCTGAGTTGCTCAGGGTAGAAAATCTGCAGGCCGGTTATGGTGAGGCCGTGGTGCTGAATGGCGTTACCGTCAGCGTGGAACAGGGCCAGACTCTTGCCCTGCTTGGACGCAATGGCACAGGCAAAACCACATTCATGAACACGCTGGCAGGGGCCACGCAGTATGTCAGTGGCTCGATCCAACTGGGCGGCGTCGTGCTGCATAAAATGCCGCAGCACCAGCGTGCGGCAGCCGGTATCGGCTGGGTGCCGCAGGAACGCAACATTTTCAAATCACTCACCGTGCATGAAAACCTCACTGCAGTTGCGCGTCACGGCAAATGGACAACGGAAAGCGTCTATCAAATGTTCCCGCGACTGGCCGAGCGCAAAACCAATCTTGGTACACAGCTTTCCGGTGGCGAGCAGCAGATGCTGGCGGTGGGGCGTGCACTGGTGCTGAACCCGAAATTGCTGTTACTGGACGAACCGCTGGAAGGACTCGCCCCCATCATCGTGCAGGAACTGCTGCAAGCGATACGCCGCATCACGCGCGAAGAAGGCTTGAGCGCGATTATCGTTGAACAGCATCCGCAAACCATCCTGAAAATATCCGACACTGCTGCCGTACTGGATCGCGGCTGCGTGGTGCACACCAGTACCGCACAAACCTTGATGGAACAGCCGGAATTACTCAACAAACTGCTGGGCGTGGCTCGCTGAACCTTTTATTTTTGCGTCGATGGCAAAAATTGCAATCTGCAGGCTAAAAACAAAACCCGGCGCACAATGCAGTCCGGGTAATAATTCATAATTAAATCAGACTGTTATCAGAACGGAATATCGTCATCAAAGTTGTCGAAATTACTCTTTGCTGCCGGTGCAGGTTTCCGCGGTGCCGGGGCCTGTGAATAGTCATCCGCCCCGCCCGAACGGTCTACCACTTCAAAATTGCTGCTGCCTCCCGCTTTGCTGCCCAGCATCTGCATTTCATTGACGATGATTTCAGTGGTGTATCTATCCTGGCCTTCCTTGGTCTGCCATTTTCGGGTTTGTAGTTTGCCTTCCACATACACCTGTGAACCTTTTTTCAGGTATTCACCGGCAATTTCAGCTAGACGACGGTAAAACACCAGGTTATGCCATTCGGTTTTTTCCTGCTTCTCACCGGATTTGTCTTTCCAGTTTTCAGAGGTGGCCAGTGTTGCATTGGTGACTGCTTCACCATTCGGCATGTAGCGGGTTTCGGGATCCTTGCCCAAACGACCTACCAGAATGACCTTGTTTACCGACATTTCACACCCCTTTCACTAGTTGTTCCAGGCCCGCCTCATCAAAGCCTTTTGATTCAACCTTGAGGCAAGCCATTTGTTCTGATGCCACGACCATCACTTCACGCACCCCTGCCAGTGACCTGAGCTTAGCTTGCAGTTCGCGCGCCGTTGCTTCATCCATTTCAGGTAGCGAATACATTTTGGTGCGCACTGCAGCGGGCGGCTGCATGCCGCTTGCCACCAGCAACCAGACCAGCAACAACCCGGCTGCAAACAGGAATACGGCATTGCCGCCATGGTGATCCATCAGATAACCACCGACGGTGGCGCCTACAGGAGCTCCCAGGAATTGTACGCTACTATATACGCCCATCGCAGTCCCTTTTGAGGCCAGGGGTGCCGTCTTGCTGATCAGCGAAGGCAGGGTTGCCTCCAGCAGATTGAAGGCGACAAAAAACAGCAACAGTGCCAACGCTATGTTCATCACTGTGCCATGGAAATTCAGCAATACCAGTTGCGCAACAATTCCCAGCGTGATTGCGCCCATGAAAACCTGTTTGACCCGGAACCTGCGCTCAGCGTAAATCATCGGCGGCACCATCATCACAAAGGCAAGCAGCATGACGGGCAAATACACCTTCCAATGCATCGTGGCATGCAAGCCATTGTTTTTCAGAAGAAATGGAATCTGCATGAATACAGACATGAGGACAGCATGCAAGGTAAAAATACCCAGATCCAGGCGCAGCAGATCCTTGTTGCGCAAAACCTCCCCCAGACGCTTGCCATTAGCCTCGGTGTCCGTATGAAAGCGTGTGATAGCAGGCTTGGGAATGAGGAAAGCCACCACCAGTGCCGCAAAAACCGCCAGTACAGCGGTCATGATGAAGATGCCATGCATGCCTATGCTGGCAAACAGCACTGGCGAAAGCACCATGGAGACCGCAAAACTGACACCGATGGTCATCCCTATCATGGCCATGGCCTTGGTGCGATGCTCTTCACGCGTCAGGTCGGCTGCCAAAGCCATGACTGCCGCATTTATCGCGCCCGCCCCCTGGATGATCCTGCCTGCAATGATCCAGTAAATATTGTCCGCCATGGCGGCAATCAGGCTGCCTATCGCAAACAAGGCCAATCCTATATAAATCACTGGCTTGCGCCCAAAATGATCCGACAACCAGCCCGCCGGTATTTGCAGTAAAGACTGTGTCAGTCCATATGCACCCAGCGCAATGCCGATCAAGGTATGACTCTCACCGCCCGGAAGCTGCTGGGCGTAAAGGGCAAAAATTGGAAGAATGATGAACAACCCCAGCATGCGCAAGCCATACACGCTGGCCAGCCCCATGCTTGCACGGATTTCTTGACGAGTCATCCCTTCAGGACTTGAGGTGACAGAACCCCCCTCCGGAGCGGATTTTGCATCAGCTTGCATAATTGATAGTTGGGTACATTCAGAAAGTCGCGTATATTAGCAGGTTTGGCGGACACGACGGAAGTCAGGGTATGGAAAGTATAAAGATACGCGGCGCTCGAACTCATAACCTCAAGAATATCAACCTCGAAATCCCTCGCAACAAACTGGTGGTCATCACGGGCCTTTCCGGTTCCGGCAAGTCTTCTCTCGCTTTTGACACCTTGTATGCTGAAGGCCAGCGCCGTTATGTGGAATCACTTTCATCTTACGCCCGACAATTCCTGCAATTGATGGCCAAGCCGGATGTGGACCTGATTGAAGGCCTTTCCCCGGCAATCGCAATTGAACAAAAAGCCACTTCGCACAACCCGCGCTCTACAGTAGGTACTGTCACTGAAATTCACGACTACCTTCGTCTGCTGTTTGCTCGCGCCGGAGACCCTTTCTGCCCTGAGCATGACATCATCCTCAGTGCGCAAACCATTTCACAGATGGTGGATCATGTCATGGCACTGCCTGCAGGCACGCGCATCATGATACTTTCCCCGCTTGTGGTGGAACGCAAGGGAGAACAACTGGATCTTTTCAGCGAGCTGCGCGCACAAGGCTTTGTACGTTTGCGCATCAACGGCACCGTATATGAAATAGACAACCTGCCATCACTCCAGAAGAACAAAAAGCACACGATAGAGATTGTCGTCGATCGCCTGAAGGTAGGCACAGAAAGCAAGCAGCGCCTTGCGGAATCATTTGAAACGGCCTTGCGCCATGCTGAAGGCCGCGCTCTCGCCGTGGAAATGGATAGCGGCAAAGAGCACCCGTTCTCAGCCAAATTTGCCTGCCCGATCTGCAACTATTCACTGCAGGAACTGGAACCGCGCATCTTCTCCTTTAACAGTCCGCTGGGTGCCTGCCCCAAATGCGATGGTCTCGGCAACATCAGCTTCTTCGACCCCAAGCGGGTCGTTGCATTTCCCCAGCTTTCACTCAGCTCAGGCGCCATCAAGGGTTGGGACAGGCGCAACCAGTTCTACTTTCAGATGCTGGACAGTCTGGCAAAGCATTATGACTTCGATCTGGAGCGTCCGTTCGAAAGCCTGCCCGAAAACATCCAGCATATCATCCTGTTCGGCAGCGGCAAGGAGCCTATACCCTTCCGCTACCTCAATGAGCGGGGCAAACCTACTACCCGCGAACATGCTTTCGAAGGCATCATTCCCAATATCGAGCGTCGCTACCGTGAAACTGAATCTCCCACTGTAAGGGAGGAACTCGCCAAGTTTCTCAACAACTGCGCCTGCCCTGAATGCAAAGGCACTCGGCTGCGGCTGGAAGCACGTCATGTGAGAGTGGCCGAACACGCGATTTTCCAGGTCAGTGCATTCCCGTTGAAAGACGCTCTCTCTTTCTTCAAGAACATCCAGTTGCCAGGCAATAAACAGGCTATCGCAGAACGTATCGTGCAGGAAATTGCGAGCAGGCTGACTTTTCTCAATAATGTCGGACTGGATTACCTGTCACTGGATCGCTCGGCCGAAACACTTTCAGGCGGTGAGGCGCAGCGTATCAGGCTGGCATCCCAGATCGGTTCAGGTCTGACCGGCGTTATGTATGTACTAGACGAGCCGTCTATCGGCCTCCATCAACGCGATAACACACGGCTCCTGAATACTTTGGCAAGGTTACGTGATATGAGTAACAGCGTAATTGTTGTCGAACATGACGAGGATGCAATTCTTGCTGCAGATTATGTGGTAGATATGGGACCCGGTGCAGGTGAACACGGTGGAACCGTGATCGCACACGGCACCCCTGCAGAAGTGTGTGCCAACCAGCAGTCCTTGACCGGCGACTATCTGACCGGTCGCCGTAGTATTGCCCCACCAAATAAATACCGCACACCCGAACCTGAACGCATGCTGCAGATCAGGGGGGCTACAGGCAACAATCTGAAAAATGTCACACTCAATCTGCCTGTGGGATTGATGGTGTGCATTACCGGTGTATCAGGTTCTGGCAAATCGACACTGATTAATGACACCTTATATCCTGCTGTAGCACAACATCTGTATGGAAGTACAACATCTCCCGCGCCCTTTGCGGATATTTCAGGCCTGGAATTCTTCGATAAGGTCATCAATGTAGACCAGTCACCCATAGGCCGAACACCGCGTTCCAATCCTGCAACTTATACCGGTCTATTTACACCAATTCGCGAATTGTTTGCCAGCGTTCCGCAGGCACGTGAACGGGGATACGGTCCAGGACGCTTTTCATTCAATGTTAAAGGGGGGCGCTGCGAAGCATGTCAGGGTGATGGCGTCATCAAGGTAGAAATGCATTTCCTGCCTGATGTTTACGTGGATTGCGATGTATGTCACGGCAAGCGATATAACCGCGAATCGCTGGAAATTCAATACAAAGGTAAAAACATTCATGAAATCCTGAGCATGACAGTGGAACAGGCACATGCATTCTTTGAGCCAGTTCCCATCATTGCACGAAAGCTGCAAACCCTTCTGGATGTAGGTCTTGGATATATCACGCTCGGACAAAGTGCAACTACCCTGTCTGGCGGAGAAGCGCAGCGCGTCAAGTTGTCATTGGAGCTGTCAAAACGCGATACTGGACGCACCTTATACATTCTGGATGAGCCAACAACAGGTTTGCATTTTCATGACATAGCAATGTTGCTGAGTGTCCTGCAAAAACTGCGTGATCAGGGGAATACGCTTGTCGTTATTGAGCACAATCTGGATGTCATCAAAACAGCTGACTGGATTATCGATCTCGGACCCGAAGGAGGTATAGGAGGGGGTAAGATAATTGCAGAGGGATCTCCATCCGGAATATCAGAAAACCAGGCAAGTATTACCGGCGTATATCTGAAACCTGTTCTGGATAAAATTCGGAAAAGCTAGAATGCAGTTTGTGTAGGTACAAAAAAGCCGGCATAAGCCGGCTTTTCTTCTTTGTACAGTTGACGAGTTACTCGCCAGCTTCCTCTACAGCGACAGAATACTCAGGACGATCCATCAACTCGATGAGTGCCATGGGTGCATTATCACCCTTACGGAAACCGAATTTCAGGATTCGAGAGTAACCACCATTACGGTTAGCATAACGCGGCCCCAGCTCATCAAACAGTTTGGTTACGATTTCACGGTCACGCAAACGTGCAAAAGCGAGACGACGGTTTGCAACTGTAGGTGTTTTACCCAGAGTAAGTATCGGTTCTGCAACACGGCGCAATTCCTTTGCTTTGGGCAAAGTGGTTTTGATAGCTTCATGACGCAGCAGAGAAACCGTCATGTTGCGCAACATGGCCAAACGATGGCTGCTGGTGCGGTTTAATTTTCTAAGTCCAAGACGATGACGCATGATTTCCCTTTCTTACTGCTCAACTGGTGTAGGCCAGTTATCCAATTTCATTCCAAGCGACAGGCCATGTTCAGCCAGAACCTGCTTGATTTCGTTCAAAGATTTGCGTCCCAGATTCGGCGTACGGAGCAAATCGGATTCATTGTGTTGAATCAGGTCGCCGATGTAATGAATACTTTGTGCTTTAAGGCAGTTGGAAGAGCGTGGAGTCAGTTCCAGATCATCAACCGGACGCAGCAACAATGGATCAATTTTCGGAGCCTGAGGTTTCTCTACTGGAGTAGGCGTGCCTTCCAGTTGAGCAAACACCATGAACTGGTCAACCAAAATGCGAGCTGCATATCGGATAGCTTCCTCGGGATCAATCGAGCTGTTTGTCTCGATATCCATAATCAGTTTGTCCAGATCTGTCCTTTGCTCAACACGTGCGCTTTCAACTGCATAGCTCACGCGAGAAATCGGGCTGAATGAAGCATCCAGCGCAATATGACCAACAGGACGAGTCATACCTGGAACCTGGCGAGAAATGGCGGATACATAACCACGACCCTTTTCTACCTTGATTTCCATGTCAAGTTTGCCACCTGCTGTCAGATGTGCAATTACATGAGAAGGATTAATCACCTCAGTATCGGCATTCAGCTCGATATCACCAGCAGTTACCACACCCTCACCTGACTTGTTCAGACGTAATGTGGTTTCAGTAATATTGTGCAGTTTTAATACCAGTCCCTTCAAGTTCAACAGGATTTCAACTACATCCTCCTGTACACCATCAATGGATGAATATTCATGCAGCACACCTGCAATTTTAACTTCAGTAACAGCATAGCCGGGCATAGATGAAAGCAATATGCGGCGAAGTGCGTTACCAAGTGTATGGCCATAACCGCGCTCAAAAGGCTCCATCACAACCTTAGCTTGTGTGGCAGTAACTTTCTGAACGTCGATAATTCTTGGCTTTAGAAAATCATTATTGGACATATCCAACTCCGAGTAAATTACTTGGAATACAATTCAACGATCAGATGTTCGTTAATTGTGGCTGGTAATTCAGAGCGTTGCGGCTTGGACTTGAAAGTACCTTTCATTCCCTTTGCATCAACCTCAAGCCATTCCGGGAATCCGCGTTGTTCAGCAGCAGAAACAGATGTCTTGATACGCAAATGGTTTTTAGATGCCTCAGCCACCTCAACAACATCACCAGGGTTAAGCTGATAAGATGGAATGTTGACGCGTTTACCGTTTACCAAGATGGAGTTGTGCCGCACAACCTGGCGTGCTTCTGCGCGAGAACCACCAAATCCCATGCGGAATGCAACATTATCCAAACGAGACTCCAGACTTTGCAGGAGATTTTCACCTGTAATGCCGCGAGCTCTTACTGCGCGCTGGAAAGTCAGACGGAACTGCTTCTCGAGCAATCCATAAATACGACGTACCTTCTGCTTCTCGCGATGCTGACCGCCATATTCGGAAAGTCGTGTATTCTTCTTCTGGCCATGCTGGCCTGGCGCATAAGCGCGGCGCTCAACTGCGCACTTATCGGTAAAACATTTTTCTGCCTTCAGAAACAGCTTTTCGCCTTCGCGGCGGCACTGACGGCATTTTGCATCAAGATTTCTAGCCAAGATCTCTGCTCCAAAAAATTTAG
>JAJXUI010000063.1 GCA_021782995.1 Pseudomonadota bacterium | reverse complement strand
GCAGGCCACCAGCTTTCCCGGCGCTCTCGCGCAATATCCGAAGATTAATCTGCGAGAAATGGCCGTAGTGGAAGACGATAAGCTGATCACGTCGCGCGGGCCCGGAACTGCAATGGAATTCGCACTGACGCTGGTGGAAAAACTTGCCGGCAATGCAACACGCACAAAAGTAGAATCCGACCTGCAACGCTAAATGACCAGACTCTGGCAACGTTACCAGAAGGGTAACCCGGTGTATCTTGCTCGCAATTACTGGTGGGCATATCTATCCCCGCTGGGCGTCTGGTTTTTCAGCCACAGAATCATCGTGAACCTGATTCTTTACGGCCAGTATCGCAACATACTCAATGTACTGCGCAACAAGCTGCAAACTGAAGCATGCGGGCGCATGCTGCAAATATCATGCGCCTATGGCGACATCACCCCCACGCTGGCCGATTACGCCAGCGAATTGCACCAGAACGATGTTGCACTCATTCAGCTCAAGGTTTCACGTAACAACCTCGCTGCGCATCACCGTTCCGCGCATTTAACCCGCATGAATGCAGAAAATCTGGGATATGCCAGCCACAGCTTCCAGACCGTGGTGATTTTCTTCCTGCTGCATGAACTGCCAGCCGATGCAAGAAACCGCGTACTCAGTGAATCGCTGCGGGTGCTTCAACCCGGAGGTCGCCTGTTCATTGCGGATTACGCGCCCAATATGGGCAGCCATCTGTTGCACCGCAAATGGTGGACCCGCCTCGTGGAGTATATGGAGCCCTTCCTGCACAATTTCTGGCATAGCGATCTGACAACCGAGATCGCCACCATTGCGCATGCGATGCAAAGAAACGTGGCGCTGACTGCCAGCAGCGATCTTTTCAAAAGGTTTTACAGGGTCGAGGAATACCGTGGCTAAACGCCCCGCATCCCGCATTCCGCCCATCCTCATCGCGCTTGTACTGCAATTTCTGGCATTTCTGCTGTCATTGCTAATCCTCAGGCTGACCGCATACCCAATCAGCCCGCTGAACATTTCCCTGCTCACCGGCATCACATCCGCCATGTTGAGCCGGGCATTCCGCATGGCGGGCTGGTGGCTACCCATCCAGTTGCTGTTTGCACCCTGCCTGTTCCTCCTGCTTGGCCTGGATTTGCCTCCTGCAGCCTATCTCGCTGCATTCGTTTTGTTGGCGCTGGTTTACTGGAGCACCTTCCGCAGCCAGGTTCCGCTCTATCTATCCAGCAGGAGGGTATGGCATACACTTGAGGAGATCCTGCCTGCAGCACAGCCGGGCAAACGATTTACCTTCATCGACATAGGTTCCGGCACTGCCGGGGGAATCGCCCATCTGGCACGCATGCGTCCGGACGTCGATTTTGTCGGCATTGAGAATGCCCCGCTGCCATACCTGCTCGGCAAGATCAGGGTCTGGCTGCTCCGCTTGTCCAATTGCACACTGCTCTGGGGCAATATGTGGGAACTCGATTTCTCGAAATACGATGTGGTCTATGCATACCTGTCGCCGGTACCGATGTTGCAACTATGGGAAAAATCTGCGGCAGAAATGAAAGCAGGGAGCCTGCTTATCAGCAACACCTTCAACGTACCAGATCACCCGCCAGACTATTCGATTACCCTGGAAGACTGGCAACGCTCCACTTTGCACGTGTGGCATATGCCGAAATAAACTCATTGACTCAAAAAGGGAATTTCACAAAGAAGCACTTCGGAAATCTCACCCACTTCACAATTTGCCTGATTTTGGTTAGGATACTTCCCTAAATCAGCTTTACCTCCCGATAATAACTACAAAATTTATCCCCTATAACTGCTTTACGTTATTCCTGACAAGGCTAATTCAACTATGAGCGAACATATCCGTTACGTTACCGATTCGACTTTCACACCTGAAGTATTGCAGTCCCAACTTCCTGTGCTGGTAGACTACTGGGCAGAATGGTGCGGCCCCTGCCGCATGATTGCACCGATACTTGACGAAGTGTCCAAGGAATACGTCGGGCGCCTGACCGTGGCAAAACTGAATATCGACGAAAACCAGTCCACCCCGGCGAAATACGGTGTACGCGGCATTCCGACCCTGATGCTGTTCAAGAACGGCAACATCGAAGCAACCAAAGTAGGCGCATTGTCCAAATCCCAACTGACCGCTTTTATCGACAGCCATATCTAATCAAACCGGCCTCCCGAACTTCCAGTCAAATAAACCAACAAAGGATAATTAAAACAAGGAAGTTCAGGGAATCAACCTCTGCAGCCCCATCAACACCAAGCATCCATTCCGCAGGATCTTCCATCGCATAAATTCTGTTTCCAGCTTATCCAACCTCACACCTATGCATCTATCCGACCTTAAAACAAAACACGTCACCGAACTGGTAAACATGGCACTGGCCATGAACATCGACAATGCCAGCCGCATGCGCAAGCAGGACCTGATCTTTGCGATGCTGAAAAGCTACGCAAAAACCGGCGAAAGCATTTACGGCGAAGGCACGCTGGAAGTGCTGCCGGACGGCTTCGGCTTCCTGCGCTCTCCGGACACGTCCTACCTGGCCAGCCCGGACGACATCTATGTCAGCCCCAGCCAGGTGCGCCGTTTCAACCTGCATACCGGCGACACGATAGAAGGCGAGATCCGCACGCCCAAGGATGGCGAACGCTATGTGGCGCTGGTGAAGGTGGACAAGGTCAACTCGGAACCGCCGGAAAATGCCAAGAACAAGATCCTGTTCGAAAACCTCACGCCGCTATTCCCCACCGAACAGATGGTGCTGGAACGCGACATCCGCGCCGAGGAAAACATCACCGGCCGCATCATCGACATGATCGCCCCCATCGGCAAGGGCCAGCGCGGCCTGCTGGTCGCTTCGCCCAAATCCGGCAAAACCGTGATGTTGCAGCATATTGCGCATTCCATTTCTTCCAACTACCCGGATTCGCACCTGATCGTGCTGCTGATCGATGAGCGCCCCGAGGAGGTGACGGAAATGCAGCGTACCGTGCGCGGCGAAGTGGTGGCCTCCACCTTTGACGAACCCGCCACCCGCCATGTGCAGGTCGCCGAAATGGTGCTGGAAAAAGCCAAGCGGCTTGTAGAGCATAAAAAGGATGTGGTGATCCTGCTGGACTCCATCACCCGCCTCGCCCGCGCTTACAACACCGTGATCCCTTCCTCCGGCAAGGTGCTGACCGGCGGTGTGGACGCTAACGCCCTGCAGCGTCCGAAGCGCTTCTTTGGCGCGGCGCGAAATGTGGAAGAAGGCGGCTCGCTCACCATCATCGCCACCGCGCTGGTGGATACCGGCTCCCGCATGGATGACGTGATTTACGAGGAATTCAAGGGTACCGGCAATATGGAAATCCACCTGGAACGCCGCATGGCCGAAAAACGCATCTACCCGGCCATCAACGTGAACCGTTCCGGCACCCGCAAGGAAGAGCTGCTGATCAAGCAGGACGTGCTGCAACGCATCTGGATTTTGCGTAAGTTGCTGTATCCAATGGATGAATTGGAGGCGATGGAGTTCCTGCTGGACAAAATCAAGTCGACAAAAGGGAATGCCGACTTCTTCGACCAGATGCGAAGATAATTTCCCTCTTTTCTCCGGAAAAAGGATTTTGACGCCCAGTTTAACTGGTGTATAATGCGCGGCTCTATAAAAACCGCATTCAAGCGAGGTTGGTATGTACGCAGTGATCAAAACCGGTGGCAAACAATATCGTGTCTCCGAGGGCGAAACCCTGAAAATTGAAACCGTTGCCGGTGACGTGGGCAGCGCGATTGTACTGGACAAAGTATTGATGGTTGGCAGTGGCGACAAGGTTACTGTAGGCAAGCCGATGCTGGCTGGCGCAACTGTCAATGCAACCATCGTGGCCAACGGCCGCCACGACAAGGTAAAGATCTTCAAGATGCGTCGTCGTAAGCACTACCAGAAGCATCAGGGTCATCGTCAAAACTACACAGAGATCCGCATCGACGGCATCCGGGTTTAAATTCCGATTCAATCGGGCTTAATTTCTGAAGGAGTCATCACATGGCATCGAAAAAAGGCGGCGGCAGCACGAACAACGGCCGCGACTCGCACTCGAAACGACTGGGCGTAAAGGCTTACGGCGGTGAAGTAGTGAGCGCAGGCAGCATCATCATCCGTCAGCGTGGTACACAGTTCCACGCAGGCGACAATGTGGGCATGGGCAAGGATCACACCCTGTTCGCCAAAGTGACCGGCAAGGTTTCTTTCGCAATCAAGGGCGCAGCCAAGCGTAAAACCGTATTTGTTGAAGCAGTTTAATTTTTAAACCGCCAATACGAACAAGCCCTATCATAACGATAGGGCTTTTTTCGTTTTTACGCCTGCCTGGAATTTCTCTTCCAATGCACCCCGTAATTCGGCGGAAATACATATCATGAAATTCATAGACGAATCGCGAATTGAAGTCATCGCCGGCAACGGCGGCAATGGTGCCGCCAGCTTCCGCCGCGAAAAATACATCGCCAAAGGCGGCCCGGATGGTGGCGATGGTGGCAATGGTGGCTCCATCTTCGCGGTTGCCGATCGCAACATCAACACGCTGGTGGATTACCGTTTCACCAAGATCCACCGCGCAAAAAACGGCGAGTCCGGCCGCGGCTCCGACTGCTATGGCAAGGGTGCGGACGACATCTACCTGCGCATGCCGGTGGGCACCGTCATCACTGACGAAATGAGCGGTGAACAGATTGCCGACCTCGCCAAAGATGGCGAAGTGACCTTGCTCGCCCAGGGGGGCAAGGGGGGCCTCGGCAACCTGCACTTCAAATCCAGCACCAACCGCACGCCGCGACAGTGCACGCCGGGTGAAGAAGGCCAGCGCCGCGAACTGCGACTGGAACTGAAAGTGCTGGCCGATGTCGGCCTGCTCGGCATGCCGAATGCCGGCAAGTCCACCTTCATCCGCTCGGTTTCCGCCGCGCGTCCCAAGGTGGCGGACTATCCTTTCACTACGCTACACCCCAACCTCGGTGTGGTGCGCGTCTCCAGCGAAAAAAGCTTTGTCATCGCCGACATTCCCGGCCTGATCGAAGGTGCTGCCGAAGGCCACGGCCTTGGCCACCAGTTCCTGCGCCACCTGGCACGTACCCGCTTGCTGCTGCATATCGTGGATATCGCCCCCACGCATGAAGGTATCGACCCGGTGCATGAAGCGCGCGCCATTCTCAATGAGCTGAAAAAATACGATGAAGCACTTTACGAAAAACCGCGTTGGCTGGTGCTGAACAAGGTGGACCTGCTGGAAAATCCGCAGGAAAAAATCGATGCCTTCCTCAAGGAATTCGGCAAGGACACGCGCTACTTCATCATCTCCGCGATCAACGGCGACGGTTGCAAGGAGCTTACCTACGCCATCATGGATTACATTTCTGAGATCGTTGCCAAAGAGAATGCGGAAGCTGATCAGCAAGCAAGCAAACCTGCAGCACCCGCCGCGCCGGAAAGCTATAATCCCGCCGCAAACTGACCACCCAGCGAACAAAATATATAATTTAATATAATCATAATATTATATAAACATGCAAACCATCCTCACGCAGGCCAGGCGCATCGTCATCAAGGTAGGCAGCACCCTCGTCACCAATAACGGCGAAGGCCTGGACCGTCAGGCCATCAGCAACTGGGCGCAGCAGATTTCCGTGTTGCGCCAGAGCGGGCATGAAGTGGTGGTGGTTTCATCCGGCGCGATCGCCGAAGGTATGCAGCGCCTGGGCTGGAAGAAACGCCCCAGTGCCGTGCACGAACTGCAGGCCGCCGCAGCCGTGGGCCAGATGGGGCTGGTGCATGTATATGAAAGCAGCTTCAAGGCACACAACCTGCATACTGCTCAGGTGCTGCTGACCCACGCCGACATGACCGACCGCGAGCGCTACCTCAACGCGCGCTCCACCCTGCGCACCCTGCTCACGCTGGGTGTAATTCCGATCATCAATGAGAACGACACCGTCGTCACCGACGAAATCAAGTTCGGCGACAACGACACGCTGGGTGCGCTGGTGGCCAACCTCATCGAAGCCGATGTGCTGGTCATCCTTACAGATCAAGTCGGCCTTTACACTGCCGACCCGCGCAAGGATGCATCCGCCACCCTCGTCAGCCTTGGCGAAGCAGGCGATCCCCAGTATGAAAAGATGGCAGGCGGCGCCGGCAGCGCCCTCGGCCGCGGCGGCATGCTCACAAAAATCCTCGCGGCAAAACGCGCTGCGCGCAGCGGCGCACATACCGCCATCGCCTATGGCCGCGAACCCGATGTGCTGCCCCGGTTAATGCAGGGCGAAAGCATCGGCACCCTGCTCACCGCAAAACAGATGGCGCTGGATGCGCGCAAGCAGTGGCTGGCCGACCATCTGCAAGTCGGTGGCAAGATCAAGCTTGATGCGGGTGCTGTGCGCGCACTGCGCGATGGCAAGAGCCTGCTGCCAATCGGCGTCACCGAAGTCAGCGGCGAATTCCAGCGCGGCTCCGTCATCGGTGTGCTGGATGAAAATGGCCTCGACATCGCGCGCGGCCTTACCAACTACAGCGCCGCAGAAGCCCGCAAAATCGCACGCCACCCCAGCAGCGAGATCGAAACCATCCTGGGCTATATCGACGAATCTGAGTTAGTGCATAGAGATAACCTCGTTTTGCTGTGAAACATTAATACGAGGTTACTGCGTAGATTAATTTCCGCGTAGCGGAAGTTATGTCGGAACCATATTTCTGATCTACAGTGAAGCAGTTTAACAAGAGTAAATTATGCGGTAGTTGATCTTCATATAAATTAGATCGATTCAAGTTCCTTTAAGCTCTTGCCTTCCCTGTTTTTCCAAGCAGTTCGCCCATTTGCTTGCCCGCCATGAATTACTGCCGCAGCGGCACTAGGGCTTGAGAATTCAATGTCTTTTGTAAATATTAAGCTATCTGCGTTATCAATGAGGCTGCCTTCTTCTTTAAGGCGATCTCTAAGTGATATTGACCACGGGTACTTATGCGTCGAATCCCTGACAGTCCCAACTGCCTGAGAGCCCTTCAATACTACTATTCCATTAGGTGTCAAATAGCCTGATGCCTTTAGCCCTTTAATTTCGCAAGTCAGAATGTCATTCTCTACAGGTGAATCTGTGGCAGAGATGGCTGGAACAAGTACTTCGACGCCAAGTGCTGGAAGTAGCTGCTGCAATTTCTCAAGAAACACTTCCATGTCCTCTCGATCTGATTCTGGCAGTTTGGCCCCACTACCCTGACTGTTCTTCAAGATAGAACGGCCTGCTTCCTTAGCAAGCTCAATTATCCTACCTTCAAGATAGCGAATATGTGCCTTCGTTAGGTTCTCATCTTTGGCGGATTCTAGTTTGAAGTGCAATTTTGAGTAATGTAGGTCAGGATGGTGGGATGCGGTAGCATCCGGGCTTTTTGACCTGCCAGTCGAAATTGCAAAGATGAACTA
>JAJXUI010000036.1 GCA_021782995.1 Pseudomonadota bacterium | reverse complement strand
ACCGCATCGGCGCCGCCCTTGCTCACACCATCGGCCAGATGCTGCAGGTTGCCCACACCGCCGCTTGCAATCACCGGGATTTCCAGCGCATCGGTCACGGCGCGGGTGAGTGCAAGATCAAAGCCGCTCTTCTGGCCGTCCCTATCCATGCTGGTCAGCAGGATTTCACCGGCACCAAAACTTTCCATCTTCTGCGCCCATTCGATCGCATCCAGTCCAGTGGCCTTGCGTCCACCATGGGTGAACACTTCCCATTTGCCCGGCGAGACCTGTTTGGCGTCAATCGCGACGACGATGCACTGCGAGCCATAACGCGCCGACGCATCAGCCACCAGCTGCGGATTGACCACCGCGGAAGTATTGATGCTGACCTTGTCGGCACCGGCGTTCAGCAAGTTGCGTACATCTTCCACCTGGCGCACACCACCACCCACTGTCAGCGGAATGAAAACCTGTTCGGCCACTTGCTCGATGATGCGGAAGATGATGCCGCGGTCGTCGGACGAGGCAGTGATGTCAAGGAAAGTCAGTTCGTCAGCACCTTGCTCATCATAACGGCGTGCAATTTCCACCGGATCACCGGCATCGCGCAGCTCGACAAAACTGACACCTTTCACCACCCGTCCGGCAGTGACATCAAGACAGGGTATGATGCGTTTGGCTAACATGATTTTTAAATGAAATCAGACCGGCAGGCCATTATTGGGAGTCAGGCTGTCCGCCAGTTTCTGCGCTTCGGCAAAATTGAGCGTACCTTCATAGATCGCACGGCCGGTGATCGCGCCGGTGATGCCTTCAGGCTGCACGGCGCACAGTGCTTTCACATCTTCCAGATTGGTGATGCCGCCGCTCGCAATGACAGGTACATGCAGCGGCTTTGCCAGCTCAACGGTTGCAGGTATATTCACGCCGGACAACATGCCGTCACGGCCAATGTCGGTATAGATGATGGCTTCCACGCCATAGCCTTCAAAACGCTTGGCCAGATCGCACACATCATGCCCGGTCAGTTTGGACCAGCCATCCACCGCCACCTTGCCGCCCTTGGCATCCAGTCCCACCATGATATGGCCGGGGAAGGCATCACAAGCTTCATGCAGGAATCCTGGCACCTTGACTGCCGCGGTACCGATGATGATGTAAGTCACACCGAGGTCGAGATAGCGCTCGATGGTCTCCAGATCGCGGATGCCGCCTCCCAGCTGCACCGGTACATCTGCCCCCACTGCGGCCACGATATTGCGCACCGCCTCTTCATTTTTCGGCTTGCCGGCAAACGCACCATTCAGGTCCACCAGGTGCAACCTGCGTGCGCCCTGCGCCAGCCAGTGTTTCGCCATCGCGGCAGGGTCGTCAGAGAATACGGTCGCATCTTCCATCAGGCCCTGGCGCAAACGCACGCAATGGCCATCTTTCAAATCAATCGCGGGAATAATCAGCATGATATCTATTTAGTAAATCGAAAAAATAAACGGGTCAACAAACAAAAAATTAAACGGGATTCCAATTCACAAAATTCTGCAGCAGCTGCAATCCGGCCGTGTGGCTTTTTTCAGGGTGGAATTGCACGGCAAACAGGTTGTCTCGCCCCACCGCGCACACGAAAGGTTGCGGGTAACTGCTTTCACCCTGCACGATGGCAGCATCTGCCGGTTTCACATAGTAACTGTGGACAAAATAGAAGCGCTCGTCCTGCGCAATATTCTGCCACAGCGCATGATTGCCGTGCCGCACCTGGTTCCAGCCCATGTGCGGCACCTTCAGGCGGTTACCTTTCGCATCCTGCATCTCATGCGCGAAGCGCACCACCTCACCACGCAATACGCCCAGACCAGGCACATCGCCTTCCGCACTGTGCTCAAACAGCATTTGCAGTCCGATGCAGATGCCGAGGAAAGGCTTGTTGCGCGCCGCATCCAGCACCGCCTGGCGCAAATTGCGCGCATCCATTTCCCGCATGCAGTCGCGCATTGCGCCCTGCCCCGGAAAAACGACCCGCCTTGCCTGAGCCACCACCTGCGGATCATCGGTAACCGCAATGGATGCACCCGGCGCCACCTTGAGTAAAGCATTGTGCACGGAGCGCAGGTTGCCCATGCCGTAATCGATTACTGCAATATCAGTCATGATCGTTCCGAATTACTCAGAGGCTGCCCTTGGTGGATGGCATCATGCCGGCCATGCGCGGATCCATTTCCACGGCCATGCGCAGCGCGCGCCCGAATGCCTTGAACACGGTCTCCGCCTGGTGATGTGCATTGTTGCCAGCCAGGCAATCCACATGCAATGTCACCAGCGCATGATTGACAAAACCCTGGAAGAATTCATGGAACAGGTCCACATCGAATTCGCCTATCGTCGCCCGCACGAAATCCACGTTGAACACCAGCCCGGGACGGCCCGAGATATCCAGTACCACGCGCGACAATGCTTCATCCAGCGGCACATAAGCATGTCCATAACGGCGCAGCCCCTTCTTGTCACCGATGGCCTGATTGAAAGCCTGCCCCAGCGTGATGCCCATGTCCTCTACAGTATGGTGAGCATCGATATGCAAATCACCCTTGGCCACGATGGAAAGGTCAAACAGGCCATGCCGCGCCACCTGGTCCAGCATGTGGTCAAGAAAAGGCACGCCGGTATCGAAACTGGATTTGCCCGTACCATCCAGATTCAGCGAGACACTGATCTGGGTTTCCAGCGTATTGCGAGTGACTTGCGTACTGCGCATGATGATTTCCTGTAATTTATTGATTATATGAATAAATATTAAATATTCTGATGGATGCTTTCCTGCAGCGCCTTGATGAACCGTTCGTTTTCTTCCGGGCTGCCTACCGTCACCCGCAAGCAATCCGCCAACGCCGGATGGCTGCCATCCAGTTTCTTGATCAATACGCCGCGCTGTTTCAGGCCCTCGAATACCTTGCCGGCATGTGACAGGCGGAACAGGATGAAATTGGCATTGCTGGGATAGGCATGCACATCGACAGTCCCCACCAGGCGCTCATACAGCCATGTGCGATCGGCCTTGATCTGCGCCGCCTGCTGCAACAACACATCATGGTGTTGCAGCAATACTTCCGCCACCCGTTGCGGCAATACCCCGACATTATACGGCAAGCGCAACTTTTCCATCTGCTCCAGCCAGTTACGCGGGCCGGCGAGGAACCCCAGACGCAAACCAGCCATGCCCAGCTTGGAAAACGTGCGCATTACCAGCAGATTGTCGAACTCGCCAAGCCTCGGCAGGAAGCTGTTGTCAGCAAAAGCATAGTAGGCTTCATCCACGACTACCAGGCCATTCGATACCTGCAGGATGGCCTCGATGTCTGCCGCAACAAACAGGTTACCGGTAGGATTATTCGGGTAAGCAAGGAAAATCAGTGCCGGCTGGTGTGTGCGGATTGATGCCAGCATCGCCGGCATGTCCAGACTGAAATCCTCTGCCAGCGGCACGCCAACATACTGCATGCCGGTGAAGGCTGCAATCATCTTGTACATGACAAAGGATGGCTCGACGCTCATCAGCGTGGCGCCCGGTTTGGCAAGCGCCATGGCCAGCAGCTGGATGATTTCATCTGAGCCATTGCCCAGCAGGATGTCGATATCAGATGGCAGATTGCCCGTTTTGCGGATGCTGTCTTTCAATGTTGCGGCAGAAGCATCCGGATAGCGGTTGATGCTGGCACTGGAAACCACCGCGGCCAGCTCAGCGCGCACGCTTTCCGGCAAAATATAGGGGTTTTCCATGGCATCCAGCTTGATCATGCCGGGACTGGGTTGCACATGATAAGCATGCAGGGCAAGAATTTCCGGGCGGACCAGACTTTCTGGCGTGACAGGGTTACGGACGGAAGACATGACAACAGTGAAAATACAATAGGTTGGCATTCTACCTCAATCGCACGGCAAAAACGCGGAATTCCATTGTCCAAATTTACCCATTATTCGGCAAAAGACATGACTCACTCCGAAATCCCGCCAAAAATCCTTGCTGATCAATTACTACGCTCATGCATCCACGGTTGCGGCCTGGCAGCGGGATATAGTAATCTTTAAAAAAACACGGAGAAAAAGGATGCCAGAATCAAAGCTCCGGATATTATTTGTTGAAGCTTCCGAAGACGACGTGCAGCAGGTCCTGAGCAAACTTGGCGAGCATGGATTCCAGGCAGAGCACCAGCGCGTGGACAGCGCAGACTCCCTCAAGACTGCGCTTCCTGCCAAAGACTGGGATATCGTACTCTGCAGTTACAACCCGCCTGCCTATGGCGGGCTTGAGGCGCTGGCGCTGGTCAAGACCCTGAACGCAGAGCTGCCTTTCCTGTTCCTTTCGCATAACCTGCGGGAGGAAAACATCATCCAGGCCATTCAGGCCGGCGCAGGCGACTATATCTACAAGGGCAACCTGAACCGGCTTGTCCCCGCCATCGATCACTATCTGCGTGAAGCTGCTGTCCGTCGCGAAAACCGGCAAATGCTGATCGATCTCAAGGAAAATCAGGCGCGCCTGCACGGCCTGATCTCAAACCTGCCCGGCCTCGCGTTCCAGATCCTGCTGAATGAGGATAATACCTTTGCCTTTCCCTATGTCAGCGAAGGCTGCCAGACATTATTCAGCATCCCGGCGACGGAACTGCAGAACGATCCCAGCCTGTATTTCCGCCTGTTGTATCCGGATGACCTCCCCTCCTACCAGAAAGCCATGCAGCAATCTGCAGCCAGCCTCGGGCAGATTTACTGGGAAGGCCGCATCCGCACCATGCCGGATGAAACCATCAAATGGGTTAACCTGCGCTGCAGCCCGCGCAAACTGCCACAAGGCACACAATGGGAATGCGTGATGTTCGACATCACCGAACGCAAACAGGCGGAAATCGAAATCCTGCGCTCGCAGGAGCAACTGCGCGAACTGTCGGCCCACATCCAGGATGTGCGCGAGGAAGAAAGGCTGGCCTTGGCACGCGAAGTGCATGATGACATGGGCAGCATGCTTACCGCCATCAAGCTGGACCTGGCATGGTTATCCACCCGCATCAAGAGTGATGAACCTTCAATCCAGGAAAAGATCCGCGGCGTGGAAGAGCTGGTAAGCAAATGCGCTGCAGCTGCCGGCAACATCTCGCGCAACTTGCGCCCAAGCGCGCTGGACAGTTTCGGCATCGTTGCCGCAATCGAAATCGAGGTGAACGAGTTTACGCAACGCACCGGCATCTCCTGCACCCTGAACATCACGGATGAAGAAGTCCAGGTAGACCAGAACATTTCGATCAGCCTGTTCCGCATCCTGCAGGAGACACTGAACAACATCATGAAACACGCCCAGGCCAGCAAAGTGAAGGTCAGCATCGCCAATCATAAAAATATCGTATCATTGACAGTCAGTGACAACGGGCGCGGACTGAACAGCCAGGACAGGCTCAAACCCCGCTCTTTCGGATTGCGCGGCATACAGGAAAGAGTGGCGAGGTTTGGCGGAGAGGTCAAAGTCAGCAGCAACCCGGGTAAAGGAACAACGATTTCAGTCAGCATACCCCATGCAGCCGCAGGAACAGATTTTGAACAGATGCACCAGCAAACCCTGTTTTAACGGAGATACTCAATGATCAGAGTACTGGTGGTCGATGACCATGCAATCATACGCAAGGGCCTGAAACAGATCCTTGACGATACGGACGACATGAGCGTCACCGGCGAAGCCGAGTCCGGCATGGAAGCAATCAAGATGGCCGACTCCGGCGAATACGACCTCATCCTGCTCGATATCAGCCTGCCGGACAAACACGGCGTGGAAGTCCTGAAACAGATCAAGACCAACCAGCCTCAACTGCCGGTACTGATGTTGAGCATGCATGCCGAAGATCAATATGCGGTGCGTTCCATGAAAGCCGGGGCATCCGGTTACCTCAACAAGCAAAGTGTGCCCTCACAACTGGTGGAGGCCGTGCGCCAGGTCGGCCAAGGCAAGAAATACATCAGCAATGAACTGGCACAACAGCTGGCTGCCGGATTATCAGAAGGATTCAACGAGTTGCTGCATCAGACCCTGTCAGACCGGGAATACCAGACCCTGTGCCTGCTGGCATCCGGCAAGAAACTGAGCGAAATGGCGGAAATCATGTCGCTCAGCACCAAAACCGTGAGCGTATATCGTGCACGCTTGCTGGATAAAATGAAACTCAAGACCAATGCTGAAGCAATTCAATACGCTATCAACAACCACCTGCTGGATTAAAAAGAATTAACCGCAAAATCTGCCGCTAATCTGCTCTTGGCCTGCGAGGTGTATTCCTGATAATGCACAACAATTGACGAGTACAGACCATGGCATCCCCGACCAACCCATCCGAAATCGCCCGCGAAACGCTGAAAGCATTGGCCACCAGCAAGTTGCCGCCGACACCGGACAACTACGCCCAAGCCTACCGAAAAATCAGCGGCGAACCTGCCCAGGCGGATGGCGCAATGCAATTGCTGCAACAGACTGCTGAACAGTTGCAAGCAGGCAGTACCGACCAGCGCACACTCGGCCAGCGCCTGCAGAACGCACTACTCGCCCAGGACTGGAGTGCCTGCCAGCAAGCACTGCTATCCGTGCTGAAAGAGGATGAAACGCCCGACCTGCCAGCCCTTTCCTGGTCGGGCATGATCCGCGACCTGCTGCGCCAGCTTGAAATTCCGCACAAGGGCATTACCCTGCTGAAAAAAAAGGAGGGAGTGGAAACCGTGCTGGCACGCTTCAGCAACAATCCAGCCATCCTGCATGAAAAGCTGCAGAACCTGCTGCGTTCATGGTCGCACTCACCGGCTGAAGCTGGCAGCATCGTAGAAGGCATTGTGCCAGCGGAAAGTGAAATCAAGGATGACCCATCCGGCAATATTGAGGTCAGCGCGGCGAGCGGCGCAACCGCTGCCGCTGCCAGTGGTTCGCAAACCATGCTTGCCCAGCTGCGTGAGCTGCTGGCGGCAACGGTGGAAAGCAGTGAGCATACCCATCCTGAACTTGCTGCTGAAATCAAGACGCTTGCTCTACAGGCACGTTCTGCAGGCAACACCCAGCAACTGAACGAACTGGCCAATCAGTTGCGCAAATTCTGGTTCAAGCTTGAATTGCGCGGCGGCGACAAGGCACGTATCCAGGAAGGCCTGCTAAGACTGCTGCGACTACTGGTGGAGAACGTCAGTGAGCTGGTGGCAGATGACAAATGGATCAACGGCCAGATCAGCACCTTCCGCGAAATCATCGACAAACCGATGGACAAACAGGCCATCGCCGATGCGGAACGCAACCTGCGCAATGCCATCATCAGGCAAAGTACACTGAAGCACAGCCTCAGTGATGCCAAAAGCACCCTGAAAAGCCTGATGACAACCTTTATCGACCGACTGGGCAGCATCACCGCCAGTACCGGTGATTATCACAGCAAGATCGAGGGGTATAGCGCCAAAATCAGCAGCACCGACAATATCACCGAATTGAGCCACATCCTGTCCGACATCATGCAGGATACCCGGATAATCCAGGCCAGCGCCCAACGCACCCATGAAGAATTGACAATTGCGCGCAAACAGGCGGAAGAGGCCGAAGAGCGGGTCAGGAAACTGGAACGCGAACTTGAAGAAATCAGCGACCTGGTGCGCGAGGACCAGCTGACAGGTGCGCTGAACCGGCGCGGCCTGGAGGAAACGCTAAACCGGGAATTCAGCCGTACCGAACGCGAACAGAGCCAGATATCTGTGGCATTGCTGGACATCGACAATTTCAAGCAACTTAACGATACGCTGGGCCACCAGGGGGGCGACGAAGCACTGAAGCACCTGGCCAAGGTCATCAAGGATGCGCTGCGCCCCAGCGATTCGGTCGCACGGTATGGCGGCGAGGAGTTCATTATCATCCTGCCAGACACACCCCTGGAAACCGGTATGGAAATCGTGGAAAGGCTGCAACGCGAGCTGACCCGGCGCTTCTTCCTGCACAACAATGAACGCAGGCTGATCACCTTCAGCGCAGGGGTCGCCACACGCCAGCAGGCAGAAGTGAGTGAAGATTTGATCGGCCGTGCCGATAATGCAATGTATCAGGCAAAGCGGGCCGGCAAAAATCGCGTGGTTTCCGCCAAATGACAAACCATCCAATTGATTATAAATAACAATAAATTTATGCCTAAAGTTTCTCGCTAACCCTCCGATAACTGATCCAACGGCGGTTGCAGTTCCCGGCAATCTCAGGAAAACCGCAGTGAATGGCAATATTGCCCGGTGACAAAATAAGTTAAAGGAGAATTATCATGGCAGCAGTCATCAATACAAACATTGCGTCGATCAATGCGCAACGTAACCTGGGCACCTCGCAAAGCGCCCTGGCCACTTCGCTGCAGCGTTTGTCTTCCGGCATGCGCATCAACAGCGCAAAGGACGACGCTGCCGGCCTCGCCATTTCCGACCGCATGACATCCCAGGTGCGCGGCTTTGACCAAGCCCGCCGCAATGCCAACGATGGCGTATCGCTGGCCCAGACTGCTGAAGGTGCGTTGAGCACATCCAGTGAAATGCTGCAGCGTATCCGTGAACTGTCCGTGCAATCTGCCAATGCGACAAACTCCGTGAATGACCGTGCAGCCCTTCAGGCTGAAGCGAACCAGCTGACTTCCGAACTTGACCGGATTGCCACCACCACACAGTTCAACGGACAGAACATTCTTGACGGCTCCTTCGGTTCCGTCAATTTCCAGGTGGGTGCCAACGCCAATCAGGTGATCACCGCAACGGCAAGCAACTTCCGCACAAATGCCTATGGTAACTACCGTATCGGTGCCAGCGCAGCCACCACCTCCGGCGGCGATGGCGACCTGACCCTGGGCAGCAAAACCAACTCGATCAGCTCCAGTGCAGCTGCCGAAAGCCGCATTCAGGGTGGCTCGTTCACCGTCAACGGCTCTACCGGCAATGCCACCATCAACGTCAAGCAGGGCGACACTGCGAAGAACGTTGCATCACTGGTCAACGCCAAATTCGGCGTAACCAACGTAAAAGCCCAGGCCAGAACCGAGTTTGACCTGACTGACCTGACAAAGGGTGGCGACTTCAGCGTAGAAATCAAATCCAACAACGCCACACCATTGACCGTATCGTTCTCGACCGGCTCCGACTCTAACGCTGATGGACTGGCATCTGCCATCAAGGCCTTTAACGATGTGTCCTCCACTACCGGCGTCACTGCCCAGCTGAACAAGGCAGGTACAGGCGTAACCCTGGTCAATGCAACAGGCGAGAACATCGGTCTCACAAATAAATCTTCCGAAGCTTCCTTCATCGCAGGTGGAACTGAAGTTGCCAGCAAGCAACAGGCAGAAGACGCTTCCAATGAAGAATCTGGTGACGAGCAGCAGGATCTGACAACCAGCGTAGTTGGCACTGGCCAGTTGACGCTGGATTCCAACAAGTCGTTCGGTGTAACAAACATCAGCAATACCACCGACTTCTTCAATGACAGCTCAGCATCTGCCCAGCTGCAGAGTGTTAACCAGGTGGATATTTCCACAGTGGATGGCGCCAACCGCGCAATCGCCCAGATCGACTCTGCGCTGGGTGCGATCAGCGACCAGCGTGCTGCCTACGGTGCGTTGCAATCCCGCTTCCAGAGCGTGATCAACACCCTGCAGGTTTCCAGCGAAAACATGACAGCAGCCCGCAGCCGCATCCAGGATACAGACTATGCTGCAGAAACTGCCGCCCTGACACGCGGCCAGATCCTGCAGCAGGCTGGTACTGCGATGCTGGCCCAGGCCAACCAGGTGCCTAACGGCGTGCTGGCCCTGCTGAGGTAATGGCGCTGACCGGCTGCAACATGTTGCAGCCGGCAACATGTGATTGACGCAGGAATTTAAGGAGTATACTCAAGGCATCTCCAAAAGCACCAAGCACAGCCAGTGCTTTTGGAGGTTCCTTGAGCTGACAGACAACCGTCCCGAATGCAATACAACCCCAGGCGGGTTCAGCATAACGGACAACGGGCAGGATGAAACCGGCCTGAAACTCAAGTGTAGTAGCTGCAAAGGAGAGAAATCATGTCTACACAGAATATTAACAGTGCAATGTCGAACCGCGGTCTCGCCGCCGACAGCGCGCCCGTTGTATCTCTGCCCAAAGGCAAGGCGCCTCACGTTGATCAGCCTGCAGTGGTGCCGAAGAGCGCACCGACGAACGACCAGCTGCAGCGCATGGTGGAAAAGGCCAACAAGGCCATGGACAAGGCAAGTTCCAACCTGGAATTTACCGTGGACAATGACACCAACAAGACGGTGATCAAGGTGATGGAAGCTCAGTCGGGCAAACTGATCATGCAATTCCCATCCGAAGAAATGCTTTCCATCACACGTGCCATTGACCACGCACAGAAGGGTGCATTACTGAAGGAAAAGGCCTGAAAGGATAGCGGTCATGGCCATTGGCGGCACAAATCTTGATGTGAACGGCATTGTGGGTCAGCTCATGTCGCTTGAGCAGCGACCCATTGCCTCGCTCAACAAGAAGGAAGCCGATTACCAGGCCAAGATATCCGCTTACGGCAGTGTTTCCGGTGCATTGTCCACTTTCCAGACAGCAGTTCAGGAGCTCAACAAGCCGGAAAAATTCAGGACCATCAAGGCAACCTCCTCCGATACGGCAGCGCTGACTGCGAGTGCATCCGACACAGCACAACCCGGATCGCACACGCTCAGCGTATCCTCGATTGCCCAGACCCAGAAACTCGCAACGGCTGGGCAGGAAAGCGATACCACCAGCATCGGCACCGGCGACCCCACCACCATCACTTTTGATTTCGGTGCGATCGATGGCGGAAGCTTCGACAAGGAAAGCGGCAAGTACAAGGATGCCACTTTCTACTCCAGTGCAAAAGGGGCGAAAACCATCACGATCGATTCCGGCAACAATTCGTTGCAGGGCATCCGTGATGCGATCAACAACGCAAAGATCGGCATCAAGGCAACCATCGTCAATGATGGCACGGACATGCCCTATGTGCTGACGTTGAGCCCGGAAGCGGTCGGCGAGGAAAACAGCCTGAAGATCAAGGTTGATGGCGATGAAGAACTCGCAAAATTGCTGAATCAGGATCCCGCAGGCACACAGAACCTGAGGGAGAATGCGCCGGCAAAAAATGCGAAATTCAACATCGACGGCGTCACCATCAGCAAGGACAGCAACACCGTAAATGACATCATAGACGGCGTATCGCTCAAGTTGCTGAATGTCACCGATAAACCCGCCACCATCACCGTGGCGAATGATGGCAGCACCATCACCACCGGCGTGCAGGGTTTCGTCAAGGCCTACAACGACCTGAACAAGACCCTGCAGGACCTGACCGCCTATGATCAGGGCGCAAAGAAGGGGTCAGTGCTGCTCGGAGATTCAACCGTTCGTCTGCTGCAATCCAAGATCCGCAGCATCCTCAATACGCCTATCCATAACACCGGCAGTTCGCTGACCACATTGTCACAGATCGGCATCACGATCCAGCGCGACGGCTCCATGGATGTGGATACCGGCAAGCTGAACGATGCGATCAACAAGAACCCGGCAGACGTGGCCAGCCTGTTCACCACGATCGGCCGCTCGACCGACCCGATGATTACCTACAGCAATGCCGGCATCCATACCGACGCCGGCAACTATCCGGTGAATATCACCAAGCTGGCCACCCAGGGCAGCCTCGGTGGCTGTGAGGAAATCGAAACACGCGTGATCGAGGAAGACGAAAACGACAAGCTGAACATCACTGTGGATGGCGTCAGTGCCTCAGTGAAACTGGACCCTGGCACTTACAGCTTCGACGAGCTGGCAAATGAAATACAGTCCAAGATCAATGGTGCACAGAAAATCGCAGACGCCGGAAAATCGGTGAAAGTGAAGCACGATGAATACGGAATGATAGTGACCTCGAATTCATACGGGTCCAAATCCTCGATCGATGCTTCAGGCAATGCCGCACTCAACCTGTTCGGCCAGAAAGTCGTGCGCAAGAAGGGTACCGATGTCGAAGGCACCATTAACGGCCTGCCGGCAACGGGAAATGGCCAGACCCTGACGGCAAAGGAAGGCAACGCATCCGGCATCAAGGTGAACGTGAAAGGCGGCGCACTCGGCGAACGTGGCCGAGTTACCTATTCGCAAGGCTACGCCAACCTGCTGAATGACATGCTGACGGCTGTACTGGCCAGGGATGGCCAGCTGGAAAGCCGCAAGAACGGCATCAATGCCACGATCAAGGACATCGACAAGCGCCGCGATTACCTGGAGCAACGCTTGCCACAAACAGAAGCCCACTATCGCAAACAGTATTCTTCACTGGACACCATGCTCAGCAACATGAACAAGACCAGCACTTACCTGCAACAACAGCTTTCTCAACTTCCAAGAATGAGATAACCGGAGAACATCATGAACTCACTTACCGCCCTCAATACATACAAGAATGTCGGCCTGGAATCCGGTGTGGCCGCAGCTGACCCGCACAAGCTCATCCTCATGCTCTACCAGGGCGCATTATTGGCCATTGCGTCTGCAAAAAACCAGATGCAGCGCAATGAAACGGCGGCCAAGGGCGCATCGATTTCGAAGGCGATCAAGATCATCGACGAGGGCCTCAAGGCAAGCCTGGATCTTGAGGCTGGCGGCGAAATCGGCAGGAACCTGAATGACCTGTATGACTACATGAACCAGCGCCTGCTGATCGCCAACCTGAAAAACGACCCGGCCATCCTGGATGAAGTCAGCGGCCTGCTGGGCGACCTGAAGGGCGCCTGGGAAAGCATCAGCCCGAACGCGAAAGCAAGCACCAAGGAAGGGCAGCGGGCCATGCCTGCGCATCCCGCTCCCGCCGCAACGACCAAAACGGAAAATACCCCCCTGTCTGCCGCTGGCAAACAGGCTGTCATGATGTATGGAAGGATGTAACTGATGAATGCTGTCGTTGAGAACTACCGTCACCTGTCCCTGATCACCAGCCAGATGCGTGAGGCTGCAGTGCATGGCGAATGGGATCAGCTCGTCGAGCTGGAGCAGCAATGCAGCCTGCACGTGGAAAGCATGAAACAGCTGGACCAGCAGCCCCTGGATGAAGAAACCCGGAAGTTGAAAGTGGAACTGATCCACCGCATACTCGCCGATGATGCCGCAATTCGTGAACAAACTCTGCCCTGGATGGCCAGGCTGCAACACATGATGCAAAGCTCGCGCAGCGAGCAACGCCTGATGCAGACCTACGGAAGGAACGCATAGCGCCGTAAATGCCTGTTGCGTCAGCACTCCGGGGCTGCCGTCGCAATACCATGATTTTATTATGTAATTCTTACAAAGTCAGTTTGCATGATACCCGGAGATGTCCAAAACTCGCTGAAGACCCTCGCGCAGCCACAAAAGCCGCTGATCACGGCGACTGCTCAACCGGCTGCGCTGGCAGCTTTTGAGCCCGGCCAGCGTTATCAGGCCACGGTGATGGCGCAACTGGCACCGGGCATCTTCAAGGTAAATGTGGCCAACCAGTCCTTGCAGCTGCAACTCCCGGCCAATATCAAAAGCGGTGACACCATCACGTTGCAAGTGGTGTCCTTGCTGCCACGGCTCACCTTCAACATGGCGGCCTCTGCCAATCCGCTATCGACTGCCGACCAGCTGAGCGAAACGGCAAGGTTGCTGTCCGCCCTATCCCAGCAACCGTTGCAAAAAGGTTATGTCAATCCAATCCGCAGCGCACCGCTGTGGACCGGCGGCGGCCCATTTCCGGATGCCGGCGAATTTGCCCGCAAGCTGCATGATGCCCTGAGCCATAGCGGGCTGTTTTACGAGGCGCATCAGGCGCAATGGGTGGCCGGTAGGCGCAGCCAGACACAATTGATGCAAGAACCTCAAAATCATGCGCCCGATGAAACCTCCCGCACTTTCCATGAAGCTTTCCACCATGGCGAACAGGCAAAAACCACCTTTCCCGGCATCCCCGAACACCTGGTCCCTGTCGTGCAGCAACAGCTGCAGGCACTGGAAACCCGCCAGGTCCATTGGCAGGGAGAAATCTGGCCGGAACAGGAAATGCAATGGAAAATTCGCGAAGAAGATGCGCCCCCGGGGCAGGGTTATGATGGCAGGCAATGGATGACAGAACTGGAGCTGGATTTGCCGCAACTGGGCAAGATCAAGGCGCAACTCAGGTTTGCAGCAAACGGCATCAGTCTCCAGCTGGATGCCGGCACCCAGCAGACCCGTGACAAGCTCGGTGCCGCCAGTTCCGCACTGGTCTCCGCCATGAGCGAACGAGGCATTCATGTCGTCAGTGCAAAGGTAACCCGGAATGACGAGCCCTGAACAGCGCCGTGCCGCCATTGCGCTGGCCTACCAGACCGGGGATACCTCGCCACGCGTCGTGGCAAAAGGCCGCGGGCTGATCGCCCAGGCCATTATTGAACGTGCGCGCGAAGCGGGCGTCTTCGTACACGAATCCGAGGACCTTGTCGGCCTGCTGATGCAGGTCGAACTTGATGCCAATATTCCGCCCCAGTTGTACCAGGCCGTAGCGGAGCTCCTGGCGTGGGTTTACCGCCTGGAGCAGGCTGAAAAGCCCAATCTTCCGTGACAGCCATCGACAAACCGCTATAATTAACGCATACACACGTCAACCGGGCAGTGAAACATTTTCATCGACATGAGCAAGGAACAGGTTTTAACCATTGAAATACTCCATGGGGACGAGGAAGACAAGTACCTGATCCGGTCAGCCAGGGAAATCCAGCTTACGCTGCAAGCCATTGCAAAAGGCGCCAAGCCGGTGATCATGTACTACAACCATGAAAAAAGCCTGATGAAAACCCTGCTGCTGTGCGCCACCTCCAATGGCATCTGGCTGGATTTCAGCCAGAATGAGGAGGAAAACCGTGCCTTCCTGATGGCCAATGAAGTGGTCATGGTAACCATGCACCAGGGCGCAAAAGTGCAGTTTACCTGTGAAGATCCGATCGTTGCCACCTATGCCGGCAACTCTGCCTATTACTTCCCGCTGCCTGCACAAATCCTGCGCCTGCAACGCCGTGAGTATTTTCGCGTTCCCATCATCGGCGACATCCTGCTCAAGTGCGCGATTCCATTGTGGAAGGAAAAAACCACCACAATGCAGGAAATCACCATCCAGGATATCAGTGTTGGCGGCATCCAGCTGATCGGCAAGGAAATCGGCATGGGCTTGCAGGAAGGTGAGATCTACCATAACTGCAGCATCAACCTGCCCGAGGTCGGCACGCTGGTAGTGGATATCGAAGTACGCAACCTGTTCGATCTGCCAGCCGCGGACGGCAGTGTCATCAAACATGCCGGCTGCCGCTTCCTGAGCCTGGATAACCAGCAGACCATCCTGCTGCAGCGTTTTATCGGCCAGATGCAGCGCAAAACCAGCAGCGAACGCATCCAGTAATCCCGCCTGCATGAACACTGCACACCCGCCCGGCAACACTCACACTCCCCCGGGCAACCCGTTGCAACACGACGCAACTGACAGCCATTATCTGGGCCAGTTCATCCCGCTGCATTACCATCACAACATGCTGCTGGACGATAACCGCATGTCCGGCTTCAAAGCCGCAATCGAACATGCAGTATTTCCCGGTGCCAAGGTGCTTGAACTGGGCGGCGGCACCGGCGTGCTTTCCTGTCTCGCCGCAACAAAGGCAGAAAAGGTATGGTGCGTGGAATACAATCCCGAACTGGTCGCCGAATCACGCCGCCTGCTCGCGTTGAATCCGCATGGCCACAAGGTGGAAGTCATCCATGCCGATGCGTTCGAATTCCTGCCGCCAGAGCCAGTGGATGTCGTCATCTGTGAAATGATCCATGTCGCGATGCTGCGTGAAAAGCAGGTGGAGGTCATCGAAAACTTCAAGCAGCGTTACCGGAAAAAATTTCCTGATGCGACCCTGCCTTTGCTGATCCCCACTGCCGTCATCATGGCCGCGCAACCCTTGCAGCAGGATTTCAACTACCACGGTTTTCATGCACCCATCATCCAGTTCCAGCGCCCTCAGGTCATGCAATCACGCAGCATCGAACTTGCCGAACCCGTGGTATACAGCACGCTGGATTTGACGGAAGACAGCGCACTCGACATACACTGGCAAGGCAGCTTCAACATCACCATGGAAGGTACAGTGAATGCCATCCGCTTCATCACCAAAAATATTCTTGCGATCGACCCGTCACATGGCAGCACGATAGACTGGCTGAATGATTACCTGGTGCTGCCGCTGCATCAGCCGGTGGAGGTCAGAACAGGTGACACGTTGCAACTGGCGTTTGCCTATCAGGCGGGTGGCGCCATACGCACGCTTGAAAATGCGATGCGAGTCAGCAAGAACCCCTGAAAATTGTCCCTGTCTGGCATTTGATCATCGCAGCTTGTACTCGCCAAGCTGGGCAGTGATTCTCAAAACGACCAGCCCGCAATCAACTGAAATTCATAATATATTGATTTTATTATATTAAATTAAAATTTCGCCACCCAGTTGCTGCAACATCTTCCTCACCGGCGTCGGTATCCCCGCCAGCAATGCCTCACCGACATCCAGCCACATGCTTTCAGCCTGCTCCATACGCCCAGGCTTTTCCTGCACCCGCAACACCACCGGTGTCAGGTGCAATTTGAAATGCGTGAAGGCATGGCTGAACTCAGGCAGCTCACTCCGCTCTGCTACCTGCCATCCATGCAGTGCCAGATAGTCCTCCACCACCCCCTGCCCGTCATCCAGTTGCGGCGGGCACCACAGCCCGCCCCAGATGCCCTGCTCAGGCCGCTTCTGCAGCAGGATGTCGCTGCCATGCAGCAACAGCAAAAACGTGGCATGTTTTTCCGGGATGATTTTTTTCGGTCTAGGGGTGGGCAATTGGGCTGTGCGCTGTTCCGCCTTCGCGATGCAATCGGCATTGACCGGACACCGATCACATGAAGGTTTGCCGCGAGTGCAGACCGTGGCACCCAGATCCATCAGTGCCTGGGTATATATGGCAATATGCTGTTTTCCGCCTGCCTGTTCTGGCAACAGGCTTTCTGCCAGTTGCCACAGTTTTTCTTCCACCTGCTTTTCGCCGGGCCAGCCGGCGATGCCTTTCCAGCGTGCTAGCACCCGCTTCACATTGCCATCAAGGATGGCATGCTGCTGGTGAAATGCCAGCGCTGCCACGGCGGCTGCGGTGGAGCGGCCAACGCCGGGCAATGTCTCGATCAACTGCATGCTTTGGGGAAACTGGCCGGCGTGTTGTTGCATGATCAGCTGTGCAGCTTTATGCAGATTCCGCCCGCGCGCATAGTAGCCAAGCCCGCTCCAGTGAGCGAGCACATCATCGACACTGGCAGAGGCCAGTGTTGCGACATCGGGAAATGAAGAAATGAAACGCCGGAAATAGGGAATGACGGTGGCCACCTGCGTTTGCTGCAGCATGATTTCCGACAGCCAGACACGATAGGCATCCCCTCCCTGCCATGGCAGGTCATGCCGCCCATGTGCGCGTTGCCAGCGGATCAGGCGATGGGCAAATGCTTCCATGCAATCTTATTTGAACAGGCCTTGCAGTCCACCCTTCAGTTTTTCCTGCAGTTTGTTCTTCAGGTCTTCCTGCAGTTCCTGCTTGCGCTTCTCGATTTTCTGTTTGGCCACATCGCGTACTACTGCACCGTAATCCACCTTGAACTTGAGATCGGTGAAAGGTCCCTGTATCTGCAGCGGAATGGTGAGGCTGCCGTTCTGTGCATCCACCGCATCGGCTACCGTGGTCTTGACGCCATAATTGATGCTGCTGTTGCCGATATCGATATCGCCCGCACCGGTCACGCGCAACGATTGCGATTTCACGGTGAGGTCATCGTTATGCGCGACACCACTGGACATCTTGAAATTGGCTTTCAGTTCGTCAAACTCGGTACGGTCGCCGGCTGCAGGTTTCAGCGTTTCCATGCCGCCTCCCATGTTCTGCACGCCGTGTACCAGCTTGCTGAGATTGATGCCCTTGATCGCGCCATTGGCCATATTGAGCGCAACAGTTCCATTCAGCCCTTTCTTGATCGCACTCACCGTATTGCCCTGTGAGGTCAGTGCAACATTGAGGTTGGCCTTGCCTTCCACCATGTCGAAGTTGGCCGCATCCTTGATCAGCGGTCCCAGCTGTACACCGCTCAGCGTCTGCTTCACGCTGAAGGCAGGCACGGCCGGATTGGCATTCACTTCCATGCTGCCACTGGTGCCACCCTCATACAGGCTGGCCGACATCGGGCTCACGGTTACAATGCCTTGCTGCGCCTTCACATCCACGCGCAGTTTGGAGGTTTTTACATTCGCCACTTTGAGGGAGCCCACGCGAATGCTGCCGTTCAGATTGAGTTTGCGTAGCGCAGAAAGATCAAATGGCTGTTCAGGAGCGGCTTCGGTTTTCACCTGCTCGGTTTTCTTTTCCGATTTAGGCAGGTAAGGATCGGCATCAAACTGATCCACCTCGACATCAAACCGGATCGCAGGCACGGTAAAGCCTTTGACTGCCAGCTTGGTCTTGACCTGGCTCTGCAACAAGCCGCCGGCAAGGGTAAGGTTCACGCTTTCACGTTCTGCATCCGCCTGGATGCTGCCTTTGAGTTCGCTGCTGATGGATTTGCCCGGTAACTTGTCTCCAGTCGCATTCAAGGCAATCACCAGGTTCGACAGGTTGATCTGCTTCGCTGCCATGCTGCCGACCACAGGTGTGGTCAGCTTCAGCTTGAAGGCCTGCTGCGGCTGGGTGAAATCGGCATCCACCGCCAGCCCGCCACTCTTGAAGGTCTGCGCATTGCCCTGCAGATCCTGCAAGGTGACTGCGGCCGCAAGCTTGCCGATATCGCCATCAAGTTTTGCATTTACGGCAAGCTTGCCGGCGGATATTTTGTCCTTGGCAAATTCGAAGGTTGCAAGATCAACATTGCCGCTGAACTGGTCTTTTCCTTTCAGGCCACTGGCACTGACTTTCAATCCGCTGGCTGAAAATTCGTGCGTGGTCAGATTGGCGCTAGCTGCGCCTTCAGCCTTAACCTGCAGATTGCTGATATCCAGCGCCTTGCCATTGACTTGCAAGTCCAGTCCCTCGATGCGGAACAGCTTCTTTTCCAGATCAAAAGTCAATGTGGTACCAGCCTGCACCTTGATATCCACCTCGGGTTTGCTGGTCTGCACGGCGGAATCAAAATTGACCTTAACCGGGACACCATTGGCAATGCGGCCGGTTTTGAAATTCAGGTTATTCAGCGCATAACTTGCACCACTTCCCTCGTCACGATAATTCAGGCTGGCTTTTTCCACGGCGATGCCTGCCACATCCAGCAGGATGGGCGCAGCGGGTTTCGCTGTTTCCTGCGGTTTGACTTCCTCCTGCCTGGCCTCACCCTTGCCGATCAGATCATCCAGGTTGGTGCTGCCATCCTTGTGCTTGATGACAGTCACCTTCACGCCGCTCAGGCCAACCTCGCTCACCACCACCTTGCGTGCCAGCAGCGGCATCAAGGCCAGCGATACACGCACATCTTCGACTGCAGCAAATTCCTTGTCGCTATTGTGCTCGGACAGGGAAATCCTGCTGGCTTTGGCGCCGATCGCAGGGAAGATCGTCAGTTTGATATCACCATCCAGTTTCAGCGTGCGCTGCTGCTTGTCTTTCATCAGCTGGATAAGTTGAGGCTTGTACTGGTTGGGATCAAACGTCGCAACCACATAGGCCAGCACTGCACCAACAAGCAGCACAATGACTGCCAGACCGATCAAACCAAATTTAAGCGCTTTTTTCATTTGTCACCCTCATCAAATAACAAAAGGTTTTGCGAAATCAGCCAAGGCGATTTCAGAATTCATTGTTGATTGCTGCCGCGCAGGAAAGTTTCAACTGGAATGGTCAGATGCAGAGCGCACGGAATGCAGGCTGAATGTACATGCCCGTACATTCAGGATGCCGACAACGCAGTTGCGGTGAAGGCTAACATTCAGGTTTTGCCGCAACCCATCCTCGCACGACACCACAGCCGGCCACTGCCGTCTTTTCAGAGTTCGGCAACCGGCAAGGCGATCTTGTTATCCTTGCTGAACTGATAGTCCCTGAACACATGCTCTGCCTTCAGGAGCTGGTACGTCCCATCCTCTTTGCGCAGGCTAGTGTCTTTCAAGCGGTATGTCAGGTGTCCACAGGTCCAGCAGTCGAAATTGCGCATGTGCGTGCAAAGGCAGGTCTTGTCATAGACGTGCAGGTCCTTCTCGCCCGGATGCGCTTCCACTTCACGATAATAGGCATCGATATAGGCGCAATGGCCGTTGGCATCCAGCAGGTAACCGTAGGCCTCGCAATTGGGGCGGATGCCGGAACCAATGGCAGGACAATGCTTGAGCATGCGCATCGGATAGCCCGTAGGGGAAATGCCATTGACCTCGATATCTTCCTCGTTGGCCTTGAAGTATTCCTGCTGCACCTTTTCCGGCAGGCCGCATTCATGGGTCACGGTAAAGCGTGTCGCCACCTGCACCGCGGCGGCGCCACTTTCCAGGTAACGCGTCGCATCGCTGCCGGTAAAAATACCACCAGCAGGGATCACGGGAATATCCAGCTTTTCATTTTTGAGGTACTGAATGACTTCGGCAGTAATGGTGGCCAGGTCATACTTCCACCAGTCATCCAGGGAGAAGCCGAGGTGCCCCCCTGCCAGCGGACCTTCCACCACGACGTAATCCGGCAGGCGATTGGTGCGCGCATTCTTGCGCAGGAACAGCTGCAGTGCCCTTACGGAAGATACGATAATGCCCAGCTTCGCATCACGGAAGCGGGGATGATCCGCCATCAGCGCAAAAGAACCCAGATGCAGGCCGGCAGCAAGGGTGATGCCATCGATGCCTGCATCCAGCATCGCTTTCAGCCTTACCTGCAAGGTCTCGCGCGGCGCGTTCATCGTGAGTTTTTCCATGCAGTTGACAAATACCAGGCCATCTCCGCGTTTGGCTTCCATGGTTTTGCTGACATGGATGCGCGTAGCTTCTTCGATCTGGCCCAGGCTGAATTTGACTTCGGATTTATCGACGTTGGCGACGTTGTATTTGTACTGTTTCTGTTTTTCCTTCACGAAGCCGGTCTTGTAACGGCGATCCGTCAAGGTCGGGGTCATTGCATCGGAAATGTGACCGATACCGCCCAGACGCGCAGCTTCCAGCGCAAGTTCAGTCGTGGAAATATCCACGCCCATGCCGCCTATCATAATAGGCACCAGTTCCTGCTTGCCGAACTGCAGGCGAAAATCATCAACGCACTTCATCAACTACCCTTAAATTTAATTCAGTTCGCCATTTTACCTTGATATGGAGTCCTCTGCCTCCCCCAAAGTACCAGACGGCATACAATAGCCCGCCTGCACAAATGGAAATCGCGATACGCCGCACCTACATAACATCATGTTTATATTATCATAAATCAGGCAAGGCACCCTGCAACAGGCAATATCCCTGATTGACTCGACCCGCGCGAGCAGCGATGATTCGTCCTTTACACGATTAAGACACGCACACTCGCCATGTGGATACAACTCGCTATTACCGGCCTGCTGGTGGCCATGCTGCCGATCACCATCATCATTACTTCCAAAGATACGGACAAATACCGCAAGCTGATCTGGGTAACGCTGTTCCTGACGATGGACCTTATCATGTTCGGGTCTTTTACCCGCCTCACCGACTCAGGCCTGGGCTGCCCTGACTGGCCCGGATGCTACGGCGAAGCCAACCCCATCCAGGCACATGCCAACATCAGCGCAGCCGAAGCAGCCATGCCCACCGGACCGGTGACTGTGTTCAAGGCCTGGATCGAAATGATTCACCGTTATATCGCAATGGCAGTGGGTGTGCTGATCATCTCCATCCTAGTCGTTTCCTGGCGCAGATGGAAAAATTCACAGAAACAACTCACCAGCTACTCCCCGGTTCTGCCATTTTCCCTGTTGCTGCTGGTGCTGCTGCAAGGCGCATTTGGCGCATGGACAGTCACCATGAAACTGCAGCCCATCATCGTCACTGGCCATCTGCTGCTGGGGCTTACCCTGCTGGGCATCCTGACGGTACTCGGTGCCCGCCACCAGCATGTCAGCATCGATGCCGCGGCCAGCAAGCTCTTTGTACCCGCCATCATCGGCCTTGCCCTGCTGGTCACGCAGATCGTGCTGGGCGGCTGGGTCAGCACCAATTATGCCGTGCTTGCCTGCACCGATTACCCCCTGTGCCACGGCCAGCTGATCCCCCCCATGGATTTCCACCACGGCTTCACCCTGTGGCGCGAGCTGGGCAAAACCTCCAGCGGCGACCTGCTGCCCGTGGAGGCGCTCACCGCCATACACTGGGTACACCGCAACTTTGCCATACTCGTGGTCGGATATATCGCCTGGCTTGCACACAAGGCGCTGAAAATGGAAGGCTTGCGCAAGACTGCAAGATGGATGCTGATCATCATCGCCGTACAATTCCTCACCGGCGTCTCCACCATTTTCCTGTCCTGGCCCATCGTCATTGCCATCATGCACAATGGAGGCGCAGCGTTGCTGGTGTTCCTGCTGATGCTGCTGATCTATCGCGCCAGCCACAACAAGTCCTATTGAGCCTATGCCGCCATCAGGCGGCATGACTTCATGCAGGCGATGAAGAATTTCACATGGACATCGTGAAACTGGAATAAGATATCCCGAACCTGCATGGGAGATGGAGGCTCAATGATTGATTTCAGTGAAAATTACCTGCCCAAACACCAGAACGGCGTATTCACGCTACCCATCCGCGTTTACCACAATGACATTGACGCCAGCCGCGTTGTCTACCACGCAAACTACCTCGGCTTCATGGAAAACGCGCGCGTCGAGTGGCTGCGCTTTCTCGGCATAGACCTGAAATTGCTGGAACGGCAGATGCGCCTGGGATTTGTCGTGCAGGAACTGAACGTCAGATATTTCAAGCCCGCCGTGCTGGATGACCTGCTTGCCGTGTCGGTGGAAATCAAGGATCTGGGCAAGTGCTCAATCAAGCTGATCCAGAAAATCATGTGCAAGGAAACCCTGTGCATAGCCACCCTCTCCATCGCCTGCATCAGCTTCGCCAAATTCAGGCCAGCCGCAATACCCCTGGATTTCCAGCATAAATTCCAGTCCGAAATGTCTGCACGCAATCAGCAGATCATTGCAACAGGAAGTATCACGATCAAAACCCGGGCGTATATCGAATCGAGACAGGCAGGCGCCTGAATATTTAGACAGAAAATATGGAGCGGGCGATGGGAATCGAACCCACGGCACAAGCTTGGGAAGCTTGGGTATTACCATTATACGACGCCCGCGACAGGCGGCATTCTAATGCCTTCCACGCCTTTCAACAAATCGCTCAGAAATCAAAATATCTGCCCAGCGTCATGGTGGACTCGGAAGTGGAGTAATCCTTGCCGTTTTTCACGTCCACCGTACTGATCGTCAACTTGAAAAACAGGTTACCCCACAGATAGCGGTAAAAGATCTCGCTGGAGGTGCCTGTCAGGCTGGAGTCGAGATGTTCATCCATCCCGGTGGAGATGAATGCCGCCGGAATGTCGCCGGAAATCCGCGATGCGCCAAGACCATAACCCACACCAACCGCATGTTGCGTATTACCATTTTTCTCGGTCACGGCCTTGCCGCCAAACACATAGAAAACCGATGCGCCCGCATACAGGAATTGCAGGTTGACCGGCGCGGGCAGCATTTGCGCAGTATCCCTGGACAGCTTGTTCACACTGGACTGAGAATACCAGCCATAGAAGGCATAGCCTATGTCCGAGTCATCCCCAAAATAGTGATCTTCACTCTTGATCGTCAGGTAGGGCCACAGCCCGGTATCCCCTTCCAGTTGGGTAAGCTTGACGTTATTCTGGTCATAAATATTCAGGTAGTGATTGCTGAAGCTGGCACCAGCACCGATTTCAAAAGCGGGAACCACTCCGGAATAACATAATATATTCAACACGATGAAAGCAAACAATCGCACTCGCATTCGGTACCCCCGTTGCAAAGCCGACTCGTCATATCAGCTTGGGTTAAAATGGCGCTTTAATGTTAACCGATCAGTCCTTCAGCAGTGATTTCTATTTCCATCAACGGCGCGACACAGCAATTTGCGGCGCCGCTCAATGTCGCAGCGCTCATCGAACACATGCAACTGGGCAACAAGCGCATCGCCGTGGAATGCAACGGTGAAATCGTTCCGCGCAGCATGTATGCATCACATGTGCTCAATGACGGCGACAAACTGGAAATCGTGGTCGCGGTTGGCGGCGGCTGATCCCGAACGGATGCAATGCAAATGACACAAGACTCTTTCATCATCGGCGGTAAAACCTATTCCTCGCGCCTGCTGGTTGGCACCGGCAAATACAAGGATTTTGCCGAAACCCGGGCCGCCATCGAAGCCAGCGCTGCGGAGATCATCACCATTGCAATCCGCCGCAGCAACATCGGGCAGAACCCGAACGAGCCCAATCTGCTCGACATCCTGCCGCCGTCAAAATATACGCTGCTGCCGAATACCGCCGGCTGCTACACCGCCGATGATGCCATCCGCACCCTGCGCCTGGCGCGTGAACTGCTGGATGGCCACAGCCTGGTGAAACTGGAAGTGCTGGGCGACCCGCAATCACTGTACCCGAATGTAGTCGAGACCATCTCTGCCGCAAAGACGCTGGTAAAGGAAGGCTTCCAGGTGATGGTGTATACATCTGACGACCCCATTATCGCCAAGCAGCTGGAAGACATCGGCTGTGTTGCGGTGATGCCGCTCGCCTCGCTGATCGGCTCCGGCATGGGCATCCTCAATCCGTGGAACCTGCAACTGATCATGGAAAGACTGCAGGTGCCGGTGATCGTGGATGCCGGCGTGGGCACTGCCTCCGATGCGGCGATTGCCATGGAGCTGGGCTGCCACGGCGTGCTGATGAATACTGCCATCGCCGCTGCGCAAAATCCGGTGCTGATGGCCAGCGCAATGAAACAGGCGGTAGAAGCAGGGCGCATGGCGTATCTCGCAGGGCGCATGCCGAAAAAATTCTACAGCGCCAGCCCCAGCTCACCGACCAGCGGCATGATCACCCCTGCAACCAAGTAATTTCAATTTCAAGGCATGGCAACACCATGCCTGTTTTTCATGACTGAAGAAAAAGTAGACCTCCGCCACCGCCCCATCCGCAGTTTCGTGCTGCGCCAGGGCCGCGTCTCCAACGCACAGCAACGCAGCCTTGACACGCTGTTGCCGAAATACGGCATTTCATACAGTGCGCAGGCACTCGACCTGGATCACGCGTTCGGGCGCAGTGCGCCAAAAATACTGGAAATCGGTTTCGGCATGGGCGATACAACCGCCTATATTGCAAGCAATCACCCGCAGAACGACTATCTCGCGATTGAAGTGCATGCACCGGGCGTGGGCAGCCTGCTGAAACAGATTGATGCACAGGGACTCAGCAACATTCGAGTCATCCAGCATGATGCGGTGGAAGTGATGCAGCACATGCTGCCCGACAATGCGCTGGATGGTGTGCACATTTTTTTCCCTGACCCCTGGCACAAGGCACGCCACAACAAGCGCCGCCTGATCCAGTCACCCTTCATCTCGCAGCTGGTAAAGAAAATCAGGCCGGGCGGCTATCTGCATGCCGCCACCGACTGGCAGGATTATGCAGAACAGATCCTCGCCGTATTCAGCGCCGAACCCCTGCTGGAAAATTCGGCTGAAGGCTATGCACCCAAGCCAGCTTACCGCCCGCTCACCAAGTTTGAAAATCGCGGCATCAAACTGGGACATGGTGTATGGGATATTGTGTTCAGAAGGAAGTGATATTCCGCAGGCCGTCCCCGCCATGCAAGGCAGTAAACCAGATATCACTTAAATACTTGATTATATTATATAATATAAAGATGGCACTTACACTTGCATATTCATGATGTCGTTGTAAGCAGCCACTACCTTATTGCGCACCTGCACGGTTGCCTGTAACGCAATATTTGCCTTCTGCATCGCAATCATCGTATCACTCAGGCTCACCTTGTCGTCGCCCAGCACAAAGGCTTCCTGAAGCGCTGACGCCTTGTTTTGCGTTTCGGCGACACCGTCCAGCGTATTTTTCAGCACATTTGCAAAATCGATTTTTCCTGCAGAAGCAGCAACTTGCGGTTTTGCGGCGGCGCCTGCACGAGCTGCCGCCATCGCTGCCTGCATTTCGGCGAGCAGGCCATCCACCTTGGGTACGTTCATGCTATTCACCTCCCGATTCAATGGGAGCACAATAGCAGCGAGAAGACGCAATCAGGGCTCGAAAAAGGGTGGAAAATCCCCCCTATTCCGGGCACCGGGATTCCCTTCCGCGCAGATAATGCACACCATCAGACAAATGGGCATCATCCTTACCGGCGGAAAATATGGCAAATGAAGTGATACCTGGCGAAGTCATCGCAAGCGGCGTCCCAATGCAGCGGCCGGGACAAAAGCGCGAAAACCTGAAACGCGCCATGTCCGAGATCAGCCCCGTCCAGCTGCTCAGCATGCTGGTGTTCGTATCCGCGTTTGTCGCGATCGTGGCCGGCATGTGGATGTGGGGCCAGTCCGGCGAATACCGTGTGCTGTACGGCAATCTCTCCGAGCGCGATGGCGGCGCCATCCTCGAAGCCCTGCAACAGCAGAACATTCCCTACAAATTTGCCGATGGCGGCGGCGCGCTGCTGGTGCCCAGCGACAAAGTGCATGAAATCCGCTTGCGCCTGGCCGCACAGGGACTGCCCAAAGGCACCAATGCCGGTTTCGAGCTGATGGAAAACCAGAAGTTCGGCATCAGCCAGTTCCTCGAACAGATCAACTACCAGCGCGCGCTGGAAGGCGAGCTCGCCAAATCGGTACAGACGCTGGCTTCCGTGCAGTTTGCCCGCGTCCACCTCGCCATCCCCAAGCCCTCGGTATTCGTGAAGGACCAGCAAAAGCCCAGTGCTTCCGTGGTACTGACCTTATACCCAGGCCGAGTACTGGATCCAGGACAGATCAATGCCATCATTCACCTGATTTCCAGCAGCATCCCCAACCTGCAACCCGGCAACGTCACACTGGTGGACCAGAGCGGGGCCATGCTCAACGCCTTGCGCGAACCGGGTGCCGATTCCCTGGATGAAAGCCAGCGCAAATACATCCGCCAGATCGAGCATGATTACAACAAGCGTATCGAGGACATCATCGCCCCCATCATCGGCGTCACCAATGTGCGTGCGCGTGTCACGGCGGATATCGACTTTTCCCAGACTGAACAGACCGCCGAGAGCTTTGGCCCCAACCAGAATCCCAAACTGTCAGCCATACGCAGCCTGCAAACAGAAGAATCCCGCAATGGCAAAGATGTGCCTGCTGGCGTGCCTGGTGCGCTAAGCAACCAGCCACCGGTACCCGCCACGGCCCCCATAGTCGCTCCTGCCGTTGCCAGCGCCGTCACAGCTGCCGGCAGCGAAAGCAGCTCGCACAAGGAATCCACCACCAATTATGAAGTCGATCGCACGATCCGTTATACCCGGGTTCCACTTGGCACAATCAAGCGCCTGTCTGTCGCCGTGCTGGTCAACAACAAGATGGTAACCGACAGCAAGGGCAAGACTGTTTCAGTGCCTTTCACACCGGCCGAAATGACGCAACTGAACAACCTGGTGCGGAATGCCGTCGGCTTCAGTGCCCAACGTGGCGACAGCATCAACGTGCTGAATACCGCATTCAATGAACCGGCTGAAGCACCTGTGCCAGACCTGCCAATCTGGAAGCAGCCGGAAATGATTGAAATTGCCAAGATCAGCATCAAATACCTGATGATGCTGATTGCCGGGCTGTACCTGTTCTTCGGCATCATCCGCCCGGCCTATCGAAACCTGGTGGAAATCCTGACACCGCCGCCGCCACCTGAAGCGCTGGAGGAAAAGAAGCATCCGGAAGAGGAAGATGCAGCCCAAAGGGAAATCAAGGAAAAGAAATCGGCCATTTCCTATGAAAACAGCCTGCAGGCCGCAAAACAGATTGCATCAGAAAGACCGAAGATCGTTGCATCAGTCATCCAGGAATGGGTAGGCAAATAAATGAGCCAGGAAGGTGTAAACAAGAGTGCCATGCTGCTGCTGACGCTGGGTGAAGCGGAGGCAGCAGGCGTGCTGAAATTCCTTGAACCCAAGGAAGTGCAGAAAGTCAGCGCCGCGATGGTGGCACTGAAGAACCTCTCGCGCGAGGAAGTGGCCGATGTCATGGAAGAGTTCCATGAACTTGCGGCAGAAAAAACCACCATCGGCATGGACTCCAGCGCCTACATCCGCAACATGCTGGTGCAGGCGCTAGGCAGCCACAAGGCCGCCGGCCTGCTCGACCGCATCCTGCACAACAACGACACCACCGGCATTGAAAGCCTGAAGTGGATGGAACCGCATGCGATTGTCGACCTGATACAGGGCGAACATCCGCAGATCATCGCCACCATCCTGGTGCACCTGGAGCCGGACCAGGCTTCCAGCATCCTCAACCTGCTGACTGACAGGCTGCGTAATGACGTGATGCTGCGCATTGCCACGCTGGACGGTGTGCAGCCTATCGCACTGCATGAACTGAACGAGGTCTTCACCAAACTGCTGTCCGGCGCGGCCAGCAAGAAATTTACCCGTGGCGGCGTGAAAACCGCGGCGGAAATCCTCAACTTTGTCGGCACCGGCACGGAAGCCACCGTGATCGAAAACATGCGCTCGGTCGATCCTGACCTGGCACAAAAGGTGCAGGACCAGATGTTCGTGTTCGAAAATCTGCTGGGCCTGGAAGACCGCGCAATCCAGCTGATCCTGCGCGAAGTGCAGACAGAAAGCCTGATCGTCGCACTGAAGGGGGCCAGCGAGGAAATCCGCGAAAAGATTTTCAAGAACATGTCGCAGCGCGCCGGCGAAATGTTGCGCGAAGACCTGGAAGCCAAGGGACCAGTCAAGCTCAGCGAAGTGGAAGCCGAGCAGAAGGAAATCCTCAAGGTGGCACGCCGCCTTGCCGACGAAGGCCAGATCTCGCTAGGTGGCGGAGGAGAAGAAACCTATGTCTAACGCCATCCTCACCCCTGAAGAAATCGATAACATCGAGCCGCTGGGCTTTGACGACTTGCACAAGGTCGCCACCACCAGCACCGGACTGCCTACCGGCTATATCAAGAAGAAAAAGACCCTCACCCCGGAAATCGTGCTGCCCACAGCCGCCGAACTGGAGGCCATGCAGAACGAAGCACGTGAGGAAGGTTACAACGCAGCCTACCAGGAAGCCTATGCCGCAGGCACCCAGCACATGGCCAGCCTGATTGAAGCAATCTCCAGCGGCATCGCACAGGCACAACATGATGTCGCGCAGAACCTGCTCGACCTTGCGCTGGAAACTGCAAGGCAAATGGTCATGCAGACACTGTCATATAAACCAGAAATTGTCCTCAATGTGATTCGCGAAGCGATCAACGCATTACCGCATATCAATACCGGTGTACATCTCGTCGTGCATCCGGAAGATGCAGCGATCATCCGACAGCATATGGGTGAGCAACTTACGCACAACAGCTGGAAAATCATTGAAGATGCAGCGATCACGCGCGGCGGTGCGCGCATCGAAACCACCAGCAGCCAGGTGGATGCCACCATGGAAACCCGCTGGAAACGCATCGTGTCTGCGCTGGGGCAGGAAAGTGAATGGGTGCAGGAATGAACCCTCACACCCAGCGCTGGCAGGAAATCCTGAATGGCTGCACGGAATCCATTGCATTGAACAATCCGCTGCTCGCCAGCGGCAGGCTGACCCGCGTCACCGGCATGGTGATGGAAGCCGTCGGCTTGCGCATGCCGGTCGGCAGCTCCTGCATGGTGCAACTGCCCAGCAATGCCGTGGAAGCAGAAGTGGTCGGTTTCAATGGTGAAAAACTGTTCCTGATGCCGGAGCATGATGTTCAGGGGCTGGTGCCCGGCGCGCGCGTGGTGGCAGCTGAATCTGCAGCCGTATCGCCGTTTGAAACACGCCATCCCTCCCCCCGCCGCCGCACGACAGACATGGCACGACACCTGCCGGTTGGCGACATGCTGCTGGGACGCGTGCTGGATGGTGCCGGCCGCCCGCTCGATTCACTCGGCGCATTGCAGCAGGGCCCCAGCGCCCCCCTGCAAAGCAGGCCATTCAATCCACTTGACCGCGCCGCCATCAAGGATGAACTGGATGTCGGCGTGCGCGCGATCAACAGCCTGCTGACAGTCGGCCGCGGCCAGCGCATGGGCCTGTTTGCCGGCAGCGGTGTCGGCAAAAGCGTACTGCTGGGCATGATGGCGCGTTATACAAAGGCGGACATCATCGTGGTCGGCCTGATCGGCGAACGTGGCCGTGAGGTAAAGGATTTCATCGACAACATCCTCGGCCCCGAAGGACTTGCACGCTCAGTCGTGGTGGCAGCGCCGGCAGACACCAGCCCGCTGATGCGCATGCAGGGCGCGGCTTATGCCACAACCATCGCCGAACATTTCCGCGACCAGGGCAAGAATGTCTTGCTGATCATGGATTCGCTGACACGCTATGCGATGGCGCAGCGCGAGATCGGCCTGGCTATTGGCGAGCCAC
>JAJXUI010000035.1 GCA_021782995.1 Pseudomonadota bacterium | reverse complement strand
GCGCTCCCTGATCCATACGCATCGATCTTGAAATGGGTTGCTGGTCAAAATTGCGCAATGCCATGTTTTCTGCGATCGAAAGGCTGGGCACACAGGCATTGCGCAACGGCTCTTCAGGCAGGCTGTATACCTTGTGCCTGGCAATTTCCTTGCGCGCGCCTGCATAATCCTCACCGCCTACCCGCACCTTGCCACCCGATTTTTTGCGCTGCCCTATCAGCACTTCAACCATTTCCATCTGGCCATTGCCTGAGACGCCGGCGATCCCCAGTATTTCTCCCGGCTTTACCTGGAGATTGATGTTCCGCAATACCGGCAAGCCGTTATCTCCCTGAGCGCATAAATCTTCAATGACCAGCCTGGGCGCAAGCCCGGCAGGAACAGCAGTACGAATGTTCTTCTGCACTTCTCTGGAGGCCGCATTCCCCACCATCATGCCGGTCATCTGCTCTATTGAGGTATCTGCCACTTTGCCACTTCCGGCAAAACAGCCTTTGCGCAACACAGTGACATCATCGGCATATGCAATGACTTCTTTGAATTTGTGCGTGATCATCAGCGCAGTCAGCATTTTCTGCTGCGCCAGTTGCTTGACCAGCCCCAGCACTTCATCTGCTTCATCGGATGTCAGCACTGAAGTAGGCTCATCCAGAATCAGCAGCCTTCTCTGCAGATACAGCTGCTTGATGATTTCAACTTTCTGCTTTTCACCAGCAGCAAGTGAGCCAGCCTGCTTGTCCAGCGCAATCTGGAATGGCAATGTCGCCATGAATGCAGCGAGCTTTTCGCGCTCTTCCCGCCACTTCACGATGGCTGGCAGCGTGCCACGCGACATCACGAGGTTTTCCGCCACGGTCATGCTCGGCACCGATGTGAAGTGCTGGTAAACCATGCCGATCCCCAGCCTGGAGGAATCTCTCGGCGTGGTAATCTCCATCTCCCGGCCATCCACCACAACCTGCCCAGCATCTGGTTTGTAGAATCCGACCAGGCATTTCACCAGCGTGGACTTGCCTGCCCCATTCTCCCCCAGCAAGGCATGGAATCCGCCAGCCGGAATTTTCAGCGATACATTGTCGAGTGCCAGCAACTCGCCGAACCGCTTGCACATGCCGACGATTTCGAGTTCGAGTGCTCTTGGGTGATTTTCGCCATGCAGGATATCGCTCATGACAGAAGCGCCTTCTGCACAAGATCGCTGCGGGCAACTGCGCCAAATACACCGCCCTGCATTTTGACCATCTTCAACGCCGCGAGATGATTCCCCGCATCGGTGGCCGCACAGGCATCCTCCACCAGCAGGCACTCAAAGCCGCGGTCATTCGCTTCACGCATCGTGGTATGCACGCACACATCTGTAGTAATGCCAGTCAGGATCAGGTTGCGTATGCCTCTGACATGCAAGATCAACTCAAGGTCTGTTGCATAGAATGAACCTTTGCCCGGCTTGTCGATGATAGGTTCACCTGCCACCGGGGACAGTTCCGGTATGATTTCCCAGCCGGGCTCGCCACGCACCAGTATGCGCCCGCAGGGCCCGCTATCACCGATACCCGCGCCGAGCTGGCGAGAACGCCAGCGCTTGTTTGCCGGCAAATCGGACAAGTCAGGCCTGTGGCCTTCACGTGTGTGGATGATGGTATATCCCTGCGTGCGCATCGTTTGCAGCAGCCCGGCAATGACCGGAACAGGCTTGCGCGTCATCGAGATGTCGTAACCCATCTTGTCCACATATCCGCCCGCGCCACAAAAATCTGTCTGCATGTCGATAATGATCAGTGCCGTATTCTGCGGTACCAGATTCCCGTCATAGGGCCAGGCATAGGGTTCAGCGGCAATCTGTCTGCTCATGCTTGCACTTTCCACAGTTGGACTCCGATCCTTCCATAGTTAAATAACATAATATTATCAATATAATAAAATCCACTACCGTACCAGACTCAACTCTCCCGGCGCGCCTGAAAGTTTCTGGTTCGGCGCACAGGTTGCAATCAGGATGACCAGCGTCAGTACATACGGTGCCGCATTGAACAGGTAGTACCCCCCTGAAAATCCGGCCGCCTGCAAAGCAGGTCCGAGTGCACCGGCACCGCCGAACAGCAATGAAGCCCACAGGCAACGCATTGGCTCCCATCGTGCAAAGATGACAAGTGCTACGGCAATAATGCCCTGGCCGGATGACAGTCCCTCATTCCAGCTCCCCGGATAATAGAGCGACAGGAATGCACCACCGACACCTGCCAGAAATCCACCCACGATGGTTGCGAATATGCGCACCGGGATCACCTGATAACCCAGCGCTTTTGCCGCCATTTCGCTATCGCCCACAATGCGCAGCTGCAAGCCCCATCGTGTATAGCGGAATGCAAAATGCAGTACCACTGCCAAGGCCACACCAATCAGGAACAGCGGATTGATCTGCAATGCCGACTGGACTTGCGGCATGTCTGACCAGAATCCCAGCGGGAGGGAAGTGAGCATCGGGGCTTGAGGTTGTACCAGCGGCTTGCCCAGGAAAAATGCCAGCCCCGTCCCGAACAGCATGATGGCAATGCCGATTGCGATATCGTTCACGCGACGCAAACTGCACAATATGCCGTGCAGCAAACCCAGCAAAGCACCGACCGCTCCGGCCGCAAGCACGCCCAGCCAGGGCGAACCACTTGCCAGCGACGCGCCGTAGCCGCTCATGGCTCCCATGATGAGCACACCTTCCAGCCCGAGGTTGATGCGCCCCGACTTCTCGGTAATGCATTCGCCGAGGCTGACCAGCAGGAACGGTGTGCTCACGCGTATCGCGCCAGCGAGCACTGCCAGCGGCACCCCCCACCATCCCAGGCCTGATGCGGCATCCGTCATTTTGCGCCCTCCGTTAACACAGGCATTGCAACATTTCCGGCTGGCACTTCCATCTTGCTGAACAGGCGTCCACGCAATGTATCGCTGCCAAGGACCAGCACAAATACGATGCCCTGCAATACCAGCACACTTGCATCCGGCATTTCCAGACGTCGTTGCAACATGCCACCCGCAGCGTTGATGCCACCGATCAGGATGGCCACAGGAATCACCGCCAGCGGGTTCTGCCTGGCAAGGAAAGCGACAAGGATGCCCGCATAGCCATATCCCGAAATGACAGATGCAGAGGCTGCCCCCTGCACTGCTGCAACTTCGATCGCGCCAGCGAGGCCGGCAGCCGCTCCGCCTGCAGCGGCTGCAAGTACAATCCAGCGATTGACCCGCAGCCCTGCCATCATGGCCGCACGCGGATTGCCGCCAACGATGCGCAATGAAAACCCAACCGTTGTGTACTTTAACAACAGCCACGCCACTAATGCACACACCACACCTATCAACAATCCATAATGCACATCCATGCCCGGCAAATTTCCTATCATGTAGCTATCTGCCAACGGACGCGTTGATGGCTTGTTTAGACTGGCTGGATCCTTGAGCGGCCCTTCGACGAAATGGTTCAGCAACGCAATGCCGATATAGGAAAGCAGCAGGCTGCTGATCGTTTCATTGACACCGCGATAATTCCTGAGCCAGCCTGAAATGCCGCTCCAGCATGCCCCTGCAAACATCCCGGCAAGCAGGATGCCCGATTGCACCATCAGCGGTGGCAACCCATCCAGCATCAATCCGGCAATGGCTCCAAGCAGCGCACCCAGCGCAAGCACACCTTCACCGCCTATCATGACCATGCCTGCCTGAGCCGGAATCGCGACCGCAAGTCCGGTCAGTATCAGCGGGGATGCCCTTAGCAATGTGTTTTGCCACGCAAATGCCGAACCAAATCCTCCTTCATACAGAAGTTGGTAAACTGCAAGTGGTGATTGCCCCAACACTGCGACAAACATTGCGAACAGCAGCATTGCCGCCAGCATGGCGAACACCAGCAGCAAGAATGGTTCGGATTTTTGCAGTATCCTGTTAGACATCAAATCTGGCACCAGTGAAGTTTCAAGTATTTCCGGAGGTTCAGGATTGCGACCCCGGCCCCGTCAGCTCAGATCTTGCCGACCACGCCTGCAACCAGATAATTCATCTGCTCAAGCGCGACATCCTGCTGGCCGTGACTCTTTCCTGCTTCGATCACAATTTTGCCGGTGTTATCCTTGATCGGCCCCTTGAATATGACATAGTCACCTTTGAGCATTTTGGACTTGATGCCGTCTGCAACCTTCCTGGCTTTCGCCGGTACAGCCTTGCCATACGGACTCATTTTGACAAAACCTTCCTTGAGGCCACCTCGCAGGAAATTGATCATCGGCTTTCCGGCTTCCGTGGCTTCCACCAGCATCTTGTAGGGCGTGGCCCAGTCCCACTCCGCTCCAGTCAGGTAGCCCTTGGGCGCAAGGCTGGCCTGATTTGCATGATAACCACAGGAATAGACGCCGCGCTTTTCGGCTGTTTCAATGATGACCTTGGGTCCATCCACATGACATGTCAGCACATCGCAACCCTGGTCGATCAGGCCATTGGCAGCTTCCGCTTCCTTGACCGGCATTGACCAGTCACCGGTAAAGATCACCGTGGTGGTAATCGCCGGATTGACAGACTGCGCACCCAGCGTGAATGAGTTGATATTGCGCAACACCTGAGGTATCGGTTTTGCAGCGATGAAGCCCAGCTTTTTGGATTTGGTCACATGCGCTGCCACCACACCATTCAGATATTCGCATTCATCAATATAGCCAAAGAAACTTCCCACATTCATCGGATCCTTGCCCTCGGTCCACAAACCGCCGCAATGTGCAAATCGTACGTCAGGATATTTTTCTGCCATTTTGAGTACATGAGGATTGAAATAGCCAAATGAAGTCGCGAAAATCAGCTTTGCGCCGTCCTGCTGTATCATCGCTTCCATCGATTTCTGCACGGCTATGGTTTCCGGCACCTTCTCTTCATCGACTACCTTGATACCCGGCATCCTCCTGATGAAGTCCACGGCCTGCGCATGTGACTGGTTGTATCCATAATCATTTCTTGCCCCGACATATATTGCACCGACAGTCAGCTTGTCTGCAGCCATTGCATTACGCATATAGGGCATGCCGACTGCAGAAATGGCGGCGATGGCACCTGCAGATTTCAGGAATTTTCTTCTGTCGCTGGAAAACTTGCTGTTTTTCATTTTCTATCTCCGTATATGTATCAATCAGGTTTTAAAGATGTGCTTCCAGCGCAATCATGATGGCTGTGGTATCGCCATAGCTGTTGTCATTGCCGCCGAATTTGTTTTTCCAGTACTCGTATCCCACTCCAGCATAAAACGTACCAGGCTTGCTACCCAAACTGCCAAGGTCGTACATCAAGTAGGTCCTGGCCAGTGTTTCTGCCTTGGTTTCAAAGCCGAACCCATCCTTGCCCTTGGGCCCGATGTAATCAATGAAACCATCAAACTTTGAATTGATTGATTTCAGAGGAATGCCCCAGGCGATACTCACGCCATAGGTCGGGTCGAACGTCACTGTCTTGTTAACATAAGCATTATTGTTTTGCTCGGTGCGCAACAGAAGGCTCACGTCGAGGAAACCGGGTGTATCGAATTTGAAAGTGGGCCCCAGCACAAACTTTCGTACTCGAGAGGAAAATGCATCATCCTTGGAGTTCAGGTCTATACCTGCGGTAATGGCCATATCCTTCACCGGGCCGAATGCAAAACTGCTGCCACTGACCGCTCCCAGCGACAGCTGGTGCCGATAGACCGCATACACTTCCTGCGCACCGCCACCATTACCATTGACCGGATCATTGCTGTCGGAGGCCAGAAAATCCGCCGTAAAGAAGTTGCTGCCATATTTGTAACCACTGACATGTGTAAAGGAAAGAATGTCCTTGTGAATGTCAGTCGATTTCGATCCCGGCTCCTTGAAGTTGCCGCCTTCCCGATAGCCGACAAATGTATCAGACCAGTCTGCAGCAACAGCTGAACTCATGACGGCCAGACCAAGCATGCCAGTCATGGCAGCTATCTTTCCTTTCTTCTTTAACAAACTACCTGTATTACCCTGTTTACTGTTCATGCAAATTTCCCCATATCCCTGCGTTAATAAAAAATCCGGCAAACCTTCAAAATCTGCGTCGATCTTGTATACATCAATGTATGCAAGTTTTGTGCCAACCAACAAGAATTTCCCATCTAATTGAATTTATTGGAATATATAAAATGAAACAGAAGGGGGGCTTTTCAAAGAAGTGCACGATTCATGTGCACCAACAAGCGCAAGAGCCCTATATTCGTGCAGCAAGTCATTATCCAGGGCGAATGCAGCCGGTTGGCTGACAGGGGAACTGACGAACACTCAGGGCTGGTGCAATAGCCGTTTGCACGGCCATTGCGGCTTATTACTTATATGGAACCCGAATATTTGATGAGTACAAGAAGATAGTGACAGCAAGCCTGGACACGCCAGCAAACATGCACTACGAACTGGAAGCGCAGAAATTAACCATTTACGGCAGATCCAGGCTGCCAGGTACGCGAAAGATTCCCTGCAACTTCAGGAGCTCGTCTCGATGCATGCCAGCCAGCAGGGCGACCATTTTCTCCCCCTCGCCGGTCAGATGGACTTCCACCACACGCTTGTCTTTCTCGCCTTGTTGCCTATAGACCAAGCCCAGCTTTTCACATCTCGAAACCAGGGATACCACGCCATGATGATGCGATTGCAGGCGTTCGGCGAGTTCTCCGATGGTCGCCCATTCCCGTCCTTTGGTGCCCATGACATGCAACAGCGTAAGATATTGCAGGTGTGTAACACCATGATCATGCGTAACCTGTTCGCTGAAGCGCAGGAAACGGCGTAGCTGATAGCGGAAATCTGACAATGTTTCGAAATCCTTCTTGCTCAGGTTTCTATTCTGCATGGTCTGGACCGTAATATTGGCTGCTTGGAATTATATCAAAATGTGATATATAATCCAGTCGCACTTCCCCACACCCCCAAGGAGAGGCCATGAACACAGAACTTGATCTGCCACCCGTCGATGCCGAGGGTTATCTGGTAGAACCCCAGGACTGGAACGAGGATATCGCCAGAACGCTGGCAAAACAGGAAAACATCGAGCTGACTGATGCGCACTGGGATGCCATCCATTTCATGCGTGCATATTATGCAGAACACCAGATTGCGGTTGATGTGCGGCATGTAATCAAACATCTGGCTGAAAAACACGGACCTGGTTCACGCAACCTGATCTTTGAGCTCTTCCCCTATGGCTATGTCAAACAGGCATGCAAGATCGCCGGGATGAAGCGTCCGCGTGCCTGGAGTACGGGCTGAGTCGGATACGTGATACTTGCGCACATATTATTCCCTTTCACGCCCCTGCGCCTGGCCCCCCTCAGCGCTGCGTGCACTGACAGCTGATCATCGCAAACTGCACGATTGCTTCCAGCGGCCACCGCACACACACTCATCTCAAACATAGCAGTTCGTCATACTCACAAACCCATACAAACCGCAGCAAGTGCCTTACTTGTACTGCAATCCGCTGATTTCCCTTACAATGCATGGAAAAATCGGGCATCTTGCCGCAACAAGAAGATGCTTAATCAATATCCCCGCAGATGAACTGGCCTGACAGGGGATCACACAAAACCCGGGAGGAATGATGGAAATCGTGGTTGTAAAGCTCATACACGTCGGCAGTGTTCTGCTGAGTTACCTGCTGTTTTTCATGCGTGGCATGTGGATGGTACAGTCATCGCCGATACTGTTAAAGCGCTGGGTGAAGATCGTGCCACATATCATTGATACCGTCCTGTTGCTCAGCGCAGTCCTCCTTGCCTGGCTGATGTCGCTTTCCCCCCTGCAGCATGGATGGCTGATGGCAAAAATCCTGGCCCTGCTTGCGTACATCCTGTTAGGCACGTTTGCATTGAAACGCGGCAGAACATTCGGCATCCGGATCGCCTGCCTGATAGCCGCACAATTTGCCTTCATCTATATCGTCTGGGTTGCCGTGACACACTTGCCGTTTCCCTGGATGAGTCTGCTTTCATCCAGCTCGTGATACTCAACCGATTACCTGCCAGTGAAGTGATGCACGAACCGCCAAACGCTGGCTGATTCCAAGTGAAATCTCAAAAGAAAAAGCCGGGCTGAGCCCGGCTTTTTCGTATCACGCTGCCGCGTGACTGTTGCGGCTTACTTCCTGAAGATACCTGAGCTCAGCGGCAAACCATTGCTGATATAGGTATGGAAATACTCCAGATCATTGGACTCATCAGAACCTTCCTTGATCGGCTTGTCAGCAGCGGTGCTCTTCTGGCAACCCTTGTAACGATTCTGCAGGGTTACGAGATGCAGGCCGTCAGTTTTCTTGTCCTGGCGGAATACCGGGAAGTGGGCTGCCTGACCGATGATGGGAGACAGTTCTTCAGAACGTGCCACTTCACCTGCGTGCTGAATATGGCAGTTGGCGCATGCCTGTTCAAATTTCCCGGTACGGCCGTAGAACACGGCCTTGCCGCGTTCGAACGCAGCCAGCTCTGCTGGAGTCTTGATCTCCATCTTGATGCGCATGCCATCAGACAGCTTGCGTGCGATATCGCTCAGCGGACCCATGCCCTTCTTCATGTCACCATAATCCAGAGGCTTGGCACCATGCGCTACGCGGCAATCATTCAAGGCACGCTCGAATGTGATGACCTTGCCGGATTTCTCATCCACTTTCGGATAGTCATTGGCTGCACCCTTGCCACCATGTGCAAAGCAGTCAGCCATTTTCTTGCCATCCGGCAAAGGGGTTTCCCACAGCTTCTTGCCCTCGGCAATCACCTCGGGATATCCGACTGGGGCATCAAAATCATCATGCATGCGACCTGTCATGAACTTGTCATACTGTCTTTCGCCTTCTGACCAGTTCATCGAGCCGTCGATAAAGGCATCGCCTTTGACTTCCGGGAATTTCTGGTGGAAGAAGTCCTGAATGGCCTTCAGGGTCGCCTCCGGAGTTTTAGCTTCGTATCCGGCTGTATCCACATAACCAACGATAGGATCAGCAAAAACGGGCAGGCTGCAAGCGAGCAAAAATGCGAGCGTAATCTTTTTCATTCGTAACCTCTTAATATTGGTAGATATATTGAGCAATTACATCGATTTGCTCAGGTGTCAGAATTTTGTTGCGGCCAAATGGCGGCATCATGGTGTTTGGAGAAAACGCTTTTTGATCTGCAATCGCGGCTTTCAGCTTGGCGATATCCGGGAAGCGGTCCTTCATGCCGATCATGGGTGGTCCCATGTTGCCGGCAGGCTTGCCAGATGTATCTGCGGGAATTGCATGGCATGCAGAGCAATTGCCCATCCCCTTGCCGTTGGACCAGAACAGTTTCGCTGGGTCCATCTCCAGCTTGGCTTCCTTCTTTGCTTCGCCTGATGCATCAGCGGAATGCTGACCAGCTGTCTTGCAACCTTGCAACATCATGGCAGCAAGAATTGCCAAGAATATTATTTTTTTCATGAAGTCTCCTCTCCTTAATTGTTGATTTCAACACGCGCTATCAATCAAGTATCTTCTTGGTCAGAACAACTACTGCAATTGATTTAACCGCTCTTCAGTATCGCAGAACTTGTTTGATTAATCAACTCGCCAGCCCAATAAAATCAGGCCTTGCGCAACAATGCCATTTTACGGCACATACATTGCAGCGATATTGCATTTCCGTACCCAAGTCCGTATTCGCAATGTTTTTTGAATTCAAAGAACATTTGCATCCACTCAAAAAAATAATAATTTTCTAATATATGAAAATCCAAATATGCAAATTTGTCATTCACTGGCTCTTGTTGAGCAATTCTTTTTCCATCAGCAGATAGGTGTTGTAGGAATTGGCGCGGTTTGCATCCAGGAACGCCGGCAACCTGGAAAATTGCGACCAGTCAGTATTGGCGTATGCCTCTTCAAACGGCACAAAATCCTTGACTGCCTGCCCCATCACCTTGCGTACATAGACCAGGTAATCACGCGTCAGTTTCAGGTCATCTATTGGCGTATCCGATGCCAGACCATGACCGGGAATAAGGTATTTGGGATCGAACGCAATCAGCTGGTCCAGTGCCCTGAGCCAAAGCCTGCTGTCCGCATTCCCGACAAATGGAACACGTCCCTTGAATATCAGGTCACCCGAATACAACACCCTGTCTTCCTTGACGAACATCGCCATGTCCTCGCTGGAGTGCGCCGGGCCCACGTAACGCAGCAGGAAATGCAAGCCGCCCATTTCGAAATCGGCATCCCCGCTCAGCCATTTGTCGGCGGGCAGCAATTTGCGGGTTTCATCCAGCCATGGGCGCAACAGCTCACGGCGCTGCTGCAAGCGCAGTTTCGCTTCATCTGAATACAAATACTCCTTGCCGGCCTCATGTGCCCACATTTCCGCGCCCAGATCCTTGAACACCTGCATGCCATAGATATGATCTGCATGATAGTGACTGATGATGACGCGCCTGATCGGCTTGTTCGTTACCTTGCGGATTTCTGCCACCAGCTTGCGTGCCAGCACGGGCGTACCCAGTGTATCGAATACCACCACACTGTCGTTGGTCACCACAAATCCGGCATTGGACATGAATCCCTGGTTTTCGGCGGATGCCGCGCCAGACATGCCCTTGACGTAGTAGCAGTGCTCCGAAACACGTACTGCACTGAAATTCAGCGGCAGGGAAAAATCGTCAGCTGCAAACGCTGTTGCATGCAACAGCATGCTCAGCAAACATATCGCAATGGCTCTTGGCATTCTGGACTCCAGTCTCTACGAAACGATGAGATGCGGCGATCAGCAGGCTGGTGCCGCAGCATGAGTATGGAGTTTGCCACAACTGGCTTGAAAACGGGACAGGCAGGATACGGGCTGTATGCCACTTACTTGATCACGCTGGCAGGATAACCCGCATTCCCGGTAGCCTGCTGCAATGCCTGCTTACTGGTCTTTGCATCGTCAAATGATACGACCGCTTGCTTGCTGTCAAAATCGACATGAACTTCCTGCACACCATTCACTTTATGCAAGGCTTTCCTGACTGTGATCGGGCACACCGGGCAACTCATGCCCGGCACTGACAATGTCACCGTCCTGCTTGCAGCATATGACGGCACAGATACACACAACAGGCTTGCGGCCAGAAACAAATGAAAACTTTTCATCGGGTAGATCCTTTAGTAAAAAGCCGGGGCCAGCCAAGGAAAGGCCAGAGTCAACACAATCAGCAGCAGCACGCTCCAGAACAGCAACTGGTAAAACAGGCGCACCCGGGGCACTGCACACATTTCGCCAGGCCTGCATGCGGCAAGCGGGCGGAAAATCCTGCGATAGGCAAACAGCATCGCGAGTGTGGCAATCCCCAAAAAAATCGGTTGGTATGGTTCAAGTAATTGCAATTTGCCAACCCATGCCCCGCCCAGCCCGACCGTGACCAGCAGCAGCGGCCCGACACAACAGGATGAAGCGAGCAGGGTTGCGATGCCTGCCGTGAGCAGGGCACCAAATTGTTTATTGACTGATGACATTGCAGGCGGTCTGAACTAGAATTGAGCGATGCACATGCTATCCCTGTAGCAAAGTACAGAATCAACAAATAAATATATAATTTATTCAATAAACTATGAAAAGCTCGCTCTTGAAGCCAGACCTCAAAACTTCATTTACGATAGGCGAACTGGCAAAAACGACTGACGTACATATTGAAACGATCCGCTTTTACCAGCGCAGGGGGCTGATGGAAGAACCCCTGAAACCTGCGGGTGGCATACGTCGTTATGGTATAGATGATGTAGCGCGCATCCGTTTCATCAAGTCTGCGCAGAACCTGGGTTTCAGCCTGGACGAAGTCATCATCCTGCTGGCGCTGGAAGAAGGCGCTGACTGCGCAAGTGCCAGCAAGATCGCGCAAAAAAAGCTGACCGAGATCAAACGCAAAATTTCCGATCTGCGCCGCATTGAAAAATCCCTGTCAGAACTGATTTCCAAATGCAAGGAAAACAATGGCCAGGTGCAATGCCCCATCATCTCCTCATTGCAGATGCGCCGTCACGATGACTTTCGCTAGGCCACGCCTGCTGGCGTTGCTGCTTGCCCTGCTGCCCTGCCTCCCTTGCAGCGCCAATCCGTTTCACATCACCGAATCCGCGCCACTGAATGAAGTGTGGCTGAATCCCGGCTTCTACTCCTGGCACTTTGATCGCGATGTCGACCTCGAAGGCAACAATTACGGTTTTGGCACAGAATACAGATACACCACCACCCAGTCCGTGATGGCGGGTCGGTTCCATAACAGTGATCGCGCGATGTCGAATTATGCCGTCTGGCTGTGGCAACCAGTGACCCTAGGCGCCATACGCCTGGGAGCACTGGCCGGCTTCATCGATGGCTATTACCATGCCAACCATGGCGGCTGGTTCCCGATGGCCATCCCGGTTGCCAGCTACGAGTACAACAACCTCGGAATCAACCTGACCGTGGTGCCGACCATCCCCGATACCGTCTACGGCTCGTTTACCATCCAGCTGAAACTCAAGGTGAACTGAACAGCCTGCATTTTTTTCGCTGCAAGGCTGACGCAAAATCTGCCGCCAGCCGGCCGATGTCTGCTGCCTGATCATTCCTGCCATATAGCACCTGCTCCAGCTGTTGCACCAGCACCAACAGGCGTCCGTTTGCAGCACGCCCCTGCATGCCGGCCAGCCATTGCTGCAAGGTTTGCGCTGCAACACCAGCAGCCACCTGCAGCAACAGCCTGTGCAGGGTAACCGCATCACGCGCATTGCGTATAGACTTCAGTAAGTGGTGTTTGCGCCGCATGCAGCGCAGCAGCTGTGCAAACCGATAACCGCCCCACCCCAACAGCCCCGCCACCAGCAAGCCCGCCGCAACCCTGCGCACCATCCGCCAGAACGGGCTATAGGCATTCAAGCCCGGCGCAGGCATCTCGACACTTTCCACCCTGGCCAAACCCAGATCATAGTAAGGCAGCCGGATTTCAGGCAACGACAGCACCCCGCTGCGTTGTGCAACAAGCGGAATGATCACGCGTATCACCTGTTGGCCTGCTTCGTTCTGCACCCCGGCACCCGCCTCGAACTGCAGCGGATAGAATTTCACCCCGTCATTGCTGTTGAAGACCGGCAACAGCTTGCGCAGCGCTTCTGCATTCAGACCGCCGTGCCGGATGGTAAGCTGCCAGTTATAAGGCCTGCCGACTGCAATTTCATCCGGCAAGGGCGCCGTGCTCACTTCCGGTTTACCGACCGGCACATGCACCGGCAGATAGGCCGGCACCGGCGCCACATAACTTTGCAGCTTTTCCAGCGGGTAGCGCAAACGGCTGCCCAGCATGAATGCATCCAGCAACGGGAATTCAACCTCCATCACACCATCCCGCAACGGCAAGATGTCCCACAAGTAGCTGTGCACGGTGTAACGTTTGCCTGCCAGCGTTTCTTCGCGCTGGCCCTCGCCCTGCCAGTGCAGATAGGCACCTGCCACCTTCAGGTCATGGGGCACGGCCCACTGCAGGGTACCCTCATCCCGGATCTCCAGCGTCAGCATCGCGGGCTGCCTGACGACAGGATGCGGCACATCGAGCGACGCCCTGAAGCTGACAGACGCATCCTGCGCATCCACCCTGACCGGGAGCGGACGGCTTTTTGCACCGTGATACTCCAGAGCTGGCAACTGCAGGTTGCCGGCATGCAAGGGATACAGCACCAGCACCATGGTTTCAAACACCTGGGGATGGCCACGCACCCGACGCCTTTCACTTGAACCGGTCGCACTGTATATATTGAACAGCTGCTTGACCCGGTCCAGGGAGATGGTACTCAATGGTTCGTGCGCATCATCCACCTGCAAAGTGACGGTCCAGGGCTCTCCCAGCCTGATACGGGATTTATCCGCATGCAGCTTGATCTGCACCGCAGCCGCAGCCGATGCGCAATACAGCAAGGCAAACGCCAGCATGACAAACAGTCTCACCATGGCACCATCTCCGCTTGCGGCACATAGTTGCGCGTGGCTTCCATCCTGATCAGCATCCGGTACAGGTCCAGTGGGTTGTCCTCTTCCATCTCCAGTTTTTTCAGCGCGGCACGATAGGCGGCATCGGGATCGCTATCGTTCACTGTGCCCGCTGCTGCACGCTCATTGCTCAGCAGCCTGGCTTTGTCGGCCTCTGGCAGCTCACTGCCCATGCCGGGCACATTGTCTTTCTGCTTGTTCTCCTGCGGCAGCGGTTCATCCCCGGCACTTTCATCCAGCCTGCCGCCCTTCTGCATGCCGTGTCGCCCCAACATGCCGTTGTTATGTGCATTCTGCATGTTCTGTGCCTGCAGCCTGACGGATGCCAGCGCCAGGTTGGCACGCGCATCCGCATTGTCCTGACGATAGTGCAGCACGCCGAAAAAAGACTCCGCTGCTGCACGATAATTGCCCGCCATGTAGTAACTGTTGCCGATATTGAACAGTGCCTGCTCGCGCTGTGTCAGACTTGAGGCCTGCAACAGGGCGACTGTGAACTGCTTCAGCGCATACAAGTAATCCTGCCGGCGGTAAGCAGCGGCGCCTTCGCCCATGCGCGCAGCATAACCGGGCACTTGTGCATATAAGGCCTGTGCGCGTGCCAGCTGATTGGCCTGATAAGCGGCATAGGCGGCGGCTTCATCGGCACGGCTTTCGGCTGCATGTCCGATGGCGATCAACAGCACGACAGACGAAACGAAAAACCTTTTGAATATATTATATTTTTTCAAATAAGGCCAGGCCAGCAACCCTAACGCTGGCGCCAGCAACCAGCCATACAGCGCATGCCAGGCGACGATCTGCTCGCGCAGCGGCGCCCCGCCTGGCAGGGTTGCCAGGCCATTGTCATACAAGGCCTGCCAATCGCCATCGCCATCTGCAACCTTGATGAATTTGCCATCCGTCTTGCGTGCCAGATCGGCAAAGCCGTCGGCATCCATGCGACTGACCACCTCCTCGCCTTCACTCACCAGATGGCCGCCATCCGGCAAGGTGACTGTCGCGCCCTGTTCGCTGCCGACACCGAGGATATACAACGGCACACGCGCCTGTTTCAGCTTGTCCGCCATCGCCCACACCGCCTCTCCGCCTGGGCCGGACAAGGCACTGGTTTCCGCATCGCTCAGCAACAGGATCGCGCGATGCGGGGTTGCATCTTCCGGAAAACTGCGCAGCGCCAGATCCAGTGCACTGGCCAGCGCCGTGCCCTGGGCTTCAAACAGGCCGGGATCGGCAAGACTCAGGAAATGGCGGAATGCGGCTTCATCCCGGTTAGGCGGCATGATCAGGCCGGCACTGCCGGAAAACGCGATCAACCCCAGCCGTTCGCCATGCAGCCGCGGCAACAGGTCCAGCAACTCCAGTTTTGCGCGCTGCAACCTTTGCGGCGACACATCCTGTGCATACATCGAGCTCGACACATCCAGCAACACCATCACATCCAGCGCATGTTGCGGCCTGGCTTGCTGCGCTGCATCGCCCGGCAGCGGCAGGCGCGGGCCGGCGAGCGCACCCGCGAGCAGCAGCCACGCCGCAAAATGACGCAACAGCTGACGGCGCTCGTGCTGGCGATTCACGGCCTCACGCAGCACCCATGGCAGCAACTTCGCATCTGCATAATGGCGCACCTGGTCACGCCGCAGCTTGAGCAGGAATTCCATCAACAGCGGCTGCAGCGCCAGCAGTGCCCAGCCCGGATGCGTCCATTCGAGTTGTACCCAGTCGGGCGTCACCCAGTCAAACTGCAGGAAGCCCGTCCAGTTCATGCGGCCACCTTGCGTATCTGCATGATGCGCGCAACGCTCATCAACAATGCCGCCAGCAACAGCAGCGCGGCATACCACTCTTTCAGTTCGCGCCGGGAGGAAGGTCGGGTGATGGTTTTCTCCAGCCTGCCGATGTCCTCCACCACATTCTGCAGGCTGCCGCTGCTGTCTGTGCGGTAGTAACGACCACCGGTCAGTGCAGCAATCTGCGCCAGGTCGGGCTCGACCGTATTGGCTGGCTGCGCTGCGCGTCCTGCGGCAAACAGGTCACTGCCGATCTGCACGGTGTAGATTGCCGCGTGCATGCGCTGCGCCAGTCCGACAGCCTCTGCAGGCGTCATTGCACCTGCATTGTTGTCGGTATTGTCACTGAACAGGATCAGCGCCGGGCGCAAGACCTGCCGTTCATGCAGGTGTCTCAGCGCAAGACCGATGGCATCGCCCAGCGCAGTATTGTCGCCTGCCATGCCCACCTGCACCTGCCTGACCATGCCGCTGACCAGGTCGCGATCAAAACTGGGCGGCACCATGGTTGCGGCTGTGGAACCGAACACGATGACACCAAAGCGGTCGCCTTCGCGCTGCTCGACAAACCGGCTCACCACCCCTTTCAGCACGGCGAGACGTTCCACGCGCTGACCACCCAGCTCGAAATCGTCGATGCTCATCGTGCGTGAAGTATCGATCAACAGCACGATTTCACGCCCTTCCGGTTTTTCGGGTATCAGTTCGCCCAGCTGCTGTGGCTGTGCCAGCGCCAGCACGATCAGCAACAGCGCCGCCAGATGCAGCAGCTGCGGCCAGCGCGGGGCGAGCGGCTGCGGCTGTGTTTTCCCGGACAGGGGACTCAGGTCGGGATGCAGCAGGATCATTTGCGCCATGCCAGGCTCGTCCGTGTGTGCACCGCGGCGCACGCGCTGCCACCCCAGCCCCAGCAACACCGGCAGCAGCAACAACCAGATGGGATGTGCAAATGAAATCATAATATATTGATTATATTATACTATTTTAAGGCGCCCGCAATTTGCGACCACAGCCCCAGCAGGCTGACGATAACCACACCGCCGCCCATCCAGCGCTTGAATGCGCGGTCATTATGCGCAATCGCTTCATGTACCTTGAGCCCCAGCACATGGCCGATGGCCGCCACCGGCAACAACATGAGTGCCGAGGTGAAATGCAGGTTCACCCCCAGCGCGATGAACGTGGACATCTTGATGCCGACCAGCACGAACCACAGCACAAACAGCGTATCGCGCAACTGCTCGCGCTTCACCCGCCGCATGAATACCGCCACCATCAGCGGCGCGCCGGTCAGCGACACGCCTGCAATATAGCCGCCCACCATCAGCAACAGCTTGTCCACCCAGCTGTGGTGGCTCTCGATGACCTTGTGCGTGAACCACATCACGCCATAGAACAGGGTGACTGCATAGATGAACAGGTTCAGCCACAGCGCGGGGAAATTCACCAGGCCGAACACGCCGATGATGAAAAGCGGCACGATATGAACCGACGCCTGCTGCAAAGCTGCCCAGTCCACATGGCGCAGGCGCGAAAGCAACGTCAGCCCGGAGAAAAACAGCAGGTGCACGCTGATCATCGGCAACCAGAACAGGGGCTGATCTTTCACGAACAGCAGCAGCGGCAGGCCCAGCGCGGCACCGCCAAAGCCGAGGCCGGTTCGCACGAACCCCGCCCATACAAACAAGATGCAGGTAAAGCCGATCTGCAGCAGGCTCAACTCACCCATCACGTCACACTTCCATCCTGCGCAAGGCCGAGCGGCGCGCATAGCGCTTCAGCCAGTATTCACCCTGCGCGAACAGCGCAACGACCCGCTCCTGCTGCAACTCACCCTCATGCTGGTAAAGCAGCCTGTCGAGCTCGCGCATGAACTCCGGCCAGCGCGCCTGATCCTGCAGGCTGATGCGCTCAGGCGGAACCTCTGCGCGCAAATGCTTCACGCCCAGTCCATGGCGCACCTCGAGTGCGATCAACAGCACCACCTCATGCGGCGCATGCTCGCCTGCATGCAGTTTCTGTCGCAAGGCTCGCAACTGTTTCAGCGCAAGACGTACAGGCTGGCGGCGTTTCCTCCAGATGAAAACAGCAAGCGCAACAAGCAGCACGCACAGTGCCAGCACAGCGTACCACCCGCCATGACCGGCCTGTGCCACAACAGGTGCCGCAGGCTCCACAATATCAATCAATGCCGGAACATCACTCATAACGGTTCACTTTCAGAAAAAATGCAAACTCATCCTCATCCGTACTGCATACATGCAATGTCGTGCCAATGCGCTCGAACATCAGCTGGCGCATCGCATGCATCGCTTCTGCGCGCTGGTGGAAGGCGCTGCGCACGCTGCGCCTTCCCGTATCCAGCCAGCGCATCGCAGACGCGCGGATATCATGGAACTGCATCATGCCCACATCCGGCAAGGCATATTCGGCCGGGTCTGTCACCTGGATCGCCAGCAGTGAGTGGTGCTCTGCCAGGCGCATCAGCAGCGGCAAATCCGGCTCATGCAACTGGGTAAAATCGCTGACCAGTACAATGCGGGTGCCGCGCTGCAACAATGCATCCAGCGACTTGAGCAGATCGGAAAACCGTCCCGTTTCAGGATTCGCTTCCGCCGGCAAGGGCGGGCACGCCGCGATGGCAGCTTGTACCAGGCGCATCGCGCCCGCCTCGCCATTCAGGCCCGGCAGCACAAACCCGCCGGGTTGCCACAAGGCGCCGCTGATGCGGGTGTTCTGCCGCATTGCAGAAAAGGCAAAACATGCCGCAAGCCGCGCGGCCTGGGTGACCTTGAGCTGGCGGCGGGTACCGAAACGCATGCTCGCGCCACGATCGATGACGATGTGCAGGGCAGGCTGGTGTTCTTCACGGTATACCTTGAGATACGGCTTGCCGGTGCGCGCCGTGGTGCGCCAGTCCATGTCGCGGATTTCATCACCTGGCTGATACTGCCGTACCTCCTCGAAATCCATGCCGCGCCCCAGATACACAGAACGGTCATCGCCTGCATGGCGATAATTCACCTCCTGTGCCGGGCGCGCTGCCTGCGCCATCGATGCAATACGGTGGATGAGCTGATCCAGCTCTGCCTCGTCCAGCAATGGCGCATGCACCTGCGCTTCCTGCTCGGATACAGGGGCGGTCATCAACTGCGGTACGAAACGGCGCAAACGCTGCAACATGTCAGGGCACCGGAACGGCTTCCAGCAGCTTCCTGATCATGTCATCGCGCGACACCTTTTCCATGCGCGCACTGAAACTCGAGATGATGCGGTGCCGCAGGCAGTCTGCCGCCACTGCCAGCACATCATCCGGCAGCACATGCTCGCGGCCTTGCAAATAGGCATTGGCCGCTGCTGCATGCACGATGGCCAGCGAGCCGCGCGGGCTGGCACCCACTTCGATGAATCCGGCATAGGGCGGCAGCCACTTGCCGATTTCACGTGTCGCCCCCACCAGCGTCACCACATATTGCTCCAGTGACGGTGCCACATGCACTTTTTTCACCTCTTCCCGTGCCTGCAATACAGTTGCCACATCGATGACGGCTGCCTTCGTTTGCACCTCTGCACCCGACAAGCGCTCCCGATCGCGTTGCAGGATCAGCAGTTCCTCTTCAGGTGTCGGGTAAGCCAGCATCACATGCAGCATGAAACGATCCATCTGTGCCTCGGGCAGCGGGTAGGTGCCCGCCTGCTCCAGCGGGTTCTGAGTCGCCATCACCATGAACAGCTCGGGCAACGGCCGCGTGACGCCACCCACCGTAATCTGCCGTTCCTGCATGGCTTCAAGCAATGCAGCCTGCACCTTGGCCGGTGCACGATTGATTTCGTCGGCGAGTATGATTTCGTGGAACAGCGGTCCCTCGGCGAAACTGAAGCTGGCAGCCTGCGGATTGAATATTTCGGTACCGGTCAGGTCTCCCGGCAACAGGTCAGGGGTGAACTGTATGCGCTGGAAACTGGCATGTACCGCCGCCGACAGGGCTTTGACCGCAGTGGTCTTCGCCAGTCCCGGCAACCCTTCCACCAGAATATGCCCACCGGTCAGCAGGCTGATCACCAGCTTGTCGAGCAAGTCCGCCTGCCCGACGATGGTTTGCTCAAGATGCTTGCGCAATTCAAGGATGCGGGGCTGGTTCAGCATGATATTTCCGGAATAGGTAAAACTCGGATTTTAAACCATATCCCGCAGTTACTGATTTCCTTCAGCATACAAAATCTCCTCCCTTACAGACGCTGCAGATGTAATATGCCGGACACAAAAATCATAATGAATTCAGGGAGAAATATGGAAAAACCAATGCCCATACCGTTTGCGGAGGCAATTGGATATTGGCTGAAACTGGGCTTTGTCAGTTTCGGCGCACCCGCCGGGCAAATTTCAATGATGCATCAGGAATTGGTTGAGCGCCGTCGCTGGATATCCGAACAGCGCTTCCTGCATGCGCTCAATTACTGCATGGTGCTGCCGGGGCCCGAGGCACAGCAGCTTGCAACATATATCGGCTGGCTGATGCATGGCGTCAAGGGCGGTATCGCCGCAGCCGTGGTATGGGTGATCCTGAATCATGCACGGATTTTTGCCTGGCACGTGCTGTGGCCGGCCGGCATTGCAGCACCATTCAGCCTTGTGCATCTCATCACCGGAATGGATTGGATCAGTCTGGTGATTGGCCTCATGGCATTTGTCGCGCTGTTCAGGTATAAATTTTCCATCATGCACGTCATTGCGGCCTGCGCCCTCGCAGGACTGTTGATGACCTTCGTGAGATAAGGAGACTGCAAATGGAAAGGACGATCAAACCGGAAAGCTTGTCGTCACTGCTGAAGTAGCAGGATATGGAAATCATCGATGTCCGGCGCAAGTCGGATTTTGATGCGGCCGACAGCACACTGCCCGGCGCCCACTGGCATGACCCGGCTAAATTGAACGAATGGCAAGAACAGCTACCCAAGGACAAGGAGGTGGTGCTGTATTGCATGCGCGGTGGCGCTGCCAGTCATGAAGTCGTGGACGCCCTGCAGGCAAGCGGCATCAATGCACGTTTTATTGAAGGTGGCATACAGGCCTGGCTGGAGGCGGGCGGCAACGTCCAGCCCAAATGATTGCCATGCTGCCAGTCCGGCCATCTCCCACATGGTAAAATCCCGCCATCCCGGAAAACATATTTATTTTTATTTAATACATATAAAGAGTTATATATCATGAAAACCAGATTGCTGACCCTGTTTGCCTTGTTTTTCCTTGCCTCCTCCGCTTACGCAGCAGACATCAAAATTGAAGACGCCTGGTCGCGTGCAACCGCACCCGGCCAGGAGGTCGGCTCCATCGGCATGATCATTACCAGCGCAAAAGCGGCCAAACTCATAGCCGTTGCCACGCCTGTCGCAAAAAGCTCGGAAATACACACGATGACCATGGAAGGTGGTGTCATGAAAATGCGCCAGCTGGATTTTCTTGAGTTGCCCGCCAATCAGCCCGTGAAACTGGGTCCCGGTGGCGATCACCTGATGATGTTCGGCCTGAAAAAACCACTGAAAGCAGGACAGAAAATTCCAGTCACGCTGACCGTGCAATTTGCCGACAAAAGCGAGAAAAAAATCAAGGTCAAAGCTGTCATCAAGCCCATTACCGAATAAGGCATTCCATCCCCGCCTGGCAAATGACTCCCCGCGCAAGTGGGGGCAATGGCATGCGTCTTGAACAATTTAAATCAATTATGAAGGCCGGAGCCGTGATCACGGCCCGAGTCGAGGAGAGTCCACATGTTAATGAAGATGTTCCTGATCCCGGGTTGGCTGTGCTGCGCCAGCATAGCATTTGCCGGCCCCATGGATCCCATCATCAGCTCGGCATCGGTTAGCGAAACCGTACCCGGACAAAGCACAGCCACCCTGCAGATGAATATCTCCACGATCAAGGCCATCCAGCTGATCTCCGTCAGCACGGATGTTGCGCGTTCAGTTGAGATACACAGCGTCAAACTGGTGCGCGGGAAAATGGTACCTCACATTGTCAGCAGCTTTAAACTGCCGGCTCACCGTACCGTCGACTTCGGCTCAAAAAACCTATTCCTGATGATGACGGGGATCAACAAGACCCTCAATGCAGGGGACAACATTCCGCTGACGGTGACCTATGCGTTTGCCGACAAGAAACGCCACTCACTGACGACGGTCGCCATCGTGCGCAAGGCGGAGCTGAGTTACAAGCATTATGAAGAAAACCGGGTTTACGAACACCGTTGATGGCAAGGCCGGCAAGGACAGCCGGCCAGATTCTGCAGCGTTACTGCACGGCCTCGCTGATGATTTCCGTCAGCAATTCATTGACCGCTTTCAGTGCCTCTTGTGACTCCTTGCTGCCCACCATCTGGGTTTTCCTGAACGCAACCCGCACTTCATCAGGCTTGCTGGGCACGACGTAAATGGCAATGATATAGGGACAGAAAACAATATTGTCCGCATCCGATTCCATCATGTGGCGTGAGACTGTCGCACTGCAGAACTCCAGCGCCTCGGCATCCAGATAGACCTTTTTCCCTGCACCCAGATCCTTGCCGGTGCGCTCAAGCATATTCCCGATATGGGAAATGTTATTGATTACGAATCCCCTGCCTGTAATTGCCTGGACCACGGCCTCTTTCACATCGGCAAATGTCCCTTTGGTCTTGAACACGGACATGTGGTCACCCGCCGCCATGACTGTTTGGCCAGTCAGCACGAGGCAGACCAGGACAAGGTTTCGCACGATCAGTTTTAGCATTTCATTCTCCATTTGAATCCAATAGCGGAATCTTAACCGATACGCCTGTTGATTAGAATTGTTTTAGCCGAAAAAAAAGCGCACCCCCACTCCCGGAAGATGCGCCTTTGTACTGTCAAAGCCGAGGGATAGCCTCAGCCCGCCAGCCTTTTAAGGACGAATATAGGCATATCCTTGCTGCTGTTTTTTCATCAGCTCAACCACGCCTGCCGCTACATAATCGGTATTTGGCAGCATGTCAGCCTCAGTCAGCTTCTGGCCTTTCATGGTGTTCTGGCAGGCTACGATACGCACGCCGGCTTTCTTGGCATCTTCAATGCGATTACCTACTACCGAATCCGATTTCAGCATGCCAATGCCTGGACCATACACGACGATTTCAGCATCTACCTTGTCAGCACCGCCCACCATCTGCTGCACATTCTTGACATTATTAAGCGCCAGGTTCCACTTGCCAGGATCGGAATCACTCACCTGGAAAACCACTTTTTGCTTTTCCATAGACTCGCTATGCGCCTGCAAAGATACAAAAGCCATGGAAATCGCCAAAGTTGCGAAAATTACCTTGAATAACCTCATTATTTTTACTCCTCCGCTGTTTAAGAATCGCAGCCAGCATGCCGGCCGCGTACATTATAGACGCAGAATTACAGCAATATATTCCAGAGAATTGTTCACTTTCCAGAAAAATCAGCTGATCGCAAGGAATATTTTCACCCGCTGATACGTCATATAATCAGCAATACGATATCCATTCGTTAAATTTATCCATATGAATATATTATCCATTTTCAGCAGGAATGCCGAGCTGCAAAAGCAGCTGGAAGTAATGCGACCCCGCCTGTATCGGCTCGCTTACTCCTGGAGCCACAATTCAGCCCTTTCCGAGGACCTGGTGCAGGATACGTTGATCAAAGCCATGAAAAGCCATCACCAGCTACGCGACCCCGCCCTGCTGCATAGCTGGCTCTTCAGTATCCTGGCCAATTGCTGGCGCGATCATTTCCGCCAGCATAAAAATATGGAAGATATTGATGAAATCGAGGATTTCCAGTACTCACACAATGACACTCCCGAGAAGGCACACGCGCAATCTCAGGTCGTCAATCAAGTCAGAAATGCGGTTGAACGTTTGCCGCTGGGTCAAAGGCAGGTATTGACCCTGGTAGACCTGGAAGAGCTGACCTACATTGAAGTCGCCAGCATACTCAACATTCCGATTGGCACCGTCATGAGCCGCCTGAGCCGGGCAAGGGCCGGCATGAAAGAACTGCTGAAAGAACTATCCCCGCAACAAGTTTCCGTGCGGGACAAGATAAGGAGGGTCAAGTAATGACCGAGAAGACAATTTCTGACGAATACCTTAATGCCTTCGTGGACAACCAGCTGGATGCCAGCGAAAGAATCCAGGTTTTTGAAAGCATACGGCAAAACGAAACCCTGAAGGATCGTGTGTGCGATATAGCAGGGCTCAAGGAGATGATGCAGTATGCCTACAAATCTCCACCTGCCAGCATTCACACCCTGACTGGACACAACCGCCACCTGACCAATCGCCTCCAGGCACTTGCAGCCTGTTTGTTGCTATGCCTTGGCGGCATTACAGGCTGGATGGCACATACCTGGAGCGGACTGAGTTCATCCATGGAATTGAAAAATTTCGTACAGAACTCGCTGCCCGACGAACAGGTTTCGGACATCCGCAGGGTGATCGTTCACATTAATAACTCCAGCCCGCCTATCGCCAAAGCTGCACTGGATGAAACCGAATCGTTGCTTGAGTCATACAGGCACAATGACAAGAAAATCCAGGTTGAAATGATCGCAAATAAGGACGGCGTCAATATTTTCCGTGCCGACCACACACACCAGAAAAAACGTATTGCCCAGCTGCAGGAAAAATACCCGAACCTGAAATTCCTGGTTTGCGGGCAGACCATAGGCAGGTTGCGCAGCAAGGGAGAAAGCATCATGCTGCTGCCGCATGTGGGCGTTGCAAGCTCAGCAGCCGACCAGATCAATATGCGCCTGGAAGAAGGCTGGGGATACGTCAGGATATAGCCCGCGTAAACCATGCATACTATTTCCACAAAAGCAATGAGTTACCCATGCAGCACCGCTTTCAAGTACGCAGGTACGGCTTTAAGCAGCTGCAAGAATTATGCAACAAATCTGGAAAATTACTTGTCAGGAGTTGATTATCTTGAGTAAACTAAGAAGGTCGGTTATTTTGTTCGTCGAACTCCATCAGTGAATCGATGCGCATGACGGCATTGGCTGATTAGGGAATCTCAAGACCAAAAATTGCATATGCAATTTGCAGTATGAAAGCGACCTGACATCAGTTCAAAAATAATCACAGCACAGAAAGTTGATCAGATCACCGATTACGTACTGTAAAGCTTTTAAAACTAAATTTTTTGAGGGGTTGTGAAATGGATCAATTACGTAGAACATTTTTGAAGAGCGCTGGTGTTGCAGGCTCCGTAGCAGTAGCAATCGGTGCAGGCCTGCTGAAAACAGGCGAAGCACTGGCTGCAGCCTGGAACAAGGATGCATTCAGCGCCAAGAATCTGTCTGACGCAATGTCTGCTACAGGTTTTGCCGGTGCAACAGAAAGCAAAGACATCGAAATCAAGGCCCCAGAAATCGCTGAAAACGGCGCCGTTGTTCCTGTAGAAGTTAACTGCAATATTCCTGGCACAACCTCTATGGCCATCTTCGTTGAGAAGAACCCAACTCCAATGGTTGCTTCTTTCGACTTCATGGCAGGTTCCGAGGCTTACATCTCCACACGTATCAAAATGGGTCAGACATCCCTGGTACGCGTTGCAGTTAAATCCGGTGGCAAGCTGTACATGGCAAGCCGCGAAGTTAAAGTTACTATCGGTGGTTGCGGCGGTTAATCAGATCAGCCCTCGTTTTGATAGATTACAAATATTTTTAATGAATTCACTAGGAGTAAAACATGGCTGACAATATGAAAATGCGCGCTGCACTGCAAGGCGACGTTGCTGACGTTAAGGTGCTGATGAGCCACCCGATGGAACCAGGCACCCGCAAGGACCCAAAAACTGACAAGCTGATCCCGGCTCACTTCATCAATGAAGTTACCATTGCACTGAATGGCAAGACCATTATCGAAGCACAATGGGGCGGCGCTGTTTCCAAGAACCCATTCCTGGGCTTCAAGGCCAAAGGCGTTAAAGCCGGCGACAAGATCACTGTAAGCGCTGTTGACAACCTGAACAACAAGCTGTCCGGTGAAGTTGCAGTAGGCTAAGCCAGCTTTTTCAGTGCATCACTGAAAACACAGATTTCCTGTTGAAAGTCCCGACATCGCCAAAGGCGGCTGGGGCTCGAAACAGGAAATTTGCATTTTTGGGGCTGCATTTCAATCTCAAACGCCTTGAATTTCCAGAAATATTCGTATTGACAGGAAACTTCTGCATGCGCAGCATTTCCAACCTGATGCCTTGTTACAAGGTGAAGCATTAGAAAAATGAAATATTAGCGGAAATAGCGTTATAATCTGATTTTGCCTTGTTTCAATTCGAAAATAAGCAAACTAAATTTCGTTGGTCTTTCTGCATCCAGATTGATTTGAAGGGCGTGATTAAGCTTGTCTCAAGGGCGCTATATCCTTGGCCGGCATAATGAGTCTGCAAATCCTTCAAAAGTGCCTGAAAGCTGTGGTTCAAAAATAACAATTAAGTTATCAAAATCTAGGAGAACAGTATGTCCATGAATCGTCGTGAATTTATGCAAATGCTGGCAGTAGCAGCTGCTTCTGGCATGGCATTGAACAGCAAAACAGCTTTTTCGGCTGATCAATCCAAAACCAACAGCTATTACGACCTGCCAACTTACGGCAACGTATCCATCATGCATATCACAGACACGCATGCCCAGCTGAAGCCAATCTACTTCCGCGAGCCTAGCGTCAACATCGGTATTGGCGGCAGTACTGGCAAAGTTCCCCACCTGGTTGGCGAACAATTGCTCAAGCATTTCAATATGCGTCCTAACACTATGGATTCATATGCTTTCACCTATATGAACTTTGAAAAAGCAGCCAGGACTTATGGCAAGGTTGGCGGTTTTGCGCACCTGGCGACACTGGTCAAGCAGATCCGCGCAAGCCGCCCAGGTTCCCTGCTGCTGGACGGCGGCGACACATGGCAAGGCTCTGCAACCGCACTGTGGACCAATGGCCAGGACATGATTGACGCCTGCAAACTGCTGGGCGTAGACGTGATGACCGGTCACTGGGAGTTCACTTACGGCTCCGACCGTGTGCGCGAAGCCATCGAAAAAGACTTCAAGGGCAAGCTCGACTTCGTTGCACAGAACATCAAGACTGCAGACTTCGGTGACCAGGCGTTCCAGCCGTACGTCATCAAGAACATCAACGGCATTCCTGTCGCCATTATCGGCCAGGCATTCCCCTATACACCTATCGCCAACCCACGCCACATGGTTGCCGACCTGACCTTCGGTATCCAGGACGAAAACATGCAGAAGATGGTGGACGAAGCCCGCGGCAAAGGTGCCCAGGTTGTTATCGTCATCTCCCATAACGGTATGGACGTTGACCTGAAGATGGCAAGCCGCGTAACCGGCATTGACGCAATCATGGGTGGCCATACGCACGATGGCGTTCCTCAGCCTTCTATCGTGAAGAACCGCACAGGCCAGACTCTGGTAACCAACGCCGGTTCCAACGGCAAGTTCCTCGGCGTGCTGGATCTGGACGTCAAGGGTGGCAAGGTTGCAGGCTTCAAGTACAAGCTGCTGCCCGTATTTGCCAACCTGATCGCTGCTGATGCAGAGATGGACGCACTGATCACCAAGGTACGCGCACCATACGAAGACAAACTGGCTGAAAAACTGGCTATTACTGAAGGCGTACTGTATCGCCGCGGCAACTTCAACGGCTCCTTCGACCAGCTGATCCTGGACGCCCTGATGGAAGTCAAAGGTGCTGATGCTGCCTTCTCTCCTGGCTTCCGCTGGGGTACATCACTGCTGTCTGGCGACACCATCACCCTGGAAAACGTCATGGACCAGACTGCGATCACCTATCCGCAAACCACATTGACCGAGATGACTGGCGAAACCATCAAGATCATCATGGAAGACGTTTGCGACAACCTGTTCAACGTTGACCCATACAAGCAGCAGGGCGGCGACATGGTTCGCGTAGGCGGCATCGAGTACACCTGCGACCTGACCAAGAAAGCCGGTAACCGCATCAGCAACATGATGCTGCGCGGCAAGAAGGTCGAAGCCGACAAGAAGTACAAGGTTGCCGGCTGGGCGCCTGTTGGTGAAAACGTTGTTGGCGAACCGATCTATGACGTTGTTGCCGGTTACCTGCGTGACAAGAAAACCGTCAACATCAAGAAGATCAACGAGCCTAAAGTCATCGGCGCCAAAGGCAATCCAGGTATTGCCTAAATAGCACTTTGATGTCTTAATACTGCCTGACATGCGGTTTAAAAGCCGCATGTCAGGCAGTTTGCATTCAGGGGTTGGAAAATGTTCTGATTCTGGAATTATATTTTCCATTTCAATCAGTTATAAGAAAAACAACACGGGAGTGAGTTTATGAGTCTTGCTACAACCATCGTCTTGTGGGGGTTTGCACTGGGCATTGCGCTCGGCTTCGTCACAAGCAAAACCAATTTCTGCACCATGGGTGCCATTTCAGACATTGTAAACATGGGCAGCTGGGGTCGCATGCGGGCATGGCTGCTTGCCATAGCCGTCGCCATCATCGGCACCAACCTGCTGGCCTACAACGGTACGCTGGACCTGTCCAAAACCATCTATACCGGCGGCAGCTTCCCCATTCTGGCATTCATTGTAGGCGGCCTGACATTCGGTATCGGCATGACGCTGGCATCTGGTTGCGGTAACAAGACGCTGGTACGCATCGGCGGCGGCAACCTGAAATCCCTGGTGGTATTCGTATTCATGGGCGTGGCTGCAATCGCAACCCTGAAAGGAATACTCGGCGCATTCCGTGTCAACTTCCTGAGCCCGGCTCCGGTTACCCTGCAGCTTGAGCCCAACCAGACCCTGCCCTCACTGCTGGGCGGCATGTTCGGCATCAGTGATCCGAAAACTGCACTGATGGTAATCGCGGCTATCATCGCAATTGCACTGCTGGTTTTCGTGTTCATGAGCAAGGAATTCCTCAAGGAGCACGATAATGTACTGGCAGGCATCGTCATTGGCCTGATCATCATTGCCGCCTGGTACATCACGGGCAAGATCGGTTATGCCGAAAATCCGGACACCATGGAAATGACCTACATGGGCACCGCATCCCACCTTGCAGAGTCAATGTCGTTTGTCGCGCCTTCTGCCTATACCCTGGAGTACCTGGGCTACTGGACAGACACATCCAATGTCCTGACCTTCAGTGTTGCAACGGCATGGGGCGTCATACTGGGTTCCTTCATCCATGCAAAGGCCTCTGGCAATTTCCGCTGGGAATATTTCAATTCCGCAAAGGATATGGGCTCACATATCATCGGCGCGCTCCTGATGGGTTTCGGCGGCATCACCTCGCTGGGTTGCACGTTTGGCCAGGGAATCACCGGCGTTTCCACCCTTGCCCTGGGATCTTTCGCAACCTTGATCTCCATCATCGCCGGATCGGCAATCACCATGAAGATCCAGTATTACCTGATGATGAGAGAAGCCTGACCGCCAGCAACTACTGAACGGCCAGCAAAAAATTCCCGGGCTTCCGGGAATTTTTTTTTCAGGGCCAAAACCCTTTTGTTTAATTTTGTATATGTATTAGTGTAATGAGCGAAACCGATTTTAATAGTGAAGAGGATGACGACGACCAGGAAAATGCAGGCCTGCAGATCCCGGCCGGCGCCAAGAATTACATCACGCCTGCAGGTTTCAAAAGACTGCAGGACGAACTGGATCATCTCTGGAAAACCGAACGCCCGGCACTGGTGCAAACCATCACCTGGGCCGCAGGCAATGGCGATCGTTCAGAAAATGGGGATTACATTTACGGCAAAAAGCGCCTGCGCGAAATCGATCGCCGCATCCGCTTCCTTGCCAAACGCTTGGAGAAAGCGGAAGTGGTCGACCCGGCAAAACGCATTGAGTGCGAACAGATATTTTTTGGTGCCACAGTCACCGTCTGCAACAGCAAGGGCGAAGAACGCACCTTCAGTATTGTCGGCGTGGATGAGGCAGAACCATCCCGCGGCCTGATCAGCTGGGGATCGCCACTGGCGCGTGCGGTTATCAGGGCACGCGTGGAAGATACCGTCACACTGCGCCTGCCGGGCGGACTGGAAGAGCTTGAAATTATCGAAGTGGAATACTGCTCAATTACACTGGATTAATGCAGATCAGATTCGGAATCTGCAATTTCACCAAGTCTGTTTCTTCTCAACGCAAACACTCAATAGTGTCTGTTATTCAGAACTTCAACTGCCTGGAGCAATGACTCAGTTGTGCCCATTTGCGACATCACATCCTGCTAATTGATTTCCCGTAAATAGCCATTCAAAGTTCAATGTAACCAGCCGCCGGTACATGCGGCGTGGAGGGAACCCGCAAGCAACGCTTGCGGGCGGACCGATTGACCGCGGGGTTGGGCGTCATCGTATAAGCCACCTCTTCCACCATGGTTTCGAACTGTACTTGCGGATGGCCTCTGCCATGAATTCTTCGTACTCTGGATAAGTCGCTTCTGCCCGACGAACTTCATCGGAAAGGAAATCTCGGAATGAGCTCCAAGAGCGCAATTTCTCTCCGTTCTTTCGCGAACAGTAGATCATTCCATCTTCATCAAAAAGTATCCGATATTTTCGTCAAATGAGTAAGGTCCCCGCCAAAATGGAACCATTCAGAAGGAACGGAGTACTCAAGTTTCCAGTCCTTGTTAGCCGTCGCGACATCGTATGGTTGGGCTGCCGAGCGATTGAGCAACGGCGGGTCATTTGCCATCGATGGAGGAAGTCAAAAGAGTGAAAATTGAAAGACGTGCGCGCCGTTTAGCTTCTCAAGAATGCGCAGGTAGTTAGGCGACAGGCGGAGGCTGTGAATCTCTTGGTAACGTAATGGAATGGACGCCCACTTCCTAACAAGGCATCGAAGTGCCAAAGTAGAGGTTGTGCTCAAACAATCACTAATCCTAGGAAAGGGCATCAAAATGAAGATTA
>JAJXUI010000034.1 GCA_021782995.1 Pseudomonadota bacterium | reverse complement strand
TCCGCCAGGATGCTAATGAATTCCTTGCCGCGGTGCGACATCTCCATCACCGACATGCCACTGCCATGCCAGTCCAGCAGCTCCTGCTGCGCCTGCAACAAAACCTCATGCGGCAATACGCTGGGACCGGCGCTGAAATTGTAAACCGTCATCTGCTTTCCCGATCCTATTATTCCGTAACGCCGTTATCAGTTGAATTGGCAATCCCGTCAGATTCCACATCGCCCGCGTCTTCACTTTCAGCAATCCGGCTCAGGCTAGCCAGCTTGTCGCCTTCACCCAGGCTCATCAGCGTAACCCCTTGCGTTGCACGGCTCATCTCGCGGATTTCACGCACGCGGGTACGGATCAGCACGCCATTGGTGCCGATCAGCATGATCTCGTCCTCCTCCTTGACCAGCGTGGCGGCCACTACCTTGCCGTTACGCTCTGACGTCTGGATTGCAATCATGCCCTGTGTGCCACGGCCATGACGGGTATATTCGACAATCGAGGTGCGCTTGCCGTATCCATTCTCAGTCGCCGTCAGCACCGACTGGCTTTCATCCTCCGCCACCAGCAGGGCAATCACCTTCTGGTCATCGCCCAGACGCATGCCGCGCACGCCGCGCGTATCGCGGCCCATAGCACGCACATCTTCCTCATCGAAGCGCACTGCCTTGCCGGCGTCGGAGAACAGCATCACGTCATGCTTGCCATCGGTCAGCGCCACACCAATCAGATAATCGCCTTCATCCAGGCTGATCGCGATAATGCCGGCCTTGCGCGGATTGGAGAAATCGGCCAGCGGCGTCTTCTTCACGGTGCCCTGCGCAGTGGCAAAGAAGATGTATTTGTCTTCGGCAAATTCCTTGATCGGCAGGATGGCATTGATCTTCTCGCCCTCCTCCAGCGGCAGCAGGTTCACGATCGGCTTGCCGCGGCTGGTGCGGTTGCCCTGCGGCACGTCATACACCTTGATCCAGTACACCTGGCCGCGGCTGGAGAAGCACAGGATGTAGTCATGCGTATTGGCGATGAACAGGTTGTCGACAAAGTCGTCTTCCTTGGTGGCGGCCGCCAGCTTGCCGCGGCCACCGCGACGCTGCGCCGCGTATTCGCTCAAGGGCTGCGCCTTGATATAACCGCCGTGCGACAGCGTTACCACCACATCCTCTGGTGCAATCAGGTCTTCCATGCTCATGTCGGCAGTGTGGGTGACGATTTCGCTGCGGCGCTTGTCGCCGTATTGCGATTTGATAGCCAGCAATTCATCGCCGATGATCTGTGTCACGCGCGCAGGCTTGGCCAGGATATCCAGCAGATCCATGATGCGATCGACCACTTCCTTGTATTCGCTGACGATCTTGTCCTGCTCCAGTCCGGTCAGGCGCTGCAGGCGCAGCTCAAGAATAGCTTGCGCCTGCGCATCGGACAGGCGATAGCCCTGGGCTTTCAGACCGAATTCAGGCGAGATACCTTCCGGACGCGACGCATCACTGACGCGGCTAAGCAACTCTTCTACAAGAGGCGAACGCCATTCGCGTGCCATCAAGCCCTGCTTTGCAATGGCCGGCGTTGCTGCAGCCTTGATCAGCGCGATGATCTCGTCCACATTCGACAGCGCAACCGCCAAACCTTCCAGGATGTGACCGCGATCGCGCGCCTTGCGCAGTTCGAAGATGGTGCGGCGGGTCACCACCTCGCGGCGGTGGTTGATGAAGGCCTGCAGGAACTGTTTCAGGTTCAGCAGCTGCGGCTGCCCATCCAGCAGCGCCACCATGTTCATGCCAAAGCTGTCCTGCAGCTGGGTCAGCTTGAACAGCTGATTCAGAATCACTTCCGGATTTTCATTGCGCTTCAGCTCGATCACTGCGCGCATACCGGACTTGTCGGATTCATCGCGGATTTCCGAAATGCCTTCCACTTTCTTCTCGCGCACCAGCTCACCGATCTTGATCAGCAGGTTGGCCTTGTTCACCTGATAGGGCAGTTCATCAATGATGATGGCCTGACGATTGTTGCCCTTGTCGATTTCCTCAAAATGGGTACGTGCACGCATCACTACGCGGCCACGCCCGGTTCGGTAGCCTTCCTTGACCCCAGCCAGACCATAAATGAAACCCGCTGTCGGAAAGTCAGGCGCAGGGATCATTTCAATCAATTGCTCGATATCGATCCCAGGATTGGCCAGCAACGCCATGCAGCCATCGATGACTTCATTCAGGTTATGCGGTGGAATATTCGTTGCCATGCCCACCGCAATACCGGTAGAACCATTTACCAGCAAATTGGGGAAGCGCGCCGGCAACACCAGGGGTTCTTTTTCCGAGCCGTCATAGTTAGGGCCGAAATCAACGGTTTCCTTGTCGATGTCCGCCATCAGCTCATGCGCGATGCGCGCCATGCGCACTTCGGTGTAACGCATCGCCGCCGCATTGTCACCATCCACTGAGCCAAAGTTACCCTGGCCATCCACCAGCGGATAGCGCAGCGAAAAGTCCTGCGCCATGCGCACGATGGTGTCGTAAACCGCAGTATCGCCATGCGGGTGGTATTTACCGATCACGTCACCGACAATACGCGCCGATTTCTTGTAAGGCTTGTTCCAGTCATTGGAAAGCTCGTGCATGGAAAACAGCACGCGGCGATGTACAGGCTTCAGGCCATCCCTGACATCAGGCAGTGCGCGACCTACAATCACGCTCATCGCGTAATCCAGATAGGACTTGCGCATCTCCCCTTCAAGACTGATGTTCAGAGTTTCCTTGGCAAATTGATCCATGTAGCGGCGGCCCCCGGTAAGCTAGAAAAGCGATTGTTTAGAGTAAGCTGGATAAAGCGAGTTTTCGCTCGAAAAACAGCTTTCGATTCTATCACTTCCACTCCTCGAAGACAAAACCTGAGTGATGATTTCCCATCCGATGCAGCATATTTGCCTGCCGAATGCAAGACAAAATCCGGACATTTGAGTTAAGCTAGTCGCGGAATTTTCAGGAAACCAACATGAGCAACGCAGACCCGATCGAACTCGAAAAATTCAGCCAGCTGGCGCATCGCTGGTGGGATATCAACAGTGAATTCAAGCCCCTGCATGAAATCAACCCCTTGCGACTGAACTATATCAACGGCATGGTAAAGCTGCCCGGCAAATTGGTGCTGGATGTCGGCTGTGGCGGCGGCATTCTTTCGGAAAGCATGGCAGCGATGGGCGCACAGGTAACCGGCATCGACCTAGGAGATAAAGCCCTGCAAGTAGCCCGGCTGCATCTGCTTGAGAGCGGCAATCAGGTGAGCTATCGCAAAATTGCAGTGGAGGAGCTGGCCAGGGAAATGCCTGGCCAGTTTGATGTCGTGACATGCATGGAAATGCTCGAGCATGTACCCGATCCGCAAAGCATCATCTCCGCTTGCGCCACACTGGTAAAGCCCGGCGGCCACGTCTTTTTTTCAACGCTGAGCCGCAATCCGAAATCCTACCTGCTGGCCATCATCGGCGCCGAATATGTGCTCAACATGCTGCCGCGCGGCACCCATGACTATGCAAAATTCATCAAACCGTCCGAATTGTCCAGGATGTGCAGGAACAGCAGCCTGCAGGTGAACGACATAACCGGCATGCACTACAATCCGCTAAGCAAGCAGTATTCCCTGGGTCGCAACACCGACGTCAATTACATGATCGCCTGCAGTCGTGATTGAAGCGGTATTGTTTGACCTGGACGGTACCTTTGCCGATACCGCCCCCGACCTTGGCGCTGCCCTGAATCATGTGCTCTCCGCACGTGGCAGGCCGCCAATCCCACTCCACACCAGCCGCCTGCAAGCTTCGCATGGCAGCGCAGGTCTGCTGAAGCTGGGTTTTGGCATAGAGCCCTCCTCATCCGAGTTTCCAGCTTTACGTGATATGTTCCTCGCTCACTATGCAGCACATATTTGCGATCACACGACACTATTTCCGGGCATGGCGGAACTTGTCGATATACTGGAATCCCGCAAACTGCGCTGGGGTATCGTCACCAACAAGCCGCATCGATACACCGTACCGCTGATGCAGGCACTTGGCTATGCCGACAGGGCGTCCTGCCTGGTCAGCGGCGATACCTGCCTGCGTGCAAAACCCTATCCCGACCCGCTAATACATGCCGCCAACCTGCTGGAGATCAAACCTGAGCATTGCCTGTATCTGGGAGATGACAAGCGCGACATGCAGGCAGGTCGTGCTGCCAGCATGAAATCGCTCATTGCCCTGTTCGGTTATATTGATCCTGCCGCCGACCTGGAAAGCTGGCAAGCCGATGGTCGCATATCGCATCCACTCGAGCTGCCAGATCATCTGCCGAATTCAATATAACATATTGATTATATTAACCTATATTCCGAAATATCAAATGGCTGCTGCCACCCTTCGAGCAAGTTCAGCATGATGTCAGCACTCGCTGGTGCCATGGTCACGCCGTAGCGAAAGTGTCCGCTATTGATATAAAGGTTTTCCAGATGCGGGTGCCGGCACATCACCGGAACATTTCCGGGCGAGCCCGGACGCAACCCAGACCAGTGCCGCACCGGCCGCATATCTCTTAATGCAGGCAACAATATCTGCGCATGCTGCCACAACGACAGTTTCGCTTCTTCAGTGACCTGCTTGTCGAATCCCACATCTTCCAGCGTGCTGCCAACCAGCAAATGGCCATCACGCCGTGGAATCAAATACATCCCGTCCTGCAACAGGATGTGCTTTATGGGAGGCGCATCAAACTTGAACAACAGCATCTGGCCGCGAATCGGCTTGATCTCCAGATTCAGTGCATACTCCCCTAGCACCTGCTTGCTCCAGGCCCCTGCAGTGACGATATATTGATCTGCCTGCAAGGCACCGCCCGATGCCATCAACCGGGAAATTTTTCCTGATCGAACCTCAAAACCAAGCGCTTCGCAACCTTCAAGAATGCGGCCACCCAACATTTCCACGCGTTTGCGCAACGCCTGAACCAGGCGCGGATTTCGCACATGAGCCACTTCAGGTAAAAACAATCCACCATGCTGCTCAACACACTCAACCTGATGTGTTTCGCACCATTTCATTGCAACATGCAGATCAAAAGGCGGCAGCACCAGCATACCACCGGTTTCGAACTCAGGATCAATTCCGGAAGACTCATACAACTCCCCCATTGAATCGGCATATCGTTTCCTGCCTAGCTCAGTCAGGCGCGTCACCTGTTCCGGATAATCCCACGGACAAAGGGGGGAGAGTATGCCGCCACCAGCCCACGAAGACTCAGCTCCGACCGCCCCTTTGTCCAGCATCAGCACCTTGTACCCGGACGCAAGCAAACGAATTGCAACAGAAAGCCCTACTACACCTGAGCCGATGATCAATATTTCACTTTTTATACTTTTCAAGGCCACTAATACCGTAAATATTCAATATAATTATCAATTAGCCGCCCGTACAAACCTACCAACCACTCATCGGTATCAGATTGAGACAGGATGGAATTTAATCTAACTTTGCCACAACCTGAATGGAGTTAAAGAAATGCGCAAATTTCAACACGGATTCTCATTGATCGAGCTGCTGATTGTAATCGTAATCATTGGCGTACTCTCGGCAATCGCGATACCCAATTACAACGACTACGTTACACGCAGCAAGCTCAAAGAAGCGACAGCACAACTGTCAGGCATGAGAGCGCGCATGGAACAATACTATCAGGACAATCACTCATATGTTGGTGCTTGCAAAGCTGGCACTATCGCCCCTTTGCCATCATCAAGTGAAGCAAAATACTTTAGCTACGCCTGCCCAACCTTGACCGATACCACCTACTCAATTACGGCAACCGGCATTCAATCCAAAGGAACTGGCGGATTTGGCTTCAGCGTAAACCAGAGTAACCAAAAAACCACTACTGGTGTGCCGAGCGGATGGACAACACCAAACCCCAACCAGTGCTGGGTATCTGCAAGAGGTGGAAAGTGCTGATTTCGCCACGGGTCAATGTCAAAGGTTTTACGGTCATCGAAATTGCAATCGGGCTGGTGATTATCGCCATCCTGTTTGCCGCCGGGATGCCTTCACTTACCCTGTGGATACAGAATACCAAGATCAGGGCCGGCGCTGAATCCATCCTGGACGGCCTGCAACTGGCTAAAGGCGAGGCCATTTCACGCAATGCAAATGTCAGGTTTAACCTGACCAGCACAAACGGAAAAATCAACTGGCAGGTAGGTTGTGTAACGCCAATTGCTGACTTGAATGGCGACGGGGTGGATGACTGCCCGGCTATCATCCGGCAATACGCCTCCACTGATACTGGTGCAAACACACCGTTTGCGGGTGTTAGCACCGCCAACCCCATCCCTGCCTATACCACTACTTTAACCCCCGGCAGCAATCTGCCCGCCGGCATTACCTTTAACTTCCTGGGCCAGAACCCCGTGGCCAATGCCGGCGCAGATATCACCCGCATAGACGTCAGCAATCCCAATGCCGCACAATCCCGCCGCATGGTGATCGTGATAGGCGCTGGCGGCATAACATTCATGTGCGACCCAGCCTTGACGAAAAATGTCAACGCGCAGGGGTGCAGCTAACAAGGAATCAACATGAAGAGCTGCAGAAAATTGCATACAACCACTTCCTGCGCTGGCAGCCAGCGCGGCTCTATCATCATTGAAGGCTTGCTGGCGATGCTGATCTTTTCCATCGGCATCCTGGCATTGGTCGGCTTGCAGGCGGTAGCAACCAAACAGGTCAGTGCTTCCAAATACCGAACCGACTCAAGCCTGCTGGCCGACCAGATCATCAGCCAGATGTGGATTTCCGACAAGACGGCTGCCAACCTGCAAGCCCAGTTTGGCAGTCCCAATGGCGCACAGTATCCAGCCTGGGTCAGCAGTGTACAGGCAGCCTTACCCGGCGTAACGGCTGCCAGTGGCACACTTCCAACCGTCACTATCGACGGCAACAATAATGTCACCGTCACCCTTCAATGGGTTACGCCAGGCGAAGCTACGGCCAATTCCTATACCGCTGTGACCGTCGTCAAGCCCCAGTAAACTAAGGCAATCGTTATGCAACCCCTCACTTCCAAAATGAAACAAAACGGTTTCAGCCTCGTGGAAATCATGATCGGGATGGTCATCAGCCTGATCAGCATGGTCATTATCCTGCAGATTTTTACCGCGTTTGAAGGACAAAAGCGCACCTCCACCAGCGGCTCAGACGCCCAATCCATCGGCACCATCTCCATGTTCAACATCGAACGCGATGTCCGGAATGCCGGATACGGCATGACTGACCAGGGGCTGCTGGGATGTAAGATAAACGCCTCATTCAATGGCACGTTATTACCAACACAAACCCTGATGCCACTGCAAATAACCCAGGGCGCAGGTACCCGGCCCGACAGAATCGATGTCATGGCGAGTGGCAAAACTTCATTCAGCATCCCCGCTCGCATTACGGTTGACCACCCTGCATCTGCCACAAACTTCTTCATCAACTCAACGCAAGGTATGCAAGTCAATGACATCATGATTGCCTACCAGCCAGGCCTGGATTGCACTTTGGTGCAGATTACCGGCATCCCCAATGGCAATGTGCAGATACATCACCAAAGCACCAGCCCCTGGAACCCGCCGGGTGGACAAAACATTTTCCCACCCGGCGGCTATTCCGCCGGCGCGATCCTGTTCAATTTCGGTGCGTTGCTCAGCCACTCCTATTACGTAGACAGTGCCAACAAGCTGATCCTGCAGAACCTGAACACCAGCAATAACACCAGCTCCACCCAGGAAATGAACAGTGACGTTGCGAACATGCAAGCACAATATGGCTTTGACACTCGCGCGGGCACACAGTCCACCGCCATTGTCGACACGTGGAGCGACACCTTGATCGATGCCGATGGCGATGGCACTGTCGGCAACGGTGGAGATATCCAGCGCATGATCGCGATCCGACTTGCCCTCTCGATACGCAGCACACGAAAGGAACCGCCTGCCCCTGCCATAGGCTGCAACATAACAACAGCCGCACCGACGTGGGCTGGCGGCACGCTGGATGTATCCAAATATCCTGATGGCAAAAGTTTCCCGGACTGGAAATGCTATCGGTACAAAACATTCGAAACCATCATCCCCCTCAGAAACATCATCTGGGGACAATAAATCATGCTTACCCCTCATTCAAAGTCCAGTTTAAAACCAGCCCGTAGCCAATCCGGAATGGCCTGCAATCATCAACAACAGCGCGGCATGGTGCTGTTTGTCGCCCTGATAGCACTGGTTGCCATGACTCTGGCCGCACTGGCACTGATCCGTTCTACCGACACTGGCAACGTGCTGGCGGGCAACCTTGCCTTCAAACAGGGCGCCACACAAATCGGAGATAGAGTGGTCGATATTGCTATAGCCGCGCTGGCGCCGGTGGCCGCGAGCTCAGACAGCTTTACCGACAAAGCTTCAACCGGCTACTACTCAACCAGCCTGGACACGCTGGATATCACAGGCAGCCAGAACGACCCGACTAAAGCCCGCGTAGACTGGGATCACAATGGGTGTTCGGGCCTGACATTCAGTGCCTGTATCAATCCTTCTGTAGAAACCTCCGCAGGCAATGGTTACTACGCAAGCTACCTGATCAACAGGCTATGCCTGACCCCGGGTGACATTAACGATGTCAACAATTCTTGCGCCACATATCAGCCCGACCCACAGACCTTATACAAGAAGGGTGACTTGAGTTACGGCAACGACAAACGCTTTACCTATGCACCAACCGCCTATTACCGCATCGTCGCCCGTATCAGAGGGCCCAGAAACACCATCAGTTATATTGAAACCACCCTGCACTTCTAAATTTTGCAACAGGAGTTCATCATGAAAAAGTCCTTACACTCCCGGCACCTGCTTCCTTTACAGATTGCCTTACTAATGCTTTATCCTGCGTTGACGTTTGCCGCAACAACAGACCTGAGTGACTCGCCACTTGCGCAATCCTCCAGTGCCAACCTGTATCCCAACATCATGTTCATCTTTGATGATTCCGGCAGCATGGACTGGGTCTATATGCCGGATAGTGTGAATAACGACAATTCGAGTAACTGTTTCAAGAACAGCGCATACAACGGGGTTTACTACAACCCGAATTTCACTTACACCCCACCTGTTGACTCGACAGGGGCATCGTATCCTGACGCCTCCTTTACCTCTGCCAAAAATGACGGGTATGGTATTACCTCGACAAGCACCACTAACCTGAATTCGTCATTCAAGGCTTACTCCGGTGACACTTCGCAACAGGCTTACTATTACAATTATACCGGCACCTCTCCCGCAACACCGGTTGTCGGCACTTGCTATGCAAACAGCAAATATACCAAGGTGACGATTGGTACCAGCGATACCCAGGCAACCAATTTTGCCAACTGGTATACCTATTACCGCACCCGTATCAATTCGATGAAAACGGCTGTTGGTCACGCATTCCAGCCCATAGGCAGCACTTACCGCGTTGGTTTTACCACGATCAGCGATTCAGGCACCGACTCCACAAAAAATACCTTCCTGAAAATCAATGATTTCAATCAGACCCAGAAGGACACTTTTTACGATAAGTTATATAAAACAAAAACTTCCGGATACACGCCATTACGCGCATCATTATCCAAAGTTGGCCGGATGTATGCCGGACAATTGCTGACCGGGACAGACGACCCGATTCAGTATTCCTGCCAGCAGAACTTTACCATCCTGTCCACTGACGGTTACTGGAATACAGATGACGAGACGACAACCTACGGTCCTTTGCAGATTAATGGCAGCAGCAAAGTTGGCGACCAGGATGGCAGCACAAGCATTGCGCGCCCCATGTATGACAAAAATGCTGCCAGCAATACGCTGGCCGATGTCGCCATGTATTACTATCAGACTGACTTGCGAACATCAGCCCTGGGCAACTGCACCGGCGCCAAAGGCAGTGGCATCGATGTGTGCGAGAACAATGTCCCCGGTGCGGGTAGCGATGTGAACGCCCAACAACATATGACCACCTTTACCATGGGGCTGGGTGCCAATGGCAGTTTGGCTTATAGTGAAGATTACCTCTCCGGTGGCTCGAGTGACTATAACGCCATCGTGCAGGGCACCAAGATCTGGCCCAACCCTATCACGGGTACAAACTCGAGCACACTGAATCGCATCGATGACTTATGGCATGCCGCGGTCAATGGTCGAGGCGTTTATTACAGCGCAAAAGATCCAAACTCCATGTCGTCCGGCATTACCAAATCCCTGGCCAGCATCACGGCGCGCAAAGGCTCTTCCGCAGCAGCTGCGACCAGTAACCTGGAGCCTGTTGCAGGCGATAACTTCGTATATATCGCGCTCTATCGCACAAAATGGTGGGATGGCGACCTGCAGGCGGAAACCATCGATCCCAATACCGGTGTGATATCGACCACTGCCCAGTGGTCTGCACAGGCCCTGCTTGATGCCAAAGCAAGTGCTACCAGCGATACGCGCACCATTTATACCTATGACAGCTCCACTACCACCAAACTGAAGAGCTTTACCTGGGCAAACCTGACTACGACCGAGCAAGGCTATTTCACCGGCATGTGTACCTCCAGCAAGCTCACACAGTGTACGTCTTTGACCACCAATCAGCTTGCCAATGTTACCGGGGCAAATCTGGTTGCTTATCTCCGCGGACAGTCTGGTTATGAAATCCAGGCTTCAAATACGACAGACAACCAGATCTTCCGTGATCGGGAACATGTGCTCGGTGACATGATCAACTCCTCCCCGGTCTATGTAAAATCACCGGTATTCAACTATATTGACGACAACTACGCCACTTTCCGCGATACCACCCAGAAAAACCGTACGCCAATAGTTTATGTCGCCTCCAATGACGGCATGCTGCACGCCTTTGATGCTGCAACTGGCAACGAAACCTGGGCCTATATTCCACCCATGGTATTGCCTAACCTGTATCACCTGGCAGACAAGAATTACCCGCATTACTACTATGTCGATGGTTCGCCGCTGGTCGCAGATATCTGCCCCAATGCGCCCGCCACCACTTGTACCGGATCGCAATGGAAAACCATCCTTGTCGGCGGACTGAACAAGGGCGGGCGCGGATATTACGCACTTGACATCACCAATCCTGCCTCACCTAAAGCGCTATGGAATTTCAGCGTTGCCAACGACAGCGACCTGGGTTACACCTTTGGCAATCCGGTAATTACCAAGCGCAAGGATGGCACTTGGGTCGTCGCATTTACTTCTGGCTACAATAACGTAAGCCCGGGTGATGGAAACGGCCATTTGTATGTGCTCAATGCCAATACCGGTACACTCCTGCAAAAACTCGACACACAGGACACCAGCGGTGTTAACGTAGGCTCTAGCACAACACCCAGCGGCTTATCCAAGATCAATGCCTGGGTAGAAACCGCATCGGATAATACGGCATCACGTTTTTATGGCGGCGACCTGCTAGGCAATATCTGGCGCTTCGACATAGACGATCTGGTACCTCCCTCTGGCAAAGAAGCATTCCTGCTGGCAACCGTAGGCGACCCCACAGCCACCTACCCCACGCCACCTGCCACCAGCCTTTCGGTTCAGTCTATTACCGCAAAACCCGAATTGTTTGACGTCATTGTAGGGGCCGCCTCATACCATGCGGTAAGCGTAGGCACAGGCCGTTACCTCGGAAGCAATGATGTGACTGATAAAGCCCAGCAATCCCTGTATACAATCAAGGATGACCTCACGTCAAATAGCCTGGGCATCGTCCGCAACAGCGGAAAACTGGTACAACAAACTTTGACTACAGTTGTAACCAATGGCGTAACAACAAGGCAGGCAACTGCCAACCCGGTTGACTGGAGTACGAAATATGGCTGGTTTGTCGATTTCAACCCTAACAATGACTCGCCCGGCGAACGTATCAACGTCGACATGCAGCAACAACTCGGCGCGATACTGGTGGCAACCAATGTACCCAATTCGGATCTGTGCAATGCTGGCGGGTATGCCTTCCTGTATAACTTTGACATTGCCAACGGCTCGTATCTGGCAACTTCTGCCAATGAAACTGTAGGCAGAAAACTGTCATCCAATGCCCTGGTTGCCGGTATCAAGGAAATCAGGCTGGCCAACGGCAAAATCATTGCCGTGGTAACGGACACAGCGGGTGGCGTAAACGGCGTCAATCCTGAAGGTGGTGGTGGAAACAGCAATCTGTTCCCGAAAGGCAAACGTACCGGATGGCGGGAACTGATTAACTGATCTCACTGCTGCAATTCGCTTGCAGCCTCAAAAAAGCCTCATTCAGAATCTGAATGAGGCTTTTTACGTTGGCGACCGACTTTCTGGCATCCCGCGATTATTATTCCCGGATTAGTCCTTCAATTCTTTCGGCAGCGAGAATGCCACATTTTCCTTGATGCCATCGTATTCCTTGACCTGGGATGCCCCCCACTCATTCAACCGGGCAATCACTTCCTGCACCAGTATCTCGGGCGCTGAAGCACCTGCACTGATCCCCACCCTTTGTTTGCCAGCAAACCATTCCCGTTTCAATTCATTCGCATTGTCTACGAGATAAGCCGGTACGTTCATGTTGGCAGCCACTTCTTTCAGGCGGTTGGAATTTGAACTGGTAGGAGATCCCACCACAATGACCACATCGCATTGTGTCGCTATCTGCTTGACTGCATCCTGACGATTCTGCGTGGCATAGCAGATGTCATCCTTGCGCGGGCCGGAGATCATCGGGAAGCGGTTTTTCAATGCCGCAATGATGGTTGTCGTGTCGTCGATAGACAGCGTGGTTTGCGTGACAAAGGCAAGATTGTTCTCGTCATTCACTTTCAGTTTTGCCACATCCTCTGGTGATTCGACCAGGTACATGTGCCCCACGCTCTGTCCCATCGTGCCTTCCACTTCAGGATGTCCGGCGTGGCCGATCATGATGATTTCCTTGTCTTTTTCGCGCAGCTTGCCAACTTCGTTATGCACCTTGGTCACCAGCGGGCAAGTCGCATCAAATACGGTAAAACCGCGCTCAGCCGCTTCCTGCCGCACTGCCTGCGACACGCCGTGCGCACTGAAAATCAGGAAACTGCCCGGCGGCACATCTGCCAGGTCTTCAATGAAGATTGCGCCCTTCTTGCGCAGGTTGTCCACCACAAATTTGTTATGGACAACTTCATGACGCACATAAATAGGCGCACCATGCAGTTCGAGCGCCCGCTCCACCATTTCTATGGCTCGATCGACACCTGCACAGAAACCGCGGGGATTGGCGAGTAGAATTTCCATTTTCGACTCCTCTTGCCCGGAGCAGCAGCCACACCACCCCATGCAAATTAAATTAATATATTCAATATGTTATTTATTTTTAAACAGACTATCCCAGATCAACAGGATGGCACCCAGCGTGATTGCCGAGTCGGCCAGATTGAACGCTGCAAAATGCCAACCCATCCAGTGGAAGTCGAGGAAATCCACCACATATCCATAGGCTACACGATCGACCAGATTGCCCAGTGCCCCGCCCAGCACAAAGGCCAACGCAAAGCAGAACAGGGCTTCCTTTGCGTGCTTGCGCAGCAAACTGATGATCCATCCTGCGGCGACGACCGCAATCACCGTGAATAGCCAGCGTTGCCAACCGCCAGCTCCATTCAGGAAGCTGAATGCCGCACCATAGTTATGTGCCAGAACAAGATTGAAAAAACTGGTCACTGGCAAGCTTTCACCCAGCACGAATTTTGCGGTGATTGCCAGCTTGCTCAGTTGATCGAGCACGATCACAACAAACGAAATCAGCAGCCAGCGCTGTAATGCTTTCTCAAGCATGACGACGACCTTCCTCTTTTCCTTCAAGATTATTTGCACATCTGCCGCAAAGCGTTGGATGCTCGGTATGTGTACCTACATCTGCAGCGTAATGCCAGCAACGCTCGCACTTTGCATGCTTGCTTGGCTGCACATCAAATCCCAGCCCGCCGCCTTCGCGATGATGCACGGTGACACGGGAGGTGATGAACACAAACTTCAGGTCACCCTCAATCCGCATCAGGGATTCATATAAGGATCCCGAAGCATGGATATCCATTTCCGCTTCCAGTGCGGAACCGATCTTGCCGGCAGCGCGCAACTCTTCGAGCTGCTTGTTCGCCTGGTCACGCACGTTGCGTATATCTTCCCATGCCTTGACCACCGGTGCCTTCAGCTTCGCATCGGGCAGCGCATACCACACCTCCTCGAATACACTCTGCTCTGCGCTTCCTGCAAGCACCGACCATACCTCTTCACCGGTAAAGCTCAGGATCGGCGCCATCAGTCGTGTCAGGCAGTGCGCGATGTGATACAGCGCATTCTGCGCGGAACGGCGCGCCTTTGAATTGGGCGCCGTGGTATACAGCCTGTCTTTCAGGATATCCAGATAGAAGCCACCCAGCTCTTCCGAGCAGAAGCCCTGCAGTTGCTGCACCACGGTGTGGAACTCATATTTGTCGTAATCATGCACGATCGATGCCTGCATTCTCTGCGCCAGCACCAGTGCATAACGGTCGATTTCCAGCCACTCATCCACCGGCAATGCATGTTTGGCATGGTCATAGTCGGCAATGTTCGCCAGCAGGAAACGCAAGGTATTGCGAATGCGGCGATAGCTGTCGGTTACACGCTTGAGGATTTCCTCGGACAGCGAAATCTCGCCGGAATAATCGGTCGACGCAATCCACAGGCGCAGGATGTCCGCACCTAATCTGTTACAGATATCCTGTGGCTCGATGCCGTTGCCTTTCGACTTCGACATCTTGTAGCCTTTTTCGTCCACGGTGAAACCATGGGTCAATAACTGCTTATACGGCGCACGGCCGTCGATCGCACAACCGGTCAGCAAGGAGGACTGGAACCAGCCGCGATGCTGATCGGAACCTTCCAGATACAGGTCGGCCGGGTAAGCAAGGTCTTCGCGCGTTCTCAAGACAGCAAAATGCGTGGCACCGGAATCAAACCACACATCCAGCGTATCGCTCAGCTTGCGGTAATGCTCGGCATCAGAACCCAGCAACTCATTTGCCTCAAGTGCAAACCAGGCCTCGATGCCTTGCTGTTCAACGCGTTTGGCCACCTGCTCCAGCAGTTCATTTGTGCGCGGATGCAGTTCCATCGTTTCCTTGTGCACAAAGAACGGCATCGGCACGCCCCAGTTGCGCTGGCGCGATACGCACCAGTCCGGGCGATTGCCTATCATCGCTTCCAGTCGTGCACGCCCCCATGACGGGAAGAACTGGGTATCTTCCACCGCCTTGTTCGCCAGAGTACGCAGGGTCTTCTTGCCCTTGCCATGTTCCATGCCGATAAACCACTGTGGCGTGGAGCGGAAGATTATCGGCGTCTTGTGGCGCCAGCAGTGCGGATAGCTGTGCTTCATCTTTTCCTGGTGCAGCAGATGACCGCTGGCCTGCAGGCCATGCAGCACAATATCATTTGCCTTCAGCACAAACACGCCGGCCAGCGGGGTATCGCCTACAGCCGGTGTGGTGGAAATGAATTTTCCGTCATCGCCCACCGGGTTGTCGTTCGGCAGCTTGTATTTCTGGCCGACGAAATAGTCGTCCAGACCATGTGCCGGTGCGGTATGCACGAGGCCGGTACCCGCTTCCAGTGTAACGTGCTCGCCGCAGATCACCGGTACCGAACGATCCTGGAAGGGATGCTGCAATGTGAGGTGTTCCAGTGCAGCACCAAAACAGTTGGCGGCCTTGCCATCGCCGCGATCATTGCTGCCGGCCACTTCATAACGTTTCAGACAGGTTTCGATCAGGTCATGCGCGAGGATCAAATAGCCCTTGTCGGTCTTGACCAGGTCGTATTCCAGCGCGGGATGCACGCTCACCGCCTGGTTGGCCGGCAGTGTCCACGGTGTGGTGGTCCAGATCACCGCATAAACTTTTGCATCGGCCGGCAGTTTGGTGCGGAAGGCCTTGTTCAGCGCGGCGATATCTTTCACTTCGAAACCGACATCGATAGCAGGCGATACCTTGTCTTCGTATTCCACCTCGGCTTCAGCCAGCGCGGACTGGCAATCCAGACACCAGTTCACCGGCTTGCGGCCCTGATACAGATAACCATGTTCGTTGATCTTGCCGAGCGCGCGGATGATGTCTGCTTCGGTTCTGAAATTCATCGTCAGGTAGGGATTGTCCCAGTCTCCCTGGATGCCGAGTCGGATGAAATCCTTTTTCTGCCTGGCGATCTGCTCGGTGGCATAGGCACGGCACAGCTCGCGGAACTGCGCAGCAGGAATATTCTTGCCATGTTTCTTTTCCACCTGCAATTCGATCGGCAGGCCATGGCAATCCCAGCCCGGCACATAGGGCGCATCGTAACCGTCCAGCGTGCGTGCTTTCACGATGATGTCCTTCAGCACCTTGTTCACCGCATGGCCAAGATGAATGTCGCCGTTGGCATAGGGCGGGCCGTCGTGCAGGATGAACTTGCCCATGGGGGAGTTTTTCTTCGCGGCACGGATGCGCTGGTAGCGCTTCTGCTGTTGCCATTGCGCCACCATTTGCGGCTCGCGTTTTGCCAGGTCTCCGCGCATCGGGAAAGCCGTATCCGGCAGGTTGAGGGTGTTCTTGTAATCCATAGCTATACCGTATTTTCCTTGAACCATTTACGCGTGTTTTCCACGTCCAGCCGGATCTGGCGTGTGAGGCTTTCCATATCCGGATATTTCTCTTCGTTGCGCAGTTTGTGCATGAATTCGATGTGCAGATGATGCCCGTACAATTCACCGCTGTAATCCAGCAAGTGCACTTCCAGCACCGCGCGACCATTGGCATGCACCGTAGGACGCACACCCAGGCTGGCCGCCCCCATCAGCACAGGAATGGCATCGCCCTTCACCCTCACCACATAGATGCCGGTCAGCGGCGGACGGTTGTGCTTGAGCTGCACATTCGCAGTCGGGAAGCCGATGGTGCGGCCAATCTTGTCGCCATGCACCACACGACCGCTAATGCTATAGGGGCGCCCCAGATAACGTGCAGCCGTTTCCATGCTGCCCGCCGCCAGTGTTTCTCGCACCGCGGTGCTCGATACCCGCAGGCCGCCATGCAGCACACTGTGCATGGCTTCCACCGTAAAGCCATGCTGCGCCGCACTCTTTTCCATCAAGGCAAAGTCACCTGTGCGGCCGCTACCAAAACGGAAATCATCGCCGATCAGCACATGCTTCACTTGCAGATCACGATGCAGCGCATCAATAAATTCCTGCGCGCTCATTTTCGCAAACTGTTTATTGAATCGGCATACATGCACACGGTCGACGCCTGCCTGCTCCAGCAGCTCCAGTTTCTCACGCAGGCTGGTCAGGCGGGTAGGCGCCTTGTCAGGCGTGAAAAATTCACGAGGGTGCGGCTCGAAAATGACCGCTGCACTGGGCAGGCCGAGTGACTTTGCCTGTTCCTGCAGGCGCGACAACAAGGCGTGATGCCCCAGATGCACGCCATCGAAATTGCCGATGGTCAGTGCAACAGGCTGTTTATCAGGAGATTTGAGCGCGCGAAAGATCAACATAAGGCGCTAATTATAACCGATGGGAACGGCAATTCACCCGCCACCCATGGCAGTTTTTCAGGCCGTGCCGCCCACCGTGATGCCATCAATCTTCACAGTCGGCTGGCCGACACCTACCGGCACATGCTGCCCTTCCTTGCCGCAGGTGCCCACGCCCGGGTCGAGCTTCATGTCATTGCCCACCATGCTGACACGGGTCATCGCATCCGGGCCGTTGCCGATCAGGGTTGCCCCTTTCACCGGATGGGTAATCTTGCCGTTTTCGATCATGTAGGCTTCAGTGGTGGAAAACACGAATTTGCCGCTGGTGATGTCCACCTGACCGCCGCCGAAATTGGCCGCGTAAATGCCATGTTTTACCGACGAAATCATTTCCTGCGGATCATATTGGCCATTCAACATCATGGTGTTGGTCATGCGCGGCATTGGCAGGTAAGCATAGGATTCACGGCGCGCGTTGCCGGTGACCGGCACGCCCATCAAGCTGGCATTCATCGTGTCCTGTAAATAACCGCGCAGGATGCCATCCTCGATCAGCACGGTGCGCTGCGTAGCATTGCCTTCATCGTCCATCTGCAATGAACCGCGGCGGCTGGCAATGGTGCCATCGTCCACCACCGTCACGCCCTTGCTCGCCACCCGTTCGCCGATGCGGCCGGAGAAAGTGGAACTGCCCTTGCGGTTGAAATCGCCCTCCAGCCCGTGGCCCACGGCCTCATGCAGCAGGATGCCTGGCCAGCCGGAACCGAGAATCACCGTCATGTTGCCGGCCGGTGCCGGTTTGGCATCCAGATTGGTCACCGCCTGATGCACGGCTTCCTCTGCATAGTTGCGAATCACGGCCTCGTCGAAATAGCTAAAGTCAAAACGGCCGCCACCCCCGGCGGAACCCTGCTCGCGCTTGCCGTTGCTCTCCACGATCACCTGCAGCGACAAACGCACCAGCGGGCGGATATCCGCATTCATCAGGCCGTCGCTGCGCGCCACCAGCACCACTTCATATTCACCCGACAAACCGGCCATCACCTGTGTCACCCGTGTATCCAGTGAACGCGCCACCCGTTCGATCTTTTCCAGCAACGCCACCTTGGCGCTTGCATCCAGACTGGCAATAGGGTCCTGAGGCAGATACAGATGCGATGCCGCGTCCCGGCGAAATACGGGCTTGTGCGCAAGCAATGGCGCTACCTGGTTACCACCCTGGCGCGCAATGGCACGCGTGGCGTGTGCAGCATTTTCCAGCGCCTTGAAGCTGATGTCATCAGAGTAGGCAAATGCAGTTTTTTCACCACTGACCGTGCGCACCCCAACGCCCTGGTCGATGCTGAAGCTGCCGGCCTTGACGATGCCTTCTTCCAGCGACCAGCTTTCGGCACGCGCATACTGGAAATACAGGTCGGCAAAGTCCACCTGATGCGTCATGATCTGGCCAAATACCTGCTCCAGCTGCCGCGTATCCAGCGCATAGGGCTGTAGCAATGACTGGTCAGCCTGTGAAAAAACCGATTCTTGATTCATCTTAATATTATGATTTGATTAAATTAATATACAGAACTCCGCCATCTCAAAGCAGTGAGCGGTGTGACAGGGCCGGCAGGCTGGCACGCAAGCTGGCCTGATAGTTCGGATTGATTTCCCCGATCACAACACCGGAACCGCGCGGTAGCTCGTCCAGCACACGCCCCCAGGGATCAACAATCATGCTGTGTCCATGGGTTTCGCGGCCATTCACGTGGTAACCGCCTTGAGCCGCGGCGATGACATAGGACAGGTTTTCAATCGCCCTCGCCCGTACCAGGGTTTCCCAGTGCAGCTTGCCGGTGGTTGAGGTAAAGGCTGAGGGCAGCACGATGATATCCACTTGCTTCATCGCCCTGAACAGCTCAGGGAAGCGCAAGTCATAGCAGATGGCGACGCCGACGCGGCCAAACGGGCTATCGATCACCACGACCCGGTTGCCTGCTTCTATGGTGCTGCCTTCATGATAATGCTCGTTGCCCAAGTCCAGATTGAACAGGTGAATCTTGTCATAACGCGCCACCTGCTTGCCATGCTCATCAAACACCAGGCAGCTGTTGCGGAATTTATCCGGCACGGAGGATTCCAGCGGAATCGAGCCACCCACAACCCAGATATGGTGCTTTTTCGCCATTTCTGCAAGGAATGACTGAATGACGCCACTGCCTTCGCGTTCACGCGCGGCCACCATGTCTTCTTCTTTCATCGCCATCAACGGAAAGTATTCAGGCAACACCACCATGCGCGCACCCTGCTCAACTGCCTTGTCGATCAATCGGCGCGCCTCGCTCAGATTGCCCTGGATGTTAGGCCCTGAAGCCATTTGCAATGCCGCAACCTTGAAGGCATTGACCTGTGCGGCGATACGTTTTTGCGTGCTATCAATATCCATATGCATTTGATTATATTAATATATTTCTAATTTTTTGAAGCCCGGGACTGGCCTTCCTTGCTGACCTTTTCCACCTTGGGATCGACCCAGCTTCCGGTAATATTGTATTCAAAAGAGACGAGCTGGCCGAGCGGATCGTTCAATATCTTGCTGGCCAGCCAAACATACGCTCCTGCCAAGGGATTGGCTACCAATGCTGAAATGAGCGCAGCACTGTTGCCTACGGTCGGCACGATACGCACCTGCAGATCCTGCTGTTCGTTCTTCAGGTCAATGTTGCCCGCCATGAATACCTTGGCAGACGATCCATCTATCATCAGGTTATCCGTATGCATCGCACCATTCCTGATCTGGGCACTGCCCTTGATGGTATCAAACTCGAAACCCTTGCTGAAAACATCATCGAAATCCAGCGCAATCCGCTTGGGCAAGGCTTGCAGGCTGAGGATGCTGAGCAGCTTGCCGGCCCCGGGGTCGATCTGCAGGAACTGCCCCTTGCCGGTATCCAGACTAAGACTCCCGCTCAGATAATCCTTGCTGTATTTCCAGGGCGAGCCTGGCCACGACAAATCTGCCTCCAGCCTGCCGCTGCCATTTTTCATGCTGTCGGGATAACCGGAGCGAGCCAGGATATTGCCGGCATTGTGGATATCCATTTTGATTTTTACCCGGGTAAGCGGTTTTTCTGGTGATTTCTTCCACTCGCCATCCAGGTTCAACACCCCGTCCGGATTGACCAGGCGCAATTTATCCAGCAGGTAACTGTCTCCGTCACGCTGGGTTTGCAATTCCACCCGGCCCAGCGGCCTGCCATTGACACTGAGACGGTCTATCGCCAGATCAAAAGCGGGCAGGTCCGGGTCCAGCGACTGACGTTTCTTGCTTGCACCCAGCGCTGGTTGTGCAGGCTCATCCAGGTCGGAAATTTCAAGGTTTTTCAGACGCCCGCTCAACAAGCCCCCCTCCCGGTCCAGCCAGGTCAAGTCACCGTTCAACTCTTTCGAACTGAGCTGTGCATTTAGCCGACCATAACGGGCGTTCGCCTTCACATGCAAATCATTGATCTGCCGGCCAAAGCCAGTCAGTTTCTGGATGGTGAAATCCGCACCGGCCAGATCAGGCGTTCCGCCCCCGGATGACCCGCCCAATATATCCGAGACGACTGTCCAGCCCTCTACAGACACCCTGGGCAACGTCCCGATCACCCACAAACCTTCACGATCCGCCTCATGTACCACATTGCCGAAATTGACAATACCGCGATCCAGCACCCACGCCTTGTTCTCATCCCTGCTCTGCAGCAAGTCGGCATTTGCCAAAGCACCATATTGCAGTTTAAGCACGCGTTCATCTGCTGAAGTTTCGCTCAACTCTACCCGCAACGGCATATCCTCATCCGCCTGCTTGTCAAAAGGCGGCGGCAAGTCAGACTGCAATCCCGACAAATCAGAGGTAAACAGGAGGTTCATCAGCCTGTTGTGCATATTGATGTCAAGATTCCATGCCGGCTCACCATGCAAGAGCCTCCCCCACTCCGGCATTTCAGGCTTGCGTATTGCTGCCAGATTGGCACGGCCGGCAAGCCTGATTGCCAGCTTCTGCAGGTTCTGGCCTTCTATCTGCAGTTTGGCTGGACCACCCAGGATCTGTCCTGTGATATTTTTCGTGCCGACACTCGACTCGGTGAACTGCAAATCACCATTCACCTTGCGTATCCAGGGGATGCCCTTGCCAAAGTCAACATCAGCATCGATGAACCGGTAAGTGCCAGCAACCTTTGCCGCAGAACCATCCTGCAGTGGCACACTCAGGTTCAGGCTCAGCCTGCCATTGCCAGTTGCCCTGACGGGATCGGTAAACCCATCAAGATATCCGTGTACCGGGCTTGCCTGGATAAATGCCAGTGCATGCCTGTTTTCTCCACCGGCCTCACCATGGATATTCAACACCTGCTGCTGGCCCATCAAGTCCGGCAGGTTCACCCGCACATTCTGCAACTGCAAGCCATACATTACCCCTGATGATGCAAAGACCGACAATTCCTTGCCGCTGATCTGCAAGTCTGCGTAGACATTGGTTGCCTTGGGCCAGTCAGGATCAAAAGCCAGCGTCACGCCATTCATGTGCGCATTCAGCTTGAACTGGCCATGCCGGTTATCCGCATACGGAAAATCATTCAGGTCGCCTTTCAGTCGCAAATTGAAATCACTCGACTGCCCGTCAAGCAAAGCGGATTTAAGCCAGTTGCGCGTGGAGTCTCCGAGAGCAACCAGGGGAATGTATTTCCCGACATTCTGCAACGCCACCCGCAACAAATGTACGTTGAGGTCCAGTTTCCCTGGACTGCCGGGCAATGTCTGGTAACTGCCATAAATGATGCCGGCGATATCTTCATTGGTGATCGCAAAGTTGCGCAGCTTGATTTCATATCCATTGGCATTGGCCTGCCAGCTGGATTGCGCGGAAATGGTTTCGAAGCTCAATTGATCGGGCAGGACTTCCGGTGCATCCACGGTCAGAAAGCGGGAATTGATGGAAAGGTTACCCCGGCTTTCCGTACCGTCCACTTCCCCGCTGAGTCCGGAAAACCCGGGAAATTTTCCGACACGCTGCATCGCCAGCTCGTTGAATTTTCCCTTGATCTGGAAACGCAACTTCCCTTCATGGCCAGGCTGCCACTGTACCAGCATGTTTTCCACCTGCCCCCCCGGCTGGAAGTCGGCATAGTTGCTGCGGAATCCCTGGTCAACTGGAAGATACTGCATTATCTTTCCCAGGCTCCGCAGATCCAGCTGACTGACCTGGATTTCCCCGGAAGCACTTTCAAGGTGACGGTAATTAGCCAGCGACACCGAAACATCGGTCGGCTTCAGTATAAAACCATCAAACAGTTGCAGGGAAAACCTGCTGAGTGCAACGTCAAAGCCATTTTCCTCATTGCGCCAGATCATGCGGCCGCTCAGCGAACGCACATCAAGTGTCGGTAAATCCTCTGCCAGCCGAGTCTGCAAATTTGAGAGCGCCATATCTGCAGTCACATCCGCCACCTTGCCCTGCTGCAGCTTTATCCAGGCGCGCACAGCGCCGCTGCCCTGGCGGACATTCAAAGGCAGCGGCAACCAGGTTTTCCATGCGGCGATGTCGGTATAGTCCAGACGTGCAAACACCTCCCCTCGCCAATCCGACAGGTCGTCAAAGCTCTTTCCGGACAGATCCCCACGCACATCTATCCGTGCGGACAATTCGGCCGGAGGCTGCGCCCTCAAAGCAAAACGATGATGATTCCATGCGTTTTCCAGCACCAGATTGACATCGCTCAAGACCAGCATCGGCCGCGACTGCATTTCATCCAGCCAGGAAATATGCGCGCCGCGCACCACTATCCGAGACTGCCCCAGCAACAAATTGGCAAAATTGTTATCGCCATTGGACTCTTCGAAATCCAGCCCGGAAATCTGGATAACGCCCTTTGCATTGCGCTTGACCATCAGGTCAGGCTGGTCAATTTCCAGGCTGGCGAGACGCAGTTCGCCGGCGAGCAGCGTTTTCCATGACACAACAGCATCTACATGCTGCAACTCCAGTGTCGTCCTGCCCTGCTTGTCGAGCAGGCGGATGCCGGTCAGGCCGAGATGAGGATCGATACCGCGCCAGTCGGCGACAATCTGCTCGATACGCACGGTCTTCCCGAGCAAGTGGCCCATCGCACCGGCAATGTCATCATGATATTTCCCGATATCCGGCAGGATCGAATAACGCAGCACCAGGATCAGGACGGCAATGGCCAATAACAGCAGCAGCAAGGCAGTCAGGAATATCCTGCGTATCAGCAATATGGTGCGGGCAGCCAGCCGCAAGGAAAGTTTCAGCATAATCTGAAAAAGCATGCCCGGCCAAGTATCCGGGCAGATGGTGAAATTGGGTCTTATAATTGAAAATGACTTCGACCATTCTACCTTAACCTCAAGCTATGGACACATTGAATACATCCGCCAGGACCCCTGAACAGATACTTGAGCATGCCCGACAATGCAGTCGCTATGCCAGGCACCAGCTGGAAAGGAATGAACCGTTAGCCGACTGGCTTGCAGGAAACCTGCTCTCTCCCTGCAGTGAAAACGAAATCGGCGTATGGCTGGATGACCTGCCGGGACTGGACGAAGCTGCCGTTTCAGGCGCGATGAGAAAGCTGCGCAAGATGGTCATGCTCAAGCTGATAGCTCGCGACCTGGGCGGACTTGCCAGTCTGGATGAGGTCATGGCAACGATGACTGCGCTCGCAGAAATTACCACACGGAAAGCACGTGAATGTGCGATGCAGGCATTGACCTCAATCCATGGCACCCCAACTGGCAGGGAAAGCGGCCAGCCTCAGGAGCTGCTCATTATCGGCATGGGCAAAATGGGGGGCAGGGAGCTGAATGTCTCTTCCGACATCGACCTGATTTTCATCTATCCAGAAGACGGAGAAACCACAGGCCCACGCAGCATCAGCAATGCGGAATTTTTCACCCGCGTCGGCCGCAAGATCATCAGCTTGCTGAATGAAACGACCGCAGACGGATTCGTATTCAGGGTCGACATGCGCCTGCGTCCTTACGGTGAAAGTGGAGCGCTGGTGATGAGTTTCGCGGCCCTGGAAGAATATCTGGTGGCCCAGGGCCGGGAATGGGAGCGCTATGCCTGGATCAAGGGGCGCGTGATCTCCCAAACCCCTGAACCGCTGGTGCATGAACTCGAAAAACTGGTACAGCCCTTCATATTCCGGAAATACCTGGACTTTGGCGCATTCGAATCGATGCGCAAACTGCATGCACAGATCCGCCAGGAAGTCATGCGTCGTGACCGCATGAACAATATCAAGCTCGGTCCCGGAGGCATTCGCGAAGTTGAGTTCATTGCCCAGGTTTACCAGCTGATACGCGGTGGACGCGAAACACAATTACGCATACGCGCCACACAGAAAGTGCTGCAACTGCTGGCTGCATCTGGACAGCTGACTGCCGATTCCGCAGCAAGACTGGATGCCGCCTATGTCTACCTGCGCAATCTGGAGCACAGACTGCAATACCTGGATGACCAGCAGACACAGGAGTTACCCGAAAAGCCGGAGGATCAGGCCATCATCGCATTGGCGATGGGCTGCCAGTCCTTTGACGAAATGCTGCAGATACTTGATGGACACCGGCAGCTGGTAAGCCGCCATTTTGAACAGATTTTCAGCACGCAGGAAAAAGCAGAAGAAACCAATACAGCGACAACCTGGGGCGAAGGCATACTGCAGGATGAACTGCAATCAGCACTTCTGGCTATCGGTTATCGGGATGCCGAGAGCCAGTCCATCCGGCTGCTGCAGATACGTGACAGCGGACGCTATCGACAGCTGCCTGAACTTTCCCGGCAGCGACTGGACCGCATCATTCCCGCACTGATCGAACAGTGTGCAACGGTAACCAATGCGGATATGACCTTGCCACGCGTACTGAAACTGATCGAGAACATCAGCCGTCGCGCGGCTTATCCCGCTTTTCTCTCGGAATACCCGCAAGTATTGCCGCGCCTGGTAGAAATATCCAGTGCCAGCGAATGGGCGGCAGATTATCTTGCCAATCACCCCTTCCTGCTGGATGAATTGCTGGCTGCAAGTGACATATACCAGCCGCCTGACTGGCAAACCCTCCAGCAAGGCCTGTCAGGACAGATAAGCGACTGCGGTAGTGACATGGAGCGCGCAATGAACGTCCTGCGTGAATTCCATCACACGCAAACCTTCCGCCTCCTCGCCATGGATATTCGAGGCCTGCTGCCACTGGAAAAGCTCAGCGACCACCTGAGCGACCTTGCCGACCTTATCCTCAACCAGGTACTGCGCCTGTGCTGGCAGGAAGCGCGCAAGAAGCACCTGGAAGAACCATTATTTGCCGTCATTGCATATGGCAAGCTGGGTGGCAAGGAGCTTGGCTATGCATCTGACCTGGACCTGATATTCCTGTATGACGATGCACACACGGATGCTGCAGAAATCTATGCACGACTTGCACAGCGCATCAATACCGTGCTCAGCAGCTACACTTCCGCCGGGCGCCTGTATGAGACCGATTTGCGCCTGCGTCCGAATGGCGCCAGCGGCCTGCTGGTCAGCAGTATCGAGGCTTTCGAGGATTACCAGCTGCAGCACGCCTGGGTATGGGAGCACCAGGCCTTGACCCGCGCACGATTCAGCGCTGGCAACATACAGGTGGGGGAAAAATTCGAAAGCATCCGCAAGCATGTCCTGAGTCAACCCAGACCGATACTGGAATTACGGAACGAGGTCGTTGGCATGCGGCAGAAAATGCATGACGGCCATCCGAATCCCACATCGTTATTTGATATCAAACACGACAGTGGCGGCATGGTGGATATCGAATTCATCGTGCAATTCATCGTGCTTGCATACGCTGCAAGTCACCCCGAATTGACCGCCAACATTGGCAACCTCGCACTGTTGCAACGCGCAGCCTCATTGCGGCTGATAGATGAAGCCCTGGCGAACAAGGTTCAGGATGTCTATCGCAAGTTGCGACAGATACAGCATAAACACAGGCTTAATAGCGAAGGTCCATGCCGCATTAATCGAGATGAAGTGGATGCAAGCGCTGTCGTTCAGCTCTGGGAAAAATTGTTCCCGGCCATTCAGGCCTGAATGACGGATTTCGCCGGACCGATTAGACGGTATACCTGAACCTCGCCCTTGCCTTTCAGATTGATAAGGCATGGAGGTTCGAACGTATAGTAGTTGCGCAAGCGGCTGTATGTATTCGCATCCGCCAGGATTTCTCCTTTCTTGCCGTCACCTGCCAGCCTGCTTGCCATATTCACCGTATCCCCCCACACATCATAGATGAAACGCTTGCTGCCGATCACACCTGCAATGGCAGGACCCGTGGCAATACCGACATGTATGCCCAAGTCATACTTCCTGAGTTCGGGCTGGGTAGAGACAAATGCCCGCATTTCAATTGCCATGTCCACGATGTTCTTTACATAATCATCATGATTGCTGGTCAGCCCGCCCGCCACCATATAGGCATCGCCTATGGTCTTGATCTTTTCCATGCCGTATTTGTCGGTCATGTCGTCAAACCAGGAAAACAGCTTGTTCAGCATGCCAACCAGTTCTTCCGGGGGCATCTGCACGGTCAGCTGGGTAAAATTGGTAATGTCGGCAAACATCACGGAAACATCTGCATGGCCATCCGCGATCAGGGTGTGCTCATCCCTGAGGCGACGCGCAATATGTGTAGGAAAAACATTCAGCAGCAGCGATTCGGATTTTTTCTGTTCCTCCAGCAGCAGCACATGTTTCTGGTCCAGCTCTCTCTTGATCTTTTCCGTTTCCAGCACGAAGTAACGGATCAGGAAATACACAATGGAGGACATGGCAACAAAATTCAGTGCAAAGAACACACCGATGGTTTTCAGTTCCATACCGTCCGCCAGCCCGACGCCAAGGAAGTAATCGAAAAATCCTGATACGGCGGTCATCACGATGTAGGCAATGAACCAGGGAATTGACTCACGCCAGCCCGCCACCACGATTGCACCCACTGGCGCAAGCAAAGCCCAAATCGTCACACCACTGGACGTCACACTGCTTCCCACAGTCCATTGCATGACAAAAGGTGCAAACAGGAACAGGCTGAGCTGGATGAAACGGAAGACAACAAAATTCCGGGTCTTCAGGTAATAAAAGAGGGAGCTGACAGAAAGTGCCTGATATGCCAGAGGCACATTGGTCGAGTAGTTCTGCCCCATCAGCCAGTAGATGGCCAGCCAGAACATGACCGCAAAATTCATGAAGGCGCACGCAAAGATCAGCAGGCTGCTCCGCAACCTGTCTTCTTCACTCGCTTCAAGTCTGGCACTTATCGACGCCAGGGGAGATTGTTTGCTCAATGTATGCCCCGTACATTTGAGATGTATTCATGTTTGCTGAATATTACACCATGCGACATGATTTATCTTAGCAATCAGGACATTCCGGTCCGCAATTGACGCAAAATTTCAGGGTAAGGTAACCACGGCCACAGCACGCGGTGCAACATCTGCGGTTACAGCAAAATCCCCCCAGTTATTCAGAATAATAGGCTCCAGGGAACCATTTTCGGCAAGGCGGTATTGCGAAACATCATTGCTGCTGATATTGGCCACATACAGATAACGTCCGGTAGCATCAAGGGTGACACCAACCGGCGTCATGACAGAAATGACAGCGGCCGGCTCCATGGGCTGCAAGTTTCCGCTGGCATCCACGGAAAACTGGGAAATGCTGTTGCCATTCTGATTCACCACATAGGCAAACTTGCCCGAAGGAGAGAGGCATAGGCTGATCGGGTGCTTGCCAGTCAGCACCGGCTTGCCCTGCAGATTCAGCTTGCCATCCCCCTCAATACGATATATCGACACATCCCCGCTGGTGCGGTTTGCAACATATGCATATCTACCCACAGGATCGATGACCATGCAACGCGGGCCTGTACCTGCCTTGGCCACAGCCTTATCCACCATATCCAGGCTTCCATCATGACGGATCTGGAACAGGGAAATATCGCTACTGCCGTTATTGGCCACATAAGCAAACTTGCCTGCCGGATGCACGCTGATCCACACAGGAATCAAACCAGCGCTAACCAGCGGGGTTGCCATGGGGTGCAGTGAGCCGTCGCAGCCAACTGTATACTGCGCAATATCGTTACTGCTGGAGTTAGCCACATAGGCATATTCGCCTGACGGATGGAAAGCCAGATGGACCGGCGTTGTCCCTGCGGCAACCGGCTTGTTTGCGGGCTGCAACACACCATCCGCACCCACCCTGAATTGTGAGATGTTGTTGCCCCCTTGATTTGCAACATAGACACTCTTTCCATCGGGTGCAGCTTCGATATGGACTGGTGTCGTGCCGCTGCGGATTTTCCTCGTTTCGTGTGGCAGTAGATGGCCCTGCGATCCTATGGTGTAGAGGGAAATGCTATTGTCACCCTGATTCACGACATACACAAATACCTGATTTAATATTTGTTTTTCTGTGACCGCAAGACCACCACCCAGCAGATTGAGAATCCGGCGCAACATTTCATGCCACCTTCTCAGAGCGCAGCCCGTACCGCATCAGCAATATTTTCTGCCCAGAATCGCACCTTCTCCCCATCCTCTCCCTCTACCATCACGCGCAATAATGGCTCTGTGCCTGAAGGTCGAAGCAATACGCGCCCCTTGCCCGCCAAGGCCTCGTTCGCTGCAATGACTGCCGCATTCACACTGGAATGTGAGGCTGGATCCTGGCCCTTGCCGATGCGTACATTGATCAGCACTTGCGGATACATCTGCATGTCCGCCACAGCCTCTGCCAGCGTCAACCCTGAGGCGCGCAGAGCGTGCAGCACCTGCAGCGCGGAAATAATGCCATCCCCGGTGGTATGCCGGTCCAGACAGATGATGTGGCCTGAATTCTCCCCTCCAAGCTGCCAACCCTGTTGCTGCAGAAGCTCCATCACATAACGATCGCCCACTTTGGCGCGCGCAAATGGCACTCCCATGCGCAGCATCGCATGCTCGAACGCCAGATTGGTCATCAATGTGCCAACTACGCCCCCTTTCATGCTCCCGGTTTTCTGCCGATGCTGTGCCACGACATATAACAACTGGTCTCCGTCATACAGTTTGCCCTGTGCATCCACCATGACCACACGGTCCGCATCACCGTCCAAAGCAATGCCCAGATCCGCCTTGTGCTCCAGCACCGCCTGCTGCAGGAATTTGGGTTTTGTAGCGCCACAGCCATCATTGATGTTTTTTCCATCCGGCTGCGCAGCAACCGACACCACATCCGCACCAAGCTCATGGAACACATGTCCGGCAATATGATAAGCCGCGCCATTTGCGCAATCGACAACGACTTTCAGTCCGCGCAGATCAAGCTCGTACGGGAAGGCGCTTTTGCAGAACTCGATATAGCGCCCCGCCGCATCGTCCAGGCGCTTGGCCTTGCCGAGCTTGTCGGATACCATCGTCACAACCGGCTCATCCATGCCGGCCTCGATGGCACTTTCAATTTCATCAGGCAGCTTGCTGCCAGTAGCCGAGAAAAATTTGATGCCATTGTCTTCATATGGGTTGTGCGATGCGGAGATTACGACACCGGCCTGCAAGCGCAAGGCGCGGGTCAGGTAAGCCACCGCCGGTGTAGGGATCGGTCCCGCCAGCAGCACATCAACACCCGCCGCAATCAGCCCGGACTGCAGCGCGGATTCCAGCAAGTATCCGGAAATCCGGGTGTCCTTGCCGATCAACACGGTTGGCCGGCTGCCGGCTGCCAGATGCCAGTCGGATCTGGCCAGCACCTTGCCCGCAGCATAGCCGAGATGCAACACGAACTCCGGAGTGATCGGAAATTCTCCTACCCTGCCTCGCACACCATCCGTTCCAAAATATTTTCTGCCCATATTAAATTCCGATTTTCTTGATTAGCTGCCTCTTACAGATCAGCAAAAAACTTCGCACGCGACGTATTGTCAGTTACAACCGGATACCAGTTACCATCGAAGTGGCAACGGATAAACAGGTTGAATTTCATGAGGAAGTACCTCCATGAACCTGCCACCTCACACAGCCGCTTTTCAACAGCCGTCTACTGCACTCCAGACTTTCAGCGCATCCACCGTCTCTTTGACATCATGCACCCTTAAAATACGTGCACCATTGTCAACGGCCATGATGGCTGCAGCAAGGCTCGCCGCCAGTCGCTGCCCCACCTCCCGGCCGGTAATCATGCCCAACATGGATTTGCGTGATAATCCAGCAAGGACCGGGAACCCCAGGGAGGCAAATCGTTGCAGATTTTGCAACAGCTGTAAATTGTGCTGAAGTGTCTTGCCAAAACCGAAACCCGGATCAATTGCGATGCGGTCACGCGCAACTCCAGCCGCTTCAGCTGCCTGAACACGCGCCTGCAGAAACGCCAGGACCTCGTCGGACACTTCATCATACTGAGGCCGTTGCTGCATCGTCGCCGGTTCTCCCTGCTTGTGCATCAGGCAGATCCCGGCATGGCTCGCCGCCACAACAGACAAGGCATCCGCGGCCTGCAGGGCATTCACGTCATTCACCATATGTATGCCTGCAGCAATGGATGCACGCATCACTTCTGTCTTGAGGGTATCAATGGACAATGGCACACCAACATCTTTCAATGCCTCGATCACCGGCATCACGCGATCCAGTTCTTCCTGAACGCTGACAGCAGCCGCACCCGGACGCGTGGACTCACCACCGATATCCAGTATGTCTGCACAATC
>JAJXUI010000033.1 GCA_021782995.1 Pseudomonadota bacterium | reverse complement strand
CACAACAGGAGATCAATGAAGTGATGAAGCGCTTGAACAACAGGCCACGAAAAAGACTAGGATTCCTGACACCCAATCAGGTATTCTTCAAGTGAGCGTTGCACTTCAAATTTGAACCTGCGTACTAAATGATTTACCTGAGCTGCCGATAAAAGCTCATGGAAAGCCAAAGATATTGGAGGAGCCGCAATGAATCTGGTCAGCAACCTGAAAATTCAAACCAAGCTGAACATATTGGTCTTGTCTGCATCTGTACTGATGATCATCATCGGCTTCACCGGACTTGCCGGCGTGAACAGTGCAACCAAGGCCTTATCCAGCGTATATAACGACAAGCTGCTGCATATCATCCAGCTGAATGAAGTGCGCGACAACCAGAGCAGAATCCGTGCAGAGCTGCTGGAAGCAGAACGCGAACGCGATGGTTTTGAAATCCTCGCGCATATCGACAAGGTGCGTACCTACATGTTCCATATCGAAACTGCGCTGACCGAATACAACAAGCAAACCCTGCCACCAGACGAAAAGAAAATAATGGATGCGTTTATGGCAAGCCGGCTGGATTATGGCCGCAACGGGGTCCTGCCTGTCATAGACCTGCTGCAGGCAGAAAAATTTGATGAAGCGCACAAACTCAGCCAGAGCGTCATGGTTCCCGGCTACACCAAGGCTTCCGATGCGATAGACAACCTGATCCAGATGCAGGTGGATTCGGCCAAAGCCGAATACGAACGTGTTACAAAATTCACGCACATCCTCAAGGTTGGTGCCATCATCACCATCATCGCAGGCCTGGCCTTGTCGATCGTGCTCGGCCTGATCATCACCCGCTCCGTCAATGCCGGCGTGCGCGAACTCGCGAAAACGGCCGCCAGATTGTCAGATGGCGACCTGACCGCCCGCGTGAAGCTGGACAGCAAGGATGAACTGGGCGAAGTCGCCCGGGCCTTCAATCAGATGGCAAGTGAATTCTCCTCGCTGATCGCCAAGGTACGCCAATCTACGCAGCAGGTGATAGGTGCCAGCAAAACCCAGGCTACCATTGCCGAAAAAGTATCGGATATTTCCAGTAACCAGAAGGAACAGGCTTCCAACGCAGCGATTTCAATCGAGCAGGTAAATGCATCAGTCCAGGAAATTGCTGCGAAAACCACCGAAGTTGCAAGTTACGCCGGCAAGGCCAGTGCCACTGCTGATGAAGGCCAGCAGATTGTCAACCGTGCCGTGATGGGCATCCAGCAGGTTGCCCTGACGGTCAAGGAATCCGCCGAGCAGATTGCCACGCTGGGACAGCGCTCCGACCAGATCGGGCAAATCATCAATGTCATTCAGGATATTGCAGAGCAGACCAATCTGCTGGCCCTGAACGCCGCAATCGAAGCGGCGCGCGCAGGCGAGCAGGGGCGCGGCTTTGCGGTGGTGGCGGATGAGGTGCGCAAACTTGCCGAGCGGACATCACAGGCAACGTCTGAAATATCCGACATGATCTCCACCATTCAGGAAGAAACCCGGAATGTGGTGACCATCATGGAAAAGGGCAGCGCGGAGGTCAATGATGGCGTGAATCTGGCAAACCAGGCAGGCGCCTCGTTGCAGAACATCAATGCCAGCATCAAGCGCGTCGTCGACATGATCGAGCTCATTTCAAATTCGACCCGTTCACAGAGTGAGGCCACCAGCGAACTTACTGTGCAGATTGAACACATAGCAGACATGGCGAAAGACAACACCCACTCGATAGACAAATCGACCCGATCTTCGCATGACTTGCAGAAACTTTCTGCGCACCTGCAGGATGTTGTCAGCCATTTCCGGCTTTAGACAAAACAAAAGGGGCACATCCGTGCCCCTTGCTTCAAGTCTTCCTCAATCCCTCACTCAGAAAAACAGGCTCGCATACAGGCCGAACACACTGGCAGAATATTCATCTTTTGCGCCACTAAAGCTGCCTGCGCCAAAATTGGACGGTGTATATTTCATCGCGGTATAACGCAAATCAATGCTGTAGATGCTGTTGCGCGGCGCCCAGCCCACTTGCACCACCAGTCCGGTTGTATCCTTGAACTTGTAATCGCCATTGAGTCCGCTGCCTGAAACGTCAATTTTCATTTTCGGGCTGCTCTGGTAAGAGATGCCCGCTCCCATGCGGATTTTTTCCGTACGATAGAACTCCATCACCTCTACCGGAATGACATCCAGTGTAATCGTCCCATTCTTGGCAGTCGGGCCACCGAATTTATACCCGACCGTGGCCTGAGTTTCAAAATCTCCGGTCACGACGACAACTCCGCCATTGAACGACAGTCCCTGGCCGGCATTTACCTGCCAGCTTGAACCATCGGTATAGTTCCCGCTGATGATGGTATCTCCGCCAAAATCCAGTCCCATGCCGATCACGCCCTTCAGCTCCATGGCACCGGCCTGAGCCGAGGCCAGCATCAATGCACCCGCAACACCCTGATATATTGTTTTCTTCATGCTTATCCCCTTGAATATGAGTTTTTAAATACTCCCTGGCCAGACTGTTCAGGGTGGCAGATTCTAGCGCAAAGGGGTTAACAAGCGCTGTCACTGTGCAAAATTACAACACGTCACATAGCCTGCATATCACAGATGAATCCGGATACTGCATTGCTCCTGCTAGAATACCGGCAACTTCCAGGCTGAGGCACATATGCGTATTCTTCTGACATTATTTATTTTCCTGATTCCACAAGTCTCCTACCCCCTCGATCTGACCGATCTTTCAAAAAAAGATGTGGTTTCCGGACTGAAAGAAGCATTGAACAGGGGCACAACCAATGCTGTCAGCAAACTCGGCAGGGAAAACGGCTTCTTTGATAACGAACGGGTGAAAATACCACTTCCGGAATCGCTGCAAAAGGTTGAAGGCACACTGCGCCGATTCGGCATGGGCCAGTATGCCGACGAGCTGGTACTGACCATGAACCGCGCCGCCGAAGCTGCGGTACCGGAAGCAAAGTCGCTGCTGGTGGACGCGGTGAAGCAGATGACCATAGAGGATGCGAAAGGCATCCTCAGTGGCGGCGACACCTCTGCCACAGAATACTTCCAGCGCAAGACAGCGCAGAAGCTGACAGCTAAATTCCTGCCAGTGGTGAAGCAGTCCACGGAAAAAGTGGGCGTTACCCGGAAATATAACGAGCTGGCCAGCAGTGCCGCACGTTTTGGCCTGATAGATGAAAGCCAGGCTGACCTGGACAACTACATCACGCAGAAGGCGCTCGCCGGCCTCTACCTGATGATTGCTGACGAAGAAAAGGAAATTCGTGCACATCCCCTGGAACAGGGCAGCAAACTGCTCGGCAAAGTCTTCGGTTCATTGCTTGGAAACTGAGGTAAATCATGACCACTCCGCTGCTTCTTGCAAAAAATGCCACTACTGAACTGCATCTTCTGCCTGCAATGGCCAATCGCCACGGACTGATTACCGGCGCTACCGGCACCGGCAAGACAGTCACCCTGCAATCGCTCGCAGAATCGTTCAGCCGTATCGGCGTACCGGTTTTCATGTCCGACATCAAGGGCGACCTGTCTGGTATCGCCAAACCCGGCGGAGGAAATGAAAAAATTGCCGCACGCATTTCACAATTGCAGCTGGAAGATTTCAACTATTGCGCCTCACCCGTCACCTTCTGGGATGTGTTTGGCGAAATGGGCCACCCGGTACGTGCCACCATTTCTGAAATGGGACCACAACTGATCGGCCGCATGCTCAACCTGAATGAAGTACAGCAGGGTGTGCTTACGCTGATTTTCAAGATCGCTGACGACAGCGGCCTGTTGCTGCTCGACTTCAAGGATCTGCGAGCAATGGTGCAACATGTGGGGGACAACGCAAAAACCTTTACCACCGAATACGGCAACATCTCCACCGCCAGCATCGGTGCAATCCAGCGCGGCTTGCTGGAACTGGAAGCACAGGGCGCCGAGCATTTCTTCGGCGAACCGATGCTGGATATTGACGACCTGATGCAGACCGACAGCAAGGGGCACGGCATCATCAATATCCTGTCGGCAGACAAGCTGATGCAATCGCCCAAGGTTTACTCCACCCTGCTTCTGTGGCTGCTGGCAGAACTGTTTGAAAAACTGCCGGAAGCGGGCGACCTCGACAAACCCAGACTGGTGTTCTTCTTCGACGAAGCACACATGCTGTTTAACGATGCGCCAACCGCGCTGGTGGACAAGATCGAACAGGTGGTGCGGCTGATACGCTCCAAGGGAGTCGGCGTGTATTTCGTCACGCAGAATCCGGCCGATGTGCCGGACAAGGTATTGTCGCAACTCGGCAATCGCATCCAGCATGCGTTACGCGCGTTTTCTCCGCGCGACCAGAAGGCAGTGCGTGCTGCCGCCGAAACGATGCGCGACAATCCGCAACTGGATGAAGCTGCCGTCATCACCGAACTCGGTGTGGGCGAAGCACTGGTGTCGCTGCTGGATGAAAAGGGCCGGCCCAATATTGTCGAGCGTGCATACATTGTGCCGCCCGCCGGGCAGGTCGGCCCGCTGGCTGCCATTGAACGCAGTGCAATTATCAAGGGTTCAATTGTTGCCGGACATTATGAGCAAGTAGTCGACCGTGATTCTGCCTATGAGAAACTCAAAGGTCGCGTGGAGAAGCAGCAGGAAACCAATTCAGCGGCTGTGGCACAAAGTGGCGGCATCGGTGACTTGCTTGGCGGTTTGCTTGGAGGGAGTAACAGCAGTGGCAAAGGCAGATCACGTCAGGGGGTTGCGGAAACCCTGGTGAAAAGCGCCGTGCGCACCATCGGTACTGAACTTGGGCGCCAGATCATACGCGGGGTGCTGGGTTCGCTGACCGGCGGCAAGCGCAGATAATAAAATCACGCCCAAAATAAAACGGGAGGTCCAGCCTCCCGTTTTATAGTCTGCAATTACCTGTTACATGATCGTAAGCTTCTTTGACTGCCCTGCAGCGCGCTTGGGTAATGTCAGCTTCAGAATGCCATCTGTATATTGTGCCTGTGCCGCAGCCTCATCCACATCCTGCCCAAGGCTGAAGGTACGTGCCACCCTGCCGAAATAACGCTCGCTGCGCAGCACCTTGTCGTCTTTCTTTTCTTCTTTCTCGGTTTTGACTTCAGCGCTGATCGACACCATGTTGCCATCGATCGTTACATGGATGTCTTCTTTCTTCACACCGGGAATTTCCGCACTGACGCTGTAGTTCTTGTCGTCTTCCTTCACATCCATCTTGATTTGCACCGGCGGCTGGTTTTCCAGTTGCACCGGACGCATGAAGAAACCGCGGAACATGTCGTCAAACAGATCGTTGTTCGGATTGAAACGAGTCAGATTCACCATGATTATCTCCTTGTTAGTTTTAAACACCGGAGCACGCTAGCCCCTGCCTGAAACTAAAATGGGAGTTCATCATGGATTTTCAAGCCCCCATACTTAAAATGGGGGCAAATCCCGATCACAATAAATATAATATTATAATCAAATGGTTACACATTAAACAGGAAGTTCATTACATCCCCGTCCTGCACTACATAGTCCTTGCCTTCCACACGCATCTTGCCCTTTTCTTTCGCCCCAGCCTCGCCACCGCAGGCTACGAAATCCTCAAAGGAAATGGTCTGCGCACGAATGAAGCCTTTTTCAAAATCGGTATGGATGACACCAGCCGCCTTCGGTGCGGTATCACCCTTGTGTATCGTCCACGCACGCACCTCTTTCACCCCGGCAGTGAAATAGGTCTGCAGACCCAGTAAATCATAACCGGCACGGATCAGGCGATTCAGGCCGGGCTCATCCAGGCCAAGGTCAGCGAGAAACTCTTTCTTGTCCGCTTCATCCAGGTCTGCCAGCTCGGCTTCGATCTTCGCGCACAATGCCACTACCGGCGCATTTTCCTTTGCCGCATGTTCTCGCAGGCGATCCAGATGCGGATTGTTTTCGAAACCGTCTTCCAGCACATTGCCGACATACATCGCAGGCTTGATCGTGAGCAGGCACAAGGGCTTGATCACCAGCTTGTCTTCTTCCGAAAGTCCGAGAGTGCGTGCAGGCTTGCCTTCATTCAGGTGCGGCATCAATTTTTCCAGGAGTGCGACCAGTTTCTGCGCATCCTTGTCGCCTGATTTCGCTTTCTTGCCTTCGCGCTGCAGCGTGCGCTCTACCACCGACAGATCGGCCAGTGCCAGCTCTGTCAGGATCACCTCGATATCCGCCAGCGGATCCACCTTGCCTGCGACATGCACCACATTGGCATCATCAAAGCAACGCACCACATTCACAATGGCATCGGTCTCGCGGATGTTGGCAAGGAACTGATTACCCAGTCCTTCACCCTTGGAAGCGCCCGCCACCAGACCGGCGATATCGACGAACTCGACAATGGCCGGCTGGATTTTCTGCGGGTTGACGATCTTTGCCAGCGCATCCATGCGCGGATCAGGCACTTCCACAATGCCGACATTTGGTTCTATCGTGCAGAAGGGATAGTTTTCCGCTGCAATGCCCGCCTTGGTCAGTGCATTGAACAGGGTGGATTTGCCAACGTTGGGCAATCCGACAATACCGCATTTGAGACTCATGATTTTTCCTTAATAAAACAGGATTGAGCTGTCAGGATCAAGGATTGGGCAGTTTGGAGCATGTATCACGCACCGCTTGCTCAATCGTAAATCCTAACTGCTATGCAATTTCAGCATCGCTGCTTCCATTTTTCCTTCAACCAACTGCGCTGCTACCGTATGCGCCTTGTCCATTGCGCGGTCGATCAGCTCGCGCTCTTCGCGACGTGGCGCATTCAGCACAAAATTCACCACTTCGGCGCGGTCACCCGGATGGCCGACGCCCAGACGCAGTCGCCAGAAATCCTTGGTACCCAGATGTGCAATGATATCCTTCAGGCCATTGTGACCGCCATGACCACCGCCCAGCTTAAGCTTTGCAGAACCTGGCGGCAGGTCCAGTTCGTCATGCACCACCAGAATCTGCGTCGGTTCAATTTTGTAGAACTGTGCCACCGCCCCAACCGAACGTCCGCTGACATTCATGAAAGTCTGCGGTTCCAGCAGGTAAATTTCGCGGCCGTGCGCCGTGCAGCGGGCCAGCTTGCCGTGAAATTTGCTTTCCTGTTTCAGATTGCAGTGATGCGCACGTGCAAACGCTTCCACCCACCAGAATCCTGCATTATGGCGGGTGTCTTCATATTCACGGCCGGGATTCCCGAGACCGACAATTAACCTGATTTCACTCATGACAAGACAAAGCCCGCCATGCTTTCCATTGGAGGCATGGCGGGCTTGATTTCAAGGCTGAATAACGAAATTACTTCTTCGCAGCAGGCTTGGCTTCTGCAGCAGCTGGAGCAGATTCGGAAGCCGCTGCTTCCGCTGCAGCTTCCACACCACCACGCGGCACCTGGATGGTTACCGCTGCATCACCGGCGTGATGGTGACCCGCAATTTCCAGACCCTTTGGCAGTTTGATATCAGAAACGTGGATGGAGTGGCCCAATGTCAGGTCACCCAGATCAATCTCGATGAATTCAGGCAGATCACCCGGCAAGCAGGCGACTTCCAGCTCGTTCAACACATGATTGATTACGCCGCCGGCTTTTGCACCCGGGCATTTCTCTGCATTCAGGAAGTGCAATGGCACTTTCATGTGGATTTTCTTGTCGGCAGATACACGCTCGAAGTCGATATGCAATACCTGCTGGCGGAACGGGTGCATCTGGAAGTCACGCAGCAGAACCATTTCCTTCTTGCCTTCTGTATCCATGGTCAGGATGGATGCGTGGAAAGCCTCCTTGCGCAGGGCATGGTACAGGTTGTTATGATCGAGTTCGATCATGGCAGGCTCACCGCTGCCGTAGATGATGCCTGGCACGAGGCCGGTGTTGCGCAGACGGCGGCTCGCACCCGTTCCTTGCGCTTTACGTGTTTTTGCACTGATTTCAATTTTCATTTGCTTCTCCAGAAATTGAAAACATCCGCGACCAGATGTTTCCAGGTTGCGCGAAGGTCAACACGACCTTCGCAAATCTCAATTATGCGGTTCTGCGTCACATCCAACGATCAGCAGGGCATCACCGTTGCATTGCTTACGGAGCGCGCAGGGAATTCACGATGACAGCGCGCACCACATACGCCCATCTCTCAGGGCGCAACAATCATCAGTCGTTGAACAACGAACTCACCGACTCTTCATCGGTGATGCGACGGATCGTCTCCGCCAGTAATTCCGCCACACTCAGCTGGCGAATGCGCTTGCAGTTCTGCGCATCTTCGCGCAACGGGATGGTGTCAGTCACCACCAGCTCATCCAGTGCAGAAGTTTCGATACGCTCTATCGCCTTGCCGGACAGTACCGCATGGGTGCAATACGCCAGCACTCGCGCGGCGCCTTTTTCCTTCAGCGCTGCTGCGGCTTCGCACAGGGTGTTTGCGGTATCCACCATGTCGTCCATGATCAGGCAGGTACGTCCCTGCACGTCGCCGATGATGTTCATCACCTTGGCCACATTCGGCTTGGGGCGGCGCTTGTCGATGATCGCCAGGTCCACATCGAGCCGCTTGGCCAGCGCCCGTGCCCGCACCACGCCGCCCACATCGGGCGACACCACCAGCAGGTCCTGGTAATTGCTCTTCCACACATCCGCCAGCAGAATCGGGCTGGCATAGATGTTATCGACCGGGATATCAAAGAACCCCTGGATCTGGTCGGCATGCAGGTCCATCGTCAGTACGCGGTCCACGCCCACGCCTGACAACATGTCGGCCACCACCTTGGCGGTGATTGCCACACGTGCAGAACGAGGGCGTCGGTCCTGGCGGCCATAGCCGAAATACGGCAACGCCGCAGTGATGCGGCCGGCTGATGCGCGCTTCAACGCGTCTACCATGATCATCACTTCCATCAGGCTGTCATTGGTCGGGGCACAGGTCGATTGCAGCACGAACACATCCTTGCCGCGCACGTTTTCCAGTAGCTCGATCATGATTTCGCCATCGGAAAAACGGCTGACCGTACACTGCCCAAGCGGGATCTTGAGATAGCGCGCCACACTCTCGGCAAGCTTGGGATTGGCATTACCCGTAAACACCATCAAGCTATCTTGAGACACGTACAACCCCTTGATTATCTGGAAATCTATTAAAAACCAAAAGGGCGCCTGGCGCCCTCGCTATGATTTAGTACAGTGCTTTCCGACACTGTCAAACTGGCTGAGGAGGTAGGGATCGAACCTACGAATGCCGGAATCAAAATCCGGTGCCTTACCACTTGGCGACTCCCCAATAAACTTGTGCAGCCCCTTTACCTGACCTTCAGGTCAGGCCACTAGGCTGCGAACTCCTTCAGCGGATGCTGCGGCAATCCCTGCGCAACCACGCCCTGCACTCCCTCGGGCAACTGACGCAGCGCGTTTTGCGCTGCCGCTTCGCTGGCAAATTCGGCAAACACACAGGCTCCGGAGCCTGTCATCATCGCCGACGCATATTTACCCAGCATTTCGAGGTATTTCGCCACTTCCGGATACAACTTGCACGCTACTGCCTGCAAATCGTTATGCAGCCAGGCAACATCCGCAAAGCGCTGCCCGATTGGAAGGGCGCGAATTGTGATGGAATTTGTGTCCCGTGTCAATTCCGGATGGGTAAATATCTGTGCCGTCGGCACCTGCACCGGCGGAAACAGCACCACATACCAGGCCGGGGGCAGCGCGAAGGTTTGCAGTCGCTCGCCAACGCCTTCGGCAAAGGCATTATCGCCATAAACAAACACCGGCACATCCGCCCCCAGGGTCAAGCCCAGCTGCATCAGCCTTTCCCTGCCCAGATTCAATCCCCACAGGCGATTCAGGGCCAGCAAGGTGGTGGCGGCATCGGAACTGCCACCGCCCAGCCCACCTCCCATCGGGATACGCTTTTCAACACGGATATCCACGCCGAGCTGCGTGCCGCTTTCTTGCTGCAGCAGGCGTGCCGCACGCACGCAGAGATCCTGCGCTTCAGGTACGCCATCCAGAACAGACTGACGATGCACTCCGCCATCCTGGCGCAAGGTGAAATGCAGGATATCGGCCAGATCAATAAAACGGAACAGGGTCTGCAGCAGATGATAGCCATCGGCCCGACGGCCAATCACATGCAGAAACAGATTAAGCTTGGCGGGTGCAGCACAGGTGAGCGTGGCCAGGGGCATTGCAGATTCAGCCATCATTCAATAGCCCGTTGTTTCCCATTCATCAATCAGCAGCTTGATCTCCATGCCGTCCCTTAACAGCACCAGCCTTAACGGCAGACTGTCCGGCGCATCGCTTGCATAACCCTGATAGCGGATTTCCCAGCCATCCTGATGCATCACGCTGATCTGGCCCAGGCTGTCCCGTTCGATATCGGCATGCGTCCCTTTCGCCGGCAGGCCCAGCACCCAGTAGCGCATGCCCGACATTGGCAGATGCCATCCCAGCACCTGTTCGGTCAGTGATTCGGCATCGCTTGCCAGATAAAAGCGCCCATCTGCCTCAAGCGAGACAGCCTGACCATTGCTGAAGATGCGCGCCCGGGTTTGCCCCAGCGGCGCCAGCAACAGGATTTCGTCCTCATTATCATGATGCGTCCAGCGCACACCGGCAGAAGTACGCTCACCATCGTGCAGGGTTGCCACCCTGCCATTGAAGGCAAATGCAGCCTGCTCAGCCAGCACCGGACGCGTCTTCATCGCTACGCCCTGCCGGGGGCTGGCACAGCCTGTCATCCAGACCAGCACACCCAGCACCAACCACAGCCGCAACATCAGTGCATCAACCTGTTCATGACCGACTGCAATACGGGATTTCCCGGATTCTCAAGCAAGCTCTGCTGCCAAACTTTTTTTGCCTCCTCACGGGAACCGGACTGCCACAGCACTTCACCCAGATGCGCCGCTATCTCGGGGTCACGGTAGGCTGCATAAGCACGCCGCATGAACTCCAGGCTCTTGCTCAAGTTTCCAGTCAGATAATAGCCCCACCCCATGCTATCCATGATTGCAGCATCATCCGGCGCCAGCTGATAGGCTTTCTCCACCAGCTGCATGGCTTCAGGCAGGCGTTCCCTGCGCTCCATCATGGCATAGCCCAGGGCGTTGTAGGCATGCGCATGGCTGGGCGCCACCTTGATCAACTGCTTCAGCATTTTTTCGGTCACATCAAACTTGCCCAGCTTGTCTGCAATCATCCCTGCCTCATACAGCAGGTCCGGCTGGTTAGGCTGCTGTTCCAGCCCCTTGCTGACAACCTTGAATGCCTGGTCGTATTTCTTTGCATCTCGCAGCAATTGCGCCTCGGTCAGGACCAGCTGTGCCCGCTGCTGACTGTTGCGAGCCTTCGTGGCATGCAGCAATTCGCCCGCTTCGGTCAGCTTTTTCTGTTTGGCAAGCAGGTAGGCCATACGCAAGCGTGACTGAAAGACATATTCACCTTCGGTAATCTTCTGGTATTCCGCCATCGCGGCAGCATCGTCCTTCTTTGCTTCCTGCAGCTGCGCCAGATAAAAGTGCACGGTAGATGGATCTTTACCACCCACAGCCAGTGTCTGCTTCAGTTCGCTTTCAGCCTTGTCCAGCTCACCCATCTGTATCGACAGCAAGGCAATGGCAAAAGCCACATCTGCATTGCCGGGCTGGTGCTTCAGCAATTCACGAAACTGCGCACGCGACGCCTCATACTGCTTGCGTTCCAGCAGGAGGCGTGCGTAATACATGCGCAACTCATTTGCATCATCATGTGCAGCAAGGAAATCCCTGCTGATCTGCATGGCTTGCTGTGGGTCAGAGGCATGCAGCTGTTGCGCTTCCAGCAACACGGCCATTTCCCAGTCCGGGCGGATAGCACGCGCCTTGCGGGCCTCTGCCAGTGCGACATCGGCATGGCCTGCAGCACTGGCTGCCTGCGCCAATACCCAATGCAGCTCTTCCTGCTTCAGCGCCAGATAGGGTCGCGTAACCTCGACCAGCAACTGGTATACAGCCTCCTTGCCGGCATTACGCGCCAGTAGCGGATAGACCTGCACGACGACATGACCGGCATCGGAAGGGTCTGCTGCGAGCAAATCCACCAGAAAAGGCTTGGCTTCCGTGAGCATGCCGCCACTGAGATAGACTGTCGTCAGCATCTGTTTGGGCAGGGCCGCCTTGGGATCCAGCGCATTCCACAACTTGAATGCCTCGATGGTCTCATCCATCTGGCGCGATTCGTAAGCCAGCTGCGCTGCCCTGCGCACTACCCGCAGGTCCCGCGTGGATTTCGCAAGGTCAAGGTAGCCCTGTATGGCCAGCTCCGGATGCCCGCGTTGTGCAGCAATATCTGACAACAGGAACTGGTACAGCATCTGGCCTGTGAGCTCGATTTTCGGATAATCCTGCGCAGGCTCCTCTGCCGGTTGCACCGCCAGCACAGCGGTATCCGCAGCCTGCACATGATCACTTTCAGCCTGTTCGACTGGCGCCGGCACGGTTGTATGCGCACAGGCGGCAAGCAATAACAGGACAAGAACCGGGGTATTTCTGATATTCATCATTTGAGCGATACCGACTTATAATTCAATTCATTGTAAATTCAGATCATTTAGTGCGCAGTACCGAATCAAGGTTCCCTGCCTGAACGATTCAATTTTAACGAACGCTCATATTAGGTTATATTCATGCTATCCCACAACCCTGAATGCTGACTGCTGACGCATGAGCGAACAGATCACCCTGAATGCACTCAACCTGACCCGGCGCCTGGGCAGGCGCGAAGTCATCCGCAATGTATCCCTCAAACTCCGTCGCGGTGAAGTGCTGGGTCTGCTGGGAAGCAATGGCGCCGGCAAAAGCACCACCATGCAATTGCTGGCTGGCGTACTGGTACCCCATGCCGGCCAGATAGAAATTTGCGGACATGACATGGGAAAGGATGCGATAAGCGCCAAATCCTGCATCGGTTACCTGCCGGAGACGCCCCCGCTTTACAAGGACATGCGCGTAGACGACTTCCTGACTTATGCTGCAAAACTGCACCGCATAGCCCGCAACGGCATCGCCGCCGCACTGGTCGCTGCCAAGCAGAAATGCGGGCTCGCCGACACCGGGCAGCGCATCATCGGCACCCTGTCCAAAGGTTATCAGCAGCGCGTAGGCATAGCCCAGGCCATCATCCACCAGCCGGAGGTGATCATCCTCGATGAGCCCACCGTCGGCCTCGATCCGGCGCAGATCCGCGACATCCGCACGCTGATTCGCGAACTGGGCAATGCGCACAGCGTCATCCTCTCCACCCACCTGCTGGGTGAAGTGGAAAGCATCTGCGACCGTGTCGAAATCATGCAGCGCGGTCAACTGATCTATGGCGATACCAGCGTACGCATGCAAAGTCTCGGCCACCAGGCCGGTTTCATCGTCACCCTGCAATCCCCCCCCGATACCAGCAAGCTGTACCACGTCAGCGGCGTGGTCAATGTTGAAGCATTGTCCGACAAGCGTTTCAGGATCCTGCACAATTACGACAGCAACACAGCTGAAGAGCTGCTGGCAACCGCAGCACGCGAGGGATGGCAGGCACAGCAACTGACACCGCTCAAGGGCAATCTGGAAGATGCCTTTGTCCAGATCACGCAAGGCAGCGACACGGAAAGGGAACATCCATGATCCTGACCATTGCACACAAGGAACTGCGCAGCCTGTTGCAGATGCCTTCCACCTGGTTCATTCTCGCCGCCTTGCAGTTCATCTTCGCGTGGTTTTTCATTTCCTGGCTGGGTGAATTCATGCAGATGCAGAGCCAGTGGTCAGAAGTACTGAACTCTCCCGGCGCAACAAACAGTGTGTCCCAGCTGCTATTCGGAAAATTCGGCGCCTTCAACTTCATCCTGATGATGCTGACACCCATCTTCACCATGCGACTGATCGCCGAAGAGCGGCGCAACCAGACGCTGTCGCTGCTGATGGCCGCTCCCATCGGCTGCAAGGAAATCGTGCTCGGCAAGTACACCGGCATGCTGCTGTTCCTGGCCCTGATCATCCTGTCCAGTATCGGCATGATATTGACCCTGTCATTCGGCACACCGCTGGACTACGGGCTGCTGCTATCGAATATCAGCGGGCTGATCCTGCTGGCATCCACCTATACCGCCATTGGCCTGTTGTTTTCCACACTGGCCAGCCAGCCGGTGATGGCTGCCACCGCCACCCTTGCCACCCTGTTCGGACTGTGGCTGCTGGACGCTTCAGGCTCCAGCACCAGCCCGCTACTGAAGGCGCTGTCGCCCACTGCCCACTTCCAGAGCTTCAATAATGGCCTGCTGCAAAGCCAGGATATCGCCTGGTTCCTGCTGTGTACCGCTGTCAGCCTGCTGCTGGCCATCCGGCGCATGCATAATGCGCGCATCTATGGCTCATGACACCGGAAACCTGACATGAGACGCATCCTGCACTACACCCTGCAACTGAAGAACACTGGTTACAGCATCGCCTTGCTCGCCCTGGCAGTGCTGCTGTACCTGCTGATAGCCAAATTCCCGCTGCATGCCGATATTACCCGCAATGGCGGCAACAGCCTCTCCACCAGCAGCGTGGACATCCTGAAACAGCTGCATGGCCCGCTGGACATCATCATGTATACCAACAGCAAAGATGCCGAGCTGGGGGACATCGAGCAATGGGTGAGGGATTTCATCAGCCGTTACCGGCGCTACAAGCCGGATATTTCCCTGCGGTTTATTGACCCGGTGAAAAATCCGGAAGCCATACGCAATGCCAATATCCAGGCACGCCGCGAAATGGCCGTTACCTACAACGGCCGCACCGAGCACCTGACCATGCTCAATGAACAGGCCTTGAGCAGCGCGTTGCTCAGGCTGGCGCACAGCCGCCAGCAGATGCTGATGTATGTAGACGGGCATGGCGAAAGAAAGCTGGACGGCCAGGCCAACTTCGATCTTGGCCAGTTTGGTGAAAAACTCAAACAGAATGGCTATCGCATCACCAGCCTGAATCTTGCCGTGGCACAGGACGTACCGGCCAATGGCAGCATCCTGATCATCACGCAACCCCGGATCGACCTGCTGCCGGGCGAAGTACAGAAGATCGAGCGCTATGTGGATGGCGGAGGCAACCTCTTGTGGCTGCTGGATGCCGAACCGCTGCACGGCCTTGAAAAACTGGCCAGCCAGCTCGGGCTGCTGCTTGCGCCCGGCAAGATCATCGACCCCGATGCGCAAAAGCTGAATGCGCCTGAAAACTGGACGATAGGTGCCAGCTATCCTCCTCATCCGGTCACCCGCAACTTCAATCTGGTGACGGTATTCCCCGATGCCCGTGCCATCGGAGCTGATGAGGCGGGACGTGAAGACAGTACCGGAGGCAGGACTAACGGTGACGCCCGCAAAATCTGGCAGCACAATACGCTGATCGAAGCGGCCGGAAACGGCTGGGTCAGCCGCAACCCGGTGCCCCGCGCCATGCATTTCGAAAAGGGTCGCGACATCCCCGGCCCGTTCAGCCTGGCGATGGCACTGCAACGCAGCGTGAACGACCGCGAACAGCGCATCATCGTGGTGGGCAGTGGCGCGTTTCTGGCGAATGCCTATGCCGGCAATGGCGGCAATCTGGATCTGGGGATCAACATGGTGAACTGGCTGGCAGGCGAAGAACACCTGATCACCACCCAGCCCCGTGCCACGCTGGACAGCAGCATCCAGCTCGGCAGGAACCAGCTGATTGCAATCAGCTACGGGCTGGCAGTGATCCTGCCCTTGTTGCTGGCCGGTATCGGTGGCTGGACCTGGTGGCGCCGCCGCAACTGAGATTTATTTTGCCGACAGCGTCACGCCGGCCTGGCCGGCAGCAACATAATCAAACTTGCGCTTGCCAATCACATACAAAGGTGCAGTGGTGCCCGAATTCTGTGCCTGCCAGCTGAGGCCATCCAGACTGGTATACAGGTTGCCCCCGTCCCCCACCGCGATGAACTGATGGCCATACACTACCGAACTGAAATTGATGCCTGCGGCAATCGCCGATTGCGTGACCCAGCTGGCGCCATTGTCGGTGCTGGTCACCAGCGCGCCATTTGCTCCCACGATGACGTAAGTATTCGTGCCCGATGTCACGCCACCGGTCACCGAGGCACCGCCCCAGGCCATGGCTTTCAAATCCGCTGTCGTTGCTGGAGACGGCGTCACCTTTGACCAGGTTGAACCATCGGCACTGCCGGTCAGTATCGTACCCGAGGCGCCCACTGCCACATATCCGCCATTGGCATAACTCACGCCATACAGCCTGTTCGCAGTCGGTGATGTCGCCGCGGTCCATCCTGTACCGCTGTTGCCATTGCTGTACAGGATGGTGCCGCCATCGCCCACCGCAACAAAACCGCCACTGCCATTGCCTGCCACTCCATAGAGGTCATTGGCAGTACCGGAGGTTCTCAGTGTCCAGGTCTGCGCATCCGTGCTGGTGATGATCGCCCCGCCCTGTCCCGCAGCCAGATACAGCGTGCCATACGCCGCTGCTGCATTGAGGTTGTTGCTGGTTGCCGGCACACCAGACACCGCATTGCTCCAGCTCAGGCCATCGCTGCTCGCATACAGCGCACCGGCATTGCCTGCCGCCACATACACATCCCCCGTCACCCCGGAAAGCGTTGCAGTACCGCTTGCCACGCCATGCAGGTCATTCGTGCCGGCCGTCTTGGCGACCCAGGTTGTGCCCGCAAGACGCGGTACAAAGCTGACGGCAGCCGAGCCCGGACCACCCGGGCCATTATCGATACGGCCATTGATCGAGATGGAATAAGTCGAGCCGTTAGTCAGCCCCACCAGTCCGTTATAGTTGGTAAACCCTGTCGATCCGCCGTTATAGGGTGAAGCGATGATCAGCGGGGTTTGCGCAGCGGTGATGATCTGGCAGCCTGAAATTCCGCTGCAACTCTGTGGTGTCACCCCGGCTGCAGGCGCGAGAAATACCCAGTATTCCACGCCCGGTGTCTTATCCCAGGTCACCGTTGCACTGCTGTCACCTGCGACCACGGCCACATTGGTTGGCGCGGGTGCAGATGAACCTTTGGAATGGCACCCTGCCAGCATGCCCAAAACCATCATCAGCAAGGCGGCCCCGGACTTGCCGGAAATACTTTTCACTTCGTTCATCCTGCGAACATCCCATGTATCGGCATAAAAGTGGCATTTTATCCTATTCCCCCTCTTGCGCCGACACGGACTCTGTATCGCTGCTGAAACGATTGCATGAAACGGGCGACAAGCAGGGTACCGCAACCGGCAACCGTGACCTTGCCATCCCTGTCAGCCAGAGCGCAGCGTCAGGATAATTATAATAATATAATCAATATATTATAAAATCACACCAGCAAGCAGTCGCGACCCGCAGCAAGCGACACCCCCTATCTCAGCGTACCGATATACTGGCTATCCAGGCCGGATTCACCTTCAGAGACCGGCCTGAATGTCGCTGCACGCGCTGTTTCATGCGGCACGCTCGCAGTTGCCGGCTGCACCTCAGGCAACCTGCCCATGACCAGCTCTTCCATGCGGTCGGCGTAGCGTGACAATTCATCGATACCGATCTGGCGTGAAATGCGGATGACTTCCTTCGCATATTCTGCATTGTTCATCATCCACTCCACATCGATCACCCGGTTGATTTTCCGTCTCAACGCGGTACTGATCAGCCCCGCGATGACTAGTTTGGAAGATTCGCCCATCAGTTCACCCTTTCCGCATGTTGAGAAATGTCCAGCCCATCCTGCTCGTCATCATCGGAGACGCGCAACCCTGCAACCCAGTCAACCACCACCAGAATGATCCAGGTCATCACACCGCTATAGACCAGCGTGGTCAGCGTTCCCGCTACCTGCATCAGCATGTTTGCATCCGTGCCGCTGATCGCCCTGTCGGCAAACACCCCGGTCAGGATCGCGCCGACGATACCACCCACACCGTGAATGCCAAATACATCCAGCGAATCATCCGCACCCAGCATATGTTTCAATCCGGTCGCCCCCCAGTAACACAGGAAGCCCGCGGCAAAACCGATCGCCATCGCACCGCCCACGCCGACAAATCCCGAAGCCGGTGTAATGGCCACCAGTCCTGCCACCGCGCCGGAGCATGCACCCAGCATCGTTACATGCGACTTCCTGATCCACTCGATCGCCATCCAGCTCAGTGCCGCAGTCGCGGTTGCAATCTGCGTCACCAGCACCGCCATGCCGGCACGGCCATCCGATGCGACTGCCGAACCGGCGTTGAAACCGAACCAGCCCACCCACAGCAGCGCCGCACCAGTCATGGTGTAGATCAGGTTATTCGGGGAGAAGGGTTCCCGGCCATAACCGCGCCGACGTCCCAGCATGTAGGCACACACCAGGCCCGCAACACCAGCATTCACGTGCACTACGGTACCGCCGGCAAAATCCAGGATGCCGCTCGTGGCAAAGAAGCCGCTCGGTTCCCACATGATGTGCGCTATTGGCGCATATACCAGCACTGACCACAGCGACATGAACAGCACCATCGCCCGGAACTTCATCCGTTCCGCAAATGCGCCGGTGATCAAGGCCGGCGTGATGATGGCAAACGTCAGCTGGAACATCACGAATACCGCTTCGGGTATGCTGCTTGCGATATGGCTGACCGTCAGCGTACTGTTGAGCTTGTCATAGAACATGCCATTCAGCATGAAGCGCCCCAGCCCGCCAATGAATGGCGTGCTGCCCGGCGTGAATGCCAGGCTGTAGCCGATCACCACCCACAGCACGGTCACGATGCAGACGATGGTAAAACTCTGCAACGCGGTAGCCAGCACATTTTTCTTGCGCACCATGCCCGCGTAGAACAGCGCCAGCCCGGGTATCGTCATCAACAGCACCAGCGCCGTGGACGTCAGCATCCAGGCCGTGTCACCGGTATTGATCTTGTCGAATCCCACAGCAAAAGGCGCGGTCGGCGGCGGCACTGGCGCAGGCTCAACCACCGGCACCGCCACTTGCGCGTCCACTGCCACTGCCTGCTCCACAGCCACTGCCTGCTCCACAGCCGATGCCGCCTCGACCTGCGGCGGCTGCAGGCCGGATGACTCATCCGCATTTGCACGTGCAAAACCCAGCAACAGCATGGCCAACACCACCAGCCATGCTCCCGTCCTACCACTCAGCCTCCAACGACTCATGAAATACCTCTTTATGTTTATTGTATGAACTGCCTGCAAACACCCACCACTACCCGTTCATGAAACCTTGCGGCGGATACGCCGTGGCCGCAGCAGATTTCTCCGCTCTGGCCATCGCATTGCGCATCAACCTTGCTGCCGTTTCGGCCCCCAGCATGTCCTGCATCCACAAGGAAAGATGATGCATCAATGACACCAGCTGTCCCGCGCGATAGGGCCGGGTCTGTACCGCAACACCCGTATTGACCAGACTGGCCACTTGCAATTGCTGCTCGGGTGACCACGGCAGGTTTTCAAGTGCATTCAGCAGGAACTGCCGGCACGACTCACCCATCCCCGCACCCAGCCTGTCGATTTCCTGCAGCAAGGCCTGCAGCAACACCTGGAAACTGGAAAACTCCGCAGTCCTGATTTCCGGGCTGGCATGCACTGCCTCAGTCGCGGCAATCTCTTCTGCCGGCATGCGCCTTTCCGTTGCCGTCTCCTCTTCATGACGACTGGCGCCGCCTTCCACCAAGGCCTTGATCATCGCCTGCACCAGCTCGGTATGCCGGCCATGCTTGCCATATAATTCACATACCTGGCGTGCAAACTGGTTGAGCCCGTTAAATGCTGATGCAGACGGGCTGATGAATTGCTCCCAGCTGATGACGGCGCTGGCTGCCTCCTCAGACGACAACACCGTGCGTAATGCATGATGGATAGCCTGCCTCTTGCGTTGAAATTCGGAATTACTGTTCATCTCCGTTTGAAATTGCATGGTATTCAGCATGAGTAAATTAATTGATCAATTATTTGGTCATGACCTTCATCACATATCAATATCCGCCCCAGTTTGTGGCAAACTCAATTCATTCCGGTGCATGATTTCGATAATGTGCTGCAGGCCAGGCTTGTAAAAATCAGGGGTTACACTCCTGCCATTTTCCGACCTGCTACTATCATGCAAAATACATGCCAACAGGTTTTACCTTCTGTTACCCTGCTCACTGCACCTTAATACAGACACTCGTTAACACCCCATGCCCGAACTCCCGGAAGTCGAAACCACCCTGCGCGGACTGACCCCGCATCTGCACGGCAAACACGTCAAGCAGGTCATCATCCGCCATCCGCAATTGCGCTGGCCTGTACCGGAAACCTTGAACGGTCTGCTGCCCGGCAGAACCATCCGCCAGCTCAGACGGCGCGCCAAATATTTATTGCTGGATTTCGATAACGGCACACTGATCCTGCACCTTGGCATGTCCGGCAGCCTGCGCGTGTTGCCGGCCGGCACCCCGCCAGAAAAACACGATCACTTCGACCTCGTGCTGGAAAACGGCACACTGATGCGCCTGCGCGACCCGCGCCGCTTTGGCGCAGTGCTGTGGCACGAGGGTGATGCAGCACAGCATCCGCTGCTGGCAGCGCTCGGCCCGGAACCGCTGGACTCGGATTTCAATGCAGATTACCTGTATGCGGCGACACGCAGCCGCAGCGCCGCCATCAAGCTGGTGATCATGGACAGTCATGTGGTGGTTGGCGTTGGCAACATCTACGCCAGTGAATCGCTGTTCCGCGCCGGTGTGCGCCCGCAACTTGCCGCACACAAACTGAGCCGGCCGCGTTGCGAAAAACTGGTTGCTGCAATACGCGACACGCTGAGCGCATCCATCAAGCTGGGCGGCAGCACGCTGCGCGACTTCGTGCACAGCGATGGCAGCCCCGGCTATTTCCAGCAAAACTATTTCGTCTACGGCCGCACCGGCGAACCGTGCCGGGTGTGCAACACCCCGATCAGGCAAATCACCCTGGGGCAGCGTTCGACCTTTTATTGTCCGCAGTGCCAGAAATAACCAGCAAGCCGCGTGCGTATCCGCTCGCCGTAATATTAAAATAATATAATATATACAATATGTTATATATTAAACACCAGGCCAGGCAAGTCCATGCACATAACGGCCTGACCTGACGGCACAGAAAATTCACCCGCCTGCAACATTCAGCCGTTAACATTCAGGCTGGCACAAAAACTGCATGACTCAAGTGTGAACGCGATGAATATGCTCAAGCAGCGACAGGAACACAATATGAACCAGAGCGTGATGTCTATCGAAGAACAGAAAGCTACCCTGTCTGCGCAGCTGGTAGCGCCGATGGCCGAACTCGCCAGGCAATGCGCCGAAGTCTGGCCGGACAAGACCTTGCTCGACCGCACACTGCAACAGGGCATCCACAGCATCCCCATGTGCAAACTGGTGTATGCCATCGACCATGATGGCCGGCAGATCAGCGCCAACGTCGCCGCCGACCAGCTGCACGAGCAATTCTACAAGCAGGACCTGTCGCAGCGTCCTTATATGACCAGCATGCTGCCCAGCATCGGTTACACCCTGTCTGATGTCTATATCAGCCGCCTCACCGAACGTCCCACTGTCACGGCAGTGCTTGCCATCCTGCAACATGGCGACCTGGTCGGTTATATCGCGGCAGATTTTGACCTGCGCGACCTGCCGCTTGCCAAGGCTCCGGACAATACCGCGCCTACCTGGCGCCAGATCAAGGGCGATCCGTCGATCCGCGAAACCGTATTCATGCAGCACCGCGCCGTCAGCCAGCTTGACCTGCATCTGGATGACGTCATCGCCACGCTGGTTGAACTGATGTGCGAGCGCGGCATCTTCCATGTACAGATCCATTTCTCCAGCTCGCGCGCCACCCTTTGGTCAATGGACGACCCGTTCAGCTACCGCGTGCACGTGCTGGATGAAATCATCAACCCGGAAGTGTGCCTGGCCTTCAGGCAGCAGCCTTACCCCGCACGCGCCACCGTGAAGCGCGAACAGGTGCGGCAGGTACTGCAGAAATTCAAGCTGCTGCGCGAACAGGACGAAGTGATCTACCTGCGCTCGGGCTCGCTGAACATCATCAATGGCATTGTGGGACTGGTGTTCTCGTGTGATGGGTCGCACTACATCCCGGCACAGGAATTTTTGTCTGACGAATGCAAATTCTGAAACCGCCAGCGAACGGACATCTGTTTGCCTGCCAGAACCGGAGAACGTCCATGAAACACATATATTGGCTGTTACTTGGTGTGCTGGCCTTTTGCCCAGCACAGGCAAGCGACATTGGTCGCGCAGCCATGTGGAACAACGATGGGGCAGTATTATTCTGGCAAAGCAATTACCTGGGGGCCGGACAAGGCGTTTGTGTCGTTGAATTCATGTTCGATGGTGCAGCGTTGAAAGAACCCGTCAATGATCTTTTGCTTACGGTACGCGTTTACGACGCCAGCCATAAAAATCTCGGCACCGGTACTTTCAGCCTGATGAATGCGCTTGGTGGTACTCAGGCAAACAGATACCAAAGTGGCGCGTTCGAAGGCATCAGTCATTGGGAAATCCCGATACCCGAGGACAATGGAGAAGGCTCTCCACTGTGCTGGAACGGCGTGGCGCTGCAGATTGAAAGTGCCATTGGCCAGCAGTCCGGGAAACAGATCAACCTGGTGCAATCAAAACAGCTGGTTCTGACAGCGCTCAGGAAAGTCAAAATACAAGTCAGGCAATAACGGCTTTACCCGCCTGTAATGCAGACCAGCGCCCCCACATTCAGAAGAGTTCCCACGGGTAGCCTATGAAAATTTCCGACGACACGCCATCGTGCCCGTTCGCGACATCCGCGCGAAACACCACGCCGGAAGCGGTCACCATGCGCAGGCCGACGCCATAAGACTCGCGCCAGGTCTTGCCCACATCCTGCATCAGGTCAGCCGTGCTGCCGATCTCATAGAATGTTGCCACCTGCCATGAAGTGCGGATGTCGCGCATCACGAATATGTCGAACGGGGTGGCTTCGTCGGTGAGGTTCCAGCGGAATTCCGTGCCATAGAACAGGGTATGCGCACCGCTGAAACGGCTTTGCGAATAGGAACGCAGGCGGCTCAGCCCGCCCAGCGATGTTGCCGTGCCATAGGTGTTGGCCGCGATGATGTTGTTCACCACATCCAGGCAGTATTGCTGCTGTTGCGCGGTCAGCGCGGGATCGGAACAGTTCAGGCCCTGGCTCTGCTGGATGGTGGCGGAATCGGTGATGCCCTGGCTTTTCACCAGCGCATCGGAACGCAGGACATTGAACACCCAGGTATTGCGGGTACCGAAAGGCACATAACCGGTCAGGTTGTAATCCATCACCGCGAAATCCGGCCCGGTACCGGTGGGCGGGTTTGCATAGCGGCTGATATCCAGCCGCACGCCGCGTCGCGGGTCACCATAGTCATCGGTCAAGTCAAACCGTGTGCCGACAAAGGTGGAGATGCGGCGGGAACGCTCCGCATCTTTCGCCTGCACGATGATATTGCCGTTCTTGTCGCGTATGCTCTTGAGTTTCGATGCACTCTCGAACCAGCCACCATACATCTCGAAGCGGCGATCATAAAAGGTCGCGGTCAGCCTGCCGCCATAGTTTTCCGAATTGCCGATTTCGATCAGGCGATAGTCTTCCTTGTCGGTCTCCATGCCGCGTGCGGCATAGCTTTTGAAGGACGCCTTGTTGACCGCACTGTAACCGACATCGAGGATCAATGTCCTCGGAATCAGGTGGATGTCGCCAACGCCGCCGGCAAAACCTTCCACATCGCCACTGAACGCGATGCCGTAGACATCGGTATAGGTATGGTTGATGTTCATCGCGCCGCCGACCAGGCCAAGGCCGCTGCCGATACCGGGTATGTTGTAGGGATAGGGAAACAGCGCATAACCGAAACTGTCCTGGAACTGCGCCTTGCGCCGTTCGGGAACATCCGAAACGGAAGCCTGTTCCGGCACGCTTGGTACGGCAGCCGGAAGACTGGCCGCTTCTTCTGCCGCGCACGGCAAGGCAAGCAGGCTGCCCATGCCCAGCAGGATTGTGATTGCCACGTTTGCAAGCCTGGAATGTCCCATTGCGCCATGTCCCCCGTTGCGCCCAGCCAGCAGCGCCCTTGACCCTGTTTCCCACTATAACCCCTTTCTGCAAAACGAGAAATTCATTTCAGCGGACTGCATGCGCGCCCGTCCGCACGGCCACGTTGGCGCATGCTGCTCTGGTATCATGGCGGGATGCTCAACCTCACCAATCTCAGTTACCTGCAAGGCGGCGTGCCGCTGTTGCAAGCCATCAACCTGCAAGTGTTTGCGAACCAGCGCATCGGCCTGATCGGGCACAATGGCAGCGGCAAATCCACCCTGTTCCGCCTGATCCGCGGCGAAATCAAGCCGGATGGCGGCGATATCGCGATGCAGTCAGGCAAGACCATCGCCCATGTGGAACAGGAAATCGCAAATTCGGAACTGCCGGCGCTGGAATTCGTGCTGGAAGGCGATGTGGAGCTGCGTGCACTGGAGAAGACGCTGGCGCAGGAAAATCATGACGCACACTGGTTCGAGGCGCAAAGCCGCTATGAGGCAATCGGCGGTTACACGGCGAAAGCGCGCGCCGCACAATTGCTGAATGGTCTGGGTTTTGCGAATGACACGCTGGAACGCGAAGTCAAAAGTTTTTCCGGCGGCTGGCGCATGCGTCTCAACCTGGCACGCGCGCTGATGCACCGTGCCGACCTGTTGTTGCTGGACGAGCCCACCAACCACCTCGATCTGGAAGCCATCCTGTGGCTGGAGCAATATCTGGCCAATTACCCGGGCAGCCTGTTGATCGTGTCGCACGACCGCGAATTCCTCAATGCCTGCATCAACCGCATTGCACATTTGCACGATGGCACGCTGGATGCGTATACCGGCAACTACGACGATTTCGAGCGCGCGCGCGCGGAAAAGATATCCCAGCAGAACCAGGCTTTCGAACAGCAACAGGCAAAGATCGCCCACCTTGAAGATTTTGTGCGGCGTTTCAGAGCCAAGGCCACCAAGGCCAAACAGGCGCAAAGCCGCATCAAGGCGCTGGAACGCATTACGCGCATCGCGCCTGCGCATGTCAGCGACGGCCATTTTGACCTGGAGATCGAGGCACCCGAACGCAGCCCGGATTTGCTGATGCGTGCCGAGAACATGGGCTTCGGCTATGGCGAAAAATTATTGTTCAAAAATATCAACCTCGTGTTGCGTGCCGGCAGCCGCGTGGCCCTGCTCGGCCCAAATGGCGCGGGCAAATCCACGCTGATCAAGTTGCTGGTGGGCGAATTGCAACCCACCTCCGGCCGCATACAGATCACGCCGGACATCCGCATCGGCTATTTCGCGCAGCATCAGCTGGAAAACCTGGATGGCAACGCCACGCCGTTGCAGCATATGGAAAAACTGGCGCCCAGGGAAAAAACTGTCGACCTGCGCAGTTTCCTTGGCCGCTTCGGCCTCGGCAGCGACGAAGAAGACCGCGCGGTGAAAAGTTTTTCCGGCGGCGAGAAAAGCCGCCTCGCGCTGGCGATGATCGCCTGGCAGAAGCCACATTTGTTATTGCTCGACGAACCGACCAACCATCTGGACCTCGACATGCGTGATGCACTCACCATCGCGCTGGAAGAATATGCCGGCGCGGTGGTGCTGGTGTCGCATGACCGCAGCCTGATCCGCGCGGTGGCCGATGAACTGTGGCTGGTGGCGGATGGCGAAGCGAAACTGTTTGACGGCGATCTGGAAGATTACAAGGTGTGGATCGAAAACCGCAGACCGCAGGAAAGCACCCAGCAACCCGCCAAAGTGGCCGCGGCCAAACCCCTGCAGCCTGCAGCAGCCAAACCCAACCGCAAGGCGCTGCAATCCAGACTGAACAAGCTCAACACCCAGCTGGCCGCCACACAGGGTGAACTGGCCGCGGTCACCGATGTGCTCGCCGATCCCGCAACCTATGACAATCTGCCGCGCAGCGAAGTGGACAAACTGAATGAGCGCCACGAAGAACTGAGTAAAAAAGTGGCCGAGCTGGAAGAACAATGGCTGGAGCTGGAAATGGCGCTTGAAGATTAATATTACTTAATTTAATCAGGATATTAAAAGGATACTCAATTCAAGCCCTTGACTGTTGTTTTACGACAATCGGGTATACTTCAGCCCGACTATTCAACCAGGAGAGGTCACCCATGAAATTCCTGCCTGCATTGCTGCTTGCCTTTTGCTTCGCTGCATCTTCAGCAGCCCTTGCCGACCCCCCGGCTCGTGTCGAATCCTTGCTGCGCAATTACCCTCTGACCAAAATTGCCGCCCATACCTATGTCATCCTTGGCCTGCTGGGAGAACCCAGCCCGCAAAACCAGGGCTTCATGAACAATCCCGGTTTTGTGATTACGAAAGACAGCGTAGTGGTGATCGATCCCGGCTCCAATGTGCAGACCGGCCGCATGCTGCTCAAACAAATCCGCAGCATGACCAATCTGCCGGTCAGCCATGTATTCGACACGCATGTGCATGGCGATCACTGGATGGGCAACCAGGCTTTCCGTGATGCTTTCCCCAAGGCGCAGTTCATCGGCCATGCCGAGATGATCAAGAAACTGAAAGCAGGCGAGGCGGAAAACTGGCTGAGCCTGATGAACAACCTGACCCAGGGGTATTCGAAGGAAACACAAGCGGTAATTCCTGCAGTGGCGGCAACAGATGGCGAAGTGTTCAAGATCGGCGGCATGAGCTTCCGCATCCATGCACCCGAGAATGCACACAGCCATAGCGACATCATGATCGAGGCGGTGGAAGAGTCTGTGGTATTCACCGGCGACAATGTGCTGAACCAGCGCATCGGCCGCATGGACGACGCCACCTTCAAGGGCAATATCGCCGCGTGTGATGTGATTGCCAAGGTCAATGCCAAACACTATGTGCCGGGCCACGGCCCGGCGGGAGATGTGGGCATCGTGAAAAATTTCCGCCAGTATCTCGCCACGCTGTATGACGAAACAAAAAAATTGCATGAGGCAGGCAAGGCCGACTATGAAATGAAGCCGCAAATTGTCGCCAAGTTAAAGCCTTACCAGTCATGGAACGGATTCGATCAGCAAGTCGGCAAGCAGATCAGTCTGGCGATGCTGGAGATCGAATCCGATTTCTGATTGGTTATTTATATTATTCAATATAATCAAATAATTACAAACAATCAAAGCGTGTATCAAAGGGGAAGGCAATGACGATAGCACTGACGTTGATCGGGGCAATCCTGGGCATGATCGATGCCGAGTTTCGCGGCTTTCTGCTAGGCGGCACACTGGGCTTCCTGCTTGGCAGTGTGTTCCGTATTGGCCAGCAACTGGCCGCATTGCGCAACGATGTGGATCTGCTGATTGCTTCGCGTCGAACTGGCAACATTGAAACAGTCGATCCTGTATCGCTGGCACCATCTGCACCAGCCACGCCCGCAGCGGCAAGGGTTGAAACGGATCATACTGCCAATATCCAGCCCGAAGCCGTTACCATTTCCTTCACCCCGCAAGCAGAGGCCACTCCGCCGCAAGTTGCACCAACAGAACCTGTCCGCCCCGCCGCCACGCGCATCAAGCCGGCACAGATGAACGTTGAACCCGTTCCCGATCCGTTGATCATCACCTGGCTCAAAAATTATTTCAGCGGCGAACATCTGGTGGCACGCATCGGTGTGATCGTGCTGTTTTTTGGCGTGGGCTTCCTGCTGAAATATGCCGCCGAACATACGCATGTGCCGATCGAGCTGCGCCTGGCCGGCATCGCTGCCGGTGGCATCGCCTTGCTGGTCACCGGCTGGCGCCTGCGCAACAAATATGCAGACTATGCGCTGGTGCTGCAGGGCGGCGCGATCGGCGTGCTGTATCTCACTGCATTTGCCGCGATGCGTTTGTATCAGGTGATGCCGCCGGCGCTGACATTGCTGGTGATGGTGGGCATCGTGGCCTTCTCCGCGATGCTCGCCGTGCTGCAGAATTCGCGCGCGCTGGCCATCCTCGGCATCTGCGGCGGTTTCCTCGCCCCCATCCTCACTTCTACCGAGCAAGGCAGCCATGTGGTGCTGTTCAGTTATTACGCGTTGCTGAATGCCGGGATCTTCGGCATGGCCTGGTTCAAGGCCTGGCGCCCGCTCAACGTGCTGGGCTTTGCCTTCACCTTCGTCATCGGCACGCTCTGGGGCGTCACCAGATATCAGTCTGAAAATTTCGCCAGCACCGAACCTTTCCTCATCCTGTTCTTCCTGTTCTATGTCGCCATCGCCGTGCTGTATGCACTGAAGCAGGCACCGGTGCTGAAGAGTTATGTCGATGGTACGCTGGTGTTCGGCACGCCCATCATCGCGTTTGGATTGCAGGCCGGCATGACCCAGCAGCGCGACATGCTCGATGTATTTGAATATGGCCTCAGCATCAGCGCCATTGCGCTGAGCCTGTTCTACCTGACGCTGGCACGCGTGCTGTATGCACGCAAGCAGGATACGCTGCGCGTGCTGGTGGAGTCGTTCATCGCGCTGGGCGTGGTGTTTGCCACGCTCGCCATTCCGCTTGCGCTGGATGCGCGCTGGACTTCTGCTTCCTGGGCGCTGGAAGGGGCCGCCGTGGTGTGGCTGGGTGTGCGCCAGGACAGATGGCTGGCGCGCAGCTTCGGCACCTTGTTGCAGTTTGCCGCCGGCATCGCCCTGCTCAATGACCATCGCGGCTATGGCGATGCGATACCGATTTTGAACAGCGTCTATCTTGGCGGCGCGCTGCTCAGTGTCGCCGGCCTGTTCAGTGCATGGCTGCTTGACCGTCATGCAGAAAAACTGAAATCGTTCGAACATGCACTGGCCAACATCCTGTTTGCCTGGGGCACGCTATGGTGGATATCAACCGGTGCACATGAGATCGAACATTTCGTGCATAACGACCTGACCTTCAGTATCACCCTCACCTTCTTTGCATTGAGTGCTTTTGTATTCAGTGCGCTCAACCGCCTGCAGGCATGGCGTGTTGCACGCGTGCCCGCACTCGCACTGCTGCCGGTGATGTGGGTGATGGCAGTCATGCAATGGGCGCTGTTCGGCCACCCATTCACTGGCGCCGGTTATATCGGCTGGGGCCTGGCATTTGCCTGCATGTACCTGATCCTGTACCTGCATGAAGATGAAGAATGTGTCGTGCCCTGGCACTGGTTCCATGCCGCCACCCTGTGGCTGCTGGCACTGCTCGCTACACATGAAGCTGCATGGATGATCAACCATGTTGTGCAAGGCCGCGGCACCTGGCCACTGATTGCATGGGCATGGATGCCGGGCCTGCTGGTGGCATTCATCACCTTGCGCGGAGAAAATTTCGGCTGGCCGACTGGCAAGCATTACAACGTCTATCTTGGCCATGGCGCCTTGCCTCTCGTCATCTTCATGTGGCTGTGGTCACTGCATGCAAGCTTCAACAGCGACGGCAACCCCTATCCGCTCAGCTACCTGCCGCTGTTGAACCCGCTCGACCTCGCCGAAATATTCGCGTTCATCGTGCTGGGCTTCTGGCTGCTGAAAATCCGCGACACCGCATTGCCGCTGTTCGCACAGCTTCCGCATCGCTTATTCCCCATTGCCGTCGCTGCCGCCCTGTTTGTCTGGCTGAATGCAGCCTTGCTGCGCACCCTGCATTACTGGGCAGATGTACCGTTGAATTTCTACAGCATGCAACACTCGATACTGGTGCAGGCATCACTGTCGATCTTCTGGAGCGTGCTGGCAATGGGGCTGATGAAATATGCCTCGGCTAAAGGCCAGCGTCTGATCTGGATGACAGGCGGCGTGCTGATGGGCGTGGTGGTGCTGAAACTGTTTACCGTGGATATCGAAAGTGCCGGAAGCCTGGAGCGCATCTTTTCCTTTATCGGTGTAGCCGTGCTGATGCTGATTATCGGCTATATCGCACCGTTGCCAGCCAGACAAACTGAAGGTGAAACCAATGAATAAATTCTTTCCTGCACTTTTAGTCGTTTTTCCCGTAATTTGCCTGGCAGCAGAAGCACCGCCCGACCTGCCTCCCAAACCGCAGGACTTTGCCTATGCCATCCCATTGCAGGTGGATGGGCAAGGTGCGCTGTACCAGACACCGCTCCCCAAAGAGGTTTATCAGAACACGGTGCGCAATGACCTCGGCGATTTGCGCGTGTTCAATGCCGCAGATGAAGTGGTGCCCTATACACTGCAACAGCCCGCCTCTGCCATCACGGAAAAATCACAAAACATCAAACTGAGCTTCTTCCCGCTGACGACCACCGCCAATGAAGGACTGGACCAGATTTCCGTACGCATGCGCCGCAATGCCTCCGGCATGCTGCTGAGCGTGGATACCGGCAACCATCCCGCTGGCAAAGGCAAGGTCAGCGGCTACCTGCTCGATGTCAGCGCGATCAAGCCATCTATCCAGTCACTGGCACTAGACTGGAAAAATGCCGGCGACAGTTTTACCGGCACACTGAATGTGGAAAGCAGCAATGATCTCAAGCACTGGCAAAGCATCGTGCGCGATGCCCCCATCGCCAGCCTGCAGCACGACGGCCATCGCCTGGAGCAGAAACAGATCAGCTTCTCGCCGGTAAACAGCAAATACCTGCGCCTTTCCTGGCCTGCCGAACAAACCACCCTGCAGCTCAATGACATCACCGCCGAGCTCGCCCCGCAAACCAGTGAAACTCCGTTCAACTGGAGCAGTGCAAATGGTGCAGCAGTTACCCAACATCCCGGCGAATACCAATTTGACCTTGGCGCACACTTGCCCATCCAGCGTCTGCGTTTCAGCTTGCCGCAGATCAACACACTGGTCGATGCCACCCTGTTCAGCCGCGACAAGGAGGCAGACAAATGGCAACAGGTCAGCCAGGCCACGCTTTACCATCTTTTGCAGAACGGCAAGGAATTCAGCAATGCGGACCTGCGCATATACAGCAATCACCGCTACTGGCTGGTGAAAGTCGAGCTGAAAAATGGCGGCCTCGGCAGTGGCACACCCAATCTGCTTGCGGGATGGCAAGCGCAATTGCTGCAATTCGTCGCGCGCGGCACCCCGCCTTTCCGCATCGTCTATGGCAGCAGCCAGGTAAAACCCGCCACCTTCCGCATACAATCGGTGCTGGCGGAAAATGAAAAAGCTGATGGCGCTGTGGAAATCCGCAATGCCATTACAGGAACACCGCAGGAGATGGGCAGTCTCAGCAACCTCTCGCCTCCACCCGCACCGTTGCCTTGGAAAAAATGGTTGCTGTGGGGCAGCCTGGTTGTGGCCGTGTTGGTGCTGGGCTGGATGGCCAGAAGCCTGATGCAGCAGATGGATAAACCAAAAAGCTGATATTTATAATACACTGTTTATATTATATATTTTAGATACTCAAAACTCGATCTCATCGTGCTTTGCAAATTTATAAAATGCCGAAATCGGACATTTTCAATTGGCGGAGTTGCCCCATTAACAGCCGATTTTTAATGTAATTTACATAGGCTGAAGTCTCCCAAGAGCAGCCATTAGACGATGACCAATATGACTGATTTCTGCGAGTCCGACAGTCTTTAATGGAATCCGAGCCACCGATAGCAGACCATCAATCTATTGCA
>JAJXUI010000004.1 GCA_021782995.1 Pseudomonadota bacterium | reverse complement strand
TTGATTGCATGTGAACAGCTCCTTGCCGCCGCCTCGACAATTTCCAGTGCACGATCCAGTGACTGATTGTGGTTGCCTGACATTTCCGCGATGACAAAAGGTACATGCCCCCTGCCGATCTGCCTGCCTGCAATTTGCATGTTTCTATCCTTGCTCACATATTTCTTTTGTCATTATGCCCCCTGCCTTGCGGTATCCGGAACGATAAAACAGATTTTCTGATTTTTCATTACCTGCAAGTATGATTGCATTGATACACCTGACCTGGGACCTGTAATGTTTCAGCCATTTTTCTGCGTGATTCAGCAAGCTTTTCCCGAGTCCTGAATTTTCTGGCTGCTGCACCAGATAAATTGAAACTTCTGCCTGTCCATCCGCTATGTCGAAACGCACTACACCCACGGCCTCACCTTCAATTTCACCGATTAAAATGGGGCGGTTCGGATTTTTCAGCACTGACATGTACCATGCAAGGTGCTCGTCATACTCAAGCTCATTGTCATTGCGCGAAGCTGCCCGTACCAGCGGGTGGTTACGCCATTCGAATATCTGCGTAGCATCCTGCAAGGTAGCCTGCCTGATTCGAATGAGGCTACCGCGCATATAAGCTGCGATTCGTGCTGCCCCCAGACCATCAACCATGCGCATGCCATTTAGCGATATCTGCTGGCAACAGCTTGCATCTTCCAGCAATAGCGGAATTTGCTTGCGCAAAAAAATCTCCATGTCATCCGGTGCCGCTGCCGCCACAACCAATCCTTCACGGATGGCGTCATCTATCTGCTGTCGCTGGTTCTGCGCAGCGCAAATCACCAGTGCCGGGAGACCCACGCAGCAACGTTCCCACAGTGAGACCCCGCCTGCAGCAATCGCCAGATCCGCTTCCAGCATAAGGGATGCCAGATGCTCCGGTTGCTCATGAAACCCGAATTTCTGCTGATTGCATACTTCCCCAACTTTCTCGCGCTGTGGATGTTGCCTGCTTACAACCACATCAATAGTGACACCCGGCAAGTCCATTCGCGCAAGGATTTGAACCGCCCTGCCGGTCAGATTTTCTGCATCCGCCCCGCCAAACATCACCAGCAATTTTCTGATACCTGCCCTGCGCACCGACATTTTCAACCGCGCCTGCCTGAATTCGTCTCGCAGCAAAGCATAAGCAGGCCCGAGAAAGACTTCGGCACTCTCCGGAAGCAGCTTGTGGTATCGCGACCCCATCTCCCCATATAGATTCTGATCCAGCAACGCGTCGCATTCATGCCGCCTGTCAGCCAGGTCATCAATCACAAACAGGTTACTGACGCATGGATGTAACAACACCTCCCAGCGCTCATCCAGCGCATAGTGATCTACCACCAGCCAGTCACATTTATCATCTTTCAGGGCCCTGGCCGTGTCTTGTGCGTCCTGCTTCTGGCTGGATGCCAGCCAGCCGGCATGTGCCAGATCGTGATGTTCAACAATTTTTTCAGCTTCCGGCAATAGTGCCAGTCCGTATTGCCGGGAATGCAACATTTCACTGAGTGCATCCGGCAATGCCCTGCACACAAATATGATCTCCGCTTTTTGCTTTGCCAGAGCATCTGCCAAGGTCAGGCAACGCATGAAATGCCCGCTACCGATTGCAGGGGATGCATCCACACGAAATGCAATTTTCATCACCGCTTACTTTTTCCGAAGTAAAAACCAGGTAATGTCATCTTGTGGGCATACCGGATCTTTGCGATAGCTAAAACCATAATCCACCAGCTCCAGCTCAGGAAATTTATCCAGCATTTCCCCTGCAAAATCTCGTTTAAACAAGCGCTCCTGATGGCCTCGATAGCTGATAGAAATGGGAGATGGATTGTAATATTCACAAACCAGAATGAATTTGCGCGCAGCCTTAAATAGCTTTTCATAAGCCAGCTCCAGCATTTCCGGATGTATGTGTATGAGCACCCCCTTGATCAGGGCAAGGTCCACCTGTTTTTCTGCCGGATAATCAAATATCGATCCTTCAAAAACATTTTCATCTCCAATATGCTCAGCAAGTCTGGTAGCAGCATCATGATTGATCTCAATTCCAACAAGTTTCATAGATGGGTACAACAGCTTCAAGGCTTGCAAGTTCATGCCTATGTTTGCCCCGAATTCAACGCATGAAGAAATGGAGCCGGCCTGTCTCAATGCCTTTGTAAAAAATTTCAGGTTAGACGCCAGCAAATCAACGCCCTGATTCCGCAATAGGTATGCATTGCCAAAATCTCCCGCCCAGAATTGCTCTTGTTCTGTTCTGTATTGTCCCAATTCAAACTCCAATATTCTTCGCTCAAACAGGGCAACTTATTGCCCGATATATCAACTCTGCCCGCTGCCAGTCATCCGGTGTATCGATGTCTATGGCCCGCCAGGAAGGAATTTCGTAACCCATTCCATGCATATGCACATTCTTTTCATCGAGCCATGCCTGGGTATTCCCCCAGTAAAACTGGCCTGCGTCATGGTAGGCCGGCTCCAGATCCTGCGTACGTATTGCTGCGTATTGTGAGTTGAATGGCTGCATACTTCCATCTGGCAGCTTGCGCAGGGCACGCTGTATCGGGGATGCATATCGCGCTACCGGAAACGCGTACTCCGCTGCCGACTGTTCAAGCACGTGCAACGCCTGTTCAAGATCATGCTGCACAAGAAAAGGTACCGCAGGGTAGATACAGCACACCCGCAGAGGTTTAGGATTTGCCTGCGCATATTCCCGGATCGCATGCGCAATGACCGGCACGGTAGGCGCAACATCATCTGCCAGGGAGGCGGGTCTCATGAAAGGCACATCAGCACCATAGCGCCTGGCGACGTCTGCAATTTCCGCATCGTCAGTCGACACCAGGATTTGTGCAAACAGGCCGCTGGATTGCGCTGTTTCAATGGCATATGCCAGCATCGGTTTGCCTGCAAACTCGCGGATGTTTTTCCGGGGGATGCGTTTGCTGCCGCCACGCGCCGGGATTATTGCGATATTCATGCAAGTGCCTGCCTCAGGGTGTGTATGACCCTGTCCTGCTGTTCTGGCTGTAGCCCCGGATAAATCGGCAAACTGATGGCCGCTGTGTAATACGCTTCCGACTGAGGGTAATCTTCCACGCGGTATCCCATCTTTTGATAATAGGGCTGGCGGTAGACGGGAATATAATGAAGATTGACCAAAATTCCATTTTCTCTCATATATTCAAATGCATGCAAATGAGATCCTGCAGGATGCGTGGTTAGCATTCGCACGACATATAAATGGAATGCAGAAAGGTCGTCCTGCTCGGTTTGCGGCAACGCCAGTGGCAAATCAGACAATGCCTGATGATAACGGCTGGCAATCAGCTGGCGCTTTTGTATAAATTCATCCAGGCGCTTCAGCTGGCTCAACCCCAGCGCGGCCTGGATATCCGTCATGCGATAGTTGTAGCCCAGCATGATTTGCTGATAGTACCAGGGGCCATCGGGCGCCTGCGTCATTTCATCCGGTTCGCGGGTGATGCCGTGGCTACGCAACAGCTGCATCTTTCGTGCCAGCGCACCATCATTGGTCAGCGCCACGCCCCCTTCACCTGTGGTGATCAACTTGACCGGGTGGAAACTGAATACCGTGATGTCACTAAAGCGGCAATTCCCGATTTTCTGACCTCGATAATTGCCGCCAATGGCATGCGATGCATCTTCAATCACCCTGAAGCCATACTGAAGTGCAAGCGCATGGATCTTTTCCATATCGCACGGATTGCCGCACAAGTGTACCGGGATCACGACCCTGGGCAAGCCGCCGCTTTTCTTTGACGCTGCAAGTTTCAGCTCAAGTGCCTGCGCACTCATGTTGCCGGTATGCAAATCCACATCGACGAAATCGACTTGTGCGCCGCAGTACAGCGCACAATTTGCGCTGGCAACAAACGTAATCGGGGTTGTCCATACCACATCCCCCTGCCCCACCCCCAACGCCAGGCAAGCCAGATGCAAGGCGCTTGTTGCACTGTTAACTGCAACGCCATGTTGCGCCCCTGCATATCTCGCAAGCTGCCGCTCGAATTCAGGTACCACCGGCCCCTGGGTCAGGAAATCGGAGCGCAGCACTTCCACGACAGCTTCAATATCTGCCTCCGAGATGTCCTGCCGTCCGTATGGAATGATGTCCATTAATATTTGCCGATTTTTTGCTGATTCTCTTTTATCCAGTGCTGCAAGGCATCCCGGCTCATCCAGTGTGCATTATTGTCAGAGCTGTAATTGAAACCTTCGGCCACTTTCGTGCCATGATTGATGCGGGCAGGGTCTGCGCTCCAGTTATGGATCGCCGGCAGGATCTTGAAATAGTCCACATATTCGTAGGTATGGAATGAATCTTCCATGCCGATCATCTGCTCGTGCAGCTTTTCGCCCGGGCGGATGCCCACGATTTCATGGCGTGCCTCAGGCGCACAGGCAAGTGCAATATCCGTGACCTTCATCGACGGGATTTTTTTCACATAGATCTCGCCGCCTATCATGTCATCCATCGCATGCCAGACCGTTTCCACCGCCTGTTCCAGCGTAATCATGAAGCGCGTCATGCGTGGATCGGTAATCGGCAGCACGCCCTGTTCACGGATAGACATGAAAAACGGAATCACGGAACCACGCGAGCCCATCACATTGCCATAACGCACGACACCAAAACGGGTGCCATGCGAGCCCGAATAGGAATTTCCCGCCACAAACAGCTTGTCCGATGTCAGCTTCGTTGCGCCGTACAGGTTTGCCGGGCTGCTGGCCTTGTCCGTAGACAGGGCAACGACTTTCCTGACACCGCGGTCTATGCAGGCGTCAATCAGGTTCATCGCGCCCAGCACATTCGTCTTGACGCATTCAAACGGGTTGTATTCTGCGGTAGGGACGATTTTGGTTGCCGCGGCATGCACGACATATTCGATGCCGTCGAGAGCACGCGATAACCTGTCCTTGTCACGTACATCGCCGATAAAAAAGCGCACCCGCGGGTCGTCGGCAAACTGCTTCGCCATTTCCCACTGCTTCATCTCATCACGCGAATAAATGACCAGACGGCGTGGATTGAATCTGGCCAGTGTCTGTGGCACAAATACGCTGCCAAATGAACCGGTCCCGCCGGTGATCAGGATGGATGAGTTGCCCAGCACATCACTTGAACGCATCTTTTTCCCTCAGCTTGCTCTTCATTTATTATTCCAGAGCTGCGGAAGTTTCTGGCGGCACGATTTTTCCCAGTTCCAGCCTGACCAGCTTGTCGCAACTTTCTATCGTCGTCATCCGGTGCGATACCACCAGGATGGTCTTCTTGCCCTTCAAGGCATTTACCGATGCCATGACACTGCGTTCCGTGGATTCATCCAGCGCACTTGTCGCTTCATCCAGCACCAGTACCTGGGGATCATGATACAGCGCACGCGCGATGCCGACACGCTGACGCTGCCCCCCGGAAAGGCGGATTCCGCGCTCTCCAACCAGCGTGTCCAGCCCGTCCGGCAATTGTGAAACATATTCCTGCAAATGGGCGGCTTGTATTGCCCGCTGCACAGCCGCCTCATCGATTTGTTCATCAGGCAGGCCGAACGCGATATTTCTTCTCAGCGTATCATCTGTCAGGTATATATTCTGCGGCACATAACCAACCAGGCTTTGCCAGCCCGCCACGACCTGTTGCAGATTCCTGCCATTGATTTCCGCGCTTCCCGATACTGGCACCAGCAGGCCCAGTATCACGTCCAGCAAAGTGCTTTTGCCCGAACCGCTGCGCCCGATCAGGCCTATTGCTTCTCCGCGCTTGATACTCAAAGATATGGTATCCAGTGCAACGCGTTCCTGATCAGGATATCTGAATGTCACATTCCGCAACTCCATCTCTTCAAACACTATTTTTTCACTTGCCGCACTGCGCCTTTCTGCTGGCCGTTGATATGCCTCACGCTCCGCAACAAGGACATTGATCACCGCTTCACCACTCCGCAAAATCTGGATTGAAGCCAGTATCCGGTTGACTGAAGGTAACAGCCGGAAAGCCGCTGCAGCAAAGACTCCCAGGGTGGGCAGTATGCTGGATGCGTCCCTGCCCTGCACTAGCATGCCCAACACCAGTACCGTCAGCCCTGTAATTCCCATCAGCTCAAACAGTTGACGCGGCAAATTTTGCACCAATGTCTGCATTTTCCATGCACGCGCACTTTTCTGGTTATGCAGATCGTAATGCGCGAGGAAACTGTCTTCCCGCCCCAGCAGCTTGATTTCCTTGATGCCGCCCAAGCCCTGCTGCAAATGCTGCACCCTCAAGCCATCATGATATAAGCGAGCCGCCCCCCAGCGCAGCAGCCGGTCGCTGGTCAGTCGGTGGAAGCCCCACACCATGATCAGGAAAAACAGCGACACGACCAGCACCCCGACAGGTTCGATTGCCAGCAACAGGATTGCAATGCCCGCCAAAGCCAGGAATTCGGATATCAGCTGCAATGAGCTGCTCAAAATGCCCCGGAAAATGCTGACCTCACTTACCGCATTGCGCACCAGCTGTGCTGAATTTCTTTGCAGATGAAAGGTATAGGGCTGGTATAGATAATTCGAGAATAATTCAAATGAAAGGCTGGATTGCACATCAAATGCAAATTTTGTCTGTCGCCAGGTCAGGTAGGCCAGGAATGCATTTTTAACCAGATAGACAAGCAACAGCAGCAGCACTGCGGCAGCGATCAGCGAGGATTGTGAATAATGGAATATTCCAGAGGTGTAGCGGCCCAAGGCCAGCTTATCCTGCAAACCAGAACCGGTCATCAGCATGATGGCGGGAATCATCATGCCCACGCCCAACGTTTCCAGCAGCATGCCCACAATCATCAAAAGCATCAAGCGGATTGCCTGACGACGCTCCCGCAAACTGAGCAGCTTGAATGTGCGCCTGATCGAGTTCAAAAAATATAATTAAATCAAATAGATAAATATAAGTCGCGTGCAGTTTGCCTGATACAGTCAAGCCGGACTGACAAGTCTTACCAAATCGCTAACTTGCACTACCCTAGCCCCATTCACGACTCAACCCGGGCACGCCTAACTTGATGCAAGCGACGCCAGATAGGCCTGATATGCCTTTGCGATACCGTCTTTTAATTGCGTTTTGTACTGCCAGCCCAGCGCCTTGAGTCGCGAAACATCCATCAGCTTCCGCATCGTGCCATCGGGTTTGCTTGCATCAAAGGTCAATTTACCCTGGTAGCCAACGGTTTCAGCAACCAACTCCGCCAATTCCCTGATGGTCACATCGGTGCCGGAACCCACATTGACCAAGGGCGGCCTGTCTTCATTGAACAGGGTATCCAGCTTCTCTTCTGGCTGCTCCAGCAAAAACAGGCAGGCATCCGCCATGTCGTCACTGTACAAAAATTCGCGCATAGGCTTGCCCGTGCCCCACACCACGACCTCATCTTGCCCAGCCAGCCTGGCCTCGTGCATCTTGCGGATCAATGCCGGCATCACATGAGATTTCTGCAAGTCGTAATTGTCACCCGGCCCATAGAGATTGGTTGGCATGACGGAGATATATCTTGTGCCATATTGCCGGTTATACGCATGGCACATCTCGATACCGGCAATTTTTGCCAAGGCATAGGGACGATTCGTCGGTTCCAGCAAGCCCGTGAGCAGATAATCTTCCTTGATCGGCTGCGGACACTCTTTGGGATAGATGCAGGATGAGCCAAGAAACAGCAGGCGCTTGACATTATTGCGCCAAGCTTCATGTATTACATTGGCCTGGATCACCAGATTCTGCTGGATGAATTCGGCAGGGTAAGTATTGTTGGCCAGGATACCGCCAACTTTTGCCGCCGCCAGCAATACATACTCCGGCTTTTCCGCCGCAAAAAAATCCCGCACGGCGGCCTGATCCGTCAGATCCAGCTCGGCATGCGTCCGGGTAATCAGGTTGGCATATCCCTTCTGTTGCAAGCCGCGCATCAGCGCCGAACCGACCAGGCCACGATGGCCTGCCACATAGATTTTGCTAGTTGGCTGCATGGTGCTTATTCGTGATGATTGAAAGACTTGAAGCCGTGTTTCTTCACCAGCTCGTCACGTTCGGCGGACTTCAGGTCTTCACGCACCATCTCTGACACAAGTTCCTTGAACGTGATTTTTGGTGACCAGCCCAGTTTGTTTCTGGCATTGCTGGCATCACCCAGCAGCGTTTCAACTTCAGTCGGGCGGAAATAACGCGGATCAACAGCCACAATGCATTTTCCTTGTTCGTTGTATCCCTTTTCATCCACCCCCTTGCCCTCCCAGCGGATCTTCATGCCCAGCTCCTCAGCCGCCGCATCCACAAACTGGCGCACACTGAACTGCACGCCGGTTGCAATCACGAAATCTTCAGGTTTTTCTTGTTGCAGCATCAGCCACTGCATTTCCACATAATCCTTGGCATGTCCCCAGTCGCGCTTCGAATCCAGATTGCCCAGATACAGGCACTCCTGCAGTCCCAGCTTGATCCGCGCCAGCGCTCGGGTAATTTTACGGGTGACAAACGTTTCACCGCGTATCGGCGACTCATGGTTGAACAGGATGCCGTTGCAGGCATAGATGCCATAGGCTTCGCGATAATTGACGGTAATCCAGTAGGCATACAGCTTGGCCACCGCGTAAGGAGAGCGCGGATAGAAAGGTGTCGTTTCCTTTTGCGGGACTTCCTGCACCAGGCCATACAGCTCAGAGGTAGATGCCTGATAGAAACGTGTTTTCTTTTCCAGGCCGAGAATGCGGATCGCTTCCAGCACACGAAGTGCTCCGAGAGCGTCGGAGTTGGCAGTATATTCCGGCTCTTCGAATGACACTGCAACGTGACTTTGTGCGGCAAGATTATAGATTTCATCCGGCTGCACCTGCTGAATGATGCGCAGCAGGCTGCTTGAATCCGTCATATCTCCGTAGTGCAGGACAAAATTGCGATTACCGATATGGGGATCCTGATACAAATGATCTACGCGGTCTGTATTGAATGAAGATGACCTGCGCTTGATACCATGGACGATATAACCTTTATTGATGAGCAATTCTGAGAGGTATGCCCCGTCCTGGCCGGTAACACCTGTAATCAATGCAACTTTTTTCATGAAATACCTTGAATAAATTATTGGAGAAACCTGCAAAACTTGTAAGCACTTCCCTGAATATTATAATTTAAAGCGTTATACTTCACACACTGCGAATTAAGTTTATATACATTTCATGCTCTATCCAGTCATCCTGTCCGGGGGGTCCGGTACCCGTTTATGGCCATTATCCCGAGCTGCTGTGCCCAAGCAGTTCCTGCCGCTGGTTTCTGACAAGACCATGCTGCAGGAAACCCTGCTGCGCTTGCAAGGCTTGCCAGAATTGGCCGCCCCCCTTCTGGTATGCAATAGCGAACATCGCTTCATGGCAGCAGAACAGTTGCGCGAAATCAACATTCAACCTCTCTCGCTGATTCTTGAACCGGTCGGGCGCAACACCGCACCTGCCGTGGCTGCTGCTGCATTTTCAGCTCAGGCCGTTGATCAAGAGGCTATTCTGCTGGTATTGCCGGCAGATCACCTGATACAGAAGACTGAAGCTTTTCATACTGCCATTTCTTCCGCCTTTGCACTGGCCAAACAGGACAAACTGGTCACCTTTGGCATCCAGCCTGACCACCCGGCCACAGGTTTCGGCTACATTGAGCGTGGTACGGCACTAAGCTCCGCGAATAACAGTTTTAACGTAAGTCGTTTTGTGGAAAAACCTGATCTTGCCAAGGCCGAAGAGTTTCTGGCATCCGGCAATTTCTTCTGGAACAGCGGCATGTTTGTTTTCAAAGCCTCGGCCTACCTGAATGAATTAAAGCAGCTCAAGCCTGAAATCTATCTTTCCGCTGAAAAAGCCTGGAAGCTCAGGTCTCGCGACATGGATTTTTGCCGCCTCGATGAATCAGCCTTTTCAGTCTGCCCATCCGACTCCATAGACTATGCCGTCATGGAACATACCCGCTCTGCAGCTATGGTGACCGTCGATATTGGCTGGAACGACATAGGCTCCTGGTCATCCCTCTCGGATGTCAGCAAAAAGGATGGTAAAGGCAATGTACTGCGGGGTGACACATTTACCGCTGAAACATCCAATTCCTATATACGTGCAGAAAACCGCATGGTTGCAGCGATCGGCGTAAAAGACCTGGTTATCGTCGAAACGGCTGATGCCGTATTGGTGATGAACAAAGAATTTGCTCAGGACGTAAAGCATGCGGTCGAATACCTTAAGCAGGCTGAACGCACCGAACACCTGATCCACAAGCGCGTATACCGCCCATGGGGCTATTACGAGGGCATTGATGTTGGCGACCATTACCAGGCCAAGCGCATCATGGTCAACCCCGGCTCAAAACTGTCGCTGCAAATGCACCATCAACGCGCTGAACATTGGGTCGTCGTATCCGGCAAGGCAAGGGTTACGCGTGGCGAAGACCTGCTGGTGCTGTACGCCAACCAGTCCACTTATATTCCACTGGGCGTGAAACATCGCCTGGAAAATATAGGCGATGATCCTTTGTACCTGATCGAGGTGCAATCAGGTGCCTATCTGGGTGAAGACGATATCGTACGTTTTGACGATGACTACAAGCGAACCTGAATCCCTGCACGGTCAAAGCAGCAGCAACTCGGGCTTATCCATTGCCATCGTTCGTTTCTCCGCACTGGGTGATGTGGTGCTGGCCATTCCGGCAGTACGCGCGTTGGCCCGCAGCTTTCCCGAAGCAACCCTGACCTGGATCACCAGTCCGCTGGGATTTTCCATCCTGCGTGGCCTGGAAGGAGTGAATTTCGCCGTCTATGACAAGCCGCGCTCATTACGTGACTACCGGGCGTTTTACCGCAATTTCCGCGATCGCCGCTTTGATGTCGTATTGGAAATGCAGGCGAATCTGCGCATCAACCTGCTTTATCCTGCCTTGCATTCCCCAACGAAAATCGGCTTTGACCGTATCCGCGCCAAGGAGGGTCAATGGCTGTTCAGCAACCAGCGCATCCCCTTCCGGAATCATCATCTTGCAGACAGCTTCATGGCTTTTGCCGGACAACTGGGCGCGGACATTGCCAACCCGGATTTCACCCTGCCGCTGACCGGGGCAGACCATAATTTTGCACAGGCCAAGCTGGCTGACCTTCCGCGCCCCCTGATTGCGATTCATCCCTTTGCCAGCAAAGCCGAGCGCAACTGGCCCATCGAACGCCTCGCCGACGTCATGCGCAGGGCTCACCAGCAATGGCAATGCGGATTCGTCATCACGGGGGGGACCTCCGCTGCAGAAATGCAAAGTTGCCGGCAGCTGGCAGAAGCGTTGCCAACACACACCCTCAACCTGTGCGGACAAACCTCGCCCAAGCAACTGGCCGCCGTGCTGGGTCAGACAAATGCATTGATCGCACCCGATACCGGTGCAGTCCACCTGGCACGTGCGATGAATACGCCGGTCATCGGGCTGTATGCGGTTGCCCCGCCGGAATTGAGCGGCCCCTATCGCGCCCTGGAATATGTGGTCAACCGCTATCCTGAAGCCGCACGCCAATTTCTGCACAAGCAACCAGAGCAGCTGGGCTGGAACACGCGCGTGCATCATGCCGGCGCAATGCAGCTCATCCAGGCGGATGACGTCATGCAGCAGCTCTCCGCAGTAATAAATAACATAAATTAATCATAATGTTATGATATATCGCCTGCTATACACCCTGTTTCTGTGGCTGCTGCTGCCCTATATTTTTTTCCACCTTTTCTGGCGCGCACGCAAACAGCCACAGTATCTGCGGCATATCGGCGAACGATTTGGTTTCTATCCCCACCGCCCTCGCAAACCCATCATCTGGTTGCACACCGTGTCTGTGGGTGAAACCCGTGCCGCAGCCACGCTGATCAAGCGCCTGCAGGCACAATATCCTGATCAGCAGATTCTGCTCAGCCACACTACACCCACCGGCCGCGAAACCAGCGAGCAACTGTATGGTGACAGCGTGTTGCGTGTCTATCTGCCCTATGACTATCCTTTCGCCGTCAAGCGCTTCCTGCGGCATTTCCAGCCCCGCATCGGCGTGCTGCTGGAAACCGAAATCTGGTTTAACCTGATTCACCAGTGCAAGCGACACGCCATCCCTCTGCTGCTGCTCAATGCGCGGCTGTCACAAAAATCAGCCCGAGGATATGGCCGATTTGCCCGCTTGACCCGCATCGGTCTTGGCGAGCTATCGCATATCTCCGCACAAACGCCGGAAGATGCTGAACGGTTGAAACAGCTCGGCGCTAGATCAGTCAGCGTGATGGGCAACCTCAAATACGACATCGTGCCCCCTCCATCCCAATTGATGCTTGGTGAACAATTACGGCAGCTATTCGGCGCCAGCCGTCCGGTATTGCTGGCGGCGAGCACCCGTGAAGGCGAAGAGGCAATGCTCCTGTCTGCATTGAAATCCGTCAATATCCCCGGCCTGCTGACCATCATCGTACCGCGCCACCCGCAGCGCTTTGATGAGGTGGCAGTGCAAATCAAGGAACGGGGATATACCCTGCAACGCCGCAGCGAAAACCTGCCTGTGGCTGCTGCAACGCAAGTCGTTCTGGGCGACAGCATGGGCGAAATGTTCGCCTATTATGCAGCCTGCGATGTCGCGCTGATCGGCGGCAGCCTGCAGCCCTTGGGCGGACAAAACCTGATCGAAGCCTGTGCCGTAGGCAAGCCGGTTTTATTCGGCCCGCACATGTTCAATTTTGCCCAGGCCAGTGAATCAGCGTTGCAGCATGGCGCGGCGCTACGATTGGCCGACATCAGCGAATTGCCTGACAAGCTCGAGCAACTGCTGAACCACCATGAGACCGCTACACGCATGGGCACAGCAGCAAAGGCGTTTGTCGAAAAAAACCAGGGCGCAACCGAACGCGCCATCAACCTCCTCTCTGCAATCATCTGATTACTACATGTCCACGCCAGCCAGACTATTGATCACCGGCGCCACCGGTTTTATCGGCCATGCAGTCTGCAGGGAAGCTATACACCGCGGGCACTCCGTGCTTGGCACTTGCCGCGACTGCAACAAACTGCCTGCAGGCATCGTTCATGTGCCAATTCCCGATATCAACGAAACCACTGACTGGACAGGCACGCTCAGGGATATCGACATCATCATCCATCTCGCTGCGCGCGCCCATATCATGCATGACACTGCCGCCGACCCTTTACAGGAATTCCGGCGTATCAACACCGCGGCAACGCTGCATCTTGCCCGCGCGGCAGCAAAGGCCGGTGTGCGACGCTTTGTGTTCATCAGCTCGATCAAGGTCAATGGCGAAAAGACGCTGCCTGGCCAACCATTCAGGGAAACTGACACACCGCATCCGGAAGATCCCTATGGCATTTCCAAATGGGAAGCTGAACAGGGATTAATGGAAATCGGCAAGGCTACAGGCATGCAAATCGTCATCCTGCGCCCGCCATTGGTATACGGGCCGGATGTGAAAGGCAATTTTGCACAATTGCTGCGTGTGATGGAAAAGCCGCTGCCATTGCCGCTGGGCTCAATACGCAATCAGCGCAGCCTGATTTATTTAGGCAACCTGGTCGATGTCATCCTGCTTTGCGCGACACATCCGGCCGCTGCAAACCAGACTTATCTGGTCAGTGATGGAAATGATGTTGCCACGCCCGATCTGATACGGCTGCTTGCCGTGAAAATGCAGGTAAAGCCGCTTGTCATTCCTTGCCCGGTCTGGATGCTGCGCTTGATGGCAGGCGTTGCCGGAAAATCTGCCCAGCTAAACAGGCTTCTTGATTCATTACAAGTGGACATCAGGAAGCTTAGGGAAAACACGGGTTGGCATCCTGCTTATACAACGGATCAGGGAATGCAAATGACAGCAGATGCCTGCCTGAGTAAGCAAAAATAGTTCGAATCGACTGTATTGATGACTTGAGACTGTCGTGTATGCACATATCATCACGCAAACACTGGATGAACTTCCGGAAAATCAGTCACTGCCAAACAGATCACGTGTATATACCTTGTCTGCCACATCCGACAATGCCTCTGCCATCCGGTTGCTGATGATGATATCGGCCTCCTGCTTGAATGCATCCAGATCACGAATAACGCGTGAGTGGAAGAAACTGTCATCTTTCAATGCGGGCTCAAAAATAATGATCTCTACGCCCTTGGCCTTGATCCGTTTCATGATGCCCTGAATACTTGAAGAACGGAAATTGTCCGAGCCGCTCTTCATGATCAGCCGGTATATGCCGACAACCCCGGGTTTGCGTTTCAGGATATCTGCCGCAATGAAATCCTTGCGGGTGGTGTTGGACTCAACAATTGCATTGATCAGGTTCTGCGGCACTTCGCGATAGTTTGCCAGAAGCTGCTTGGTATCCTTGGGCAAGCAGTAGCCACCATAGCCAAAACTGGGGTTGTTGTAGTGCATGCCTATACGCGGATCCAGCCCCACCCCCTCAATGATCTGCCGGGTATTCAAGCCATGGGTTGCGGCGTAAGTATCCAGCTCATTGAAATAGGAAACACGCATCGCCAGATAAGTATTTGCAAAGAGCTTGATGGCCTCCGCTTCTGTGGAGTCCGTAAACAATGTGGGTATATCCTGTTTTACAGCCCCTTCCTGCAGAAGCTGAGCAAATCGTCGGGCACGTTCAGAACGTTCGCCTACCACTATGCGGGATGGGTTCAGGTTATCGTATAGTGCACGGCCCTCACGCAGGAACTCCGGGGAAAATATCAGATTTTCCGTACCAAATGCTTCTCGCGCCTTGACAGTGTAACCGACAGGAATGGTTGACTTGATGATCATCGTCGCCGCGGGATTGATTTCCATCACATCCTTTACGACAGATTCTATCGAGCGGGTATTGAAATAATTCGTTTCCGGATCATAATCGGTAGGCGTGGCAATGATAATGTATTCTGCGTTTTCATAAGCTTCGTGCTTGTTTAACGTCGCCCGGAAATTTAATGACTTTTTTTCAAGATATTCCTGTATTTCAGGATCGATAATAGGCGATTGCCTGTGATTGATCATTTCCACTTTGTCGGGAACAATATCCAGCGCAACGACCTCGTGATGCTGTGCAAGCAAAATACCATTCGACAGCCCTACATAACCCGTTCCCGCAATTGCAATTTTCATATAATTCCCGTATTAGACCTGATCCTGTCAATTCAATGAAATAACAGCCCTTCTCTGCATATTCAAAATAATCCAACCCTGCCGATGAAACAATTGTACATTTTGGCAATAAGCGATATACAGTTCTCAACCCAGCGTTTACATTTCAGCTTCACGTGCAATGTTTTGAACTGTATATCAATTACCCCGAAAATTTATAACTATATAACCTGCCCCACAGGACATAAGATTCGTCTTCATTATGTAGTATGATCAAGCCGAGTTGCGCTATTTCAATCAGCTCAATTTCCACATAAAAATAATATAATCAACAGGATATAAAATGATTTTAGTGACTGGCGGTGCCGGCTTCATCGGCTCCAACTTCGTGCTCGACTGGGTAGCGCAAACTTCCGAACCCATCATCAACCTGGACAAACTCACCTATGCCGGCAATCTTGAAAACCTGGCAACCCTGCAAGGCAATGCAAAACACCTATTTGTTCAAGGCGATATAGGTGACATAGAGCTGATCAAACGCCTGTTGGCCGAACACAAACCGCGTGCCATCGTGAATTTTGCAGCAGAATCGCATGTCGACCGTTCCATCCACAGCCCGGAAGACTTCATCCAGACCAATATCGTCGGCACTTTCCGCCTGCTGGAAAATGCCCGCCAGTTCTGGAACACGCTTGGTGCCGAAGCAAAGGCAAACTTCCGTTTCCTGCATGTTTCCACCGATGAAGTATATGGCTCCCTCAAGCAGGACGACCCGGCCTTCACCGAAGAAAACCGCTACGAACCCAATAGCCCCTATTCCGCCAGCAAAGCTGCGAGCGACCATCTGGTGCGCTCATACCATCACACCTATGGCCTCCCGGTGCTTACCACCAACTGCTCGAATAACTACGGTCCATACCATTTCCCGGAGAAACTGATCCCCTTGATGATTGTCAACGCGCTGGCCGGCAAGAGCCTGCCCGTGTATGGCGACGGGCAGCAGATACGCGACTGGCTGTATGTCAAGGATCACTGCAGCGCCATCCGCCGCGTGCTGGAAGCAGGCAAACCTGGCGAAGTGTATAACGTGGGTGGCTGGAATGAAAAAGCCAACATCGAAATAGTGAATACTGTTTGCAACCTGCTGGATGAGCTCCGCCCGCGCGCCGACAATAAGACTTATAAAGCGCAAATCACCTATGTGACCGATCGTCCGGGACATGACCGCCGCTATGCCATTGACGCCCGCAAGCTGGAAAAAGAGCTGGGCTGGAAGCCAGCTGAAACCTTTGACACCGGCATTCGCAAAACCGTGCAATGGTATCTGGACAACCAGCAATGGGTGGAGCATGTGCAATCCGGCAGTTATACTCAATGGATTGAAAAGAACTACGCGGAACGCAAAACATGAAAGTATTGATCTTCGGCAAAAATGGCCAGGTTGGCTGGGAGCTGCAACGCAGCCTGTCGCCCCTAGGTGAAGTGATTGCACTTGATTCCCACAGCACAGACTACTGCGGTGATTTCACCAAACTCAATGAAGTCACCGACACTATCCGCAAGATTGCACCGGATGTCATCGTCAATGCAGCAGCGCACACCGCAGTGGATAAAGCGGAATCAGAAAAGGAGCTTGCTCGCACCCTGAATTCGCTGGCACCCACAACCCTGGCGATGGAAGCCAAACGCCTCAATGCCTGGCTGGTGCATTATTCGACAGACTATGTGTTTGATGGCAGCGGACTGCAACCCTGGAAGGAAACGGACCCTACCGGCCCGTTGAATGTCTATGGTTCGACCAAACTGGAAGGGGAAAGCTTCATCCGTCAGTTCGGGTGCAAACATCTCATTTTTCGCACCAGCTGGGTTTTTGGCACACGCGGCGGCAACTTCGCAAAGACCATCCTGCGACTTGCTCAGGAACGCGAATCCCTGAATATCATTGATGACCAGATTGGCGCCCCCACCGGAGCGGAATTGCTGGCCGATGTGACTGCGCATGCCATACGGGCAGCACTAAAAGACCCCAGCCTATCCGGCCTGTACCATGTTTCTGCAGATGGCGAAACTTCCTGGCATGGTTATGCAAAGCTGGTGGTGGAACGCGCACAACAGGCTGGCATCTCGATGTGGATCACCCCGGAAGATGTACACCCCGTTCCTACCACTGCCTTTCCAACACCAGCCAAACGCCCGCTCAACTCACGTCTGGACTGCAGCAAATTCAAGACTGCATTTGATTTGAACCTGCCCCATTGGCAGATTGGGGTAAACCGGTTGCTGGACGAAATTCTGGAGAATAAATAATTATGACACGCAAAGGCATCATCCTTGCAGGCGGCTCCGGCACACGTTTGCACCCCGCCACACTGGCCATCAGCAAGCAGCTTCTCCCTGTTTATGACAAACCAATGATTTACTACCCACTCAGCACCCTGATGCTGGCCAATATTCGTGACATACTTATCATCAGCACGCCACAAGATACGCCTCGCTTCCAGCAATTACTTGGCGACGGCAGCCAGTGGGGGCTCAACCTGCAATATGCAGTGCAACCGAGCCCTGACGGACTGGCGCAAGCTTTCATCATTGGCGATCAATTTATTGGCAATAATCCCAGCTCACTGATACTGGGTGACAACATCTACTACGGTCATGACCTGCCCAACCTTCTCGGCAGCGCCATGGCCCGCACAGATGGTGCATCCGTATTTGCATACCATGTGCATGACCCGGAACGATACGGTGTTGCGGAATTCGACAGGTCTGGCAGAGTGCTTTCGATCGAGGAAAAGCCCAAACATCCCAAATCCAACTACGCGGTAACCGGCCTGTATTTTTATGACAACAACGTGGTTGACATGGCCAGGAACCTCAAACCTTCCGCACGAGGCGAACTTGAAATTACCGACCTCAACCGGCTATACCTTGATCAAGGCAAACTGAACGTTGAAATCATGGGGCGCGGCTATGCCTGGCTTGATACCGGCACACACGATTCGCTATTGGATGCAAGTCATTTCATAGCCACGTTGGAGCAAAGACAAGGCCTGAAAGTTGCATGTCCTGAGGAGATTGCCTACCGGCAAAAGTGGATTGATGCTGGCCAGCTAGAAATGCTTGCCTCACCTCTTTTAAAAAATGGCTACGGACAATATCTGATGCAGGTTTTGATGGAAAGGACTTACTGATGAAGGCGATTCCACTCGCTATTCCCGAAGTACTGCTCATTGAACCTCAAGTATTCGGCGATGATAGAGGCTTTTTTTTTGAAAGCTACAACCATAATAAGTTTACAGAACTTATTTGTAGGGAAGTCAGCTTTGTTCAAGATAATCATTCCAGGTCCGTAAATAATGTTCTTCGAGGCTTACACTACCAAATCAAATTTCCTCAAGGGAAATTGGTAAGAGTAGCTCAGGGCGCAGTTCTCGATGTAGCTGTAGACATCCGCAAAAATTCGCAAACTTTCGGTAAGCATGTTTCTATTGAACTCTCTGCCGAAAATAAGCGGATGCTGTGGATACCTGAAGGTTTCGCGCATGGTTTCTTAGTACTTTCAAATACTGCTGAGTTTTTATATAAAACAACTAACTATTGGCAACCAGAATATGAGCGAAGTATTTTATGGAACGATATTGATCTGGCTATAGATTGGAATCTCAATTCACCTCCGATAGTTTCTGAAAAAGACAAAAGTGCAACCCCATTTCTGTCAGCAGAACTTTTTCCTTAGCTATTTTTTAATTGCAATATCAAGGATCTATAGCAACACTTTATCCCTATTGATTGCCAATACTTACCTCTGTGGGATATACTTTTAGAACATATTTGGGCGGTTTTCAATAAATTTGGTGGGAGCCTGTATCTCTTAACATATTGTGACAAGCTGACTCTATATATATCACTTACTCAATGACTCAAACAGAAGTCATCTAGTCAAAGAATCAAAGCAAATGTTAATGCTCACCCATCAATTTGAACATTGACATAATGTTTATAATGAAAATCACATATACACAGGCTGTAATAATAGAATGGATGCAAAGCAGAGTAATCGGGGGCGTTTGAATTGTTGATTTCCCTTTGGCGGCATCGCAGTCTGTTTATCGAACTCACCAAACGAGAATTTTCCGTCAGATACCGCGGTTCTTTCGGGGGGATCATTTGGTCCTTTGTTCAGCCCTTGTTCTTACTTGTTGTCTACACCGTTGCCTTTGGTGTCATACTCAAAGCCCGTTGGGGCTTCGCCGGCACCACCACAGATTACTCGTTCATGCTATTTGCCGGACTCATCATATTCAATTTTTTTTCCGAAGTGCTGACTAAGTCCAGCACAGTTATCACCAGCAACCCCAATTTCGTCAAGAAGGTTGTATTTCCACTTGAGTTGTTGCCAGTCATCAGCGTAGCTACCGCGCTTATCCATGCGCTCATCGGTATTACGGTCTGGCTTTTAGGCTATGCGTTGCTATTTGGGGCGCCCAAACCAACAGCTGTTTTATTCCCCTTGGTTTTGATAGCCTTTATTCCCGTATTGCTGGGATTGAGCTGGCTCCTTTCATCGGTTGGAGTGGTTGTACGCGATCTTGGGCAGCTTACCGGGATGTTCAATCACACTCTGCTGTTCTTAACCCCCATTTTTTACAGTATTGAGGCAGCTCCTCCTTTGTTGCAGAATTTGTTGTTACTCAACCCGCTGACTTTTATGGTCGAGCAGTTTCGCTTGGTCATGTTTATCGGGCTTATGCCGGCCATGAAAGGATTGGTCATATACTTTACTTTGGCATCTGCTTTTGCCTTTGCCGCCCTGGTGTTGTTCAGGCGTTTGCGACCCGGCTTTGCCGATATGGTGTAATCCATGAACGAGATTGCCATCAGTGTAAACGGGGTCAGTAAATGTTATCGTGTATTTGAAGACCAGCTTTCCCGTCTTCTCCACGCTGTATGGCCAATGCATACCAAGGGCATGCAGGAAATTTGGGCGCTGAAGGACATCAGTTTTAACATCAAGCGAGGTGAATCTGTTGCCATCATCGGCCGCAACGGTGGTGGCAAGAGTACCCTGCTGGAAATTCTAACCGGCACTCTGATGCCGACTACTGGTGATGTCAAGGTATTTGGACGTGTTTCGGCATTGCTTGAATTGGGCAGCGGCTTTAACCCAGAATATACCGGGCGGGACAACGTTATCCTTAACGGTTTGCTGCTTGGATTGGCAAAAGCAGAAATTATTGCCCGATTCTCTGAGATCGAAGCCTTTGCCGAAATCGGTTCCGCAATTGACCGTCCTGTCAAAACATACTCCAGTGGCATGATGATGCGCCTGGCTTTTGCAGTACAGGTGCTTTGTGACCCGGACATCCTTATCATCGATGAGGCGCTCAGCGTAGGTGACTTCTTTTTTCAGCAGAAATGTTTTCGCCATATCCGCAAGCTTCGAGACAATGGCACAACTTTGCTATTCGTATCTCACGACATGGGTTCTGTTCGCGACATATGCGAACGCGGCATATTTCTTCGCGAAGGACAATCAGTTTTTGATGGTTGTAATCTTGAAGCTATCAGGCATTATTTTCAGGACTCAAATCCGTTAGCACAGGATTCTAATGCTACACCCGAAAGGAAAAGCAAAGATGTGGTGCACGAAGTTGAATCTCGACCAACTTCGTGCGGTATTACAGAAACATATTTGTTATCGATTGAGATGTTGGATATGGACGACAAACCAATTTCCTCAATCAGGATGGGCGATTTTATTAAATTCCTGATTCGATACAAAGCAAATGACCTTAACAATTTACATGTTTATTTGGCAATTAAAAATAAATACGACCAGATAGTTACTGCGACCGGCTCTTTCAACTTAAACATATCACCTCCCGATCTAGAGCCAGATCAAATATCAGCTTTCGAATTGACTATGCCAGCAAACCTTGAGGCAGGGCAATACAGCTATTGTGTCAGTTTAACGCTCCCCTCTGAGGATGGTACTACTGGACAGCTTATCGACGAATCTTCATGGATCGGGCCTATTAATATCAACTGGGATTACAACACCTCTCCACCGCCATTTTACGGCCTTGTAGGCATGGGAGCAAAGGTGCGCTTTGTCTCAGTAGATCAAACTCCAACCTAACCCTCGATTCTTAATGAACAAGTCCACAATCAAATTACTGTCTAGTCTGAGTCAACCCGGACAGCTCCCATTGATCGCAATTGATGTAGGTGCTCATCACGGACACTATTCTGAATCATTGATCCAATCCGGTTTCTTCGAGAGGGTAATTGCATTTGAACCCAACCCTGATAATTTAGGGATCATTTCGGAGCGAATCTCACTATCTGCGAGTTGCACTTTCGAATTAATTCCAGCAGCGTTGGGTGCGAATACTGATACTAGTATCTTGTATTTTGATGATAACACTGCTACTGCATCCCTACTTCAATATGGTGAAAACTACAAAACGCAAGGAAACATTAATGAGCACTCTGTACCTGTAACTACTCTTGACTTATTCTGCGATGGAATTTCTGAGGCTCACCGCCTGTCATTTTTAAAAGTTGATACGCAAGGTAACGATCTTGAGGTCATCAAGGGAGGACAAAAGTGCATATCGAAACATCGCCCGGTGATTCAGGTTGAGTTAATATTCACTCCTCTTTACAAAAATCAATGTACTCCCAAGGATATATACGAAACATTAAATGATTTCGGATATGAGATGTATACGCTAAGTGATTTACATGTAGATATGAATGGGAGGCTTATTTATTGCGATTGCCTATTCATACCTTCAGAATCAAATCTCGCTTCTTCAGTTGATCATGGATATATTTGCATTGATGACAGAGAATCACTGGAGATCCAGATAAAAATTCTGTCCGATATTTGCAAAGAAAGACTGGAGTTAATTCAACGATTGGATTCTGAACTTAAGAAGACACAGCAAACTATTACTGTTCAACAATTATTCCAAAATATTAAACAGAAGATAATTTCATGGGTGCAATAAGCTTCTCTCTCGATTTCAATCTGGTTGCTGCGCTTAAATCCAAGCTCTCACTAAACGTGCTTGTTGAGACCGGCACATTTAAAGGCGACACTGTCGCCGAATTTCAATCCAGTTTCGATAATATCATTTCGATCGAACTGTCAGAATCATTATGGAATGATGCCGCTACACGTTTCAATTCCTATCCGAATATCCGTATCCTGCAAGGCGATTCCGGAACGACATTGCATGAGTTGCAGCAGGAGTTGCAAAGTCTAGGCGTACTGTACTGGCTGGATGCACACTGGTGTGTTGCGACCGGCACGGCTGGAGAACGCTCGCAATGTCCATTGCTGGAAGAGTTGCATGCCATAGGCAAGTTGAATCCAGAATCTGCGGTATTAATCGATGATGCACGATTATTTCTCGCTCCGCCACTTGCGCCCCATGAAATATCGCATTGGCCCAGCTTCCATCAAGTCATCACATTTTTGATGACAATGAGCGAAGAGCATGAGTTGATGGTTATAAATGATGTAATCGCTTTCTTTCCCAGGCGCGCAAAGGCGGCTATGGACGCTTATGCACAAATCAATGGCACAGACTGGCTTAATGCAGCAAACAGTCTGAAACAAAACGGAAGTTTTATGCGACAGCTGGAGGAAAAAGAAAAAGCCTTGCAAGCGCAGGAAGACGCAATTCAATCACAAGCTATATTATTACAAGCAAAGGAAAAGGAAATATTCCGGCTTTCGCTATTGCTTAAGGAGCAGAAGCAGGCGATCAAACATCTAGAAAATGGCACCGTACCCCTACTGCGTCCCTTGGCGAGAGCAGCACGGAGATTGGTACTGCGGACGAGGGACATCTTCAAGCCCCGGCTTGGCAACCTTAACCAATACAAACCGCGCCCGATGACACAATTCGGGTTGCCGCCAACTGTGGCTGATCTTGCGCATCCGCCAATGATATCTATCGTTACCCCCTCATTCGGTCAAGGAAGTTTCATTGAACGCACCATATGCAGTGTACTGGATCAGGCATATCCAAATCTGGAATACTTCGTTCAGGATGGCGGATCGAAAGACGATACTGTCGAGGTGTTGGTGCGCTACAAGGAACAATTAACCGGGTGGGCCTCTGAACAAGATAGCGGCCAGTCGCAAGCAATCAATCGCGGTTTGGCCCGTACCAGTGGTGAGATCATGGCCTGGCTCAATTCAGATGACATATTATTGCCAGGCACGCTGGCAACGGTGGCTGATTTTTTTGAACGGAATCCGGATGTCGATGTGTTGTATGGCGACCGTCTGATGATAGACGAGAATGACATGGAAATAGGTCGCTGGATCATGCCTGGGCACGACTGCGAGGTGTTGACCTGGGCAGATTATGTGCCGCAAGAGACAATGTTCTGGCGTAGACGCATTTGGGAAAAGGCCGGCGGTCGCATCGACGAGTCGTTCCGGTTTGCGATGGACTGGGATTTGTTGGTTCGCTTCCGCGATGCCGGAGCCAAGTTCATGCATATCCCATATTTCCTCGCCGCGTTCCGCATCCATGAGTTGCAGAAAACATCAGCCACTATCAATGAAATTGGTCACCAGGAAATGGATCGAATTCGCGAGCGCATTTTGGGACGGGTACCCAAATCAACAGAAATACACAAGGCAGTGCTACCTTTCCTTCTCAAGCATATTGCTGTTGACATGATTTACAGGATCAAGCAACGATTGGGACAACCGACATGAGAATAACTCTGCTCATCGCCATCTTCTGCTCAGCGATGTTGTTGTCTGCCTGCTGGCAAAAGGATGTAGGCCGAAGCTATTATCCTTCAGGGAAAATTCGTACCGAAGCCACAGTTAGAAACGGCTTACTTGATGGACCATCGACAATGTACTACGAGAACGGCGCAAAAATGAGCCAGGCAAATTATCGTGCCGGAATTTTGAATGGTGACACGATTGCATACTATGAATCCGGCAAGATGAAATCCATCGCCACATACCGTGATGGCTATCTGGATGGAGTTAGCATTCAATGGGACGAAAATGGTGTCAAGCTTGCGGAAGTCAAATTTAAAGACGGGCACGTCTTGTCCAATAGCGAATCAGTCGTAAAATAATGTTTATTTTATATTTTTTTATATTGGTGGCGATTTGCGCTTTTCTCGGGTGGGGAATTCACGGGTTGCTATATAACACTGCCAATACCCCTCCAGGAATCATGCTGGCCTTGGGTTATTCTTTTGGCATTTCTTTTTTTTTCCTAGCATATATTGCACTATCCAGTTCCACTCGAGCCACCCTCTGCGTCCTCTTGTTTGCAGCGGGGATCAACGCCATTAATGCTTACATCAATTGGAGAGGCTCAAAAAGCATATTGGTAGGTGGCAGCATTAAACGTGATTGGCCACCCTATGCACTATTCATCTTTGTTGTGCTTTTTTCAGCACTCACATACTTCAGCGGTGGCTTGGGCGGATATTGGCATACCGCCAACGAAGACATATTCGACGGATTAAATGGCCGTACAGCGTATATCAATGGTGAAGTTCTGCATGATACGGCCAAAATCGAAACGGCAAGCCGTGTCAGGGGCGGCTTGGATGAAACATTACTGGAACAATCTGGCATCACCCCGCTGAAGGATAGTGCGTTCTTTAAAAATCGCTATATTCACGACTTGGGGCGGCTGCAATATAGCAGCCTGGCATTTATATCCGAGCTGCTCGGGTTGCCCAAAGGCATGGATGTATTTCTTCTGCAGGCGCTACTCAACATAGGATTATTTGCACTTGGTGTTCATGCTTGCGTGCGGTATGTGTTTGCTCAATCAAAGCTGGTTGCAATAGTTACGGCCTCCATGGCTACTATCGGGAATTTTTATCTCACTTCTTACTTCAATGGGCATGAAGGCTCATTGATGTATAACGCTGTAATACCCTATGTTTTCTATTACTTCGTACTGTGGATACGTGATGCACAGTCTATAAACAGGTCGTTATTCGGCCCGGTTATATTGCTACTCATGGTGGTTGGTGCATATCCCTATCCGCTCCCATATCTTGTTGTTCCAGTAGTGCTCTATTACATCCTGAATAAATTTTTTCCAAGAATCGGCTCGGATTTGGTTACCCTGGATGGTTGGCATAAGCAACGGAATATTCTCCTGGCATTCGGTTTCCTTTCCGTGCTGGCATTTATCGCTGCCTATTTTTTGGCGGCGCCCCTGCGACTTAGAGCACTGGATCAATTCAGAAGCTGGGGAACCATGCATAACCATATTGGTTTCTTGCAATTCTGGGGAGTCTGGCCTTCCAATCTCGCTTATACATCCACGCCAATAGCTTGGTTGAACGCACATTTGTCCCTAAAGCTGCTCTCCTTGTTTTTGGCAGGTGCCCTATCATTCACAATGATTTACGGCAGCATTCAGATAGTCAAGCGCAAAAATGTATTTCTGCTGTCATGGCTGCCCATCTCGATCCTGTTCTTTTTTGTAATGCGGTTCGCGGTTTATGACAGCTACTATGTATATAAATATTTATATATAAATGCCTGGATTGTTTATACCTTAACTACTGCCGGACTAATATCCCTGGCAAGTCACAAGCATTTTGCTGCCAAAACCCTGGCAATTATTTTGGCCGTTAGCTGGATAGGCGCCAATCTTGCCAATAACGCCTCGGCCATGTGGGAAATTTCCAGCAAACCGTTCAACAAGGATGCAACCCAGTATGCTGATATTTTGAATGCGCCCAAAGACATGCTTGAACAAAGCTATATCGGCATTCCACAAGATGATCATGCCGATTTGCTTAGACTGATCTTGGCTGAAAATGGAATTGTCACCGTGCATGACAAAGCAAAAGCAAAATTTATACTTACCGAACAAGGCCTAAGCGATATCTTGCAGGAATCGCTAGGAGCACCAGCATGGCATTCGGGCCTGTTTTCCTTGACGGCGATGCCGGGGAATGACATTACCGAACTGGCAAGTTATTGGGGAGTTGAGGGTACGAATATTCCTTTTCGCTGGGTGTCTGATGGAAGAAATGGAACACTGTTGCTCGGGTTATATAAAAGAACAAACCAGTCGAATTATCTATTTATGTGTGCCGAATCAGGGCCCAGTGTGGGATATCGACCAGTTTCCGTTAACATCTTTGATGCAAGAAATCAGCTTGCGGGAACGATGATTTTTTCATCGTATGCATGTCACACAATTAATGTATCCCGGTTTCAACCACCCTTTTCTCTTAAACATAACGAGGATGGTGTAATCGCCTCATACATCGATCAGCGAAAATTGATTTACCGGGTGATGCACATTGGATTTTCTCCGACAGCCGAAGTCGATCAATCCTATCTCACTTTGAACAATGGGAAAGACATTGTTGACTCAAGATACACCGCAACAAATGCAAAGCCCAAAATAATGCTGGGCGCAGGCTGGTATTCTTATGAAACATACCAAAATGAAAGCTTTCGATGGGCAAACAACAACCCGGAAATAATCGTATCAAATTCATCAGTGCCTGGATGGCTCGCCATTAATGTTGCACCCGGTCCTTCTGCAGGTAAAGATATTCTGAATCTGGAACTTCTTGATTCTAAAAATAAAAACGTCGGCAGCTGTATTGTTAATTCGCGAAAGATATGCACATTCCCGATAAGCCACATGGAAAGTGGAAAATCCAAATATCGCCTCCATTCCGACGCCACAGGAGTGCCTATCCCTACCGACCCGCGAAAATTGAATTTCCGGGTGTTTGGTATTGAATGGCAGTGAAAAGTCCGATTACAAGTGCAAAGTAGAAAGTAGAATAAATGAAATCCATAGTTGAATCCGTAAGCCTCATCATTCCCGCCTATCAAGAAAGTGCCGCAATTGGCCAAGTCGTGACGGCCGTCTTAAAAGTTGCCACCGAGCTGGGATGCGAATATGAAGTTATCGTGGTGGATGACGGTTCTACAGACGGTACGGGGGATGCTGCACGCAAGGCCGGAGCGCATGTGCTGACACACCCATATAATAAAGGTTATGGAGCTTCACTGAAGACCGGTATTCGCCATGCATCCAGTCGCACCGTGATTTTTCTTGATGCTGATGGGCAACATGATCCCAACGACATTCCACGTCTTCTGGCAGAACGGAAAAGCTATGATATGGTGGTTGGTGCACGAAAAGGAACGGCAGGTTCACCGTTATGGCGCAAACCTGGCAAAGTGTTTCTAAAATTGCTGGTTAATAATCTTACGGGGCATAACATTCCCGATTTCAATTCAGGGTACCGCGCGCTTGATCGTGAAATGGCGCTCCGATTCCTGCCGATCATGCCTGATGGGTTTTCATTTTCGACCACCAGCACCATTGCTGCGTTCAAAGGCGGCTATCTGGTTAACTATTTGCCCATCCAGGTGTCCAGACGTATCGGTACCAGCACCGTGACTGCTGCCGACGGATTTCGCACCATCATGCTGATCATCCGCCTGGTCACCCTTTTTGCCCCGCTGCGAGTCTTCCTGCCCATCAGTGCCACCACCTTTCTTATTGGCTTGATCTTTACCGTCTACGGTTATGTTCATGCAGGAGAGGCCAGTGTAAAAGGCCTGATTGCATTGCTGGCAGCGGTGCAGTTTTTTTTATTTGGCGTCTTGGTGGATCAGGTGGTTGCTGTTCGCCGTGGCGAGAATATCGGACAAAAATAATGCCTAAATGAATGGAAAAAAAATTATGAAAGAATCTAAAAGCACCGGGGTAGTCAGCGATCTGAGCAACTCTCAACTCGAATCCATTGAATATCAGAAGCAGCGTTACGACAATGAGGCTGATGACTATCAAAAGCATCATGGAGATTATTACAGTCAGTTGTACCGTACTGAATTCGTTCGCAATAAACTGTTCAATTTTGATGTCGAAAATAAAGTAGTTCTGGATGCGATGTGTGCGTCTGGTATTGAAACTGAATATTTGATTTCAAAAAATGCGCTGGTAACTGGACTGGACATTTCCTCCCGTAATGCCGAGTTATACAGGAAACGGTGGAATAGAGAATGCTTGGCGACCAGCATACACGAAACAGGTATTGATTCCGACACTTTTGACGTCGTATATATATATGGCGGATTGCATCACATTATCCCCTGTTTGGCGGAGACGATTCGGGAAGTTCACCGTATTTTGAAGCCAGGCGGACATTTTGTTTTTGTCGAGCCCAATAAAGATACCTTTTTGAACAAATTACGAATGGCATGGTATCGGATGGACAAGCGATTTCATGAAACTGAGGAAGCATTAAGCTACTCGAAACAACTGAAGCCATACCTCAATGTAGGCTTTCAAGAAATCAATGCATTCACGGGCGGCAACATTGCATATCTGATTATCAGCCAGTCTTTGGTACTTGGTACCCCTTTGAGCTGGAAGCGCTGGCTGTACCCCGTGTTGGCTGGCTTTGAACGTCTAATCACTCCGTTACCATTTGTGCCGAAACTTTATCTTGCCGCAACTTGGCGAAAAATTTAGAGGTAACTACGTGAGCAATGCTGGACCCACTCACCATTCTAGGGTTCTATCCAAATACTCAATTATTGAGTGTAGTACGGAAAACTCCGCGACTTGGGATTCTTTCGTCAAACGTTTGTCAGGAAATTATTGTCAATTGTTTGGATGGAAACATGTTTTTGAACGCACATATGGGTTACAAACTCGCTATCTGGCTTTGTGCTCTGGCAGCACATGGCTGGGGATATTACCGGTTGCAATCATGCCGCATTTCCCAGGCTCCGCCGTGAAAGCGGTTTCGTTGCCTTATTGCAATTACGGCGGCCTGCTGGTTGCAGAAAGTGTCGATGCCGACATATTAAAATCTGAAGCCATTAAGTATTTGACTAGTGTTGGTATCGACAAGGTTGAGCTGCGTGATATTGCACCAGGCCTTGAGGAGTCCGTTGAAGTAACAATGGTTCTCACCTTGCCAGAGAGTTCTGAACTGTTATGGAAGCAAATCGGTGACAAGGCAAGAAATCAAGTGCGTAAAGCACTGAAATCGGGTTTAACGTTAACCTGGGGACGGGAACAGTGCGATGATCTGTATGCAATCTACGCAAATAACATGGCGCGCCTGGGGACACCAGTGCACTCTCCTGAATTTGTACGCGAAATATTGTCAAATTTCCCTGAGACTGCCGATGTTTTGACTGTTCGGCTTGATGACATGGCTATAGGTGCTATGCTGGTTATCAAGCATGGCGACACGTGGAGTGATCCGATGGCTTCATGCCTTTCAGAATTCAATAAATTGAATCCAAATATGCTGATGTATTGGGAGGCTTTGCGCGCTGCGAGTAATGCAGGAGCTAAATCATTCGATTTCGGACGTAGCCGCAAAAATTCCGGCACTTTTCGTTTTAAGAAACAATGGGGTGCCTGCGAGATTGCACTGAATTATCACAGCTACAAAAATGGCGCTTTATTAGCCTCGGCTTCAACCCAGTTTTATCGGGGACAAAGTGCATCAAGGCTCGCGAGCGTTTGGCAGAAACTGCCAGGGTTCATACAAATGCGGCTTGGTCCTGTGGTTCGGCGCTGGTTACCCTGAGGATCAGAGATGCCTTGGAAAAACTTGATAAAACTGATTGGGATCGCGCTTCTGGTATGGATCATGTCCACCGTGAGTTGGGGGCAGGCTGCTCAGGCGCTAATTAAACTTAAGCCTGCTTATCTGGCCGGCTATGTGGGATGCTTTGTAGCCATGATATTGGTGCGATCATTACGGCTTCGTCTTGCACTATCGAAACTTGGCTATCCGCTTACGCTTAAAGATTGTTATGTGGCAATTCTGGAACCTGCATTTATGGGCATCGTGACACCTGGCCGTTTGGGGGAGTTTACCCGTGTTGGCTATCTGCATGCACATGGTGTAACTATTCAGGAGGCCATTTCGGTTGTAACAGTTGAGCGCCTGATTGATATTGCCGTACTGCTGGTATTTGGCATTGGCGGTGTAATCTATATTTTTGCACCTTTGAATTATCAATTCAGCAGTGGATTTGTCATAATAACAGGATTGTTATTGCTCTTTGCTGGCTTTCGAAGCTATGACTCTCTATATCGGCTTCTGCAACAGTATTTAAGTTGGATACTACGCTGGGAGCCTTCGTTTATAACCCGTCACCGGCAGGCAATAGCTGTTTCATTTCATGGAGTCATTATTCGTGCTGCAATGACTATTTTCATGCTAGGCCTTGCATGTATACTGCTGAATTTTTGTCAGATTTTCTTACTTGCTAAAGCATTCGGCTTTGAAGTTAATTATCTGGTAGTGATATTCGCCTATGCTGCTGCGACCTTGGTTTCGTTATTACCAATTTCTGTAGGTGGCTTGGGTACACGCGAAGCAACTTATATAATGATCATGGCACAACAAGGGATAATAAAAGAGCAGGCATTATTATTTTCACTGTTGGATGGCTTTGTTTTTGGGGCATTTATGCTACTGGTGCTGCTAATCCCGGTATGGGTGAACCGAATTATTCCCAAATGCAGGAAGATTGGAAAATGTCGAACATGAGTCCGTTTGGTATGAATTCATTTAAGCCTTCTCAGCATAACATTCCGGTAACTTATCACCTCCTAACATTTGATGTTGAACATTGGTATGAAGGGTATCGCTATCGTGATCTGGATGGATGGCAAAATTATCCACCGCGCGATGACAGGATGGTGGAGCGCCTTCTGGACATCATGGGTGAAACAGGTCAACGCTCTACAATGTTCTTTACAGGAAGGTACGCTGAAGAATTTCCCCATGTGGTTAAACGCGCCGCGCATGAAGGGCATGAGGTTGCATCCCACTCATATTCGCACAGTGTACTTTCACGCATGGGAAGTGTTGATGCGTTCAGGGAAGATTTGTTACGCTCCGTCCATCTTTTGGAGGATATCGGAGGTTGCAAAGTTAAGGGGTATCGTGCCCCAAAGTGGTCCATCCTCGACCTGAATTATCTTGAAGTATTGCAGGTACTGCATGAAGCAGGCATGGAATACGACAGCAGCATCTTCCCTAAATTCAGTGGCGGAACAGGAAATCATTACCCGCACCAGGTTGATCTGGTCAGTGGCAGAAGAATTTGGGAAATACCCGCTACAACCTATCCTCTTTTTGGCTTGAGATTGCCAGTGGCGGGGGGACTATATTTCCGTTTTTTTCCAGCGTGGCTTACTCATAAAGCAATGTCTGTATGCCAAGCCAAATTGCAGCCCGGCATTATTTATCTGCATCCGTATGATCTGGACAAAAATTGTCCACGCTTGCCAGGGGGCAATCCGATGTTTCAATGGTTACGTTACTACGGTGTTGATACGGCTTTTGAACGATTGGAAGTGTTGTTGCAGGAATACAAGTTTGGCAGCATGCTGGACTGGGTTACAAATCAAAAACAAGAGGGACTCAAATGAGTATCAGTATCAATAATCATCCGCCCGTTGTGGCAGTGGTTGGCTTGGGTTATGTTGGTTTGCCGTTAGCTGTTGAGTTTGGAAAGAAATTTACAACTATCGGTTACGATCTGTCGGAAGAAAAAATTGCTGCGTACAAAAGACATTTTGATCCTACCGGTGAGGTTGATACACAACAACTTATAGCGGCTAGCCACCTTACTGTTTCAACAGACCCTACGACTATCCGCTTGGCGGATATCATTATCATAGCCGTACCTACACCCGTAGATGAAGCGCATAAACCAGATTTTTCTCCCCTAGTGGGTTCAAGTACCACTGTGGGTGCACACATGAAGCAAGGTGCAATTGTGGTGTATGAATCCACGGTTTACCCTGGTGCGACAGAAGATGTGTGTATTCCGCTTTTGGAAAAGCACTCAGGCATGAAATGGAAGCAGGATTTTCACGTGGGATATTCACCTGAGCGAGTGAATCCTGGTGACAAGGAACGAACCATTACCAAAATCGTGAAAGTTGTGTCAGGAGATGATGGAGAAACTCTTAATACGGTAGCGGAACTGTATGCGTCTGTGATTACAGCGGGAGTTCATCGGGCGAGTTCAATTAAAGTGGCTGAAGCCGCCAAGGTTATCGAAAATACACAGCGTGACCTCAATATCGCACTGATGAATGAGCTGTCTCTCATTTTTCATCGCATAGGAATTGACACACTGGAAGTATTACAGGCGGCAGGAACCAAGTGGAACTTTATGCCCTTTAGACCGGGACTGGTTGGTGGTCATTGCATCGGAGTTGACCCGTATTATCTTACCCATAAGGCGGAAATGCTTGGTTACCATCCGCAGGTAATTTTAGCCGGCAGAAGGATAAACGACAGCATGGCGACATACGTTGCTCAGCAAACCATCAAACAGATGATTCATAATGGCAGCACCATCCGGGGAAGCAATGTCATTATTCTAGGATTGACTTTTAAGGAAAATTGTCCGGACTTGCGCAATTCCAAAGTTGCAGATGTAATTACTGAATTACAAGAATTCGGCTGTAATGTAATTGTTCATGATCCTATCGCTGACCCAAACGAAGCAATTCATGAGTATGGAGTGACTTTGAAAGCCTGGGAAGAGTTGCCGAATAATGTTGAGGCCATTGTCGCTGCTGTGTCACATGCAAGTTATCTGGAAATGCCTATAAAATCAATTTTATCTCTCATGAAATCAGATGGTGTATTCGTTGATGTTAAATCAGCTTACTCATCAGATGCTATTCATAATCTAGGTTATCGTGTATGGAGACTGTAAGCATGTCAGCTTATGAAGAATTGAAATTACATCTTTCCTCACAGAAATATGTATGGCTGATAACTGGAGTTGCCGGTTTTATTGGAAGCAATCTTTTAGAGACATTGTTAAGTCTTGATCAACAAGTTGTCGGGCTGGATAACTTTGCAACTGGACATCGACATAATTTGGAACAGGTCAGATCCTTGGTAACTCAAGAACAATGGACGCGCTTTCAATTTTTGGAAGGAGATATCCGTTCATTAGATGATTGTAATCATGCCTGTTCAAATATAGATTTTGTATTGCATCAAGCAGCATTGGGTAGCGTTCCCAGATCTATTGAAGATCCTATAAGCACCAACTCTACAAATATTGATGGGTTCCTGAATATGCTTGTTGCTGCCCGCGCCGCAAATGTACGGAATTTTGTTTATGCAGCATCAAGTTCTACATATGGCGATCACCCCGGACTACCCAAGATTGAGGATAAGATTGGTAAACCGCTTTCACCTTACGCTGTAACAAAATTGGTAAATGAGCAATACGCTGATGTATTCTCCAGGGTTTATGGGTTTAGGTCTATAGGTCTTAGATATTTCAATATTTTCGGTCAGCGCCAGGATCCTGGAGGAGCATATGCTGCTGTAATTCCAAAGTGGATTTCTGCAATGATCAGAAATGAACCTGTTTATGTCAATGGTGATGGAGAAACAAGCCGCGACTTTTGCTATATCAGTAATGCAATTCAGGCGAATTTACTTGCTGCGACAACTACAAATTCTGATGCTGCTAATCAGGTATACAACATAGCAGTAGGTGATCGCACAACATTGAATGAGTTGCTTGAAGAGATTCGTATTTCGCTTGTTAATAAATTTCCTCATTTATTAAATTTTAAGCCAGTTTATCGCGATTTCAGAGAAGGTGACGTACGTCACTCTTTAGCAAACATCGAAAAGGCTCGCAATTTTCTAGGATATGAACCAACTCACAGAATTGGTCAAGGCCTGGCTGAAGCAATTGACTGGTATGTTAATAACGTTAATTGAATCATTTTCTACCGCCAGTGAAGTTATTCGATCAGTATAATTGCTGTTAATAATCAATGTTTACGATCGGCAATATCACTAATGAATTTGTTTTCTGCTATGCCAATTTCATATTGAAATTTTTGAATCCGAAAATTTCAATATGAATGATCCGTTTGTCACAATTGTTGTCCCATCGTTCAATCAAGGAAACTATCTTAACACTTCTTTGAAATCTGTAATTGAACAGAGAGTTCCGACTGAACTTTTTGTAATGGATGGAGGATCATCAGATTGCTCGCTCACAGTTATACAAAACTATAATAATTTCATATCGGAATGGCGTAGCTATCCCGATGAAGGTCAGGCGGCGGCAATTAATGAAGGTGTCGCAATGGGAAATGCACCTTATGTTTGCTGGCTAAACAGTGATGACTGGTTTTTACCAAATGGCCTGGATAAACTAGCCAATTTCCTGGATGCAAATCCTCAATATCCCGCTGTTTATGGTCGATCTTATAATTATTTTGAAAAGTCAGGAATGTTCAAGCCTGTCTGGATCGAACCTTTCAGTGAACAGAGACTTGCTGTACGTTGCATAATTTCACAGCCTGCAACTCTGATTCGTCGTTCTGTCTGGGAAGCTATTGGAGGTGTTGATACCTCACTGCATATGTCAATGGATTATGATCTCTGGTGGCGCATATACAAGAGGTTCGGCCCCTTGGGGTTTCTGGACGATTATGTTGCAGTTAATCGTGAACACGATCATACTAAAACGCGCTTGAACCGCAGGCTGCACTACAAGGAATCAATGGCTATCGTTCGCAAATATTATGGCAGTACTCCATTGAAATGGTGGTTGTTCCAGCCTTATTCTGTTTGGTATAAATCATTATTTAAGTAATTAAATGCGCGTTTTACATTTTTTCAAAACATCCATGCCCGATACCATGGGAGGAGTTGAGCAGGTAATTCATCAAATAGCAAGGGGAACTCAGAAGTACGGAATTCAAACTGATATTATCTCTCTAACTCCCCATAATTTGCCTCGATCCATAGAAGTGGAAGGCTACAGGCTTCATAGGGCGAAGCTTAATTTTCAAATTGCTTCAACCGGATTTTCAATTTCTTCAATCTGGAGATTTGCTCAGTTAGCCAAACATGCAGATGTCATACATTATCACTTCCCATGGCCCTTCATGGATCTGGTGCATTTCATTACCCGTATTAAAAAGCCTTCTGTAGTAACTTACCATTCAGACATCATCAGACAGAAGAATCTATTAAAAATTTATCGACCATTAAAGAACAAGTTTCTTGCAAGCGTTTCAAGTATTGTTGCCACGTCCCCTAATTATCTTGCTACCAGCCAGGTTTTAAAGGAATTCAAAACCAAAGTAAGCGTGATTCCAATTGGACTCGATAAGTCATCTTATCCTGAACCCTCTCCTGACAAAATGACTTACTGGAGAGAGCGTTTGGCTCCTAAGTTTTTTCTTTTTATTGGAGTTATTCGCTATTACAAAGGTTTACATATATTGATTGAAGCGGCAAAGGGAACAGATTTCCCAATATTCATTGTAGGTGCAGGCCCGATTGAAAATGAACTAAAAGAAGAGGTCAATAAACTTGGGCTTTTGAATGTTCATTTCCTTGGCAAACTTCCAGATGAAGATAAAGTCGCATTGCTGAAATTATGCTATGCCGTTGTGTTTCCTTCTCATTTAAGATCCGAAGCGTTTGGTATTTCTTTGCTTGAGGGCGCAATGTATGGAAAGCCTTTAATTTCAAGCGAGATAGGTACCGGTACAACTTATATAAATATCGCTAACGAAACAGGAATTGTTGTACCACCGAGTGATCCAGTTGCGCTCCAGAACGCCATGCGCTATTTATGGGATCATCCAGCTAATGCTGCAGAAATGGGAAAATGTGCTGAAGAGCGTTACTGGAAGTACTTTACTGCAGATCAAATGGTTAAATCCTATACAGCTCTTTACCGTACTTTGGTAACAAATGGCGACTTGAATAAATTGCCCTGAATGCAGGGCAATTTGTTAATTGCTTACTGCAACGCCTGATTCACCACCTTCAACTCATCCTCGCTCAGTGCGCCGATAGCCTGCTTCAGCTTAAGTCGGCTGACGAGGTAGTTGTACTTCGCCTGCGCCAGATCACGACGGGTGGCATACAGCTGTTGCTGTGCATTCAGTACATCGAGGTTGGTGCGCACGCCGACTTCATGGCCCAGCTTGCTGGCCTCCAGCAACTTCTCGCTGGATTTCAGCGCCTGTTCCAGCGCCTGCACCTGTGTCATGCCATTCACCACGCCGGTATAGGCCTGACGGGTTTGCAGGTCTACATTGCGGCGCGCGCTTTCCAGTTCGGAATTGGCACGGTCGCGGTTATCAGCGGCTTCGCGCCATTTGGAATTGGTGGAACCGCCCTGGAACAGGGGTACATTCAATTGCACGCCAACATAGGAATTGGTCTGGTCATTTTCCACGGCGTTGTTGCCATTATTGAAAGTACCATCGCCTACAGGATTGATTTTGGTTTTGCTGTAACTGGCGATCAGGTCCAGTGTCGGATAGTGACCGCCGCGCGCCTTTTCCACTTCCTTTTCGGCAATTTCCGCTGCAGCCTTGGCTGAGCCCAGTTGCAGGTTCCCGTCCATTGCTTGCTCTACCCATTTGTCTTCATCGGCCGGCTGAGGTAATTCCATTTTCATGGAATCGCCAACGGTTTTGAGGTTTCTCGGCAAATCCTTGGTCAGTTGCTGATAACTGCGCTGCTTGATTTCCAGGTTGCTTTGCGCCGAAATCGCCTGGGTGTTGGTCAGGTCATAACGCGCTTGTGCTTCCAGCGTGTCGGTGATGGTGGCGCTGCCTACTTCAAAATTGCGCTTGGCCTGCGCCAGCTGCTCACCAATCGCCACTTTCTGGGCATCGGCCAGGTTTACTGCATCCTGCGCTGCAAGCACATCGAAATAGGCCTGGGCAGCGCGCACAATCAGATCCTGCTCTGCGCTCTTGTACTGCAGATCAGCCTGCTCGGCCTGCAATTCAGATTGAGAATAGATTTTCCAGTTGTTCTGGCGATACAGCGGCTGCACCAGCGTGATCGCTGCTGTATTGTTGATAAACTTGCTGGGACCGGAAATCAGTGCCGTTGTCGGCGCATTGGTATAGTTGATTTCGTTGTTGTTGTAAGTGCTGGTTGCGGTCAGGTTTACGCTGGGCAGCAAGGTGGATCGACCTTGAGTCAACCTTTCAGACCCTGCATCACGTGCGCTTTTCGCCGCGGCAAACACTGAATCCTGGCCTTGCGCTGCATGGTAGGTATCCAGCAAATCAGCTGCAAAAGCAGGTGCTTGCATGCCAAGGACAGCCAACGTCACCAAAACTGATTTCTTCGCTTTCATGGTACACCCTCAATATTAGAATTTGCTAATATTACTTTGAAACACGCCGTGTTACAAGACTGCCACCGCCAAAGACAGTCGTTCCCTACCTGATTGAATGGCCGGGGAATTGATATCCACCGGCAATGAAAATATTATTATAATATAATCATATAGTTACTAGAACACAAAGCGCTCTGGCTGCGGTGCGTTCTGCAACGGTAGCACAACAGTTTCAAACAATACCTGACTGACAAATTTATCCTGTCCCTGACGGGTAATTACCTTGGCTTGCATCGCAGGCGCATCGCCGACGATTGCAAACATACGGCCGCCCACTTTCAATTGCTGTTTGTATGCCTCAGGCTCTACCGGCACCGAGCCTGTCAGCACGATCACGTCATACTTTTCGGAGCCCCAGCTGCCCGCAGCATCGCCCACTTCAAGCTGCACATTTTCACAACCATGGGCAGAAAGCAGTTTTGCCGCCTGCGCACTCAGTGTCGGCTCAATTTCAACGCTGGTGACATGCGCACCCAGCTTGGACAACAGTGCGGTGAGATAACCGCTGCCAGTACCCACTTCCAGAATTCGCTCTTCCGGCTGGATATTCAGTGCCTGCAACGCACGCGCTTCCACTTTGGGCTGCCACATGCTGACGCCATGTCCCAGCGGAATTTCGAGATCCATGAAAGCCATTGCCTGGGTGCCTGCCGGCACAAATTGCTCTCGCTTAACAATATTCAATAAATTCAATATTTTGCTATCAGGCACATCCCACGGACGAATTTGCTGTTCGATCATGTTGAAGCGCGCTTGTTCCATACTGTTCATCCCCGTTAATCCTTTGCTGCCATTCGTTCACAAGCATGCAGTATACCAAGCTTGTCATGAGCCTGTCGAAACCCATATTTATCGGACACTGCGGGAAAATACCCCCATCAAATGCGGGAAACTTGCCTGAAAAGGCGCTTTCCAGTAACGTGCCATCCTTACGTGGGGGTCTTCGGGCGGCATCCGCCTGAAGTGAGATAAACCCTTTGAACCTGTTCGGATAATGCCGGCGTAGGGAAACGTGTCTATATAGATGCTTGCTCCTTGTGCCCTTCTTTTTGGAGCAACACCATGAACGCCAATCCCAAATTTTTAAATACCACAGCCCATGTCGATGCGGCAGCGATCAAGCCTTTGCCCAATTCGCGCAAGATCTATGTTGAAGGCTCTCGCCCCGATATCCGCGTGCCGATGCGCGAAATCACGCTGACCGATACGCAAATCAACGGCGGCGTCGAGAAAAACCCGCCAATCTATGTGTACGACTGCTCCGGCCCCTATACCGACCCTGCAGCCAAAATCGACATCCGCTCCGGCCTGCCGGAAATGCGCGCAGCGTGGATCGCCGAGCGCAACGACACTGAAGCGTTGCCGCAGCTCAGCTCCGAATATGGCCGCATGCGCCTGAACGACCCCGCGCTTGCCGACATGCGCTTCAACCTCAAGCACACCCCGCGCCGCGCCAAGCCGGGCATGAATGTGACGCAGATGCACTATGCACGCAAAGGCATCATCACGCCCGAGATGGAATTCATCGCCATCCGCGAGAATCAAAAGCGCGAAGCTTTGTCAGAGATGATGCAGAAGCAGCACCCCGGCGAAAATTTCGGCGCGAAGATGCCATCCGTGATCACGCCAGAATTTGTGCGCAGCGAAGTGGCCGCCGGCCGCGCCGTGATCACCGCCAACATCAACCATCCCGAAATCGAGCCGATGATTATCGGCCGTAATTTTTTAGTCAAAATCAACGCCAACATCGGCAACTCGGCGCTGGGCTCCAGCATTCAGGAAGAAGTGGAAAAAATGACCTGGGCCATCCGCTGGGGCGGCGACACCGTGATGGATTTGAGCACCGGCAAAAACATTCACGAAACCCGCGAATGGATTATCCGCAATTCACCCGTGCCGATCGGCACCGTGCCGATCTATCAGGCGCTGGAAAAGGTCAACGGCAAAGCCGAAGACCTGACCTGGGAAATCTACAAGGACACCCTGATCGAGCAGGCCGAACAGGGCGTGGACTACTTCACCATCCACGCCGGCGTGCTGCTGCGCTATGTGCCGATGACGGCCAAGCGCATGACCGGGATTGTTTCACGCGGCGGCTCCATCATGGCCAAGTGGTGCCTCGCGCATCACAAGGAAAACTTCCTCTACACCCACTTCGAGGAAATCTGCGAAATCATGAAGGCCTACGATGTCACCTTCTCCCTTGGAGACGGCCTGCGCCCCGGCTCGGTTTACGATGCCAACGACGAAGCGCAACTGGGCGAACTGAAAACCCTGGGCGAGCTGACCCAGATCGCGTGGAAGCACGACGTGCAGGTGATGATCGAAGGCCCCGGCCATGTGCCGATGCACATGATCAAGGAAAACATGGAGCTGCAACTGAAGTGGTGCCACGAAGCGCCCTTCTACACCCTGGGCCCGCTCACCACCGACATCGCCCCCGGCTATGACCACATCACCAGCGCGATTGGTGCCGCGATGATAGGCTGGTATGGCACCGCCATGCTGTGCTATGTCACCCCCAAAGAACATCTGGGCCTGCCCAACAAGGCCGACGTGAAGGAAGGCATCATCGCCTACAAGATCGCCGCCCACGCCGCCGACCTCGGCAAGGGCCACCCCGGCGCGCAAATCCGCGACAACGCAATGAGCAAAGCCAGATTCGAGTTCCGCTGGGAAGACCAGTTCAACATCGGCCTCGACCCGGACCGCGCCCGCGAATACCACGACGAAACCCTGCCAAAAGAAAGCGCCAAGGTCGCCCACTTCTGCTCCATGTGCGGCCCGCAATTCTGCTCGATGAAGATCAGCCAGGACGTGCGCGACTTCGCCGCCAAACAAGGCATCTCCGAACAGGAAGCCTTAAAGAAAGGCATGGAAGTGAAATCGGTGGAGTTTGTCGAAAAGGGTGCGGAGGTTTATCACAAGGCGTAAGCCGCTTCGTACGTCGAACAATCGGGCCGCATTGCGGCCCAATTAGTTTTCAACCATTAATATTTCGCGTTTGCAGCATAAGCATTCGTTAACAAAAACTTCCTCACCTTCCATCTCTTTCGATTCAACAAACTCAAGGCGTGCACCACAGTATCCGCAGGTATCAGGCTGGTCAGATATGATGAAGTAGATTGGAGAATCCGATTGAGTTTTTGAATGTTGCATTAGTGTTCTATCTCCTCAGATTTCAGAAAACCCAATTTCTTCAGATAAATGAAGGTGCCATCATAGTACTGAGGGCTGCGTGTGTGATCTTCGACATCGCCGTTAGGCACTACTAAAACCATTCCCTGCCGTGCTCTAGTTTACGTCGAAGTTCCTACTACCTTTATAGCTCCACGACGCTGACTATTTCGTTGGGTTTAGAAATCTCATGAAACAACATTGTCAAATAATACAAAGAAGCCTTATTTACCATAGAAAATAGCAAGTCTGGGTCAACCACTTCATCGATGCCGAGATTGTCTTTTCGTTGATTGAAGTAGTGAAAGAATCCGCGGATTCAAATTTGAAGTGCAACGCTTATTTGAATCCGCGTCTACTGAATGACTGAGTTTCTTGGAATTCAATAGGTGAAATGGACTACCCCAAGATGTTTCCCCGCTAGCATGCATGTCGGTTCCAGTATTGTGCCCATGTGTCATGTAAGACTGTAATCGGGCGACAGTAGGTAATCCCATTTCGTGACGGCTTGGAAGCTTTCCAGCAAATTCGATAGCTCCCCAAACAGCGCCATCTTTTTTTCTTCATCATTTGCCGCTCGAAGCGCTACAAATTCGTGTAACGCGTGATCGTCACTGGTGGTGCCTCCCGACAGATCCCACAATTCTTTGTACACGGGTGGAACGCCGACTTGCTCAGCGACAAAATATTCGCCCGAATCCAAGCATTCCTTAAGCTCACTAATGTCTTCTTGCGTAGGCTCTCCCGTTAAGAGTAGCGACCCCCACGCTTTATAGTTCGCCCCATCCCGGTACATATACTCGAAAACGCAATATTTCTTCCCGTTTAAAGGCATAGTAACTATCTCCTGTTATCTACAAATAGCTCGTTCCGGTGCCACGCAATAAATTCCGACTGTGGCGCAAAGCGTTCTGGCAGCTCTATCACCCTCCCTTCCAGGGGCACGAAGACCTCGACTACAAACGCTTCTTTAGTCCGTTTTAATTCCTCTGAGACAACGATCCTCATATCGGCGGCAATCGTTATTAGCCCCTTATCAAATGCACGGTCGTGAATTGCTGATAGACAAAGACCATTGCTTGGATTGAGCCGATTAGCCTTGTCTTTGCTCCATGGCACGATGTGGCTAGCGATCAACAAGCGCGGCTCGGATAATCCAGACATGCAGCAGCGCCCGCGATAGCTGCTCAAGACGGCGCGACGGAAGAATGTTTGCTTGATGCGTTGTTCGGTAACTACCTTGCGAGTTTCTCCAGTGAAATCTTCTGAAATCAATTGCTCGTCAGCTTCGTCAGCAATGAGCGCATTTGCATCGAGGCTACGTCGCAGTAATTCACTTTCTACCGCAAGCTTTTCCCAATCAGCATGGAATTCATCCCAAATTTCCCGATCAAGTTTTGATGCACCTTCTAATCCTTTACGCCCAGATTCTGTAATTGCAGGGTCAAGGCTCGCGAAATTTACGAGCTTCATAGCAACCGCACTAGGTGTACGCCCGATCAACTTTGCTAGCTCAATGATTTCCGAATTTCGGCTGTGCAACTTTCCAAACGGCAGTTGGCAATAAAGATGAAAAACGAGCTTAAGTTGTTCTTTCGTCCAGCGATTGGCAGCCACAACGCCCTCCACGAATATTGGCAATAATTTTATTCCGTTACAGTTTATCCTGGCCACGAAGCATTTTCACGGATATTTATGGCCGTAGATAGCGCACTGAGCCCCCTTACGCTGATCTATGTGCTCAAGCTATAATCCCTCAGACTATCAATAACCTTTACCTCCATGCGCCCCTCCGAAGCCTTGCAAGCCCACCGTGACGCGATTCGCGAAATCGCGCTGAAGCATCGCGTGCGCAATGTACGCGTGTTTGGCTCTGTGCTGCACGGCGAGGACACGGAAGAAAGCGACCTGGATTTGCTGGTCGAACCCACAAGCGAAACTACTTTATTTGATATCGGCGCCATTCAGTATGAGCTGAAAAAGCTATTGGGCATTTCAGTCGATGTGCTCACACCAAACGCTTTGCCTGACAAATTCCGAGACAGGGTTTTAAAGGAAGCCTTGCCAGTATGAGCAAGTCCGATGTACTTCGTTTGATTGATTACCTTTCTCATATCAAGGAAGCTATCGAACGTATTCATGAATATGTTGATGACCTTGATGAAGTCGGATTCCTGAGTGACCGTAAAACTCAGGATGCTGTAATCCGGAATTTTGAGGTTATTGGAGAAGCATCGCGCAATATCCAGAAATATCATTCCGAATTCGCATTGCATAACGAGTGGCTCCCGCTCAACTCCGCGTATGAAATGCGCAATGCCCTTGCGCACGGATATTTCAAGGTTGATCTGGAAATTGTATGGAAAACCATTCATTCCAATTTGAACCAGCTTCATGGACAAATTAGTGAATTGCTGGAAGAAATTGGACGACAATAACCTGATCTGCCGCTCCCACTGCGCCGCCTGCTGCATTTCCCCCTCAATCACCTCTCCGCTACCCGGCATGCCCAACGGCAAGCCGGCAGGTGTGCCCTGCGTGCAGCTGGATGAGCAATTGCGCTGCAAAGTGTTTGGCAAGCCAGAACGTCCGGCATTTTGCGGCAGCCTGCAACCTTCAGCTGAAATGTGCGGCAATGCACGTGAAGAGGCACTTGCATGGCTCAGTCAACTGGAGAATGTAACCAAACCTTAACCCTCAGTTGTAAAAATATGGCTGGCTAACTGTGCTTCAGGACAGTAGCCGCTATAATTCGCGCATGGCAATCTGTCTCAATGAAACTGAAATCACCGCTGTTTGTCCATGTGTAGGGCATTGCACCACTGCGCTGGGCGACGATGTATGCCGCAGTTGTTTGCGTACCTTTGAAGAGGTGACACTGTGGCCGGGGATGACGGATGAGGAGCGGATTGCTGTCAATCGCCGCATTGCAGAGCTGCGCGCCCGCATGAAAAATAATTTAATTTAATCAAATATATATAAATGGACATTTTGCTACTGATCAAGGCCGCGATACTCGGCATCGTGGAAGGTTTGACTGAATTTTTGCCGATTTCCAGCACAGGGCATTTGATTGTGACCGGCAGCCTGCTGAATTTCAACGATGAACGCGGCAAGCTGTTTGAAATTGTGATTCAGTCTGCGGCGATCCTTGCGGTGATGTGGGAATACCGCGCGAAGATTTTCCAGGTGGTGCATGACCTGCCCACAAAGGATTCGGCAAGGGGTTTTGCGCTGAACATATTCATCGCCTTCCTGCCGCTGGCCATTATCGGGCTTCTATTTGGCAAGCACATCAAGGCGGCATTGTTCAATCCGATCACCGTGGCGACCACTTCCATCATCGGCGCGCTGTTCATTCTGTGGGCGGAAAAGCGCAAGCATGTGGTGACGGTGGAAACGGCGGATGATCTGAACTGGAAGGACGCACTGAAGGTAGGCTTTGCGCAAGCACTTGCGTTGATACCGGGCACTTCACGCTCGGGTGCAACCATCATCGGCGGGTTGTTCTTCGGGCTGAATAGAAAAGCGGCGACTGAATTCACCTTCTTCCTCGCGATGCCGACGCTGATTGGGGCAACTGTGTATGAGCTCTACAAGGAACGCGCACTGCTCAGTATGAATGACCTTGGCATGTGGGGAGTGGGTTTCGCAGCCTCATTCATTTCTGCATTCTTCTGCGTGCGCTGGCTGCTGCGCTATATCAGCACGCATGATTTCACGATCTTTGCGTGGTATCGCATAGCCTTCGGCCTGCTGGTGCTGGGCACCTATTACGGCGGTCTGGTGCAGTGGTCAGTGGGTTGATCACCGATTACATTTGTTCCCACGGCAAACCTAGTGCTTTCCAGCCATTGATCTTGCCGCGCTGTTTGTCTGGCGTGGCATCGCCTTCAAACCCTTGCAGCACGTTGTAGCAATCGAGATATCCAGACTGCATGGCAAGCTGTGCGGCCATGCCTGAACGGCCGCCCGTGCGGCAGATGAACATTACCAGCGATTCCTTGTCCACCTGTTGCTGCATCGCGTTCATGAAATGCGGATTGACCTTCATGCCGGGCCAGGACTGATATTCGATTTCCACTGCACCCGGTATGCGCCCTACAAAATCCAGTTCGGCACGACTGCGCACATCCACCAGTTTCGCGCCCGGCGCATTGCGCCAGATTTCATAGGCCTCTGCAGGCAACATCGCCCCTTCATATGGCAGGTTGAGTTCTTTTGCGCGATTTTGTGCTGCATTCAGAATTTCGGTGATTTTGCCCATTGTCTCGTCTCCTTGTTTACTCAGGTCTGCTGCAAATTTCCATTCTCCTGCCTATGGTTATAAAATTGCATGATCGATGCTATTCTGCGTGGCATAACTCTCACTGGCAAGTCTCATGGCTAAACATTCTCACTCACACTCGCATTCCCATCGGCATACACATGGCCATGACCATAAATCCGTGTTTGAGCCTGCTCACCCGGAGCGCTTTGCCGCCGCGCAAAAAAGCACCTGGGTCAGCATCGGCGTTAACCTGATGTTGACGCTGTTGCAGGTGCTGGCCGGTTATTTTGGCCGTTCGCAATCGCTGATGGCAGACGGCATGCATTCGCTTTCCGACCTGCTGGCGGACATTCTGGTGTTGTTCGCGAATCGCCATGGCAACCGCCATGCCGATGCCAATCATCCCTACGGCCATGCGCGCATCGAAACCGCCGCCTCGATGATCCTCGGCGTTTCGCTGGCAGCAGTCGGAGTAATCTTGCTGGTGTCGGCCGGACTGCGGTTGCAACATCCGGAAAATGTGCAGGCCGTGCACCCGATCACCTTCTGGATTGCACTGGTGGCACTGGCGGCAAAGGAAGGCATGTTCCGCTACATGCTGGCAGTGGCACAACGTGTGCGCTCGCAGATGCTGGTGGCCAATGCCTGGCATGCGCGCTCCGATGCCGCATCGTCACTGGTGGTGATGGTGGGTATTGGCGGCAATCTGCTGGGTTATACCTTCCTCGATCTGGTGGCTGCCGCAGTCGTGGGTGGCATGATTGCGCATATGGGCGCGAAGTTCGCACTGGAAGCGCTGTCCGAGCTGGTGGATACCGGGCTGGATGAAGCAGAGGTCGAGTCGATCCGCAATACGCTGCTCTCCACACCCGGCGTGCGCAGCCTGCACGAATTGCGCACGCGCAAGATGGCAGACAATGCGCTGGTGGATGCGCACATCATTGTTGATCCTAAAATCAGCGTTTCGGAAGGACACTACATCGCTGAAACTGCACGCCTTGCCGTGCTGAACAACCATCATGTGCTGGATGTAATGGTGCATATCGACCCCGAAGACGATGCACTGGCCAAACCGAACATCCATCTGCCATCCCGCCAGTTCCTGCTGGAGCACCTGTGCAAGGGACTCGGGGTAACGACACAATCCTACAACCAGTGCGTGCTGCATTATCTGGATGGAAAAATTGATGCCGAAGTGTACTTGAATACCACTTACTGCCAGGACAAAGATAATCTTCTGAAATTATTCGATATTTCAAAAACCTTCACGGAAAACGACCCTTATTTCCGCCATATCAAATTCCTGTTTACAGATGCACCAAAGTAGTGCGCACACTTATTGAACGGCACCAGTTCGGGGCGCACAATTTTGAGCATTCCCCCTTACGGTATGGCAGAATGCGCGCTTCAGACAATTAGAAGCCTGGCACGAATCGTGCTGATACAGATTACCCGGTCATTTCGGATTTTTATTACTTTAATTTATCTTTAGGAGAGGAAGAATGTTCAAGTCTGCTGCTGAAGCAAGCAAATACATCAAGGGCGGCGAGGTCAAATTCGTTGACCTGCGTTTCACCGACACTCGCGGCAAGGAACAGCACGTTTCCGTACCGGCCAAATACTTCGGCGAAGACAAATTCTCTGACGGCCATGCTTTTGACGGCTCTTCCATCGCAGGCTGGAAAGGCATTCAGGCTTCAGACATGCTGTTGCTGCCAGATGCAGCATCTGCCTATGTTGACCCTTTCATGGACGAAGCCACACTGGTAATGACATGCGACGTCATCGAGCCAACCGATGGCAAGGGCTACGACCGCGACCCACGCTCCATCGCCAAGCGCGCTGAAGCCTACCTGAAGTCCACCGGCCTGGGCGACACAGCCTACTTCGGTCCTGAGCCAGAATTCTTCATCTTCGACTCCGTTAACTGGCATATCGACATGTCCGGTTGCTCCGTGAAAATCAATTCCGAAGAAGCAGCATGGGCATCCAATGAAAAATTCGAAGGTGGCAACACCGGCCATCGTCCATCAGTAAAAGGTGGCTACTTCCCCGTGCCTCCGGTGGATTCACTGCATGACATCCGCTCTGCAATGTGTCTGGCCCTCGAACAGGTTGGCATCCCTGTTGAAGTGCATCACCACGAAGTTGCTACAGCCGGCCAGTGCGAAATCGGCACTGTATTCAACACACTGGTCAAGCGCGCAGACTGGACACAGACCCTGAAGTACATCGTGCACAACGTGGCCCACCAGTACGGCAAGACAGCGACCTTCATGCCCAAGCCTATCGTTGGCGACAACGGATCCGGCATGCATGTACACCAGTCCATCTGGAAAGACGGCAAGAACCTGTTCGCAGGTAATGGCTATGCAGGCCTGTCCGAGTTCGCGCTGTACTACATCGGCGGTATCGTGAAGCACGTGAAAGCGCTGAACGCGATCACCAACCCAGGCACCAACTCCTACAAGCGCCTGGTTCCTCACTATGAAGCTCCAGTGAAAGTGGCTTACTCTGCGAAGAACCGCTCCGCTTCGATCCGCATTCCTCACGTTGCCGGCGAAAAAGCCCGTCGTATCGAGACTCGCTTCCCCGATCCGACAGCCAATCCATACATGGCGTTCGCTGCGCTGATGATGGCCGGTCTGGACGGCGTACAGAACAAGATTCACCCAGGCGACCCGGCAGACAAGAACCTGTATGACCTGCCACCAGAAGAAGATGCAAAGATCCCGACAGTTTGCGCATCCCTGGACGAAGCATTGGCAGCACTGGACAAGGACCGCGAGTTCCTGACACGTGGTGGCGTATTCTCCAATGACTTCATCGATGCCTACATCGACCTGAAGATGCAGGAAGTGAATCGCATCCGCATGACAACACATCCAGTTGAATTCGACATGTACTACTCGATCTAATGTGTAGTATCTGAAGGACTTTCAGGTAGCAACACAGAACGGGGCCGCAAGGCCCCGTTCTTTTTTTATCTGCTGCCTGATTTGTCACATAACGGTGCATGACCTATACTGCAAGCCTGTCTACAGGCAACTACATGAAATTATCTGGTCTATTTGTCATATTCGGGCTGTTCCTCGCTTTCCAGGCACAAGCCGAAATCTACAAGCGCGTCGACAAGGATGGTCACGTCACCTATTCCAGCGAGCCGCTCAAGGGCGGCAAGAAAATTCACCTGAAACCCTTGCAGGTCATCAATGGCAACGGCAAAGAGGGCAACCGGTCATCTACTCCTGAAAACTTCCCGAGAGTGGACCGGGAAACCCAGAAACGTCGCGATGAAACCCGCCGCATCATTCTGCAGGATGAACTGAGCTCCGAGCAGAAGCTGCTGGAAAGCGCAAAGGCCAGCATGAAAGATCTCGAGGACAATCCTGTTCCCGTGGTTGGCAAAGATGGCATTCCCTTCCGCGGATCTGCCGAATATGCAGACAAGCTCAAGGGCGCTCAGAACGATGTCTCGATACACGAACAGAACATCAAGGCGCTGGAAACCGAGATTTCCAGCCTGAAATAACGGAGCAATGGCGGCAGAACAATCAATATAAATCTGGCATAGTTTCTGCTTAATAAAGCACATGCCCAACCATTTGACATTTCCAAACCTTGATTCACTGCATACTGCCATTGTTCTGCTGGATGGCGAATCACGCATCGTTTACCTCAACCCTGCAGCAGAAACCCTGTTTGCCCTCAGCCAGAATAATCTGCTGAATCACCCGCTACAGCACGCATTTACGCATACCGAGCAGCTATTCAATACCATCAGGATGGCGCTGGAGGAAAATGCCTGCCACATCACGCATGACCTGATGCTGGGCACGCATGGCAGTAGCGCAAAATATCACCTGAGTCTGGCTGCTACGCCTTTGCAGGGTAATTCCGTGGCCTTGCTGCTGGAATTCCACACCATGGATCGCCCATTGAAGCTGGCGCGCGAGGAGCAGATGCTGGACCAGACCCAGGCAAACCGGCTGCTGTTGCGCAATCTGGCACATGAAATCAAGAATCCGCTGGGTGGCATACGGGGTGCTGCGCAACTGCTGGAACACGAACTGGATATCCCGGCCTTGCGTGAATATACCCAAGTGATCATCCAGGAAGCAGACCGGCTGCGCACCCTGATGGAGAAATTGCTGACGCCTCAGCATACGCCCCATTTCAGTGCACTCAATATCCATGAAGTGCTGGAGCGCGTTCGCAGTGTGGTGCTGGCAGAAATTTCCAGCGGACTGCGCATTCAGCGCGATTATGACCTGAGCCTGCCTGAACTGACCGGTGACAAGGAGCAATTGATCCAGGTTTTCCTGAATCTGGTGCGCAATGCCGCCCAGGCCATGCAAGGGAAGGGGCACATTACCCTGCGCACCCGCGTTGCTCGCCAGCTCACCCTGATGAAGCGACGCTTTCCGCTTTCGGTTGTGGTTCAGGTGATAGATGATGGCCCTGGCATACCTGTCCACCTCAAGGACAAGATTTTTTATCCGTTGGTTTCCGGCAGGCCAGACGGCCATGGGCTTGGACTGACCCTGGCACAGGATTTCATCAACCAGCACCAGGGCACGATCGAATTTGAGAGCGAGCCCGGCCGAACCTGCTTCACCGTGAGCCTGCCTTTTCTTGAAGCATAAATGCGAAATTTACTTTTGATTGATGGATAAAACACATGAAACCTGTCTGGATTATTGATGATGACCGATCGATACGCTGGGTGCTGGAAAAGGCGCTGGAACGTGAAGGTATCGATTTCAAGAGCTTCTCTTCCGCGGAAGAGGCAATGGATGACCTGAAGCATGATTCACCACAGATCGTGATCAGCGATATCCGCATGCCAGGTCGTTCCGGGCTGGATCTGCTGCAGCTGCTGCATGACAAGCTCCCCTATCTGCCTGTCATCATCATGACAGCCTATTCCGACCTGGAAAGCGCTGTGGCTTCCTTCCAGGGCGGCGCGTTCGAATACCTGCCCAAGCCGTTTGATATCGACCACGCTGTAGACCTTGTACGCCGGGCATTGACACAGAGCCAACGCTCGCATACGCCAGCAGAGGAAGCCTCGATTTCACCCGACATTCTCGGCCAGGCACCCGCGATGCAGGAAGTGTTTCGCGCAATCGGCAGGCTTGCACAATCCAACGCGACGGTTTTGATCACGGGTGAATCTGGCTCCGGCAAGGAACTGGTCGCGCATGCACTGCATCGCCATAGCCCGCGTGCAGACCAGCCCTTTATCGCGATCAATACCGCAGCGATACCGAAGGACTTGCTGGAATCCGAGCTGTTCGGCCATGAGCGTGGCGCCTTTACCGGCGCACAGACCACGCGTCGCGGCCGCTTCGAACAGGCGGAAGGCGGCACCCTGTTTCTCGATGAGATCGGCGACATGCCACCGGAATTGCAGACCCGCTTGTTGCGGGTGCTGTCAGATGGCAATTACTACCGTGTGGGCGGGCATCAACCGATCAAGGCCAATGTGCGCATCATTGCTGCGACGCACCAGAATCTTGAAGACCGGGTAAAGCAGGGACTGTTCCGCGAAGACCTGTTCCATCGCCTGAATGTGATCCGCTTGCGCTTGCCACCGTTGCGTGAACGGCGCGAAGACATACCGCTGCTGGCCAAGCACTTCCTGCAGAAGAGTGCGAAGGAACTCAATGTCACCCCCAAAACCATCAGTGAAGCCGCACTGAATTATCTTTCTGCGCAAGACATACCCGGTAATGTGCGGCAGCTGGAAAATCTGTGCCACTGGCTGACCGTGATGACACCGACACAGCAGATCGAGATTGCAGACCTGCCGCCGGAGTGGCGCGAAGTCAGCACCCTGCAGCCAGTGATGACTGCGGGTGACTGGCGCAGTGTGCTGAAACAGCAGGTAGCGCTCGCATTGCAACGCGGTGATCACAACATACTTGATACGCTGAGCCAGCAGTTTGAAAGCACCCTGATCAACCAGGCGCTTGAACACACTGGCGGACGCCGCATTGAAGCCGCTAATCTGCTGGGCATGGGGCGCAATACCCTGACACGAAAAATCCAGGAGCTTGGACTCGATGCAGGAAAAGATTGATTCCAGAATATCATATAATACTCATCATGTTATGTAGTTATCGCAGTACGAATGTGGTGCCGGAATAATTAATAAATTCACTTCCGTGCAATACTTCAACAACTGACAATCTACATATACATCTCAAACATATCAGTATCACTGCTTCAGCCGTCCATCGGGTTGCAATTGACCCAAAAGTCGGCTGTATGCATTCTATGTACACATCTAAAATGTAGCTTTGGCATCAACTCTATTATCTTCAAGGGAGAAATCATGAAATACCGTTATTCCAGACTGGCGCTCGCCAGTGCTTTGTTTGCCGCTTCCGGGATGGCCAGTGCCATTCCATTTGCCAGCTTCGAGACGCGCTCGATGGCGATGGGCGGCGTCGGTGTAGCAGTCGGCTCGCCTGATGCAGCGCCGCTGTTCAACCCGGCGCTGCTTTCCGTGAGCAAGCCGGAAGATGATTTCTCCCTGATCCTGCCGACCGTAGGCGTTCAGCTCTCCGACCCGACCAAGTTGCGTGATGCACTGGATACTTTCCAGTCTACCGATACCATCGGCACACTGAATACGCACATTACCGATCTTAATAACGCGATCAACACCAATAATCAAAGTGCCGCTTCCACCGCAGCATCCAGAATTTCTTCAGATATCAGCAGTCTGTCCAGCCAGTTTACAACACTGAGCGGGCGCCCCATCGCGGTTGATGGTGGTGCTGCAGCCATTGCCAGCATACCCGGCAAATCACTTGGCCTGTCCTTTTATGCAAATGCCCAGGTGACGATGGGTGGTGTTTTCAATTACGAAGATGCAAGTACATTGAATACCTGGACTTCGAATGCTTCTACATGCAGTACAGACATCGGTAACAATAACCTGAACAGCACTGCATGTACCGCGCTTAAAAACACCAGCACCACCGACCTGAAATCCGGTGTGCACTTCCAGGGTGTAGCACTGGGAGAAATGGGTGTTGCGATGTCGCACGAATTCGAGATTGCCGACAGCAAGATGGCACTGGCGATTACGCCCAAAGTCGTCAAGGCCCAGCTGTATGACGTGCAGCTCAAGGCCAGCGACACCAACCAGAACAATGTCACAGGGGCTGATTATCTGGCCGAGTACAGCTTTGCCAACTTCGATATCGGTGCCGCAAAGGCTTACGATGACACCGGCTGGCGTACCGGCATTGTGATCAAGAACGTGATTCCGCAAACACTGGATTTCAAGCGTGCTACCACACCTGGTACCACCCCTGTTGCCACAGGTTCCCAGCTGCAGTTGAAACCACAGGCACGCTTTGGTGTATCACACAGCACCAGCTGGTCTACCGTGGGTGTGGATCTGGATCTGACCAAAAATGACCCGGCTGGTTTTGAACAAGCCTCTCAATATCTGGCGCTGGGTGGCGAGCTGGACGCATGGGGCTGGCTGCAGCTGCGCGCCGGCTACCGCATGAACCTGGTAGATAGCGCTCGCAACATCGCCTCTGCCGGCTTGGGCTTTGCCATCATGGGCGTGGTGCATGCCGATGTCGCCGTGGCTGGCAATAGTGATGAAGTGGGTGGCTCGTTCCAGCTCGGCATGCACTTCTAAGCGCTGCCCGTCAAATCTGCCTGCGTTTGCAGGTAATCGGAACCCCTGTGCTTCAACGCAGGGGTTTTTTATTTTATTTGTAACGTATTGATTTAAATATTATATTTTCACTAAAGTTTTACCGGCATCTGCCGATAAATGAACAGATGCCCCTGTTTGACATCACACACCATACATGAACAGACGACTACAGCGCAGCCTTGGTTTGACATGCCTGCTGCTGGCGACAAGCCAGCAGGCTGGCGCCCTGCCGTTCAGCTTTCTCGATCCACGCTCGATGGCGATGGGTGGCGCGGGTGTGGCAATTGCAGATGCGGCTGCCGCACCCCTGTTCAATCCTGCACTGCTATCGGTTACCCGCTATGCCGATGACTTTTCCATCACGATTCCTACCATCGGCTTTCGTGTTGCTGACCAGAAAGACCTGATCGGCAGCATCAACAATTTTCAGAATGGTAATTATGTCGACACCCTGACCACATCGGTCAGCAACCTGAATACTGCCATTACCACTGCCACCACCACGCCCACCTCGGGCAATATTGCCGTGGTAGGAACCAATGCGGGTATCGTGGCGACCGATCTCAATACGCTTTCTGCCAAACTGGATACGCTGAACAACAAGCCGCTGGCATTCGATGCCGGGGTATCCACCGTGATCGGCTTTCCCAACCGCAATTATGGGCTGGCTTTTTTTGCCAATGGCACGATGTCCAGTGGTGCCGTGTTCCAGTACAAGGACGCTACGCTGATTTCAAACCTTTCGACTCAGGCGACCTGCATCAGCAATGCCGCTGCGAATCCTGACCCGGTAGCCGCTGCTGCTGCCATTCAGGCTTGCGGCACGCCGGCATTCGACCAGAATTCCTTGCAGTCCACTGTCGTCTCCCGCGGGGTGGTGCTGGGAGAAGCAGGCTTTGCCCTCTCGCGCGAATTCATGATTACCCGGCGCAACCGTATCGCCTTCGGCATTACGCCGAAGATCATCAATGCGAAGCTGTACGACATCCCTGTCGGCATCAATTCCCCCGGGCTTTCGAGTTTCAATTCCTCTGACTATATGGCGCAGTACAGCCTGCTCAATCTCGATGTCGGTACCGTAAAAAATTTCCGTGACGGCTGGCGGGCCGGACTGGTCGTGAAAAATGTGATTCCATATTTCCTGTATTTCAAGCGCGCCCCGGCACCTGGACTGACACCGGTATCCACTGGTGAATCGCTGCGACTGGTTCCGCAAACCCGCGCCGGCATTTCCTATACCAACTCATGGTCATCCGTGGCGATGGATATGGATTTGTATCGAAATGATCCTGCAGGTTTTGAAAACTATACCCAGTACATCTCGATGGGCGGTGAACTGAGTGCTCGCTATTTCGGCCAGTTGCGCGCAGGCTGGCGGGTAGATCTGGTGGACAGTTCACGCAATGTCGTTTCAGCCGGGATAGGCTTCTCGCCGTTTGGCCTGCATGCCGATGTCTCCCTCTCAGGCAATGAGCATGAGCTGGCGGGCGCATTCCAGCTCGGCCTCCGCTTCTAGCAGTCCGTTACACTCTACTGCGCTGGGAAACCTTGGCGCATGCGCTGCGCGCCATCCTCATGTATTTCCACATACGCTCCGGCGTCTGGGCTCCGCTTGAGCCTGATTTTCCTTTGCTCGCAACGATTCCAATCAGACTGAGGGTGTTTTATCAGTTGACCTCTGCCCATACCGGCGTATGGTCGGAAGGCCTTTCCATTTTGCGCGGCGCCTTGTCGATATTGCAGGCAGTACATTGCAATGCATCGCTGATCAGGATGTGATCGATGCGCATGCCATGATTGCGGCGGAATCCCATCATGCGGTAATCCCACCAGCTGTACATTTTTTCCGGTTGCTCGAACAGGCGGAATGCATCGCGCAAACCCAGCTGCAGCAGGTTGCGGAATGCCTGACGTTCAGGATCGCTGCACAGCACCTTGCCGGCCCAGGCCTCCGGGTCATGCACATCCCGGTCTTCCGGTGCAATGTTGTAATCCCCCAGCAAGGCCAGCTTTGGATGGCGTTGCATTTCCGCTTTCAGCCAGTCATGCAACGCCTGTAGCCAACCCAGCTTGTACTGGTATTTGTCCGAGTCCGTGCTTTCGCCATTCGGAATATAGACACAGATGATGCGTATCCCTGCTATCGTTGCAGCAAGCACACGCTTCTGCTCATCGGCAAACCCGGGAATGCCGTATTGCACCTCGGCTGCGGGAGACTTGCTGAGGATTGCGACACCGTTATAGGTTTTCTGCCCGCTGAATACGACCTGATAACCCGTCTGGTTGATTTCTTCAAGCGGAAAATTGGCATCTTCGGTTTTGGTTTCCTGCAGGCATAATACATCCGGCTGGTTCTGTGCCAGCCAGTCCTGCACGTGGCCTAACCTGACCTTGAGCGAATTTACATTCCAGGTGACGATTTTCATTGCGGATTTTCTGCAGATGCTGCGGGCTGCTGGTTTTCTGTGGCCGTGCTGTCTTCTGGTTGCACGGGCGCTGCCTGTTGCGATTCTTTCTTCTTCAAGCGCATTCCGTAAGGCGCAGTCTTCGGATAGCCCGCCAGATCCAGCTCATTTCCCCACTGAACTTCAGCAAAGCCGTTCAGGACTGTATTTCCTATTTTAAGGGAAGGAATGCCTGCAATGCCTTCCTGCCGCTTCAACTCATCTGCTTCCTGTTTGCTGGCAATGTTTTTTTCTGTGTAGGGTATACCACGCTTGGTCAGGTAGGTTGTTGCCTGATTGCAAAGATCCTGGCAATTTGCGGAAAAATATAGCGTCACCGGGAAATCTTCTTTCGCCTTGCGTACGCTGTAGGGGAGGTCCTCTTCATCGCCCGCTTCCTCACTGGAAATCTTTCTTCGCTCCGCCTTCACCGCATCGCTTGCTGGCCTGTCGCCATAATGTACCTTGCCCTCCTTGTCCACCCAGCGATACAGGGTTGCCGCGTCTGCTGCACTGGAAATGAACAGCGCAAGAAAACATGTCAGAAAATATTTCATGATTGCCTCGTTATCAATGGGCTGCGGTCAGCCCGTTATGCCGCAACAACGCATCGATCTTCGGCTCGCGACCGCGGAATGCAACAAAGGACTGCATGGCTTCGCGGCTGCCGCCTTTCGCCAGCACTTCCTTCCTGAAACAGTTGCCGATTTCACGGCTGAGCACACCATGCTCCTCGAACAGGCTGTAAGCATCGGCGGATAGCACTTCTGCCCATTTATAGCTGTAGTACCCTGCGGCATAGCCACCATCGAAGATATGCGAGAAACTGTTGGCAAATCGGTTGTATGCCGGTGGAATGAATACTGCCACTTCTTTGCGCACTTCATCCAGCAGTTGCAAGATGCTGTTTCCGCCCTGCGCATCGAAATCACTATGCAGTCGCATGTCGAAAATGGAAAACTCGATCTGCCGCAATGTCTGCATGCCGATCTGGAAATTCTTTGCCGCCAGCATCTTGTCGAACAGCGCCCGTGGCAGTGTCTTGCCGTTATCCACATGGCGCGTCATGCCCTGCAGTACATCCCATTCCCAGCAGAAATTTTCCATGAACTGGCTGGGCAGCTCAACCGCATCCCATTCCACACCGCTGATGCCGGAAACGCCGCGGTCTTCCATTTCAGTCAGCAAATGGTGCAGGCCATGGCCGAACTCGTGGAACAGCGTGATGACCTCATCATGGGTGAACAGCGCGGGTTTGCCGCCGACTGGCGCGGCAAAATTGCAGTTCAGGTATGCCACCGGGGTCTGGATATCGAGCGGCGCATGCTGTACCGGACGGATGCGGCGGCGGGTGATCGCATCATCCATCCATGCACCGCCGCGCTTGCTGCTGCGCGCGTACAGGTCCATGTAGAACTGGCCGATCATCCCTCCCTGTTCATCCAGCACATCGAAAAAACGTACGCTATCATGCCATACCGGTGCTACGGCAGGCTGGAATGTCAGGCCATATATCTTGGTGACCACGCTGAACATGCCGTTGATGACTGCATCTTCGGGGAAATACTGTTTCACTTCCTGCTCGGAAAATGCATAACGCTGTTCCCGCAATTTTTCACTCGCAAACATCAAGTCCCAGGATTGCATTTCATCTATGCCCAGTTCCGTCCTGGCATATTGGCGCAATTCAGCCAGATCCTTTTCCGCCAGTGGCCGCGCATGTTGTGCCAGTTCACGCAGGAATTGCAGGATCTGTGCCGGTGTATTCGCCATCTTGCTGGCGAGCGACAATTCAGCATAGCTGTCGTAGCCCAGCAGGCTGGCCTCTTCCGCGCGCAATGTCAGGATCTGCATCATCAGCGGCGAATTGTCCCACTCCGCCTTGCCGAATTCGCTGGCGCGCTGGCTGTAGGCAATGTACATCTTTTCGCGCAATGCCCGGTTTTCCGCATACTGCATCAGCGGGATATAGGAGGGTGCTTTCAATGTGAACAGCCATCCGCTTTTCCCTGCGGCTTTTGCTGCCTCGGCCGCCGCCTGCAGTTCGTCTTCCGGCATGCCTTGCAATTCGTTACGATCTTCCACCAGCATGGTGAAATCGTTGGTCGCATCGAGCAGGTTGTCGGAAAAACGCGAGCAGGTTGCAGACAGTGCTTCCTGGATCTGCAGGAAACGGGCCTTTTTGTCTTCCGACAGTTCGGCACCGCTCAGGCGGAAGTCGCGCAATTCATTCTCGATGATTTTCTGGCGCGCTTCGCTCAATGTTGCAAACTCGCTGCTGGCCCGCAGCGCCTTGTATTTTTCATACAGCGCAAGGTTCTGTCCCAGCTCGGCATAGAACTGCGTGATTTTCGGCAGGTTCGCGTTGTACACCTCACGCAGTTCCGGGCTGTTCATCACCGCATTGAGATGGCCGACCTGGCCCCAGGCACGCGACATCTGTTCGCTTGCCTCATCCAGCGGCAGTACGAAATTGTCCCAGGTGGGTTTGCTGGTGTCGGCCAGCAATTTTTCCACCACGGCCTGGTTATGTTGCAGCAAATGGTCTACGGCCGGAGTGACGTGCTCGGCACGGATATCGGTAAATCTTGGCAAGCCGCGGAAGTCCAGTAGCGGATTATCTTTGAATGACAGGTCGTTCATTTTTTAACCAATTGATTATATTATCATTTTTAAAATTATGCAGCCTGGTACACCAGACTGCCTTGCACCAGGGTATAGCGCACCTTGCCCAGCATCTGCATGCCGAGGAACGGGGTATTCTTGCCCTGGCTCTTCAATGCGGCCGGCTCCACTTTCCAGTGCTGCTCGGGATCGAAGATGCAAATATCCGCTGCAGCGCCAATACTGAGATGACCGGCATCAATGTTCAGGATCCTTGCCGGATTGACGGTGACGCGGGTTATCGCATCTGACAGTGAATATTTGCTCTCATGCGCCCATTTCAACACCAGCGGCAACAACAATTCCAGACCGGTCGCCCCAGCTTCGGCTTCTGCAAACGGCATCTGCTTGGCGTCATCGTCCACCGGCGAATGGTTGGAGACGATGGCATCGATCACGCCTTCCTGCAGCCCGGCACGCAAGGCATCACGGTCGCGCTGGTTGCGCAATGGCGGCACCAGGTGGCAATGCGAATCGAAAAAACCGATATCCATTTCAGACAGGTGCACATGGTTCATCGACACATCGCAGGTCAATGGCAAACCTTCTTTCTTTGCTTCGCGCACCATGTCCACACCGGCAGCACTTGAGATGCGGCAGATATGCAACCTGACCCCGGTTTCACGCGCAAGCTGCAGCATGGTGGACAGTGCTATCGTTTCCGCACACACCGGGATCGCCGGCAAGCCCAGGCGGGTCGCCACTTCGCCATCATGCGCCACGCCGTTCCTTGCCAGAAAACTGTCCTGCGGCCGCAGCCACACACTGAAATCGAAAGTTGCGGCATATTGCATCGCGCGCATCATCACCCGGGTGTCTACCAGCGGTGCGTCGGCATGACTGTAGGCCATGCAGCCGGCATCAGCCAGCTCGGCCATTTCGGTCAATTCCGCACCCTTCAGGCCATAGGTCAAAGCACCTACCGGATACACATGCGCCTGACACAAGGCACGCGCGCGATGCTTCAGCATTTCCACCAGGCCGGGCTCATCCAGCGGCGGGTCGGTATCGGGTGGACAGGAGAGTGAAGTAATGCCGCCAGCCACCGCTGCGGCCATTTCCGATTCCAGTGTCGCCCTGTATTCATAACCCGGCTCACGCAGCCTCGCAGCGAGGTCGATCAGGCCGGGCACCACCACCAGTCCGCTGGCATCAATCACCTGGTCAGCGGCGAATCCCGCTGGCGCCTGTGACGTTGCGATGATCTTGCCTGCCGCAATGTAAATGTCGCGTGTGTCATCGATGTGGTTTTTCGGATCGACCAGCCGGCCATTCTTGATAAGTATGTTCATACTGTTGCTGTTCCCGCTTCCAGATTTGTTATACGCCTGCCAGCGTTGCCATCACCGCCATGCGCACTGCGATGCCGAATGTCACTTGCGGCAGGATCACGGATTGCGCCCCGTCCGCCACTGCGGAGTCGATTTCGATGCCGCGGTTCATCGGGCCTGGGTGCATCACGATTGCATCACTTTTCGCCAGTGCCAGCTTTTCGGGCGTCAGGCCGTAGTATTTGAAATACTCCTGTGCCGAAGGTAACGCTGCGCCCTGCATGCGTTCATTCTGCAATCGCAGCATCATCACCACATCGACATCCTTCAGGCCCTGCTCCATATTGTGGTACACGCGCACGCCCAGCTTGTCGACATGGCTGGGCAGCAAGGTTTTGGGGGCGATCACACGCAGCTCGGGTACGCCCAGCGTGGTCAATGCATTGATCTGCGAGCGTGCCACGCGCGAATGCAGGATGTCGCCGACGATTGCCACGCGCAGGTTATGAAATTCCTTCTTGTAGTGACGGATGGTGAACATATCGAGCAGGCCTTGCGTCGGATGCGCATGACGGCCGTCACCGGCATTGATCACATGGATCTCGGGTGCGACATGTTTCGCGATCAGGTGCGCCGCGCCGCTTTGCGCATGGCGCACGACAAACATGTCCGCATGCATTGCACACAGGTTATCCACCGTATCCAGCAAGGTCTCGCCCTTGCTGGTGGAAGATGAGCCGATGTTGAGGTTGACCACATCGGCCGACAGGCGCTTGGCGGCGATTTCAAACGTCGTGCGCGTGCGCGTGCTGTTTTCGAAGAAGATGTTGAAGATCGACTTGCCATGCAGCAGCGGTACCTTGCGCACCTCATCGTGGCCGCCTGCATCGAGGAATGTGGCGGCGCGGTCCAGGATGGCATACAGGATGCGGGCCGGCAGTCCTTCGGTGGAAAGCAGGTGCTGCAGTTCGCCGTTTTTGTTCAGTTGCGGATTGTTCATGCGTAATGTGCCATTCCCGGTTCATCAAAATAGGCTTGCAGAATATGTTGCGCTGCAACCTGGTCTATCAATTCTTTCTGTTTCATGCCGCGCACCCCCATCTCATTCAGGTGTGAACTGGCCGCAGCCGAGGTGTAGCGTTCATCCACCAGCAGCACCGGCAGGTTGAAGCGGCCCTTCAGCCGGTTGGCAAATTTTCGCGACAGGCGCGTCATTTCGTGCGGCGTGCCATCGTCATTGCATGGCAAACCGACCACCAGCGCAACCGGCTGCCATTCCGCCAGCAACTTTGCGATTGCGGCAAAACGCTGTTCATTCTGTTCATCATGCAGGGTGATCAAGGGTTGCGTGGTGCACGAAACCGAGTTGCCCGTTGCCACCCCGATGCGTTTCATGCCGAAATCGAAGGCAAGAAAACCGCCTTCCGGCAATTTGCCTGAAGGTGTGGGCGGGTTATCTGCAAGGAGTCCATTCACTTTGGAGAATCAGGCATGCCCGGTATCAGCTGATAGCGTGGCGTAATCCACACCCAGCAGTGCCATGGCTGCAGACAGTCGCTCTTCTGCGGACAGTTCGAACAGGATGTGGTCATTCGCCGGAACGCTGAGCCAGGCATTCTGCGACATTTCATGTTCAAGCTGGCCTTGCGACCATCCGGAATATCCTAGTGTCACAAGAAAGTGCTGCGGCCCTTGCCCCTGACCGATGGCTTCAAGCACGTCCTTGGAAGTGGTCATGCCGATCTTGTCTTTTACCACCAGCGTGGAATGCCATTCGCCAGCGGGTTCGTGCAGCACAAATCCGCGATCCGTCTGCACCGGGCCGCCAAACAGGACGGATTCATTTTCGATTTCCCGCCTGTCCAGCGGAATGTTGATTTGCTGGTAAAGCTCGCCCAGCGACAGAGTGATCGGCCGGTTGACGACAATACCCAATGCCCCCTGGTCGTTGTGCTCACAAACATAGGTCAGGGATTTGGCGAATACCGGGTCGGTCATGCCGGGCATGGCGATGAGGAAGTGGTGGCTGAGATCGATTTGAGACATGCCGCTATTGTAGCCTGCTGTAGCGGATGTTTCACTAACAGGATGATAGCGCAGGCTTTCCCTGCCCGCGCAGAGTATTGTAAATAATATAATTAAATCAATATATTATACAAGGTTTCTTGCTTGCAGCCCGGCTTCACCTGTGATGCGCCTGCATCAGGTCGTGGCCGCTTCGACCAGCGGCGCGAACCGGGCGAGGTGCTGCAGCAACTCTTCATCCTGGTAAGGCTTGCCCAGATATTCATTCACGCCCATTTCCAGCGCATAGGTACGATGCTTGTCTGCTGTGCGCGACGTAATCATGATGATCGGCAGATGTTCGGTTTTCGGGTCCCGACGCAATTGCTTGGTCAGTTCGAAACCGTCCATGCGTGGCATCTCCACATCCAGCAGCATCACATCCGGCATCACGTCAACCAATTGCTCCAGTGCGTCCACACCATCCTTTGCCGTGACCACTTCATAACCTACGCGGCTCAGCAGTCGTGAAGTGATCTTGCGCACGGTTAATGAATCATCGACGATCATCACGGTCGGTATGCGCCTTACCGTTGTCTCAGCGGCAGCAGTTCTGGCCGCCATCCTGCCAGTCTGGATCATCTGCTGGGTCAGCGGAATCGGGTTGAGAATCAGCACGACGCGACCATCGGCCTGTACCGTTGCGCCGGCGATGCCGTTCACACGTGACAGCTGTTCGCCGAGGTTCTTGATCACAACCTCTTTGTTTCCCTGCAGTTCATCGAGATGCAGCGCGATGCGCTGCTCACCGCTACGCAGCAGCAGTATGGCATTGTAGGGTTTGCTTTCAGGTGTACGCTCGGCATCCCCCAGCAGGCGTGGCAGATAATGCAAGGGATACTGCTTGCCCTGGAATGAGGCATGGCCGTTGCGGTACAGCTCGACCAGCGCATCCGGCTTGACCTGCTGCACCTGCTCCACCATCACGGATGGGATGGCATAGGTATCATTGCCGGCACGCACCATCAGCGCCTTCATCACGGCGAGGGTGAGCGGGAGGTAGATCATGAAACGGACACCCTTGTCACGTTCCGAAGATACCTCGATACGTCCACCGAGACCCTGAATTTCGCTCAGCACCACATCCATGCCGACGCCGCGTCCAGCGACTTCAGAAAGCTCTGTGGCAGTGGAAAGGCCTTTCTCAAATATCATCAGCCGGACTTTTTCTTCACTGACAATGTCATCCGCACCGATCAAGCCCTGCTCGATGGCTTTCTTGCGGATCTTGACGGTATCCAGTCCTGCACCATCATCCCTGAACTCGAACACCATCTCATTGCCTTCCTGACGCAACGTCAGGGCAATGGTGCCGATCGGCGACTTGCCTTTCAGTTCGCGCAAATCGGCATTCTCCAGACCATGCACCATGGAGTTGCGCAACAGGTGCTCAAACGGTGCAGTCATTTTCTCCAGCACACCCCGATCCATCTCGATTTCAGTCCCGAACAGGTCAAGGTTGGCCCGCTTGCCCAGCTCCTTGCCTGTCTGGCGCACAATGCGATACAGACGCTGGCTGATACTGGAGAATGGCAACATGCGGATCGACATCAGGCTCTGCTGCAGCACACTGTTCAGTTTTGCCTGGGCCGACATTGCAGCACTCGTTTCATCCAGGTTTTTCAGCAATGTCTGCTGCACGGTCTGCACGTCGTGCACACTTTCATTCATGAACCGTGTCAGTTCCTGGAATCGGGTAAAGCGGTCAAACTCGAGCGGATCAAATTTTTCCGCGCTTTCACCCAAAGCAGCAGCACGCGCCTGCATCTGGCCTTCGGCATACATTTCGATTTCACGTACCAGCTTGCGCAAACCCTGCACACTGCCGGTCAAATCCATCAAGCCGGTCTTGAAGGTATTGAGTTCCACTTCGATGCGGGAACGTGCCACACTGATCTCACCGGCTTCATTTACCAGATCGTCAATGATGTCTGACCGAACACGCAGCACAGCCGACTCCTTGCGCTCCTCTGCAGACTCGACCAAGGCTTCAGGTGCCGCCTGCACGGCAGTCTTCCGTTCTGCTGCAGGCGCGGCTGGCAATGGACTTCCGGCAGTCGTGATTACCGGCATCCAGGGTTCGGGTTCAGCCACCTGCGGTGCCTGCTCCATCACGGGCGCTGTTGCAGGCACTGCCTCTTCGAACGACTCACCGCTGCGCAACATGTCCAGTGCATTGCCTATGCGATCGAAGAATCCCTCCAGTTCCTCCAGCAAAGCACTGTCATAGGTACTGGTATTGACGGCAGCATCGACCACATCTTCCACCTTGTGTGTCAGCTCGCCCAGGCGCATTGCACCTGCCATACGAGCACTTCCTTTCAAGGTGTGCAGACCCCGTTGCAGTTTACGCGCCACTTTGGCACCTTCTGCCGGATCACTGATCTTGTCATGCCAGGTTCGCAATTCTTCTGCCAGTTGCGGGTACAACTCATCTGCTTCTTCCAGGAAGATGGGCAGCAACTGATCATCCAGATCGTCATGAATGACGCGCTTCTTGCCATCTGCAGACTGGCTGGCAAATTCCTCGTTTTCTGCCCCCTCGACAGGTTTGCGCTGAACGGGAGTAGCTTCTGCTTTGTTCGGCACAACTGGCTTCGATTGCTGAATTGCTGGCGGCTCATTGATTGCCGCCATCTCCAGACTCAGATTTGCCAGAAAATCATCAGCCTTGGCCATGGCAGCAGATTCAACTTTAATTTCCGGTGCAGCATAGCTGGACGTTGGCGCTTCATCCCTGACAATCTCGGGTGCATCTAACTCCAGCTCGGGCAATTCAAGACCACTCAAGCCTGCCAGATAATCATATTCTGACGACGGATGTGGTGAATTCATGCCCGGCACTGCACTTTCAGGCAGCGAATTTTCTTCCGGCCGGGCAAGCTCATCAAAATCGAAATTGAATTCCGGGATAGCTTGCGGGACTTCCGCTTTTGCCTTCAGTTCGGCATTGATCTCGTCCAGATTCAGTGACAAAACATCAGCTGCAGGTTCTACCGGTCTTTCGAAGGCCGGCACAGGCTTATCGTGATACTTGTCGTCAGGCGATTGCCATTGCAGGGGCTCATTTGCATGTTCCTGCGCTACCCGCTGCACATATGCAACGAGATCGATATCATCGGCAGGTAAATCTTGCGGCGGCATCAGGTCTGCCGCGTCAACATCGACTTGCCGGGATGCTGGTAATGCGGGCTGAGTTTCCTGACGCATGGATGGCGGTTCAGGAATACTGGTTTGTGCAATGTCGTCAGCATAGGCACCTGCTTCTTCGGCAGGTACCGCTGCCGCTTCTGAATGTGCCGTTGTTGCTGTTTCCTGTGTCTCTACCTGTTCCTGGCCAGGCGCCGCATTGAATGGCATTTCCATGGAGAATTCAGGCGCATGCTCTGGCTCCAGTGCAATTTCTTCCGCAAATTCCGGTTCGAATGCCTGAAGGGGTATTTCCTGAACTGGGACAGCCATTACCGGTGCAGCCGATTCCCCTGCAGAAATCTGCATTGCATCGGTAAGTTGCGGCTCCTGAACCGGATCAGCAATCTCGACTTTACTCAGTTGCTTTTTTTTTAACTGCAGGCGAGTAATCAGGTCCTGGCGCGGCTTGGGCTCCTGCTTGTTGCGCAGGCTGTTCACCATATCCGCGAGTGCATTGATGGTCTGTTCCAGCAAGTTGACTTGCAGGATATCGAGTACCACTTCGGTATCCATCAGTTCCTGCACCCACGACTCCAGCGCACTTGCAAGATCGGAGATATCGGTAAATCCGGTTGAACGGTTTACACCGGCCAGCGTATGGGCTGCACGTACAAATTCGTACTTGATGACAGGCTGCGCTTCCTTGCGCAAATCCAGTATCAGTTTTTGCAGGGTTTCAATGATCGCTGCCGCTTCATCTGTTGCGATGGCAAACAGCACCGGGGACAGCGTTATGCCACCGATCACGATATCTGGCGGCTCTTCTGCCTTGCCCACTTCGGATTCTGCCGGTTTTACGTCTTCATAGATGCCATTTTCAATTCGCTGTGCGGCAGCAACCAGTGTGGTCGTATCTATCACTGCGCTGTCGCCACTGCGCAATTTGTCTACCCAGTGCTGGAACAGCACTTCGGCATCACCCACCATTTCCAGCACTGCTGGCGTGGCCGGTTTTTCATCTTGCAGCCATTTGTTGAGGGCCTTTTCGACTGCCCATGCCACTTCGCCAAGATTGGTCAGGCCCACCATGCGGCCACTGCCTTTCAGGGTATGGAAACCACGCCGGATGATGACCATCGATTCACGGCTGTGCGGATTGCGCTGGCAGACCTGCAGGTGCTCATTCAATGTTTCAAGCACCTCATTTGCCTCCTCAAGGAATACCTCGAGCAATTCGGCATCTTCACCACCTTCACGCACTGCCATACCCGCAGGCGCTGCCACTTCTGCTGCCGCCATATCCTGGCTAACAGCATCTACACCGGCAGCCAGCGAAGCCAGCACTTCTTCAACCAGTTTAGTGTCAGGTTTCAGCCCCTGTGACAAGCCGTGTACATAATTTTCGAGTGCGCTGACTGCAGATGCAATGGCATGCATTTCTGCTGGCAAAGGCGTAACCCCGTTCAGATAACGATCTGTAGCTTGCAGCACCGGCGCAATCAACTGCCTGGCCGTATCAAGTGATAGCACGTACAGGCCGCCATTGACCTGTGACAACAGTTTTTTCAGTGAAGACAGCTCATCCCGCTTGCTGCTGTCACTGAAGAACAGGTTCAGTGCAAGTTCGACCTGTTGCAGGTTGGATTTCATTTCGGCGGCCAGCGGTACCATCACCTCCAGCTCTTCTGCCTTGCAGTGCAGGGCAGACAGGCTGCCCATACTGTTATCTTCATCCATTTCCAGCGGAATGCCGTTGAACAGGAACTGGTTGATATACCGCACCTGGTCATGGAACAGGTCATTCAGGCGCTGGTATCTTTCTATACCTGCGGACAGGAGCATCATCGCCATCGCCAGTTCCATCCTGATCTGCTGCACAATATCAGCCAGGGTAGATTCCGTTACAGCCGCATGCATCTGCTTGCACAGGAACTGCAGGGTGTTGCGGTCAAGGCCCTCGGAAAGTTGATGCAGCTCCTCCAGCTTCTGGATGAAATTGCTGGTGCAGCTGGTATCTCCGGATGTGCATTGCTCCAGGTAGTCCTGCGCCTCATTCAGGCGCTCACGCATCTGCTCGAGAATTTTTGAAGATTCGACAATTGGCAATGGCTGCGTTTCAGGCAGGTAGGTAGACAGTTCGTAGGTCTGCTTGATTTTGTCAACGGTCTCACTGACGGGATGGCTGCGCGCAAGCAGATACTGCATGTTGCGGGTCGTTGCATTTTCGGAATCACGGTTCTTGTTTTCTGCCAGTGATTTCATCTGCAAATCGATGCGCGCAAGCAATTTGTTTGCATTCAATTCTGACGGCAGACCGTCGTGCATCAGCACATCCAGCAGGCCCGTGGCTATCCACCAGAATGCCCGGTGCTGGTCCTGTGGTGTGCATGCCATCACTGCCTGAACAGCTTTGCGCATTGCCTCGAGGGACTGCTGAGGATTTTCCTGGCGCAACCATTTCAGCAAGGCACGCTGGTACTGGGCACGCGCCTTTTTCACGGTTTCCAGTGCCACCGGCACAAGTGGCACTGCCATCACCTCGGCAGGCAGATCGACGCCCAGCTCAGGGAAAAACAGGTCTAGCTCGAAGGCACTTTCAAGCCCGCGCAGCTGGTGCAATTCCTGATAGGAATAAAACAGCCTGAGTGCAGTATTCGATGCCCCGTCTGCCAGTGCGTCCAGGTACTGTGTGAGTGCCAGCATTGCACCGCGCAAGGTATCGCGGTGCAAAGTCGTTGGTGCCTGCTGCTGGCTCAGCATTTCCTGCAGAACAGTTTCAAATTCCTTGCTGAATACTGCCAGACCTTCAAGGGAAAGCATCCGCAGGACACCCACCGCCCTGTGCAGCTCTTCAAGTGCCTTACGCAGGTTCTCAATGCCATCCAGTCCCCTGGAAAAATATTCCTCCAGATCCGCGCTGATTTGCGCAAGCGAACTTTCCAGTCCGGGTTTTACCGACAACAAGGGAAGCGGATTGAACTGTTTGCTTTCTGACATGAGTTTGCCCGTAACTCCTTAGACCTTGAAGCCCGATACCGAGCTGCTGAGCTCCATTGCCAGTTTTTCAACCTGGGCAACGGATGCACTTGTTCTGTGTGTACCATCTGTAGTCTGTTCGGTAATCTGCAGAATTTCCTTGGTCAGGTCGGCAAGTTCCCGGGACATTTCTGTCTGCATCTGTGTCGACACCGAAATACTGCTTACCAGTCCTGCAAGTTCGTTAGTATTCTGCTCAATTTCACGCAGCGCCTGTCCCGCGGTATCTGCCAGCTTGGCACCCTCTACCACACCCTGGGTGGTGATTTCCATCGCCGCCACCGCGTCATGCGTATCGTTCTGAATTGCCTTCACCAGCAAACCGATCTGCTTTGTCGCATCCGCCGAACGTTCCGCCAGGCGCTGCACCTCTTCCGCAACCACCGAGAAGCCGCGGCCTGCTTCGCCAGCAGACGCCGCCTGAATCGCTGCATTCAGCGCCAGCACGTTGGTCTGTTCGGTAATGTCGGAAATCAGGTCCACGATCTCACCAATTTCCTGAGAGGACTCACCCAGTCGCTTAATCCTTTTCGAGGTTTCCTGGATCTGCTCGCGGATACTGTCCATACCGGCAATCGTATTCTGCACCGCTGTTGCACCCTGCGATGTTACCGACAAGGTCTGGCGCGCAGCATCCGCAGATCGTGACGCCGAGGCGTCAACCTCGCGGATGGAGGTGGTCATCAGCTCCACAGAGTCACCCACCTGATAGATTTCTTCCGCCTGCTTCTGCGCAGCGACAAGCAGCTTCTTGGTAATTGCGCCCGCTTCGCTGGTCGCCTTCGACACCATCTCCGCCGAGGAGCTCACCGCAATAACCAGCTTGCGCAACTCCTCCGTCGTAAAGTTAACCGAGTCAGCAATCGCACCGGTAATGTCTTCCGACACCGTAGCCTTGACCGTAAGGTCACCGTTCGCAAGTTCCGACAGTTCGTTCATCAGGTTCAGAATGGATTGCTGGTTGGCATTATTGATGGACTCAGCCTGCTTCGCACGATGCGTTGTATCGTTCAGGTATACCCTGGCCAGCAAGGCCAGCAGCACCAGCACCATACCTCCGGATATCACCATTACATAGCTGGTGATTCGGTTGGAAGAGGCTTTTTCATAGGAATCCGTGAGCTTTTGCGCCTGATCCAGGAAGATGTCGCTATCATCGAAAATGGCCTTGCCTGCACGCTTCGCACCCAGCAGGTTCTGCGAGTTACCAATGATGATCTCCGCCGCACCGCGATAACCTTCGAACAGCTCGGCCAGATCGCTGACAGCAGGATCGGATTTTGGCAATTTGTTCAGCGCTTCTTCGGCGGCCAGTGCATTCAATGCCAGCGCAGACACCTGATCCATGCTCACTTCCGCCAGCATGGAGGTCGCATCCTTACCCATACGTTCGATCAACAGCGCAAAATTCTGCAAGTCGGGCGATTTCGGCATCTGCTGCACCTGGTCACGAATTTCCTTGCCCATCGAGTCAATCACCGTAATCGCACGCGCCAGTGTCAACAGCCCGGTACGCCCTTCTTCCATGATGGCAACGTTGGCAACCGTCTGCTTGATTCGCGGAATCAGGTCATTCAGAACCGCCCTCGGGGCGCCTTTGGTGGCCGGCAATGTTGCATCGCCCTTGTCCAGCAAGTTCATCACTTCCGACACTGTCTGGCGCCCCTGACTCAAGCCCTCGAACGCACTGAAGTTACCTTGCAAACCCTGTTGCGCATCTTTGGCGAGTCGCTGAGAAAGCATCAGCAGTTTTGATGATTCCGCAACATAGCGTGTTCCCTGTGCCGCATATCGGTTATCAAAGTATGCAGCCACAACTGCCACGGCTAGAAAAGCAAGCAGCGCCACGCTAAGCAGCTGCAACTGCTTGCCCACCGGTAATTTCCCCAGCAATGGGGTCGACTTGACGGTTTTGACTTTGACTGGCTTGGCCGCTTCCGGCTTCTTGGCTGATTTCTTGAACGGATTGGGAAATTTGAATGCCATTTTGCGTCCTTATTGAAGGGCTTACACCCCAATATGAATAAAATCCGGTTGTTGTAACAGCTGCTTCAGTTCAAGCCTGTACCATTGCTGGCCAGAGTTGTCCTGATACACAGTCCTTCCACCCTGTTCGCCGCTTTGCCAGTCTACTGTATTGCGCAGACCCAGCACTTTTGAGACCAGCAAGCCGCAATTGATATTGTATTTCTGACCGACCAGCATGATTCGCGACTGGATATCACGCGTGGCTGGGCCGATATTCATGTATGCGCCCAAGTCACTGATGCCATAAATGTTGCCACGGACATTGGCCACGCCAGTGAACCATTTCTTGGTCAGAGGCACATCGGTCATGTCCGGGACTGCCAGAACCTCGGATATGTCAGCCATGTCCACCAGCCAGTTCTGTTTCCCCAGCACGAAGCCCAGTGCTGCCGCCTGGTTGCTGCTCCCTGCCTGTCCCTGCATGCGGTCCAGCAGGTTTTGCTGGAATTCACGCAGGTTGAATCGCTTGGACATGATTACAGGGCTGCTATCTTGCTTAACAGTTCCGCTGCATCAACCGGCTTGGTGACATAATCCTTGGCGCCCTGACGCAATCCCCAGATCTTGTCGGTTTCCTGGCCTTTGGTTGTGCAGATGATGACCGGGATGTTCTTGGTCGCCTCATCTGTCGTAATTGCACGTGTCGCCTGGAAACCATTCAGGCCAGGCATTACCACATCCATCACGATCAGGTCAGGCATGTCGGACTTGGCCTTGGCAATACCCGATTCACCATCTTCGGCAAACGTAACGTTATAGCCACCTTTGGTCAGAATGCCGCCGATGATATGACGTTCGGTTGCCGAATCATCGACGACCAGAATATTCTTGATTGCCATTCACTATTCTCCTTTGTGTTGAGTATGCTGTATCACAGCATCCGTTAAACTTTTCTTGCTGAATGGTTTGGTCAGGTACTGGTCCGCGCCCACCAGTTTGCCTCGTGCCCGGTCAAAAAGGCTGTCCTTGCTGGTCAGCATGACGACAGGCGTATCCTTGAATTCACGGTGATTCTTGATCAGTGCACATGTCTGGTACCCATCCAGTTTGGGCATCATGACATCCACGAAAATGATATCAGGCTTGTGATCAACCACCTTGGAAAGTCCATCAAACCCATCCTCAGCCAGCACGACCTGACATCCAGCCTGGGTCAGGAAGATCTCGCCGCTACGGCGTATCGTATTGCTGTCATCAATCAACACAACCTTGATGCCCGCCAAAGAATTGCTTTCACTCACTATCGTGTCTTCCGTAGTAACTTTGTGTACAAGAACCTGCTGAGTCTGGGTCGATTCTCCACTAACAGTCGCAATCCTACCCCATAATGCATTTAATGTTCAATGTATTAGCGATGAAAGCTAAGACTTTTAGTGATTAACGGCCTGTTCGAGCCATATTACCTGCAATTGTCGAATCAGTATGCAAAGCCAGGATTCCGCCCTTTATTAATAATCTGGTTTGCCGATTAATAGATAAACGCTTCTGGCTCGCATTTAATGTCTAAAACTTCAGGATCACCGCTTCCAGAATCCCCGCGTAAATATGATCAGCACGGTGACGATTTCCAGACGACCAATCAGCATGGCAACGGTACACACCCAGGTCTGGAAATCGGTCAGCACCTGATAGTTTCCAGCCGGACCTACCTGCCCCAGTCCAGGACCCGCATTATTAATACAGGCAATGATTGCCGAAAATCCCGAAACGAAATCCATGCCGCTGATCAACAGCGTGAAAGTTAACGTCACTACACTCATGAAATACAGGAAGATGAATCCCAATACGGTAAAGACAATGTTGTTCGGGATGACCATGCCGCCAACCTTCAGCGGGTTGATGACAGATGGGTGCAACAGCTTGGTAAATTCCCGTCCCGCCTGCTTGAACAGAATCATGGTGCGCACCATCTTGATGCCACCTCCTGTCGATCCAGAGCTGGCCACGATACAGCTCAGGAACAGCATCCACAGTGGCGCGAATATCGGCCACTTGCTGTAATCGACACTGGCAAACCCGCAGTCTGTTGCCAACGATACAAGATTGAAACTCGCATGACGCAATGCAGTCCAGAAGCTGTCATATGTTCCCTGCAACCAAAGATAGAGCCCGATACCCAGGCAGCTGGCAAGCACCAGCAATATGGTAGCCATGCCTTCCTTGTCCATCAGATACAACCTGAGCGTCTTTTGGCGCAAGACCATGAAGTGGGTTGCAAAATTCATGGCGGCCAACAGCATGAATACGATCAGCACAAGTTCGATGGCAACCGAGTTGAAATAGCCGATGCTCGCATCGTGGGTTGAGAATCCGCCGAGAGCCATCGTAGCGAAAGCATGGCATACCGCATCAAACCAGCCCATGCCGGCCAGCTTCAGGGAAACGATACAAGCGACCGAAATGCCAAAATAGACCAGCCACAGATTGCGCGCAGTTTCAGTGATGCGTGGTGTCAGCATCGAGTCCTTCATAGGCCCCGGCGTTTCGGCCTTGTACAGCTGCCGACCACCAATTCCCAGCAAGGGCAATACAGCCACCGCCAGGACGATGATACCCATGCCGCCCAGCCAATTCAGTTCATGCCGCCAAAGATTGATTGCGGGTGGCAGCGCATCAAGCCCAACCAGGACCGTAGCCCCCGTAGTGGTCAGGCCGGACATGGTCTCGAAATAGGCATCGGTAAAGGAAAGGTTCGGGAGCACCAGCAAAAGCGGCAAAGTAGCGGCCGCCGGAATGGCTGTCCACATGAACACCACCAGCAGGTAGCCATGACGTATGGAAAGCTCGGATTTATAGCGCCGGGTGAGCATCCACATGACCATTCCGGTAGCCAGCGTCATCACCATCGCCCAGACAAAATCGATCAGCGTCTTGTCCGCATAGATGAGCGAAGTCACCATGGGCAAAATGTAGGTCGCACTGAATAGCACCAGCATGAGTCCCAGCGCATGAATAACAGTCAGTGCGCGATTCATTCAGAAGAATCCCACACCAACCTGGAACAGCTTTTCCACTTTCTTGATGATCTTCTTGTCGATCACAAACACGATCACATGATCTTCCGGCTCTATCAGCCGGTCATGGTGCGCGATGATCACCACGCCATTACGAACCATGGCGCCTATCGTTGCCCCTTCCGGCAGGTCGATTTCATCTATCCTGCGCCCGACAACCTTTGAAGATTGCCTGTCACCGTGGGCAACCAGCTCCAGCGCTTCTGCTGCACCGCGGCGCAGCGAGTGGACTGCGGCCACATCACCCTGCCGCACGTAGGCAAGCAGCGATCCTATGGTGACATGCGCTGGCGACAACGCAATATCGATCTTGCCGCCCTGCACCAGCCCAACATAAGCGCCGCGATTGATCAGTGAAACGACCTTGCGTGCCCCCCCGCTCTTTGCCAGCAGGGATGACATGATGTTGTTCTCATCATCATTGGTCAGTGCGCAGAACACATCCACCTCACTCACGTGTTCGGACATCAGCAGATTTTCATCGGTGCAGTCGCCATGCAGCACCAGCGTGTTTTTCAGCTCGCCCGCGAGCCGCTCGCACGATTTCTTGTTGTGGTCGACGATCTTGACCTGGTATTCCTTATCCAGAGACATCGCGAGGCGCCGGCCGATATTGCCCCCGCCCATGATCATCACCCGCTTTGCAGGTTTGTCCATCTTGCGCATTTCGCTCAGCACGGTGCGGATATTTTCAGTTGCCGCCAGAAAGAACACTTCATCGCCAGCCTCAATGACAGTATCACCACGCGGAATGATGGAACGGTCCTGGCGGAAGATTGCCGCCACACGGGCATCGACATGCGGCAGGTGCGTCTGCAGGAAACTCAGCGGCCTGCCAACCAGTGTTCCCCCCTCGATGGCCCTGACAGCCACCATGGAAACCAGGCCTGAGGCAAACTCCAGCACCTGCAATGCCTCAGGAACTTCGATCAGCTTGCGGATATAGTCAGTAAGAATCTGCTCTGGGCAGATGGAGAAATCCACACAGAAATTTTCTGCACTGAATATTTCGGAATGCGCGAGGTAATCGGCAGAACGGATACGCGCAATTTTGGTAGGCGTGTTATACAGGCTGGCAGCAAGCTTGCACGCGACCATATTCACTTCATCACTCTGTGTCACCGCGAGCAGCATGTCAGCATCAATGATCCCTGCCTGCTCCAGCACGGAAGGATGCGACGCATTGCCCACCAGCGTCCTCAGGTCGAGACGATCCTGCAGCATATGCAGTTTCTCACCGTCGGTATCCACTACCGTGATGTCATTTGCCTCGCTGACCAGGCTTTCAGCGACGGTCGATCCAACCTGCCCCGCGCCCAGAATGATGATGTTCAAACGTGCCGCCTTTCCTGCCCGAAAATCATAAACATTTGCATGCCCAGTTTTTACTGATGCGCACGTATCCAGCTTTTCCAGGCATGGAATATGTCCCCATCCAGCGCTGCGACAACCGAACGCTGCCAGATATTGGCATGGCTGAAATCGTCATGCTCAAGACAGCATACCTGCCCGCCCGCCTCCTGCAGGATCAGCGAACCCGCCGCATAATCCCACAGCTTCTGGCCACCATGCAGGTACATATCGTACCTGCCACATGCGGTATAGCACCAGTCCAGCGTACTGGCACCAAAGTTGCGCTGCGATGCATAAGGCGGATTGCTGGCCAGCATTGCAGCAAGTTTGCCATCGAGCCGCTTCAGGTCCACATTGGCCAGCGCGCCGGAAATGTCCAGCGCGGACTTGCGCGGCTGCATGCGTTCTCCATTGAGGAAGGCGCCGCGACCACGCTCTGCGGCAAAAATTTCCTTGGCAACCGGATCATACACTGCACCCAGCACGGTCTGGCCGTCGCGGATCAGGGCGACTGAAACGGCAAAATAGGGCAGGCCGTGAACGAAATTCGAGGTGCCATCCAGCGGATCGATGCACCACAGCTCCTGCTTGCCGTTACCCCAGATGGCCTCCTGTTGTGCCAGTGTCATCTCCTCCCCCAGTACAGGGGCCTGATGGATGGCCTGCAGGCGCTGTGCGAGCGCCTCCTGTGCCGCGACATCCGCTTCGGTACACAGACTGCCATCCACTTTTTTCTGGTGCGCCACCTTCAGGTAGCGCGGCAGGATTTCCTTTTCTGCCACCAGCTTCATTGCCGCAGCAATCGCCTTCAGCATGGCACTCATGCCATGGTTATCCCCGTTGCGGTTTTCCATAGTCCGGTCTTCGTCCTGTTCAGCGGTCAGCCCGCGCAGCCTTTACTGCATCAGCCTTCGTTTTTCCATTTGATGGAGCAGCCCATGCTGGGGATCTGTTCGGCTGGCCCCTTACCGGTTTTCGCCACCTGCACCATCGCTTCATACAGGTCGCGCGTTGCATCGGGAGCCGTTTCCTTGCGAGAGGCATCGAGTCTGCCGCGATACTGCAGTTCCATATTTGCATTGAACCCGAAAAAATCCGGCGTGCATACTGCACCATAGTCCTTGGCAATCTGCTGCGTCTCATCCCATACATAGGGGAAGGGATATTTGAAGACTTCAGCAACTTCCTTCATGTTTTCAAAGGAGTCTTCAGCATATTCGGCAGGATCATTGGACATGATCGCAATGCTGTTGATGCCATGCCGCTTCAATTCCAGCGTATCGCGCACGATGCGTTCGCGGATCGATTTCACATATGGGCAGTGGTTGCAGATGAACATCACCAGCAGGCCGTTGGGACCGCGGGCTGCTTCCAGGTTATACCGCTTGCCATCCACGCCGGGCAGGCTGAAATCGCGTGCTTTCCATCCAAAATCGCACACCGGGGGTTGCAGACTGACCATCTCATGCTCCTAAATTTGGTTCGAACGATATATTATCATGTCGACCATCAATCTCATCAGCGCCCGCAATGTCCACCCCACGTTTTTACTGCCCCTGCACCCTGCCAGACTCAGGATTATTCGAACTTCCCGCAGAAGCTGCCCATCACGCATTGCGCGTGCTGCGCCTGCGCGCTGGCGACAGGGTGCAACTGTTTGACGGTGCAGGCGCAGCATGCGACGCCCGGATACAGGCAGCCCAGGGCAAGCATATCACCGTGCAGGTATTGGGCAGCGTGCCTGGCATCAGTGCATCCGCTTTGGAAATCGTGCTGGCACAAGCGATGACTTCCAGCGACAAGATGGACTGGATCGTACAGAAAGCGGTGGAACTGGGTGCCGCCGCAATACAGCCGGTGCAGACCCGCTACAGCGTTGCAAAACTGACACCCGAGCGCGCCGAAAAGCGCAGCGAACACTGGCGCGGCGTGGTGATTGCCGCCTGCGAACAGAGCGGGCGGAATTCGTTGATGGCTGTCCAGCCGCTGCGGGAGTTAAGCCACTGGCTGGCAGAGGAGCGCTCACTTTCCGGCAGCAAATTTGTGCTGCACCCGGAAGGTTCCACCGCATTGCACTTGCAACCCGTGCCTGCTGGAAGAGTGGTGCTGCTGATTGGCCCGGAAGGCGGCCTTGCACCCGATGAAATCCAGATGGCAAAGCAAGCCGGCTTCAACGCCATCCTGCTCGGCCCGCGTATCCTGCGCACCGAAACTGCGGCTTTAGCCGGTTTGAGCGCATTGCAGACGCTATGGGGTGAATTTTTGTAATTATTTGTTTTTATTATCATATTCTGGAGAAATCTATGCCTTATGTCAACATCCGCATTGCCGGCAGTTTGAGCCGTGAACAGAAAGCCGATATCGCAAAGGAAATTACCGATACGCTGGCGCGCATTGCCCACAAGCCTGCGTCCTATACCTACATTGCGTTTGACGAGTTGCCGGATGAAAACTGGGCGATCGCCGGCAAGTTGCTGGATGAGGAATGAAACAGGCACATCAGCACGCCAACAAAATCCGGCAATGCGCCTGAAAGATCAGCTCTCCGTTTCTGCTGCAATTTTTTTCAAGATCTCAACAAAGGTTTCCGGTGGCTGGCCACCGGTAATCTTGTATTTGTCGTTGATCATGAAGGTGGGGACGGAATTGATATCCATCGCCAGGATCCTGGCTTCTTCCTCGCGCACTTCCTTCGCATACTGCTCGAAATTCAGCACCTTTTCGGCCTCATCGACCGGCAATCCGACTTGCTTCACCACAGCCAGCAACTGGTCTGCATCACTCGGGTTGCCGCCTTCTGTAAAGTACAGCTTGAACAAAGCAAGCTTCAACTCCGTCTGTTTGTTGTATTGCCGCGCCCAATATAGCAACCGGTGCGCATTGAATGTGTTGTAAATGCGGCGTCCGTCCGTGAAGTTGAACTGGAATCCCAGCGCCTTGCCTCGATCCGTGATCATTGCTTCGGTTTGTCGCACCTCATCCGGCTTCGAACCATATTTTTCATGCAGGTGCTCGCTCAGCAACTGGCCCTTTTCCTGCATATTCGGATTCAGCTCGAACGGCTTCCAGGAAATCATCGCGGAAATCTCCGGCTCCAGCTGGTCCAGTGCCCTGGATAACGACTTATATCCGATGATGCACCAGGGGCATGAGACATCTGATGCAATTTCTATTTTCAGTATTTTTGTCATTTTGATTTTCCATCCATGTCATTTCTGCTAATGCACAATGATCCTCACCGAATTAACTTTCAAAGCTGTTCTGCATCGGTTACCGGGATCATGCCTGACGGGGCTTGCCGCAGCGCAAGCACTGCTTGCGCCAATATGACAGCATTTTATCTGCATGATTTGCCTATCGCATGTGCAACGGGCTATTGTCCTGATTTTATTGCACGCCTCCCCCGCGAAAGCCATGCCATAGTATAGAGATACCGGGAGCGTGACTGCATCAATATTTCTGCAGGCATCCTGGCTCAAACAGGGCGGATAGCCAATTTCACGCCTATCCCCTTCCATTCCCGTGCTTCCTTTTCCAGCGCCTTTTCCGTCAGCGGATTGTCGTTCAGCCACGCAGCACTGATGGACAACTGCATGTCTGCACCCTTCATGCCCAAGGACATGCCGGTGATCTGCATATCCAGCCGGCTGCGCAAGAACAGCACCGCCAAGCGCAACGCCACTATCTGCAATGCGGTTTCAGCATCCACCAGATAATGCATCGCTTTCAGCAGCGACCCGCGTTGCGCCAGCACCAGGCGCGACAGATGCAGCTGCTCCTTTCTGGAAAATCCCGGCATATCGGCAAACTCCAGGATATACGCGGAGTGCTTGTGGTAGCCACTGTGTGCAATGGACAGGCCGATTTCATGCAGACGTGCAGCCCACGACAACCTTTGCATGGCAACCTCCTGATCCACCGTCTGGTCAGAGACGATCTGCTGAAACAGCATCCCTGCCAGTTTTTCAACCCGCTTCGCCTGCACCACATCCACATGATAGCGACTCATGAACTGCGCGACCGTGGTCTGGCGCATGTCCTGGCTCTGGAATCGTCCCAGCAGGTCATACAGCACCCCCTCGCGCAACGCACTGTCACTCACCTTCATGCTGTCGATCTCCAGCTCATCGAAGATTGCCGCCATGATGGCATAGCCGCCTGGCAACACCGGGATGCGGTCAGGTTTCAGGCCGGCCAGTTGCAATTTGGCAGCATCACCCGCCTTCAGCAGGATATCGCGCAATTTGTCGAGACCTTGCGCAGTGATCTCCCCTTCGCTCAGGCCATTGAGCTGCATGATCTCGGCCAGTGCCTTGGCCGTGCCGGATGACCCTACCGCGCGCTGCCAGTGACCGGCAGCAAAATCCGCCTGCAGCGTCTGCAGCTCTGCACGCGCCGCCAGCTCTGCCTCACGCAGGCTGCCCTTGCTGATCTTGCCATGGAGGAAGAAGCGCTGGCTGTAACTGACGCACCCCATATACAAGCTCTCCATCTGCTCGGGCTCATAACCGTTACCGACAATAAACTCGGTGGAACCACCGCCAATATCGATTACCAGTCGCTTTTCGTCCATTTCCGGCATGCCGTGCGACACGCCCATGTAAATCAGCCGCGCTTCCTCGCGTCCGGCGATGATTTCAATCGGAAATCCCAGCGCAGCCTCGGCTTGCGGCAGGAATTCGTGCGCATTTTTTGCAACCCGGAAAGTATTGGTGCCAACCACCCTGACTGCATGTGCAGGCAGGCCGCGCAGGCGCTCACCGAAGCGCTGCAGGCAGGCCAGCGCCCGGTCACAAGTGGCCTGGTCCAGCCGCTTGTTTGTACCCAGCCCTGCGCCCAGCCTGACAGTTTCCTTCAAGGAGTCGAGCGGGTAGATCTGCTCACCTTCCACGCGCGCAACCTGCAACCTGAAACTGTTCGAACCCAGATCAACCGCAGCCAGCGTTGAATAACTTTTCATCAATCTGCCAGTAAAAAAGGGAAATTTGAATTCCAAGCCTGTAATGCTCGGCGATTTCGTCCAGTGCGTCAATGCACCCAGAGCGTCAATGCAACTGCTGCGACAATTCAAAAGATAATACTGTTTTGGCGCGGTTGCGCCAGAACAGCATTCAATCATGGAGGTGTAACAGTTTGATGGCAGCGCCAGATTGCCTGCGCCGCCGGTGTAACGGGATCAGAAGCGGGCAATGACCCCGATGTAGATGTCATCGGTGAAATTGTTGTTGATGGTCAGGCCCAGACGTGAGCCCAAAGTCTTGTTGAAGTCATACTGCAGGCCGCCATCCAGACCGAGGCCGATGGTACTGACAGAATAGCTGTTGCCACCGTTATAGGCTGTCACTGCGGTACGCACGATACCGACCTTGCCATATGCCGACAGGTTGTTCACGCCCTGCAGTTGCAGCGGCACGATGCCTGCCACATAAAAGCCCAGTGCCGAAGCCGTTACATAATTGCCGCAATTGGCAAAACCGCAATTGCTGTAGCCGTAACCGCTGTTATAGCTGGAATAATCCACTTCAGCAGAGAGAATCTTGTCCAGCTGCACACCACCGAGTACGGTAAAGCCGTTGCCTACCTGCACGCCGGCATAAGCGCCTTGATTTGCCGCTTGCGCAGGCGCTGTCCACAACATTGCAGATATCAGCAACATTATGATTATATTAAATGATTTGTTCATACTCAAAAGGTATCCTGTTAAAAGTGGGTTAATCTGCCAAGATGGCCGCGCATTGTAAATAAATTCGATACGCCAATTGTTACGATTTGTTTCAAGCGCCGCTGTTACCAACGCCCGCCGCCTGTCATATTTCAGTCATATTTCCTTAATATGATGCCGGGCTCTCCATATTACCGTCACCCCCCGTCATGCAAGAGATCCCGCCCGAAGCGCCCGCGACTCATCCGGAAATCCCCGGTTCGACGCCGGAAAACGCCGCAAAGTTCAATTTAATGACCCCACGGGCTACAATGACAGAAGATCACACCCCACAGGGTCAGGAACCATCGCCAATGAGCAAGAAATTTCCCACCCAGCAGTTCATCAATCGCGAACTCTCCGCGCTGGAATTCAACCGCCGCGTACTGGCGCAAGCCGAGGACAAGCAAGTCCCGCTGCTGGAGCGCCTGAAATACCTGTGCATCGTCAGCAGCAACCTGGATGAATTTTTTGAAATCCGTGTTGCCGGCCTCAAGGAACAGCAGAACCTGGCCGGCATCGCTGCAGGGCCGGACGGCATGGAAGCGCGGCAGTTACTGAAACGCATAGCTGAGGAAGTGCGCAAGATCATCGCGCGCCAGTATCAGGTATTCAATGAGGAAGTTATTCCCGCGCTGAAAGCCGAGGGCATCCATTTCATACGCCGCGGCGACTGGAATGAAGCACAGCGTGATTGGATACGCAATTTCTTCTTCAACGAAGTCAAGCCGGTGCTGACGCCGATCGGTCTCGATCCCTCACATCCATTCCCGCGCATCCTCAACAAAAGCCTGAATTTCACCATCGAGCTGCAAGGCAAGGATGCCTTTGGCCGCAGCACGGCGCGTGCCATCGTGCAGGCGCCACGTGTACTGCCGCGCATCATCCTGCTGCCGCGCGAGATCAGCGGCTGCGACTACGGTTATGTGTTCCTCTCTTCCATCCTGCATGCACATGTCGGCGAGCTGTTCGGCGGCATGGAGGTGCTGAGTTGCCACCAGTTCCGCGTCACCCGCAACAGCAACCTGTTTGTCGATGACGAAGAAGTGAAAAACCTGCGCACGAAATTGCAGGGTGAGTTGCCGCAGCGCCATTTCGGCAATGCGGTGCGCCTGGAAATCACCGACAACTGTTCCGATGCAACCGCCGCCTACCTGCTGCAGCAGTTCGACCTTACCCAGGATGACCTGTACCGAGTCGAGGGGCCGGTGAACCTGGTGCGCCTGATGGGCCTGCCCGACCTGGTGGAGCGTGACCACCTGAAATTCCCGCCGTTTGTGCCCGGCATCCCGAACGTGATCCAGAAAAAGGGCTCGGACATGTTCAAGGCCCTGCATAAAAGCGACATCCTGCTGCATCACCCGTTCCAGTCATTCAAACCGGTGATCGATTTCATCCAGCAGGCCGCGGCCGACCCCGATGTGGTCGCGATCAAGCAGACGGTATACCGCACCGGCGTGGATTCCGCATTGATGGAAGCCCTGCTGCTCGCCGCGCGCAAGGGCAAGGAAGTGACCGTAGTGGTGGAGCTGCTGGCGCGCTTTGACGAGGAAGCCAACCTGAACTGGGCCAGCCGTCTCGAAGAAGTCGGGGCGCATGTGGTGTATGGCGTGGTCGGCCACAAGACGCATGCCAAGATGCTGATGGTGGTGCGGCGCGAAGACGGCAAACTGAAACGCTATGTGCATCTGGGCACCGGAAATTATCATCCGCGCACGGCACGTTTCTATACCGATTTCGGCCTGTTCACCGCGCATGATGAAATCTGCGCGGATGTGAATGAAGTCTTTTCCCAGCTCACCAGTCTCGGCAAGGCCGGGGAGTTGCGCCACCTGTGGCAGTCCCCTTTCTCGCTGCACAGCCAGGTCATCCATGCCATCAAGCGCGAAACGCAACATGCAAAGGATGGCAAACCGGCACAGATCACCGCCAAGATGAACTCGCTGCTGGAGCCGGAAATCATCATCGCCCTGTATGAAGCTTCACAGGCCGGCGTGCAGATCGACCTGATCATCCGCGGCGTTTGTGCATTGCGCCCCGGCGTCAAGGGCCTGTCGGAAAACATCAGCGTGCGCTCGGTAATCGGACGCTTCCTCGAGCACCCGCGCATCTTCCATTTCCTCAATAACGATGCGAACGATGTCTACCTCTCCAGCGCAGACTGGATGGACCGCAACTTCTTCCGCCGCATCGAAGTCTGTTTCCCGGTCCTGGACAAGAAACTGAAAAAGCGCGTGATGGACGAAGGCCTGAAGATGTATCTGCAGGACAACCAGCAGTCATGGATCATGGATGGCGAAGGCCACTACAAGCGCAGCGATGCCAAGCGCGGCAGCCCGAAATGTGCGCAACTACAGTTGCTGCAGGAATTGAGCTCGTTGCCGCCAGCGCTCAACTGATCGCTACCGGATAATTATTAATATGTTGATTATATTATTATTTAATTCTTTTTCGGACGTCCGGTCTTGATCGGCTCCAGCGCCGCAAAGATTTTCTTCAACTGCGCAGCGCTGAGTTGCTGCAACGCATGCAGTCCGGCGCGCAACACTTCGCTCTTTTTCACATGCATGCCGTTTTTCAGGAAGACCTCCTTGAAATCCGCAATCATCGCGTAATCCGCCTGTGGCATCGTAAAACTGTCGCGCACCACTTTCACCTTCTTCGGTTTTGCAGGTTTGGCCGCTTTATTCCTGGCCGGACTTTTTGTTACGGCTGCTTTTTTGGGAGCGGTTTTCGGGGCTGCTGTTGCCCCGGAGGCAGGCTTGGCCTTATCATTTTTACCAGCTGCTGTTTTGGCTGATGCAGAACGCGTAGACATGAACACTCCCGGCTATAAGTGGATGCCATCAGTATATACAGTTTGCCCAATGTACAACATTGTCATAAAGGGCTTTCACGATGGAACTCATTCTTTGGCGGCACGCGGATGCAGCCGATGGCTACCCGGATATCGAACGCCCGCTGACCGACAAGGGCATCAGGCAGGCCGAACGCATGGCCGCGTTCCTGCGTGACAAGCTGCCGAAGGACATCCGCATCCTGGTCAGCCCGGCCAAACGCGCGCAACAGACTGCCGCCGCACTGGCCAGGCATTACATCACCGAACCTGCCATCCAGCCGAATTGTTCGGTGGAAGATATGCTCACCGCTGCCGGCTGGCCGGATGCTGAGCGTGATGTGCTGATCGTCGGTCATCAACCAGTCATCGGCGCCACCCTGTGCAGCCTGTTGTGTAACCGCTATGACAGTTTCAGCGTAAAAAAGGGCGCGGTATGGTGGGTATCCCGGCGCACGCGCGCAGAAGATGAAACCCACTTGCGCCTGAGCATTACTCCCGATCTGCTATAAGGAAACCATCATGTTCGAGTCTGCAGAACTTGGCCACAAGATCAGCAAAAAAGTTTATGACGCCGAAGTGCCCAAGTTGCGGGTTGACCTGCTCAATGCACAATTCGAACTGTCGAAAAATGGCAAGTTTCCCGTGATCATCCTGGTCGGCGGCGTGGATGGCGCCGGCAAGGGCGAAACTGTCAACCTGCTCAACGAATGGATGGACCCGCGCTTCATCCAGGTGCATGCGATGGGCACGCCAACTGATGAGGAAATATCGCGCCCGCCAATGTGGCGCTTCTGGCGCGCACTGCCACCCAGGGGGCGCATCGGCGTCTTCTTCGGCTCCTGGTATACCCAGCCCATCATCTCGCGCGTACTGCGCAAATCCAAATCCAGCCAGCTGACGGAAAATCTCGAGCAGATCAACCGCTTCGAAAAGATGCTGACCGACGAAGGCGCACTGATCATCAAGTTCTGGTTCCACCTGTCGAAAGAAGCGCAGAAGGCCCGGCTCAAGGCGCTGGAAAAAGATCCGAAGACCCGCTGGCGCGTCACCGATACCGACTGGGAACGCTACAAAATCTACGACAAGTTCCGCAAGGTATCCGAACATGCCTTGCGTGAAACCAGCACCGCCGAAGCGCCATGGTTTGTCGTCGAAGGCACCGATCCGAATTACCGCGGCCTCACCGTGGGCAAGATCCTGCTGGATGCCATGCGGAACAGGCTGGACCAGCAGCCGGTAAAACCGCACATTGATGTGCCCCCGCTACGCGAATCGATCGACAAGGTGGACCTGCTCGACAGGCTCGATCTCACGCTCAATCTGGGCAAGCGAAAATTCGACACCGAACTGGAAAAATACCAGGGCAAACTGAACCTGCTGACGCGCGATCCCCGCTTTGCAACAATTTCCGTCATCGCGCTGTTTGAAGGCTCGGATGCCGGCGGCAAGGGCGGCGCCATCCGCCGCATCACTGCCGCGCTGGATGCACGCCATTACAAGATCGTGCCAGTGGCCGCACCTACTGAAGAAGAACGAGCACAGCCTTACCTGTGGCGATTCTGGCGCAACATACCGGGCAAGGGCGGCGTCACGATTTTCGACCGCTCCTGGTATGGCCGCGTGCTGGTGGAGCGCGTGGAAAAATTCTGCACCGAACAGGACTGGATGCGCGCCTACAGCGAGATCAACGATTTCGAGGAACAGCTGATCAACAACAATATCCTTGTCGTTAAATTCTGGCTCGCCATCAGCAAGGACGAGCAGCTGCGCCGCTTCAAGGAACGCGAGCAAATCGGCTTCAAGCAGTTCAAGATCACCGAAGAAGACTGGCGCAACCGCGAGAAATGGGAACTTTACGAACAGGCGGTATGCGACATGGTGGACCGCACCAGCACCGAAATTGCCCCCTGGGTACTGGTGGAAGCCAACGACAAAAACTACGCGCGCATCAAGATCCTGAAAACCCTGTGCCAGCGCATCGAGCAAGCATTTAAATAATATTAAATAAAATCATAATATTACAAATCAAAATTGATCTACCTCAAAGAAATAGCGCTGAAAATCACCTTAATTTGAACGGTATCAAATTCAATTTTTGCACCAACATGCCGATAAACAGCTTAGCCCGGTCAACTCCATAATTACGTCTTCACCATAATAAACGCTAAAACAATAGCGGAGGAAATTCATGCTCAGCAAACTCAGCATCAAACTTAAACTCATAGGCAGCACACTTCTGGCGGTCTTCATCATCCTGTGTCTGGGGGCAATCGGTATTTACGCGGTCAACAAAGGCTCTACCGCGCTGGAAGAAGTATATGAATCCAATGTGCAACCGCTGACTTTGCTGCAGGAAATCGATGCGCTGATGAAGGAAGTGCGCTTCCGCATGGTTGCCGTGCCGCTGGAGCAGATGTCGATCAAAGGATCGAAGGACCAGCTGCAGGAAGCGCGAAAGCGCGTGCCAGAGGCCTGGAGCGCATTCAAGGACAAACTGGGGCACATTCAACTGGACAAGGACAATACCGAGCTTGTGGAGAAAATCGGCAAGCAGATGGAATCACTGGACATGTTCTTCGCCAAGCTGGATGGCATCTATGCTGCCGAAGACAAAAACAAGCTGATGGCACCCTTGCAGGAAGACTGGCCCGGCATCAACCGCGGCATCCTCAAACCGCTCGCCCAACTGATCCCCGTGCTGGATTCCACAGTTAAAACCACCTATGAAAAGAGCAATTCCCAGGGCAAGAAACTGACTGCATTGCTGCTGACCGTGATGATCGGCAGCATGATCATTTTCAGCGCAGCCACCCTATGGCTGGTAAGCACGATCAACCGCAATATACAAAGCCTCAATCAGGCACTGGCCGAAGTATCGACTGGCAATCTGAGCATAGAAGCCGGGGTCGACCAGCAAGATGAACTGGGTACGATGGCCAACTCCGTGAATCAAACCATTGCCAGACTGAACCAGATGATAGGCGGCGTAAAGAATGCTGCCGATGCGCTGGCCGGCTCTTCATCCAAACTATCGAATGAACTGAAAAGCGTAACCAAACGCGCCGACAGCCAATCCGACCGCGTGATGCAGGTCAGCGCTGCGATGGAGGAAATGAGCGTGTCGGTATCGGAAATCTCCACCGGTGCCAGCGAAGTATCGCGCGCCTCGACACTGACCGAAGAAGTGGCGGGGCAGGGCCACAGCAATATGCAGAAGAACCTGGATGCCGCCAAGCGCTCCACCGAGTCGGTCGGCTCATCCGGAGTGATCATTGCCGATCTCAGCCATACGGTGCTGAAAATCAGCGAGATCACCAACGCCATCAAGGATATCGCCGACCAGACCAACCTGCTGGCGCTGAATGCGGCAATCGAAGCGGCGCGCGCCGGCGAACAGGGGCGCGGCTTTGCCGTGGTGGCTGACGAAGTGCGCAAGCTGGCCGAACGGACTACCGCCAGCACTACCGATATCACCTCCATTGTGGAATCCATCCACCAGCAAACCACGGCCTCGGTGGAATCCATGGTCAAGGTCAAGCAGGAAGTGGAAGCATCCGTATCCTACAGCGACTCCACCAGCGCTTCGCTGAACAAGATCATTGCCGCTGCTGTTCAGGTGACGCGTCTGGCCAACCAGATCGAATCTGCCACACGCGAACAATCTTCGGCCAGCGATGAAATTGCCAGCAGCATGGAGGCCATATCCAATCTCACCGAGCAAAATACGGTCAGCATCCACAGCGTTAGCGATGAAACGGAAAAGATGGCGCACACAGCTTCCGAACTGCAGGCGCTGGTTGGCCAGTTCAAGCTGAAAAAGTAATCCCCAGGATCTATCAATAAAAATGCCGGCTCATCAGAGCCGGCATTTTTCATCACTTCATCTATTTAGCTTATTCTGTTGGCAAGCCTTTGGCTTTCCAGTCGGGGAAACCGTCGCGATACCAGTAGATATGCTTGTATCCGTTCCTGGACAGCACTGTGGCCGCTTTATACGACTTGAAGCAGGTTCCTGAATTGCAGAACACGACATAATTTGCATTCTTGTCTTTCAGCTTGCTGAAATCAAAAGTGTCCTGGGAAGCGTCAAAAGCAGCTGTCTTCGCACTTTTTTCAGGATTATACGGAACACTGACAGCACCTTTGATCGTACCCTCGCCAAATTCCGAAGAAATGCGCGCATCCACCATGATCGCGCCCTTTGCATGCAGCTCCTGCGCTTTTGCCGCATCAACGATGGTGACACCCGGTGGAGGCGTGGTTGGTGTTTCTGCTGCAAATGCTGCCGATGCACCCAGCAAGCCCAATACCGCCATTGATTTGATCATGTTATTCAGGGTTTTCATACTGCTTCCTCCTCTTTTGGTTAAGCCAGAATACTATTAAACCGCAAACAACCCAGTATGCAAAAAAATCATCCTTGCCCGCACCCGAGAAACTTTCCGCCCCCTTCACTTGCCGAGCCGGATTCACATCTGCATTTTTACGTGCTCATTTAATTCAAGTCAATATTTATTTGGAACCTGCCTGCAGTTTTCCTGATACGTAAATAACGTGCGAAGGCGAATTCAGGCTGACTTTCTCCACGAAGGCCAGATGCAGGTTGCCACCATCGTCGAGCACGATTGCCGGATCGGATTGCACACCTGCACCGGATGCGCCGGGCACCGCGAGGTTTTCCGCCCAGCTGCCATCGGCTTTGCGCCATGCCAGCCACAGGTCCGGGGTGCCGTCGCGGTCGTCATCCCATACCGAGACGATATGCCCATTGCCGTCCGCGGCAATTGCAGGATGCCACTGCGCGATGTTGTTGCCGAATTCGTCCTGCACTTTTTCGTTGTTGCCGAACTTCAGGTTTTTCGCATCTGCCAGCGCGGCGTAGACATCGTAACCGGATTCGAAATCACGCTTGTCGGCCCATACCGCAACCATGCCCGTTTCACCCATTGCGGCGAGTGCCACACGCATGGCACCGGTGCCGGTATTGTTGCCATAGGCATGGCCTTCGCCTCGCCATTTGTATTCGTTGAGCTCTTGCGGCGAGCCGAACTGTTTGCCAGCATCGCGCGACACCGCGTACAGGATGCGGGTATTGCCCTTGCTCCTGTCTTCCCAGCCGGCAACCACATACTGCCCCCCTTCCAGCACGGCTACCGCCGGATAGGCCTGGTCGCCTTTTTCGGCAGTGGCCACATCGCCTTGTGACAGCAGCTTCAGGCGCAGCCGGTTGCCGGCCTGCAAGCGTGCATGGCGGATCTGCCAGTACTTGCCGGCATGTTCAGACCACACCGCAATAATGCCGCCTGCACGATCGGTGGCGAGGCTGAGCTGCGCTGCTTCCGCACTGGATATTTGCAGGGGCTCGCCAAGGGCGGACGATGCAATCATGCGCACCATCACATGTCCCTCTTCTTCCCAGCCCGCGACAAACTGGCCGCCGCCAATGCCGATGATGGCCGGCTCGGTGACTTCGCCCTTGCCACTGAGCTGCAGGATGTTGCCGAACGTGGCAGCTGATGGCGCCTTCTTCGCCACATAGGCACGCGACAGGCCGTCGCGGTTGTCTTCCCAGCTCACCGCCACCCAGCCATCCGACACGGCGATGCTCTTGCGGCCAGCGGCTTCCAGGTGGGTATAAACGCCTTCTTGCGCTGCACCGCTGACTGCAATCGGCTTGTCGAATACCCAGGGTGCGGCTTGCGCCCCCATGCTGAGCAGCAGTCCCCATGTCACGAAAAATTTGCTCATTTTCCACCTTTCAGGAATTGCCCCAGGGTCTGGGTCTTGTAATGTCCTTCACTGACATAACGGTCGTATTGTTGAAAATCCTGTACGCTCTGGATGCCGGGGATGCGCGCCAGCTCCTTGCCGTCTTCATCCAGGTACAGGAACATCGGCGTGCCGAACGCCTTGTAGCGCACGCCAAGATTGGCCTCGGTGATGCGTTCTCCGCTGGGCAACCTGAGTTTCTTGCCACTTTCCGCATCCACGTAAACCAGCACGAAATCCTTGATATACCGTTCGCGCAATGCCGCATCGGAAAACGACTTCTTGTTCACCTCATCGCACCATGCACAGCCAAAGCGCCCGAAATACAGGAAGATGGGTTTATGTTGCGCCTTCGCCTGCTTCAGGCCTTCATCGAAGGCGATAAATGGATAATTCGGCGGCGCTTCCGCCCATGCCCTGCCGAGCACCAACAAAGACAACACTAATATCATGAATTTATTAATCATTTTATATCCTTTCGCGATACAGCATCATAGCCTGGCTTCCAGGCTGAACATTAGGCTTTATATCAGCCATTTCATAAGATGCAAAATCCGCTGACATTATTCCTTGTCACAATCGGCCATCGCTGCAATCAGCCAGTACCACAATCATATAGAATAGACGCCTTGCTTACTGATGGCGAATCATGGTTCCACATCTCACCACGGCCCTGATCGGCCCCCTGCTTGAACTCGAAAAACACATTCTGCGTGCACAGCCCGATATCGAACACTGGTTCCGCGCCAAATGGCAGGAACACAAGGTGCCGATCTATGCCTCGGTCGACCTGCGCAACAGCGGCTTCAAACTTGCGCCGGTGGACACAAACCTGTTCCCCGGCGGCTTCAACAACCTGAACCCGGATTTCCTGCCGCTGCTGGTGCTGGCGGCACAAAGCGCGATCGAGAAGATCTGCCCGGACGCGCACGGCGTGCTGCTGATCCCGGAAAATCATACGCGCAATCTGTATTACCTGGAAAACGTGAACAACATCGTCACCATGCTGCGCAGTGCGGGGGTGAACGTGCGCATTGGCAGCCTGTTGCCGGAGATCACCGCACCCACCAGCATCGACCTGCCCAGCGGCGGCAAGCTGACACTGGAGCCCATCGTACGCAAGGAAGGCCGTTTGCACCTGCACGGCTTCAATCCTTGCGTGATTTTGCTGAACAATGACCTTTCCGCCGGTGTGCCCGACATCCTCAAAGGCCTGGAACAGGAAGTGATCCCGCCGCTGATCGCCGGCTGGACCACTCGCCGCAAGTCGCTGCACTTTGCCGCATATGACAAAGTCGCCAGTGAATTTGCCGAACTGGTGGGGATTGATCCCTGGCTGATCAATCCATATTTCGGCAAATGCAACCAGGTGAATTTCCAGCAACGCGAAGGAGAAGACTGCCTCGCCGCCGAAGTGGATCGCGTACTGAAACAGATCCAGGCCAAGTATGACGAATATGGCGTCAGTGAGCAGCCGTTCGTCATCGTCAAGGCCGATGCCGGCACTTACGGCATGGGCATCATGACGGTGAAGAGCGCCGAAGAAATGCGCGACCTGAACCGCAAGCAGCGCAACAAGATGGCAGTGGTGAAGGAAGGCCTCGCCGTCTCCAACGTGCTGGTGCAGGAAGGCGTATATACCTTCGAAAGCATCAACGAAGCGGTGGCTGAGCCAGTGGTGTACATGGTCGACCATTATGTGGTGGGTGGCTTCTACCGTGTGCACACCGGCCGCGGTGTGGATGAAAACCTCAATGCACCCGGCATGCATTTTGTGCCGCTGGCTTTCGAGGCCACCTGCAGCATGCCCAACCCAAACAGCGCGCCGGATGCCGTCCCCAACCGATTCTATTCCTATGGCGTGATCGCCCGCCTCGCGCTGCTGGCCGCCTCCATCGAGCTGGAAGACATGCAGAAATGAAGTACCTCATGATGCTGGCGGCCCTGCTGCTGCCAGCTCAGTCACTGACCGGCTGCAGCAAGCCGCCGCTGTACCAGGAAGAAGGTTATGTGTTCGGCACGCGGGTGGAAGTCAGCATCTATGGTGAGCAGGAAGACCGCGCGCGCGCAGGTGTTGCCGCCGTGATGCAGGAATTCCAGCGCCTGCACGACATGCTGCATGCATGGAAACCCTCCGAGCTAAGCCGGCTGAATGCGGCGATGGCCGCCGGCAAGCCCTTCCAGGCCAGCCCGGAACTGGCGGATATGCTGCAGGACGCAGCAAAACTTTCCGCACAGTCCGGCGGGCTGTTCAATCCGGCGATTGGCGGGCTGGTGCAGCTGTGGGGATTCCACGCGGATGAATATGCCGCCGTACTGCCGAACCCTGACGCAATCGCAAGGCTGGTCAACGCCAAACCGCAACTGGGTGATCTGAAGTTCAGCCACGGCCAGATCCGCAGCCGCAACCGCAGCGTGCAGATCGACCTCGGCGGTTATGCCAAGGGCTATGCGCTGGACCGCGCGGCCCGCATCCTCAAACAGCAGGGCATCCACAATGCGCTGATCAACATCGGCGGCAATATCATGGCACTGGGCAAGCATGGCGACCGCCCCTGGCGTGTCGGCATCCAGCACCCGCGCCAGCCTGGGCCGCTCGCCATGCTGGCGCTGCAGGATGGCGAAGCCATCGGCACCTCCGGCGATTACCAGCGTTACTTTGAGGTCGGCGGCAAACGCTATTGCCACCTGATCGATCCGCGCAGCGGCCAGCCGGTTCAAGGTGTTGAAGCCGTCACCGTGATCACGCAGGGTGCATCTGCCGGCGTGCTGTCCGATGTAGCTTCCAAGCCCTTGTTCATCGCCGGCAGCGCTGGCTGGCGCGAGGCAGCGCGCAGCGCAGGCATAGACGCCGCGATGCTGGTCGATGGCAGCGGCACCGTGCACCTTACTGCCGCGATGCAGAAACGGCTAGAATTCAACGATGGCCACACACCCGTGCTGAAAATTGAATAAGCTTTATTGACAGAAGCGGAACGAAAACTGAACAACTCAAGGACAATGCATCGATGAGCGCAATCATTCTGGTAACCCATAACGGTCTCGGCGACAGCCTGATCGATTGCGTGCGCCATGTTACTGGCAAGGTGCCGGATAACCTGCGCAGTCTGGCGGTGCACGCTGACGATGACCCGCAGCGGAAGGAAGCCGAGCTGCGGCAGCTGGCGAGCGAACTGAACGATGGCAACGGCGTGCTGATCCTGACCGACATCTTTGGCGCGACGCCGTGCAATATCGCGCGCCGCGTGTGCGCACCGGGCAAGGTGGAAGGTGTGGCGGGCGTGAACCTGCCGATGCTGCTGCGTGTGGTGTGCGGCCCGACACTGCCCCTGGCCGACAGGCTGCAACGTGCGCTGCAGGGCGGGAAAGATTGCATCGTGCCGCTGGAAGGCGAAGGCGGCGCCTGCACTATCTGCCAGTAGTAATTAATTAAATATAATCATATACATATAAGAAACCAGGGAAGAACTGATGTTGAAACAGGAAGCCACCATCATTAACAAGCTCGGCCTGCATGCGCGCGCCTCTGCCAAACTCACCCAGCTTGCGTCACAATATCCTTGCGAGGTGTGGTTGTCGCGCAACGGCAAGCGCATCAATGCGAAAAGCATCATGGGAGTGATGATGCTGGCCGCGGCAAAGGGCAGTAAAGTGGAAATCGAAACAGATGGCGAGCAGGAACAGGCGGCCATGGATGCGCTGCAAGCCCTGATCAAGGATTACTTTGGCGAGGGTGAGTAAGACGCCGCCTTTTCAATCTGCAGCGACGCTGCCGAATTTATGACATGTGCAACGCAGCCGCAAGGCTGCACTGGAAAATATCAAGAGGTGTACATGAGCTTTACGATACACGGCCTGCCGGTTTCAAATGGTATCGCGATCGGACCGGCACATCTGGTCTCGCATGCCTCGCTGGAAGTTTCACACTACATCCTGCCACAGGAAAAGGTGAAGGAAGAAGTTGCACGGCTGGATGCCGCGCTGGAAAAAACCCGGCATGATCTGGCGTCACTGCATGAGCACAAACCGCAATATGCAGCCGCGGAATTCGATGCCTTTATCGACCTGCACCTGATGATCCTGCAGGATGAACACATCAGCCATGCCGCCCGCAACATGATCAAAGGCGAACGCTGCAATGCGGAATGGGCGCTCAAGGTGCAGATGGATGACCTGGTGCAGCAGTTTGAATCGTTCGACGATGCCTACCTGCGCGAACGCAAGACCGATGTGATCCAGGTGGTCGAGCGCATCCTGAAGTCGATGAATGGACATAGCGCACATGGCCTGCCGGAGGTGCGGCAGGATGTGCAGCCCATCATGGTGGCGCACGATGTCAGCCCGGCCGACCTGATCCAGCTGAAGCCGCAGCAGTTTGCCGGCATCCTCACCGACCTCGGCGGCGCCACCTCGCATACCTCGATTGTCGCACGCGGCCTCAACAAGCCCTGCGTGGTCGGCCTGCATCATGCGCGCGAGCTGATCAAGGACAACGACATGCTGATTGTCGATGGTGCACAGGGTGTCGTCATCGTCAATCCGGACAAGCAGATCCTCGCCGATTACACGCTGCGCCACAGCGAGCTGGAACTCGAACGGCAGAAGCTGAAGCGCCTGAAGACTGCACGTGCGCGTACGCTGGATGGCACCGATATCGCCCTGCATGCCAATATCGAACTGCCCACCGACTTGCCGGACGTCACCGAAAACGGCGCCGGCGGCATCGGCCTGTTCCGCAGCGAATTCCTGTTCCTGAACCGCGAAACGCTGCCCGACGAAGAAGAGCAATATCTTGCCTACCGCGAAGTGGCAGAAGGCATGGAGGGGAGGCCGGTCACCATCCGCACCTTTGACCTTGGCGCCGACAAGCAGCCGGCGGGCGCCAAGCGCGTGGCCAGCAACCCGGCGCTGGGCCTGCGCGCAATCCGCCTGTGCCTGGCCGAACCGCAATTGTTCAAGACGCAGCTGCGCGCGCTGTTGCGTGCTTCGGTACATGGCAATATCAAGATCCTGATCCCGATGCTGTCCGGCACTGCCGAGATCAACCAGACGCTGAATTTCATCAACGCGGTGAAGATGAGCCTGGATGTGGATGGCATCCCTTACAACACTGATGTGAAAATCGGCGGCATGATCGAGATTCCCGCTGCCGCGCTTTCACTGCAGGCCTTCATCAAGAAGCTGGACTTCCTCTCCATCGGCACCAACGACCTGATCCAGTACACGCTGGCGATCGACCGTACCGATGATGAGGTCGCTCACCTGTATGACCCGCTGCATCCTGCCGTGCTGAACCTGCTGGCTCATGTGATCGGCGGCGCAAACAAGGCCAATGTGCCGGTTTCCGTATGTGGCGAGATGGCCGGCGAGCTGGCCTATACCCGGCTGCTGCTGGGACTCGGCCTGCGCCAGTTTTCCATGCACCCGGCACAGCTGCTGGCAGTGAAGCAGCGCGTGCTCACCACCAACCTGCCGGAAATCAGCATGCTGACGCAGCGCCTGCTGCGCGCCAGCGACCCGATGAAGATACGCGAACTGATCGATCGCCTGAATGGCTGAATATAACGCATGCCTAAATTTGTAAATACCTGACCTGCATGAGGTAGCCCTGCCATGGACAAGAATGAACCCAAACTCAAGCGGCTCAAACTGACGGAAATGCGTGTCGGCATGCCGACGCCATGGCCGGTCTATTTTTCCAATGGCGATATGGCGGTGGACATCGGCTTCATTCCGGAATCGGAAGACCAGATCATCAATCTGATGGAGCGCGGGCTGTGCCGCTATCCTACCGAGCTTGAAGCAAGGAAGCCTGAACCGGAAGAGCATGCCACTCTTAACCTGCAACAACCCAGGCCCAGCCAGAAGCAGGCAGAGCCCGTCGCCCCGCCACGCGGAGATGCCACGTCGCTGACCCAGATCAAGCTCAATATTGGCGACACGCTGCAACTGCAGCTGAAAGCCAATACCAATGTCGACCGCTATGCCACCACGCTGATCGGCTATCTTGAAGACGAGGGCGTGATCGTTTCCACACCGCAGATGGATGGCCGTATCATGATGTTCCGAGAAGGGCAATCCTTTGTCGTGCGCATGTTCAGCGGCAAAAGCGCCTATGCCTTTACTGCCGAGGTGACCCGGGTCACCAACATCCCCTTTCCGCACATCCACCTGGCATGGCCGAGGGAAGTACGTGGCCTCGTGGTGCGCAGCAGCTCGCGTGCAAAGACCAACATCATCTGCCACGCCTCGGTGGCCAACGACACCGGCTTCGCCTGTGTTGCCCGCGACATCAGTACCGGCGGCGCACTGATCGCCGCGAAGGAAAAAATCGGCGAGATCGGAAGCAAACTCATCCTGAAAATGCGCGTCAATGTAAACAAGGCCGAACACATGCTGATGATCGATTGTGAAATCCGTTCCATCAATGCATCAGTTTCCGCCGACGGTGGCAACAACAATACCCTTCACGGACTGTCGTTCACCCGGCTGGAACCGCAGGACCAGCTGGTGATCACCGCCCTGCTTTACCAGAACATGATGAACGAACAAGCCGAGGGCTGATCCCTCATGCCGACGATTTTCACCCATCCGGCCGTACCCCTGGCAGTCGGCCTGGGACTGGGCTGCAACATCGTGCCACCACGCTTGCTGCTTGCCGGCATCGTGTTATCCATCCTGCCCGATCTCGATGTCATTGCCTTCAAACTGCATATCGCCTATGCCAGCGACTTTGGGCATCGCGGTATCAGCCATTCGCTTTCGATTGCCATGCTGGTTGCGCTTTCCGGCAGCGCTTTCGCACGCCAGTTTCACAGCAGCACTGGTAAAGTTTTCAGCTTCCTGTTTGTCAGCATGGCGTCACACGGCGTACTGGATGCGCTGACGACTGGCGGGCTGGGTGTGGCCTTCTTCTGGCCCTTCAGTTCCGCTCGTTATTTTTTCCCGCAGCAAGTGATCAAGGTTTCGCCAATTGGCACTGATCATTTGCTGACAGAACGCTTCCTGACAGTGCTGCAGTCAGAATTGCTATGGGTGTGGTTACCGGCCAGTCTGCTTGCAATTGCGCTCAGATTTGCATTGCATCTGGCCAGGTTGCACATTGCCAGGGAAAACTGCCGACCCTGATTTAATCGGGCTGATAGCGAATATCCTGCTTATTCAGGTCCTGTAGCCGATTCTCACATGCCCCCAGTGCCGATTGTTCAGCCTGAGCGGCACTGTCAGGTCATGCAGAATTTCACCTGTATCGCGCACATAAGTCTGGATCAGCAATGGATCACGATTGGCTGCGCTGCGCTTTGCGGCAAGATCGTCAAAAATTCGCTTCGTGCGGTTATTCAGCAGGTCCTTTTCATAATTCCCTGTCAGCGGTTTGGCATACTTCCTGTTATGAGTAGGGCAATATCCGCGATCATCCAGCACGATGGCGAAGACGATAAATGGATTGGCTTCCAGCAGCGGTTCCTGCAGTGCTGGTGCAATTTGATCCATGAATTTGTCAAACTTCGAGGAATATTTCAGCGGATTGCTGTTCGGTAAAGGTACATAATTCCTGTCATACAGATCAGACTCTGTAATCTGCCGGGCAGTGATGCCCTGCAGCATCCGCGCCTCCATAGCGCTTGAGAGTTCGGTTGCCATTCTGTATATGCGAGTATGGACGGAATCGATTTCTGCCTCAACCATGCCTGCCAGCAAGCCCTCCCCGATTTCAGCCAGACCCCGGGTTTTGTCTGATACCGTATCCATTTTCTGCTCAACACCCTGCATCTGGATATTCATGGATTCTATCGACTGGTAAATCTTTTCCACTTCATCCTGATTTGCCATGGCCTGCCTGGAAATCACGCCGATTTCTTCTTCAAGATTTTCTGCATGCCTGAACATGGAACCCAGCTGCTCACCCACCAGCTCGATTCCGTCTACCCCTGCATTGACCCGTACACCGAGATTTTTCATCACCGATACCGCATTTTCCGTCTCGGCATGAATGTCGGTTATCTGGCGTGTGATGTTTTGCGTGGCATTGCCAGTTTTTTCTGCCAGCTTGCGAACTTCATCTGCCACCACGGCAAACCCACGGCCGGATTCACCTGCACGGGCTGCTTCTATCGCCGCATTTAATGCCAGCAAGTTGGTCTGATCAGCAATTTCCTTGATGGACTGGACAACCTTCTGGATATTTGCAGTCTGGCTGAGCAAGTTGGAAATGCTTGTGGAGGTTTGAACCGTATGGTTTGCGATATCCCGCACATCAATTACAACCTTTGCAATGGTCGCCTGCCCATTTGCACTGTCTTTACGTGCTTCGCTGGCAACCTGCATTGCTTGCTGAGAATAGGTTCTTACCTGTTCGGCTGCACTGCGGATGGACGCAGAAGCAGCCTTGATTTCCAAGGTATGACTCGTCATCACATCGATACTGGCCACCAGCTCCTTGACCTCTTTCGAAGTTTCCGCCAGTGAAACCGAGTTGCTTTCTATGGTCTTGCTGAACTGGCCGATTACTTTCAGGATTTTTTCCGTGCCTGCCTTGAAATGCCTGATGACGCCGGCAAACAGCCAATTGCTGCCTAACAGGTTTTCGACAGACTCCTGCTTTGCAAGCGATGCTTCCGTATGCAGGATATTCCTGAAAACTGTAAGGTACAGTGCTGTGGAAAAGGAAATGATGGCGACAGCAATGGAGAGTATCGACAGGGTGATTCCGGTCAGGGAAATTTCAGAGAACAACCAGGAGCTGAGCAGCGAAATTATCAGGGAAATGACAAATGCAGGTGTAAGGTGAATCAGATATGACCAGATGCGTTGCTGCATATTTCCCCCAGGTGATGCGTTCCATTATGGAATTATTATCGGTCAATCCTGCAGTAAATTTAGCGCATGACCGAGATATTTATATTAATATATTCAGCATGTTAGTTTTTAGCTGACAGGATGTTCCCGTATTCCTCTTTTTGCTATCCGTTTAAGTGTTGCATAAGTATCCTGTGACAGCATGACCTTATGCTTTTAGCGCTGTCCCTTTCGTTTAGCACTGATGACATTCGGCAGGTGCTGTAGCAGCGCGAGGATTTTGCTCAACTGCTCAAGATCGAGGATATCCAGCGTATATTGCATAAAAGCCTGATTGATGCGGTTGAAGGTGTTCACCTTGGTCACATTCACCTTTTCCTTGGCAAGCAGCTCGATCACATCGCGCAGCAATCCCTGTCTGTCGTAAGCCACCACTTCGATATCCACACTGAACTTGGCATCCTGCTTGCGGCCCCATTGCGCATTGAGCACCCTGTCGCGGCGATCTTCAGGTACACGCTGCATTGCCGCGCAATCCTTGCGATGGATGGTGACACCGTGATCGAGTGTGACATATCCAACAATCTGGTCTGGTGGCGCGGGCTTGCAGCACTTGGCCATCTTCGTCATCAGGTTATCCACGCCCTCCACCAGCACGCCATTAGCACTGGTGCGTGAAGCCGTCGATTTGCTGCCCAGTGACTTGACAGGCTGCTCGGCTTTGATCGGGCTTTCTTCCTGTATCGCATTCAATATCTGCCGCGAAGTCACATCGCCGCGGCCGATCGCGGCGAGGAAATCTTCCAGCTTGTGGAAGTTGAGGCGCTGCGCCAGCTTTTCCTGGTTCACCGCGCCCACGCCCAGCCGGTGCAATTCACGGTCCAGCTGCGCGCGTCCCTGCGCCACGTTTTCATCATGGTGCTGGTGCTTGAACCAGTGCTTCACCTTGGCGCGCGCGCGGTTGCTGTGCAGGTAACCCAGCGACGGGTTGATCCAGTCGCGGCTGGGCGCGCCCTGCTTAGCCGCGAGGATTTCCACGCGCTGACCGTTCTGCAGCTGGTAGTTCAGCGGCACGATATTGCCATCCACCTTGGCGCCGCGCGTGCGGTGGCCAAGGTCGGTGTGCAGCGTGTAGGCAAAATCCACCGGTGTCGCGCCCTTGGGCAGGTCGATCACCTTGCCTTGCGGGGTCAGCACATACACCTGGTCCTGGAACAATTCGCTCTTGAACTGCTCCACCATGTCACCGTTTTCACCACTATCGCTGACATCTTCCTTCCATTCCAGGATCTGCCGCAGCCAGGCAATCTTCTCTTCATATTTGCTGTCTGACTTGCCGCCTTCCTTGTAGCGCCAGTGCGCCGCCACGCCCAGTTCGGAATGCTGATGCATTTCATGCGTGCGGATCTGCACCTCCAGCGCCAGCCCTCGCGGGCCCACCACCGCAGTGTGCAGCGAGCGGTAGTCGTTGCTCTTGGGATGGGCGATATAGTCGTCAAATTCGCTGGGGATCGGCTGCCACAGGTTGTGCACGATGCCCAGCGCGGTGTAGCACGCCTTCACATCGTCCACCAGAATGCGTACCGCACGCACATCATACAATTCGCTGAACTCCACCTTCTTGCGCTTCATCTTGTTGACGATGCTGTTGATGTGCTTTGAGCGGCCGCTCACCTCTGCCGTGATGCCGGCCTGCTGCAATTCCAGTTTCAACTGCGCCTTCACATCCTCGATATACTGCTCGCGGTCCACCCGCCGCTCATCCAGCAGCTTGGCGGTTTTCTTGTACAGCTCCGGCTCAAGGTAGCGCAACGCAAGATCTTCCAGCTCCCACTTCACCTGCCACACCCCCAGGCGATTCGCCAGTGGCGCAAAAATGCCGCGTATCTCGCGCGCAATATGCTGCTGGTCTTCGGGCGACGCGCCCTTCAGCATGCGCATGGTCTGCGTGCGCTCGGCCAGCTTGATCAGCACCACACGGATATCATCCACCATCGCCAGCAGCATCTTGCGCAGGCTTTCCACCTGCTGCGCCTGGTCGGCTTTTTCCTGTTTGTGCAGGTCGCTGAAAATCTGGATCTGCTCCATGCGTGAAATGCCCTGCACCAGCGCCACGATATTCGCGTTGAAAGCAGTGGCCACCTGCTCCATCCAGGCATCCAGATAATCCGGCAGCGCATGCAATATGGCCGCGATCATCGCCTCATGATCCAGATTCATGCCGATCAGGATGGATGCCGTTCCCAGCGCATGCTGCAGCACCGGGACCCCGGTCAGCTCGGTGGCGTCTGCATACAATGGCACGGCAAACTCGATCGCGCGGCGGATTTCGGCGATTTCTTCCGGCTTGAAGTGCAGTGCGAGACTCTCCAGCCAGAGCGCGATATCTTTGGCGTCCTGGCTGGCATTCGGTGATAGGGATTGTGTAACTGAAACCATGGTGAATCAGTTTATTTGTTCTGCGTCTGCCATGAAATATCCACCTTGCGATGTTGTGCGACACAATCGCGCAAATACAGGTTGATCAGGCTCTGGTAGGGGACCCCGGCCTCTTCAGCCATTTGCTTGAAATAGGCAATCACATCCTCGCTCAAACGCATGGTGACCAACTTCTTGAGCTTGGCTGCATACGGGTTTTTGCGCGATTGCATTTTTGACAGGTCATATTCCATTTTCATCTTTGCCCTCCAGAATTATATTTGTCCTCGATTTGGTGGCTTTCCTGGCTGAGAATATGCGGATCACATTTCCGTGCTCCCTTACGCATTTTCACACAATCAGCAATCTTGCTTCATCACTGAAACCCAGTATCAATAGCGATCTTCAGCTTCGGAACGGGTATCATCAAACAACTGGATGGCGTAGTCATCGTAAATCACGGACTGCGCCTCCTCAAAGGAAACGCAATGCTTGCACAAGTTGGCGGCAGCTATGCTTTATCCCATTCAAACTTGATCATATTTACATTGTATGTACAACGACAATTGAGTCAAGAAGAGTTTGCGGGAACTCGGGACCAGCAATCCAATTACGCACTTCGAAACTAGCGAGGAAGGAATACGAAATTGCCGCTCCCGCTGCAGGAAACTTTTGAAATCAATTAACTGGATTACGGCAGATGCTTGACTCATTAATCATTCGAGTTTGACCCATTCCGGCTAGTTGAATGCCTGGGCGACGTGGCATGCTTTGTCCTGAAAGAATGTGAAGCTACCCACTTCAGTTAATGACAGATTTTAGCACGATGATGACAGGGAACCCCTGCGTTGCTATTTACTAATAATCAATATTGAGAATGTATCCAGTCTGACTGAATTTGTTCGTGAAGTGATCGCACTTCTTGGAGGAGACTTTCGGATTTGAATCCGGCATGCAGTAAACTCGTTGGCATTTCTGCAGGATTACATACGTCCAAACTATTGCCTATTTAAATCGAAGCTGACCATATATTACAGGGTCAGCATTCTTTTGGTTTATCTGCCAACTGTCACCTTCAGATTCATATCTTTAAGGATTGAGGTACAGCGAGCGGTTGAGCGACTGACAGGCACAGGTGTCGGCGGCGAATTGGTAAGGCCCAATTGTTGTATTGTCGGACCAAACGGCAGAAAGGAAATGCCAAACCGTCCCCGTTCGGCACTGTTTGCCGGTTCTTGTGCGAGAGCCTGCGCCCAGTCACTGATCAGAAGCGTAACATCAACTGTAACGCTTGGCTGTGGTCCCGCAGGATTTACCGTTACCGGTCCTGATACTGTTGTTTGACCAAACGGAACATGATTCGGCAGATTGATCGGGCCCAGACTGGAAGGTGCGCTTTGCGGGAAATTGCCAGCACGTGGATCGAGCTCGACTATGGCGAATGGAGAGGGTGTTTCGTATCCCCTGGCAAATTCCAGTGTGCGTACGCACAGATCTATGTCTTGTGCTGACTGCGGAATTTTTTGCCATGCACCGATCTTATAAGTCAGCGATGCGGTCAACAGCTTGTGAGGTGACCCGCTCAAGTCCGCGGCTACCGCGCTCATGTCGAATACTGCCAAACCATGCCACCGCTTCGCGCGTGACGATGGGCATACCGCACCGTTCGTATCTGTTACGGTATTGCGCCAGTCCTGGTAACCCACGAGTAATTCACCCGGATCGGGTTCAGCAGGAAAGGCAGGTGCCGGCGGCGTGGGGGGATTGCATGAAGCAATTGGGCCGCTCGAGCCATCGTTGATTGTTCCGCGCATCCATTGGTAGGTTCCCATACCTGCAACCGGGGGAGTATAGATTGTTTGCGTGAGATTAGATCCCGTCGTAACACAACCACCAAGAGCAAAGGTGAATGCTGCAGCGATTAATGCAATTAATCCGGAATAACGTGATCGTGCGGTAATGGAAAGGAATATCTCAATTCTTTTGTGTTTTTCCATGGATGTTTTCATGGATGTTTTCATGTTTGACTCCTGTAGTCATTAGTAGAGGAATACAACTTGGCTGGCTTTCAGTGCACAAGGGAACCCGAAGATATTCAAGTGAAAACTTGATTTCCTCCAAACCATCCTACCATCCCTACCTCTTCCACACCCTACTCCAATCTGCCTAAGCATCCCCTCTGCGAGGGGTGCAGCTGCAATGACCCATCACCACTTCATCAAGGCTGTAATGATTATTCCATTTAATGAATATGAGGCTGATTGAATATGAATTTTTTTTCACACTGAAATTGCTGCGCGTTCTGGCAGAAATGAGCGATTTGATACTGCATGCAAAAAATTTCAGGTTGATATCTGCAAGACTCAAGCAGCAAATTGAACGCATGTTTAAATCGAGACTGAACCCATTCCAGACACCATTGTGAATGCAGCAAATTAATTGCCCAATTTCTTTTGCCAGAATAGCGCCTTTCCCGTCCTGGGATTCAGTTCATAACCTTCAAAACCAAATGCCTTATAGGCGCTCTGAGCAACCTTGTTGCCTTCCAGAACCTCTAGCGTCAGCTTGCAGCAGCCCAGTTCCACCGCGAGCGCTTCAATCCTCGCCAATATCCGCTTTGACAGTCCTCGCCCCCTGAACTTCGATGCCACAACAATATCATGCACATTCAACAGAGGCTTACAGGCAAAGCTGGAAAACCCTTCCACACAAATTGCCAAACCTGCAGGCTCGTTATCGATAAAAGCCAATACTGAATGGATGCTGCCTGCACGTTTATGCAACTCTGCTACCAGGTTCTGTTTCACAAAGTCCGTCAGCTCCACGCCGCCACCCATTTCACCCGACGCATACTCATTCAGCAGAAAGACAACTGCTTCACTGTGAGCAGGATCTGATAAATCGGCTAAGACGATACGTTCCATAATTTCTTCACTTGTGGCCTCTTAACACCACCTCCTAAGAGGTCTGTATCGAGTCCGACCCCATTTATTTGTGTTTCCTTCAAAATTTTTTATTAAGAATTTGCAATAATTTTGAAATTACTCTGGTTTTATTTTTTCTACTAGTTTCTACATGTAGCATTTCCTTTTCGGGGATATCAGTTATCCCCTCCTCTTTAGTAGTTACTCGTATATATGAAACATCTTTGGGGTTGTCCAAATTTATTTCTACAATACCTTTTGTTTCACAATCAAAGTGTTTACCACGAAGCAGAGCATTAAATTCGTTTTTAACTTGTTGTACAAAATTTAGTATTTCTACATTTTCATATTCTTTCACTTCAAGTGAATGTGAAGGTATGTAAAGAAAGGCTTTTTTTAATTGTGAAATATATATGCATATAGCTGATTTCGAATTTTCATCGGATGAAAGAATTGAATATGAATATCCATCTTTATTTAGACTTTCTAGTCTGATAGTTGGTATCTCTCCATATGAATGGATTTGCTTTGGCACGACAATTCCGCCGGAATATGAATATTTTAATTTTTTTTCACTTCCCATTGTTTGAACTGATATTGGAAATCCATCAATTGTTGAACAAAGTCTATGCTCTACAATTTTTCTGAATGCCAATCTGTGACGAATCATTTTGCTTACGTCATTTTCATATAAATGTGAATCAGAATGGCAATACATCTGGAAATATGAAAACCCTTCTTGATCTCCAATCCATGCAGATTGAATATCATCATGGCAAACACCTTGTGAAATTTTATAAATTCTAGGTTGCGGACATTCACTTACCACTAAAATGAAATCAGTTTCCTTATAAGCTCTAAAATGAAATTCCAGAAGTATCTCAATTAATTGTCTGTCTTTTAGTTGCTTTTCATATTGTACAAATGCAAACAGCGCTTTTATCGCTTCAAGTGCAGGTTTAATTGCACCCGCATAACATACTGCTATATATGGCGTGACAATTACTGACTTTATCGCAATATTTAGTAAGTTTTGTTTTGTACTTTCAACTTGAAATGCAAGAGTATCACTCTCAATACTTACATTATCATCTAGTATTCTTGCGACAATTAAAGTCATATCATTCCATTAATTTTGGATTAATTAAGCTTCACTCCCCTCTATACCCCATACGTTCCGAAATTTCCTCCGCCGCCTTTTGCAGTATCGCTGCCCATTCATCCTTGCGCCTTTCGATTGGTGCCGAAGTTGAAAGCCCCGCAACCACTTCGCCGCTGCCATCACGGATCAGCACGCCGATGCAGCCCACACCGATTTCCGCTTCTTCATTATCGAATGCAAAACCTTGCTCGCTGGCTTCATGCACGGCCTTTAATAATGAATCTTGTGTTGCATAGGTGAACTTTGTATAGGCCTTGAGGCCGGTGCGCTTTGCATAGGCACGAATAAAGGCATCGCCCAGTTCGCCCAGCATGAGCTTGCCCACCGCGGTGACGTGCAGCGGCGCGCGGCTACCGATCACCTGCTCTACGCGCATCATGCGGTTGGAGGTGGCGCGCTCGACATAGATCACTTCATCGCCTTCGCGCACGGTGAGGTTGATGGTTTCACCCAGCTGGTCCCGCAGTTTTTCCATCACACTGCGTGCTTCTTCGCGCACATCCACCCCGGTGCGCACCTTGGCGCCCAGGCGCGCGAGCTTGCGGCCAATTGAATAATGGCTGTTCACATCGCGCTCGACATACCCCACCGTACCCAGCGCACCCAAGATGCGGAACGCGGTGGAGGGGTGCAGCCCGGTTTCGGCGGCGAGGATTTTCAGGCTCACCGGGCCGGGGCTGGCGGCGATGACATCCAGCAGGCGGGCGAGGCGGTCTATCACCTGGATGGAGGAACCTGAGGTTTCTTGCGGGACTTCTTGATTTGTTTCTGGATTAACGGTATTCATATTTCATAATGTGAAATCGATTGTGTATTGCGAAATAATAAAACAATTGGTAAGGTGTCGTCAAACATACGGCCAACCCACAACTGGCCGTTTTTTAGCCCCCTGATATTTCACAATATGAAATGCATTATACAGAATGAAATACGGGCACCGAATTTTAATGATATGAGGAAATAGCCATGCAAACCGCAACCGCACAAAAAATGGATGCCACTTCCGACTTTACCCAAGGCATCAAATTCTTTGGCAACCCCTGGCCTGATTTTGACAAATACGCCAGCAAGCCAGTAATCGGCGAAGGCCAGAGCGCGATCAGCAATTCCGCCGATGATGCTGCTGCCTACCAGACATTGCTCGGTGCCGACGCGTTGCGTTATGTCACGCTGCAGGTGTGCGGCTCCAAAGGTTCCGGTCACCCCGGCGGTTTTGCTTCCAGCGCGGAGGCACACGCTGCGCTGATGATGCTGGGCCACACCAATATCGTGACTGAAGTTGGCCACCACGCGCCAGGCTTCTACTCTTCGATGTTCCTCGATGGCTCGCTGGAAAGCATGAACATCTACAACATGGATGACATGATGCAGCGCTTCCGCGAAAAGCATGGCTTGCTCGGCCATCTCTCCGGCGCGATTCCCGGCCTGCTGGCACCAGCCGGCCCCTTGGGCCAGGGCCAGCACTTTGCAATGGCCGGTGCTTACTTGCATCGAGATAAACTGTTCCCCGTCACCATCGGCGACGGCGGCATGGGCGAGCCTTATGTATTGAATTCGATGATGCACTTCCACACCGCGTATCCGGATGTCACCAATTTTCTGCCGGTGCTGATCTGGAACGGCTATTCGCAGGAACACCACTCGATGGTTTCGCTGCACACCAATGAGGACATGATTGCCTACTGGTATGGTCATGGCTTCGATGAGGTGGTGCTGGTGAATGCCAAGGATTTCGACGACAGCAAGCAGAGCGGCGAATATGTTGACAGCTCACGCTTCAGTTTCGCGAAGCGCCTGGAATTTGCCAAGGCCGTATTGCAGGGCGTGGACTATGCTGCCAAATCCGCGATGAGTGGCAAGCTGACCGTGTTCATCATCAAGCAGTTGAAAGGCACCGGCGTGCATACCACCGGTGCGAAATCGCACAACCTGTATCCGGCCGATACCCTGGATGCCGCCCATATCGTGGAAGGCCTGCAGCGCCGAGCGTTGACACCCGAGGCATTCAACATTGTGCGCACCAACTTCGGCCGCGCCGGTGGCGGACCGGCTGTAAAGACGGTTGTGACCGAATTTGAATTGAGCATTCCCAAGCTGCCCGCACTCAACATGCAGGACTTTGCCAAAGGTGAAAAGGCCGTGCCTTCCACCGCGATGGGTGCGCTGGTGGCACAGGTGGGCAAGGCCGATCCGAAATTTGTCGTGACCAATGCGGACGGCACTGAAGCTTCGGCGATGAAGAACATCAACGATGCGCTGAAGATCCGCCATCCAACCCAGGACCCGCTCTACAACCAGGAGCCGAATGGCCAGGTGTATGAGCCGCTGAATGAAGATGCGTGTGCAGGCTTTGCCGCGGGCC
>JAJXUI010000062.1 GCA_021782995.1 Pseudomonadota bacterium | reverse complement strand
CTGCCTGACTGCCTGGTGCATCTGCATGATGGGATCGGTAATGCGGCGGGCCGTTCGGATGGCCAGCACCAGGGCTATTCCGAATGCCAGCCCCGAAAAAAGCAGGTTGACCAGCAGGAATTCCTTTTTCATCGCATTCAGGTTCTTCTTGCTGATATCGATGACAACAGTGCCCAGCTTGTCGGCAACGGGTGGCGTATACACCAGCTCATCCAGGTTGATCTGTGTGGCAAGGATGGGCTCCACCACGCGTAATGTCTGGCCATCCTCGAATTCAGCCAGGTCTGCCGCCGCAGCCCTCTCCCGCAGGGAAGCATGACGGCTTCTGGCAAAAGACAGCAACTTCGAGTGGTTGTCATACACACTGACATAGTCGACATCTTCATACAGCAGTGCAGAGTCGACATTCTGCTTGAGCAGGACGGCGTTGCCCGAGAACACGGAATACTCGCAGGTTGATGCCAGCTGGCGGGCCAGCAGCCGGGAACGTTCCCGCAGTGACTGATCCAGGCTGTCAAACCGGGTATACAGGAAATAGCCTTCAAGCAGCAAACCCAGAACCAGCAGCGGGGCCAGTGTGATGAACAGGGTATGCAGCTCGATTCCGTGGCGTTTCATGGGCTCTTTCCGATAATTGCCCGCAATTGTGCCTCACTCCTGATGTTGAGTCCAAGAGAATGCGCAACCTGTTCATTGATTGCGAAGTCAAACTCCTGTGAATACTGAGACGGGGGCAACACCCGTGAATTCTCGAACTCCTGCACAATGGCTGCAGCCTGGCTGGCGATCTGGTCCGGCCTGCTGAAGATCGCCGCCAGCGCACCCGCCTTCACATATGCCAGTGAAAAGCCTATCAGCGGCACGCGTATGCGGTAGGTCGCCAGCAGGATATTGCGGATGGTGGACGGGTTATAGATTGCAGGATCCGGCACGGCCAGCAGAACTTCGCTGCTGACCAGCAATTCCTGCAGCGAAACAGGCAACAATGAAGGGTTTTCCACCGGCTGCTCGACCAGTTCGAATGCGCGGGCATTTGCCTGCATCCGGATCACGCCAATCTCGTCAGGAGGTGATGAATACATGACCCCGACCGAACGCAATTTCGGGAACAATGCCCTGATGAAGTCCAGCTGGCGGCCTGGTGGCTGATCCAGATAAATCGCCGAGTTATGCCTGGCAGGGTGCTTTTGTGCCCTGGCAAGGCCCGTTAGAATTTTCGTATATCCATCCTTGGGCACCAGCACTGACAATACCGGAAACTTGTCCTCCTGCAGGGCGCGGATGGCGGCTTTAGTGCCGACTGCAAGGAGCAGGTCGGTAGTGGCCAGCGGCGCATCAACATCCTGAATGCTGATGGAGATATTTTTTCCAGCCAATTGACGGTTAAGTGACTCGAAAAATTGCAGATATGCGCCCGAACGCTCGCTCAAAAGCACGGTCAGGCCAAATCCCTGCCCGCTGGCCGGCACTATCATGCCCAGCAGCAGGATCAGCATGAATGACAGCCTGAATATCATTTATTGAGACAAATCCATTAACCAAAAACCCCGAAACTGCCAGAACATTATGCAATTGACTGATCATCGAGCAGGCAGGTGATATACCCCACCCAGTTTCATTGGCAGATCACCCACATGCCAGCCATGCGACGCTGGCCAACCCGGGTGGACGATACCCGCCCTGCCATACTTTATCTAAATCCGCATCACAATAGCGGGAAGGGATACACGCCGCAAATACCCAATCCGGACAGCAGGTAAACATTTCACCCTGTGACAATTGATCTTCAAGCAAGTTTGCACTATATCCGGTTTATCCAGGCTTTAAACCAGCACGATGCAACGAAAGCCTCCCGATCGCCACTGTACTTTAGGGCGACAACAGCAGGCAGCAAGATTTGGACGACCACCATGCGGCTCACTTCTGCCGATTTTATGCACCTACGATGTCCCGCCCAACAGGCTCAACACAGCTGGAAGCGGCAGTGTATCGGATATTGCAATGGCGCGCGCCGGTTTCAGCGCATCGAGCCCGACCGACATCCAGTTCAGGTTATCGGATTGTATTAACAAAATTCATGCTGATTTCCACATACGCATCATGCAATACTGCCAGCATCAGGCAGGCCAGCTTTAATCCATATTATTCAACCAAATGGAATAAATCCACATGCGCGTATACAGTACGCATGCCCACACGCATTACCTCAATACTGAATATGCCTGCTGGCAATAATTGGTGCAGGCGTTGATAATGCCGAATTGTCATGTCAGGCAATTGCAGCGCATGACTGAAACCGGACCACCTTGTTACGATTACCTCAAGAGTCATGACAACTTTAAGAGAACATATCCTGGGCAAATCACTGGATCCGCTCAAACCGGATACCCGCCACAGCATCGTGCTGATTGCATTCCTGGCCTGGATAGGACTGGGGGCAGACGGCCTGTCTTCAGCATGTTATGGTCCGGAAGAGGCCTTTCTTGCACTTGGCATACACGCCCACCTCGGCATCTACCTTGCGCTGGCAACAGCATTTACCGTATTCGTCATCGCACTGGCCTATAACCAGGTGATCGAACTTTTTCCGTCTGGCGGAGGTGGCTACAAGGTCGCCAGCAAACTGCTCGGCCCGCATGCCGGACTTGTTTCCGGTGCGGCGCTGATCGTCGATTACGTGCTGACCATCGCCATCTCGATCGCCAGTGGCGCCGATGCCCTGTTCAGCCTGATGCCGGCACATCTCCTCTCGTACAAATTCGGTGTGGAAGCGATGCTGCTGCTGGTGCTGATTTTCCTCAACCTGCGCGGCATGAAAGAGTCGATCAAGGTCCTGCTGCCGATATTCCTCGGATTTTTCCTGTCCCACCTTGCCCTGATAGCCTATGGCATCTACGCCCATATCGATGCCCTGCCGCAACTGGTACCGGACACCCTCAACGAAACGAGCAATCTGATCCGGGAAACCGGATGGATGTTTGTCGCCTCCATGTTCCTGCGCGCGTATTCACTAGGAGGGGGTACCTATACCGGTATTGAAGCCGTCTCCAACAACGTGAACATGCTGGCCGAGCCGCGCGTCAGGACCGGCAAGCTGACCATGCTGTACATGGCCACCTCGCTGGCCTTCACCGCCGGCGGCATCATCCTGCTGTATTTGCTGTGGAATGCACAGCACCAGGAAGGCCAGACCCTGAATGCGGTCACCTTCAGCAGCATCATCGCCACCCTGCATATGCCCGACTGGGCTGCGCATGCCAGCCTGATCGTCGTGCTGGTACTGGAGGCCGGGCTGCTGCTGGTTGCGGCCAATACCGGCTTCCTCGGCGGCCCGGCCGTGATGGCCAACATGTCCACCGACGCCTGGGTGCCGCGGCAGTTCGGCCAGCTGTCTTCCAGGCTGGTGACACAGAACGGCATCCTGCTGATGGGCATTGCCGCCATGTTCATCCTGTGGTGGAGCCACGGCTCGGTTGCCTTGCTGGTGGTGCTTTACAGCATCAATGTCTTCCTCACCTTCAGCCTGTCCCTGCTGGGACTGTCGGTACACTGGTGGCGGGACCGCAGGAGCGTGAAAGGCTGGAAAAGGAAAATCGCGCTTTCCTTGACCGGGCTCACTGTCACTTCCGGCATTTTACTGGTCACCACATTCGAAAAATTCCTTGAAGGCGGCTGGGTCACCCTGCTCATCACCGGGCTGGTGGTGGGGCTGTGCCTGCTGATCCACAAGCACTATGCCGAAACGAAGAAAAAACTGCGCGAAGTCGAAAAGCTGTTTGCACAATCCATCAAGGCTGGCGACTGCCAGCAGAAAAAACTCGATCCCGCATTGCCCACGGCAATTTTCCTGGTGGATGACAACCGCGGCGTCGGCATCCATACCATCCTGTGGGTGATGCGCCTGTTTCCCGATCACTTCAGGAACTATGTTTTCCTGAGCATAGGCGAAGTGGATACGCAGAATTTCGACAGTGACGCCACCATCCGCAGCATGAAGTTCAAGACGGAAAACACGCTGTGCTATTACGCCAGCTTCTGCGAAAATCAGGGCATGCAGGCCACCTGGATGATGCGCTATGGCACCGACCCGGTTGAAGAACTGGACCAGCTGACACAACAGGCCAGCGAGGAATATCCCAACAGCGTGTGCTTTGCCGCCACCCTGGTTTTCCCGAATGACAACCTGCTGATACGCTGGCTGCATAACCAGACCGCGATCAACCTGCAGCGCCGCATGCACCGGCGCGGGCAGCAGATGGTGATCCTGCCGATGAAGATCAGTTAGGGAAACGCCGCACCAGCCGAAAACGCCCGCCCGGTCATGTGCCCGTTCCGGATGGAGCAGGCCCCCAGCTGCTTCAGCATAATACCGTCACACCACATCTTCCGGCGAAAACCGGCACACCTCGCCGGCATTGCCAAGCTCGATCTGCAGAGTCGGATGGCTGATATGAAATTGCCGCGCCAGTCCCTCGGCAGCCTGATCCAGAAAGACATCTCCCGGATGCCCTGCCGGCATCAGCAAATGGGCAGTCAGCGCAATTTCCGTGGTGCTCATGGCCCATATATGCAGGTCGTGCACCTCGCTCACACCGGGCAGCTTGCGCAGATATTCCTGCACCTCTTCCGCATTGACCTGTGCCGGCACCGCATGCAGCGACAAATGGAAGGACTCGCGGAACAAGCCCCAGGTGCTCCATAAAATCACCAGCGCGATCAGGATGCTCATCGCGCCATCCAGCCACAGCCAGTCCAGCCACAGCATCAGCAACCCGGCCAGCACCACGCCCCCCGACACGGCGGCATCGGCCAGCATGTGGATAAATGCACCGCGCACATTGATGTCGGTTTTGCTGCCGTGATGCAACATCATGGCAGTGCCGAAATTGATCAGCACACCCAATAGTGCAACCCAGATCATCAGGCTGCCGCTGACCGGCTCCGGCGCGAGCAGGCGATGTGCGCCCTCCCACACGATGCCGCCAACCGCGACCAGCAATAACATGGCATTGAGCATTGCGGCCATGATGGTCGAACTGCGCAAGCCATAGGTAAACCGGCCGGAAGGCTTGCGCCTGGCAAGCGCCAACGCCCCCCAGGCGATCAACAGGCCGATCACATCGCTGAAGTTATGTCCGGCATCCGCCAGCAGCGCCAGCGAATTCGCCCACGCGCCAACCGCCAGCTCCACTGCAACAAACAGCAGGTTGAGGCTGACCCCCACGACAAAGGCCCGCTGCGTCGGATCAACCTCCGCATGGTGATGGTGGTGATGCGAGGAATGGGAGTGGGAATGTGCAGACATCGTGCTTCCGGATAACGGTCAGGTTCAGTGAAATAATTGCAGGACAGGCTTATAGAAAATCACGCAGGCAAGCAGGAAGGCAAACAGGCTGGCAATCAGCACAGCTCCCGCCATCACATCCTTGACGATGCCGATCTGCGGCTCACGCTGGCCGGACACCCTGTCTGCCAGCCGTTCTATTGCAGTGTTCACCAGCTCCAGCGCAAACAGCAGCGCTGCAGCCAGCAGCAGCAACAGCAATTCAACTGCCGTGACGGAAAAATAGATTGCAGCGGAGATTTCGGCGATGACGATCAGCAGCAGCACACGGATGTTAATTTCCGTGGCGAACGCATATTTCACGCCATTCAGTGCAAAACCCACACTGCGCAGGAATTTAAGCATCGGGCTGCAATCCGCTTACGCCAGGTCCGCAAGCCCGAACACCTCGTTCCACCAGCGCTTGCGGCTCATGGTCAGTGGCATGTTGCCTTCCAGCCGGGCGGGCTGCATGCGGCTGAGTATCCACAACGGCGGTATCGGTGCGCCCCCCACGCGGCAGCCTGAGCCCATGTTGTAGGGATCAAAAATCTTGATCAAGGTGGGATTCTCCAGATCGTCCGCATACACCACGCCGCAATAATTGTGGTTATGTTCCTTGCGCAACAGCGCATCGATCTCGGTCAGAAACTTATCCAGCACCTCAGCCGGAACCGGGGAGCGGGCAGGCTCTTCCCCGGTCAGCGAGGTGTACCAGCCCTCAGGATGCTGGCGCACCCTGGCCCATAGCTCATCCAGGCCGCTCCATTGCAGGATGCCGAAAAAACGCCCATCCAACCGCGCTACAAAACTCTTGTCATTATCGCTCATGATCTTGCCTGTAATGAATAAAATTTAATTAAATCAACATATTAAATATCTTTGCTTTTTCCCAGCACCAGCCCGTAAAACCTGCGTACCGCAGGCAGCGGCAGCGCCATCACCAGCAGTGCCGTAATGGTAATACTGATCAGCACAACCATAAAGGTGACATCGCGGATCATTTCTCCCCCCGCCACCCCGTATTTTACCGGCAATGTGGCCAGCACCGCAGAGGCCAGTCCCTTGGGCGCGAGCATCGATGTATAGGCGGCATCTTTCAATGTGTAACTTTCATCCTTCTTCACGATATATCGCACCAGTACCACGCGCATCACATAAATCACCAGCACCATGGCCAGCGCCACCAGCGCAATCTTGACATCGCCGAAACGGATGGAAATGCCGAGATACACGAAGAAGTAGGTTTTCAGCAGGAACACCGCTTCGCGATAGAACATCAGGTCGATTTCATTCAGCGGCACAATCTTCCTGTCTATGCTGGGAATATGGTGCAAACCGAAGCGCTCGGCATTGGTCAGCGCCACGCCCAGCGCCAGTGCGGCAATCGCGCCGGAAAAGCCCAGCAGTTCGGTGAAGCCATACACGATGAACACATAAGCAAGCGTGGAAGAAATGGTATTCGGAAAATCACGCACCTTGCCCAGCACCACCAGCCAGCCTATGCCTCCGGCCACACCGATCACGACAGCAAAGACCATCGCCGACAGTATGCTGCCCACCAGATGGCCCGCCTCGACCTCCCCCTGCGTATGGATCTGGATCAGTGCAAACACGGCGACGATGCTGAGCACATCGGTAAAGGCAGACTCCAGCACCACCACCGTAGCGGGTTTCTCCGCCATATCCAGCGCGCCAGCCAGCGGTATCACGACAGAAGCAGCGGTGCTGCCCAGAATGACGCCGAGGAATACAGCCGGCAGAATTCCAAGCTCCAGCACATAGAAACCGAACAGCGTGATGATCAGCGTAGACAGGATGAAACAGTTGATCGCCAGCATGCCGGTTGCTGTCAGCGCTTTTGCGAGGACGCCGATATTCAGCGTAGTACCGCCCTCGAACAGGATCACCACCAGCGCAATGGCTGCAATCAGCGGCCCCACGCGGCCGAAATCGGCTGGCGTCATCCAGCCCAGCAGCGGCCCGATGAGAATGCCGACCAGCATCAGCACCAGCACATCGGGAATGTTGGTCCTGCGGAACTGCAGCGAAAGGAAATGTGCGAAAAACACCATCAGGCCGATGGCAAGTATGACTTTGGACATGACTGTATCCTGAAATGGTCTTGCCCTGAATTATACATGCTGCCATTACAGCAGCATGAAATGCCGGACCCTGGCAGCAATCAGGCAGTGCCGGATGCCCTTTCGTACCATCCCCGGCTGCGTTTCACGATGCCCACCACCAGCAGCATCACCGGCACCTCGATCAGCACACCCACCACGGTTGCCAGCGCCGCGCCGGATTCAAATCCGAACAGGCTGATCGCCACCGCCACCGCCAGCTCGAAAAAATTGGAAGCACCGATCAGCGCGGAAGGTCCCGCCACGCAATGCGCTTCGCCCAGCCAGCGGTTCATGCCATACGCCAGAGCGGAATTGAAAAACACCTGCAGCGTGATCGGCACCGCCAGCATCGCAATGATCAGCGGCTTGGCCACGATTTCCTTGCCCTGGAAGGCAAACAGCAATACCAGCGTGACCAGCAAAGCGATCAACGAGTAGGGGTGCAGCCGTTGCAGCGTTACTTCCAGTGCATGCTCGCTTCTGGCA
>JAJXUI010000061.1 GCA_021782995.1 Pseudomonadota bacterium | reverse complement strand
CAAGCTGGGCGCGGGTACTACGGTACGCATCCGGCTGCCGTTGACACTGGCTATCATCGATGGCTTCCTGGTGGGTGTCGGCAATGCCGGCTATGTAGTGCCGCTGGAGTCAGTGCTGGAATGTGTCGAATTGTCTGATGCCGAGCGCACAGCTGCGGAGCGCAGCGCGTATGTCAACCTGCGTGGCGAGGTCTTGCCATATATTCGCCTGCGTGACCATTTCGAAATCAGCGGGGAGCAAGAGCGCCGGGAAAATGTGGTGGTCGTGCAATACGCGGGACGCAAGGCAGGGCTGGTGGTGGACAAGCTGATGGGTGAATACCAGACCGTGATTAAACCGCTGGGCAAGGTATTTGCGGGCATACGCGGCATCAGTGGGTCCACCATCCTGGGGAGCGGTGAAGTCGCGCTGATTCTCGATGTCGCCAATCTGGTTCAACACGCAGCACAGCTGGAAGCCGGCAGGTATATGGCGCAGAAGGTTTCTGTTTGGTAAATATATAATATATTCAGGGAGTTGAAATGTTCAATAAGATGACAGTAGCACAGCGTTTATATCTGCTGGTCGGCGCGGCAGTAATCGGGTTGCTGGGGATTGCAGGACTCGGCTATTACCAGATCGACAAGGTGTACAACTCGGCCAATTTTGCCAATGACAACACGGTGCCTGCACTGGTCTATCTGGATGCCATGCGCGATAACGCCTTGCGCTATCGCCTGGCGCTCAACTCACACATCATGTCATCAAAAGAAGCGGATATGGCTGAGTATGAAAAACGGATGGGAAAGTTTTCAGAAGGCATTGTCAAGGCAATCAAGGATTATGAAGGCACGATTGCAAGCGAGCAGGACCGGAAATACTGGCAGGATGAAAAGGAGAATTACCAGAAGATGATCGAAGCCGTACCGCAAGTGCTTGAACTATCCCGTACCCAACAGAATGCCAAGGCAGCGGAATTGCAGCAATCGAAAGTCAGGGATGTGGCAAACAAGCTGACCGATACCATCAATGAGCACTTCGACATGAATGTGAGCCTGGGCAAGCAGGGTGCAGCCGATGCGGTGGCAGCCAAGTCGACTGCGGTCAAGCTTTCGATGACAATTGCCCTTGTCGTTTTGGCTGCGGTGGCGCTCATGGGCTGGCTGATCGTGCGCAACCTGCAGCGCCAATTGGGCGGTGAACCGTCCTATGCCGCCGAAGTAGTGAGCAAAATTGCGGCCGGTGACCTGACCGTGCAAGTGAGGCTGAAGCCTGGCGATTCCGGCAGCATGCTGCTTGCAATCAGCGAGATGGTGGAAAAATTGTCCGGCATCATCGCCGAGGTGCGCTCGGCTGCGGATAACCTGTCCAGCGCGTCCGAAGAAGTGTCTGCCACCGCGCAGAGCATGAGCCAGGCCACGTCCGAACAGGCCGCCAGTGTGGAAGAAACCTCTTCCTCAATGGAGGAAATGTCGGCATCCATCAACCAGAATACCGAAAATGCAAAAGTGACAGACGGCATGGCGAGCAAGTCGGCAGAGTCTGCGGTGGAGGGCGGAGCGGCGGTGAAGGAAACCGTGGAAGCAATGAAACAGATTGCCGACAAGATCGGCATCATCGATGACATCGCCTACCAGACCAACCTGCTGGCATTGAATGCGGCAATTGAAGCTGCGCGTGCCGGTGAGCATGGCAAAGGATTTGCGGTGGTGGCAGCCGAAGTGCGCAAGCTGGCCGAGCGCAGTCAGGTGGCGGCGCAGGAAATCGGCGAGGTGGCCAAGGGCAGCGTGGGACTTGCAGAAAAGGCGGGCAAGCTGCTGGATGAAATGGTGCCGTCGATCCAGAAAACTTCAGACCTGGTGCAGGAGATCACCTCGGCTTCCGAAGAACAATCTTCCGGTGTCGCGCAGATCAATACCGCGATGGTGCAGCTGAACCAGATTACGCAGCAGAACGCTTCATCTTCTGAAGAGTTGGCCTCCACCGCAGAGGAAATGAGCAGCCAGGCCGAGCAGCTGCAGCAGACCATGAGCTTCTTCAGGGTATCCGGTGCCGGCGTCGCAAGCAGTGTTAAGCACGTCGAAGTGCGCAGGCAGCCGCCCGCAAGACAGCACACCACTGCCGCACCAGCAGAGCACAATCCGGCCGACTTTGTCCGCTTCTGAGGAGAGGTATCATGGGCGCACTGACAAAAACGGGCGAGAGCAACAAGCAGAAAGCCTTGCTGGGCGGGGAGCAGGGGCAATACCTGACTTTCCAGCTGGGCGGGGAAATGTTCGCGATAGGCATCCTCAATATCAAGGAGATCATCGAATATGGCCACCTGACTGAAGTGCCGATGATGCCGGAATTCATTCGCGGCGTGATCAACCTGCGGGGTGCGGTGGTGCCGGTGGTTGACCTGCTGGCGCGCTTCGGCAGATCGCGCAGCGCAGTGTCGCGTCGCACCTGCATCGTGATCATTGAAGTGGATCATGAGAACGTCAAGCAGGACATCGGCGTGGTCGTGGATGCAGTATCCGAGGTGCTGGAAATCTCGGATGAAAATATCGAGCCCGCGCCCAATTTCGGCGCGCGCATCCGGGCTGATTTCATCAGTGGCATGGGGAAAATCAACAACAAGTTTGTCATCATCCTGAATGTGGGTAATGTGCTGTCGATTGATGACCTGGCAATGCTGGGTCAGGCATCGCAGACTGGCAGTGTCGAGGACGCGAACTGATCATGAATATGCCGGCCATCTCGGACAAGGAGTTCACGCAGTTCCAGCAGATGATCTACAACATTGCCGGAATCAGCATGGCGCCTTCCAAGAAAATGCTGATAGGCAGCCGTCTCGCCAAGCGATTGGTGCATCATGGTGTGCAAAGTTATGGTGACTATTTCCACATCCTGCAGCAGGGCGGGACGCAAGGAGAAATGCAGGTTGCGGTGGATTTGCTGACGACAAACGAGACTTTTTTTTTCCGTGAGGAAAAGCACTTCGAGTTCCTGCGCAACGAGCTGTTGAAGATTCGCATGCCGGGGCGTCCTTACCGCATCTGGAGTGCAGCCTGTTCCTACGGGCAGGAACCTTATACTGCGGCCATGGTGCTGGCGGATGTGCTGGGTGACGCCCCCTGGGAAGTACTAGCGTCGGATATCAGTACGCGGGTGCTGGATCGCGCGCGCACCGGCTTGTATGCGCTGGAGCAGGCGGAAAGGATTCCAAAGCATTACCTGAGCCGTTACTGCCTGAAAGGCGTGGGCAAGCACGATGGCACGTTCATGGTGGAGCCGCGTTTGCAGAAGCGCATCATGTTCTCTCAGATCAACCTAAACCAGCAACTGCCTTCGACAGGCGAGTTTGATGTCATCTTCCTGCGCAATGTGATGATTTACTTTGACAAGGATACCAAACGCGAAGTGGTTGCCCGCCTCAGTGCGAAATTGCGCAAAGGGGGTTATCTATTTATCGGGCATTCGGAAAGCCTGAATGGTTTTGCGGGGGACCTGCAGGCGGTCAGGCCTGCAATTTATCGCAAGCCCTGAAGGGGGTGGCATATTGAAGAATCAGTCAGCAAATATGCTCCCTGTATTGGCAGCAGATCAGAGGGTGCACCATGCGTATCAACAAGCCGGTTAGCAATATTGAAAAACATCTTTCCGACGATGATTTCATCGTCTCGAAGACCAACCTCAAGGGGCAGATCAGCTACGTCAACCGCACTTTTTCAGAAATCAGCGGATACAGCGTGGAGGAACTGCTGGGGCAGCCACATAACATCATCCGGCATCCCGACATGCCGACAGCGGCATTTGAAGATCTGTGGCAGACGCTGAAACGCGGCCATTCCTGGCAAGGCTATGTCAAGAACCGCTGCAAGAACGGGGATTATTACTGGGTCGAAGCCAATGCCAACCCGATCTGGGAAAACGGCAAGATTACCGGCTACATGTCGATGCGTACCCGTGCCTCGCGCGAACAGATCCGTGATGCGGAACAGGTTTACCGCCTGTTCAATGAAGGACGCGCAAAAGGTCTGGCCTTTCGTGAAGGCAAACTGGTGCGCACCGGTGTGGCCGGGTGGTGGAATCGGCTGTCAGGAATTGAATTGCAATATCGCATTATGGGCGGCAGCGCATTGATGGCGCTGCTGGTCTTGTGGCTGGCAGGGCAGCGGATAGTGGAAGTGCAGTTGCGCTCTGTCGTTCCTGCTGACTATGTGGTTTTTGCCGTGCTGGGATTGTTGCTGGCGTGGAGTGCATGGGTCGGGCTGCGCATCGGGCTGGTCATGATGAGAGGCATCAGGGAGGTCATCGTCTTGAGCCAGGTGATTGCAGCGGGGGATATCAGGCTGTCTTCGAGCACTGCAAATCAGGATGATGTTGGCCAGTTGCGTCATGCCATCAATATCATGGCCGGGAATATCGCCAGCCTGGTGACGGATGTACGGCAAGAGGCGCGTGCGCTGAACGATTCTTCCGGCATGATCAGTCGCAGCGCAGAGGACCTCAGCCAGCGCGCGAATGAACAGGCAGCATCGGTCAGCAGGACGACACATTCCGTGACCGAGATGAGCGCATCGATCCAGCGCAATTCGGAAAATGCAAAGCAGACAGGCAGCATGGCGATGCAGGCGTCAAAACAGGCGGCAGAAGGGGGTGAGGCGGTCCAGCAAACCCTGCTGGCGATGAAGCGGATCGCGGAAAAAATCAGCATCATCGACGATATCGCCTACCAGACCAACCTGCTGGCGCTGAATGCCGCCATCGAGGCGGCGCGTGCCGGAGAGGCAGGGCGCGGCTTCGCGGTGGTGGCCGCCGAAGTGCGCAAGCTGGCTGAGCGCAGCCGGTTGGCCGCGATGGAAATAGACGAAGTCGCCAGGAGCAGTGTCGGCCAGGCGGAAACTACAGGAGAGTTGCTGAACAGTCTGGTGCCATCAATCAACAGGACATCAGCGCTGGTGCAGGAAATTACGGTGGCAGGCGCCGCGCAGTCGACGGGCGTCATCGAGATCAGGGATGCAATGGGGCAGCTGGACGGGATTACCCGGCAGAATGCAGAAGGGAGCGAGCGGCTGGCGTTAACCGCTGGACAGCTTGCCGAGCAGGCGCAGCAGATCAGTCGGCTGGTCAATGAATTCAAGCTCGGCAGGGTGTGATCGGGCGGGGCATTGTGTCGTAGCCATTGTGTCCGGTAGCGAAGCAGGGTGTGATCGGGGTTCCCGTGGGCATGTTCGGCGGGGCATATCGATATGAATGGAACAGCATCACGCAGAAACAGGAAGGGAGGCTGCTATGGCAAGTCAGTCCGAACACGGAAACATGTCATCCTTGCTGGGGAAGCTGGGAAAGATGACATCCATCCGCGACACCGAGTTGCTGGAGCAGAGTTTGCTCAAGACACTGGGCCCGTTGCTGGGGGTACTGGATACTTCGCTGTACCGCTATGATGAGCGCAACCTGCTGTTGCGTGTCCTGCATCATCATCGCTCCAGGGAAGTCGATGAGCACGGCGTGATGCGCATGATCGAGCGCATTGAAGAGGTGAGGAACCTGGAAGCGTTGCCGGACATCGTCACGTTGCTGACGGACCATGTGCGCATGTTGCGTAAAGCCTGCACCCACAGGAAGGATAGTCAGTACTGGATCGGTTATCCGCTGAATGGTTGTGATGAAGTCTGCGGCTGTTTCGTTTTTCAGCGTGATCATGAAGTTTCCCCTGCGGAGGATGCAGTGATACGCAGCGTTCTCGAGGTGTTTTCGAATTACTACGACTTGCTCGACAGCAGCCAGCGCGACCAGTTGACCGGCTTGTTGAACCGGCAGTCGCTGGAGCGGAATTTCGAAAATATCTGGCGCATATTCTCCGAGCAGTCAATATCACCGCCTGATGAATATGGCAGGCGCAAAGGTTCGCATCTGCAATACTGGTTTGCAGTATTCGATATCGACAACTTCAAGTCCATCAATGATACATATGGTCACATGATCGGTGACGAGGTGCTGTTGCTGGCATCGCGCCTGATGACTTCCACATTCAGGCAGGGTGACCTGATCTATCGCTTTGGCGGGGAAGAGTTTGTTGTCATTGTGGCTACGGAAGAAGCCGGGCATGCACGGGAAATTTTCGAGCGGGTAAGAAGGGTGATTGAAACCTATTCATTCCCGCAGGTTGGGCGGGTCACCATCAGTGGTGGCTTCAGTCGTGCCAGGCTGGATGTGTTGCCGACCGAGGTTTTGTCACGCGCAGACCGGGCGCTGTACAAGGCCAAGGAGGATGGGCGGAACCGGATTCATGAATATGAGGCGCTGGTAGCGGCTGGCATATTCAAGGACGGTCCGGTGGGGGAAATGGAGGTGTTCTGACAGGGAATTACACATGGCTGGCCGGTCAGTCTGGCCAGCCCTTGCAAGGTGCGGGCAGCAAGTTGCACGTATCCGGATTCTGAATTGATTTTGCCCGGAGTATACAGATGTTAAGAAACATGAAAATCGGCATGCGGCTGTCATTGCTGTCGCTGCTTGCGGTATTGGCCATCCTGCTGATTGCAGGACAGTCGCTCTACAATCTGCGGCATTCCATGATGGAAGAACGCCAACTGAAGACGCGTCATGTCGTGGACGCAGGCTATGCCGTGATCGCGCATTTTGGTGCCCTTGCAGAAGCGGGAAAAATGCCGCTTGGTGAAGCACAGAAACAGGCTATGTCGGTACTAACCAGCATGCGCTATGGAGATGATGGGTATTTCTGGATCAACAATATGGAACCAAGGATGGTCATGCACCCAACCCGCGCAGACCTGATTGGCAAGGAGCTGGGAGGCGTCAAGGATGCCAGGGGCAAGCTGCTGTACATGGAGTTTGTGCAGGTGGCGCGCACCCATGGTGCGGGGTTTGTCGATTATTACTGGCCCAAGACAGGTTCAGACCAGCCGGTGCCGAAAATATCCTATATCAAGCTGTATGCACCCTGGAACTGGATTGTCGGTAGTGGCATTTATGTTGATGATGTGCAGGATGCATTCATCAATCAGCTTTTCAGGTTTGGTGCAATGGTACTTGTCGTCCTGCTGGCATTTGGTGTGATGACCTGGCTGATCACCCGCACCATCACGCGTCCGGTTGCCGAGTCTCTTGCCATCGCCAACCGACTGGCTGACGGAGACCTGACGGTGAAGGTGACATCCCGGAACAGGGATGAAGCCGGGATGTTGCTGCAGGCGATGGGCAACCTGGCACAGCGCCTGTCCCAGGTGATCAGCGATGTGAATCAGGCGGCGCATAATCTTTCCGGTGCATCGAGCCAGATCGCATCCACGGCACAGGGCATGTCGCAAGCATCATCGGAGCAGGCTGCCAGTGTCGAGCAGACCAGTGCATCGGTGGAGCAGATGTCTGCTTCGGTGACGCAGAATACCGAGAATGCCAAGGTGACTGACCGTATGGCGGAAGAATCTGCAAAACAGGCCACGACTGGAGGCGAAGTGGTGAAATCGACTGCCGAAGCGATGAAGCAGATTGCGGAAAAAGTTGGCATCATTGATGATATTGCCTACCAGACCAACCTGCTGGCACTGAATGCGGCAATTGAAGCTGCACGGGCAGGTGAACACGGCAAGGGTTTTGCAGTGGTTGCCGCCGAAGTGCGCAAGCTGGCGGAACGCAGCCAGCTTGCTTCTGGTGAAATCGGAGAGGTTGCGGTCAGCAGCGTGCATCTGGCAGAGCAGGCAGGCAAGTTGCTGGACGAAATGGTGCCATCCATCCAGAAAACTTCCAGCCTGGTACAGGAAATCACCTCGGCCTCTGAAGAGCAGTCGTCTGGCATATCGCAAATCAATACCGCGATGAACCAGTTGAGCCAGATTACCCAGCGGAACGCCGCCAGCTCCGAGCAGCTTGCCGCGACAGCGGCAGAGATGAGCAGCCAGTCGGATAACCTGCTGCAGGCCATGAGCTTCTTCAAGGTTTAACAATATGAATAGCAAAGGGGCGGGTATGGGAAAAATCCGGGTGCAGCTGGTGGATGACTCTGCCGTAGTGCGGCAAGTCTTGCAGGGTGTGCTGGAAGGTGATCCGGAGATCGAGGTGACCGGGGCGGCATCGGA
>JAJXUI010000060.1 GCA_021782995.1 Pseudomonadota bacterium | reverse complement strand
CTTCTCGGGTTAGGTGTGTATACATTTCTGCAATTTCGACTGGCCGGTCAAAAAGGCATGGATGCTATCGCATCTGGCCCTCCTGACACCGCATTATTCAAAATTGCACTTCATCCTTGAATTCGCCGTATTATTTAATATTCTGCATTGATTATTGTATTTCCATGAAACCGGCGTTGGACCGGCAGCCTTATGCCCCAGGTTGGGCGATCATGGCGGATTCGGGAGTGCTGGCAGGTGCAACCTGTGCAGCATGCAATTCATGATTTTTCGAGGATGCCTCCTGACAGGCTTTGCAATTGTTCCAGCCTGCTCTGGAGAAGTTGCAAATGTTCTGCCGCGGGAGTGTCGCCGGATTTTGCGGCAGGTTGCAGCAGGCGTTCGGCTTCACGTGCCAGCGTGGATATCTCCTGCAAGCCGAATGTGCCAGCAGTGCCAGTCAGGGAATGCAGGTGCCTGTGCAGCTCGGCTGCTTCGCTGGGATTCCAGTTGTCCAGATGCAGCCTGCCCAGGCAGGTCTTGATGGTTTCCATGCGCAATGGCAATTCCTTGAGGTAAAGCTGGCGCAGCTGAGCCAGCTGGGCTTCAATGCTGGTATCCATGGTTCATGCCTCGTAAACACATGACTGCCTACCTTACAGCAAGACGGCAGGGCTGGCAATCAAGCCGGTGTTACGCTGGAAATCAGGAATGGAGACTGTTCTTGCTGCCTAATGGCCAGGTAAGGGATTCTTGTGCAATAACACATGCACCTGGTTGACCAGATTGAAGATATCAATCGGCTTGTAGAAAAATCCTCCCATCCCGGCTGCCATTGCCGTATTCCGGTCGACTTTGTCGCTGTACCCCGTACACAGGATAACCGGGAGTCCAGGTTTGTTCTGCAGCATCTGCCTTGCCATGTCGAATCCCGACATTTCCGGCATGGTCACATCGGAAATCACCAGATCGACCGCTTCCATGGTGTGGATGAATTCATCGAGGGCAATTGTGGAGCTGTTGAATGTGCTGACCTGAGCGCCGTACTGCTGCAGCAGTTCTGTCAACATGTGTGCAATTGCCATTTCATCGTCAATGACCATGATTCGCGTTCCCGCCAGATTGCGGGTTTCTGCCCGCGTGCCCGGGAGCTGCGCAGGGGTTGCGCCGGATTGCGCCTGTTCGGCAAGCCGCAGAAAGATGTTGATCACAGTTCCGGCACCGGGTGCGCTGTTCACCAGGATATGGCCTCCAAGCGCATGGACGTGGCCATGCACGACCGAGAGCCCCATGCCTGTACCCTTGCCGACTTCCTTGGTGGTGAAGAACGGTTCGAATATCCTGCCGAGCGCATCTGCCGGTATGCCGCAGCCGTTGTCCTCAACGCTGATGCGTGCATAAGTGCCATAAAAATCGGCCTTGCAGGTGCTGCATGTTGCCCTTTCGGTAAAGCGCTGCAGGCTTACCGAAATATTCCCGTATTCACCGATGGCATCACGCGCATTGATGACCAGGTTAAGGATAATCTGGTGCAGGTGCACGGGTTTGATGGATGCGCGCAAAGTTTCGTCTGCAATTTGCAGGCCGATTGAAATGGTGCTCGGAATCGATGAGCGCAACAGGCTGGTGACTTCCTCAAGTATCGGTGCCAGCAGGACGGGCGGGCTGGCCTGAACGTGTTCCTCCTTGTTGCTGCGGCTGAAGGCCATCATCTGCCGTATCAGTTCCTTTGCCCGGGTGGTTGCATTCAGGATTTCATTGATATATTTGCGATTGCGGTCTTCAGCATCGGGCAGCTGGCTGCCGGCAATTTGCCGCAGCAGCTGGGTATACCCCTGTATGGCACCGAGCATATTGTTGAAGTCATGTGCGATGCCTCCCGTCAGCTGGCCGATGGATTCCATTTTGTGCGCCTGCATCAGCTGATTTTGCAACTGCTCCTGTGTTTCTGCCGCACGTTTGCTGGTGCTGATGTCCTGGATCACTGCATTGATCAGGTAGGGCACACGATTTTCGTCGATACTGACTTCGACAGAAAGCAGCACCCATTTTTCGTTTCCATCGGCAAGCGTGATGCGATGTTCAACGCTGAACGCGGGCAGGGTGGCAGAGACGGTTGCCTGTTTGAACATGTCCAGTATCCGGGCGCGGTCTTCGGCATGAATATGTTCGGAGATGAACTGCAGGTTGATGATGTCTTCCGGCCCGGCCCCGAATATCCGGCGGGTCTCCTCGCTCCACCAGGTCTTGCCACTCTGGACTTCCAGCTCCCAGCTGCCGGAATGTGAAATGGCCTGGGATTTGGCAAGTCTGGACTCCATGTTTTTCAGGGTAGTTACATCCGATACCAGAACATAGAAACCTCGCACTTCGCCATTCTCGATATCCGGCACATAATGCATCAGTCCGTGAAACACTGACTTGCCCTGATTGAGGGCGAAGGTGCGTTCGAACATCTGCGCTTCGCCGAGCAATACACGTTCGATATAAGGCAGGTTTTGCCTGAATAGATCGTCGCCCAGCAACTCTCGTACATGCATGCCGCGAATCTTGCCGGGAGACATGCCATACCAGCCTTCATAGGCCCGGTTGGCAAAGCGGTTATGCAGGGTTTTGTCCCAGTAGCCGATCAGGGAAGGAAGGTTGTCGAGGATGGAGCGCAAGTCCTTTTCCCGTTGTGACAGTGCCTTTTGCAGGTTGATGCTGGCGCTGATATCTTCCTGCAACAAGGTGAATTCGCTTGTTTTGCCGGTGGCGTCCTTGACCGGGTACATGAAGGACCTCACCATCTTGCTGGTGGATGGACCGGAAAATTGCGTATTGGCAGCCGGGTTGTAGTTGATGGCGGGGATTTCGGTGGCCTGGCCGGTCAGGCCCAGTTTGATATAAGGCAGCACTCCAAGGTCGGCAAGCTGCTTGTCCTGAAGCAGGTTATAACCTTGCGTGCTGTGCGCAACCACGCCCCACAGGTCTTCGAATGCGCGGTTGACGCGCAGCATTTCCCCTTGTGGTGAAACGAGCATGATACTCAGCGGGGATTGCTCGAACAGCGACTTGAACCTCTGCTCGGAGGCGAAGATGTGCTGGCTGGTGTCGCGATTGAGTGAATAGCTCATCAGCAATGCCATCAGCAGGTAAGCATAGATGCCGAGAGGTGGCAAAGTCAGAAATCCCAGCCGGACCAGCAATCCCTGGATAATCGAGAGCAGCAGCACGCCAATGGCGATGGACAGTGACAGGAATATCCGTCTGCCGGAGTGTTTGTATGCGCTTATGAAGGAAAACAGCATATATAGATGCAGCAGCATGATGCACAAGGCGGTCACGCCAAAAAATACAGATTGTTTGCCTGCGCCCCTTGTATAGGTTTCCCCCCAGGGCAACATGTCAAGCGACAGGCTGTCCAGCTGGCTGTACTGGAGGCTGTATGCGGTATAGGGGTTGTACAGCGCGAGCGCAAGGAAAGCCAGCGAGCATGCCGCCAGCCAGCGCCGGTCTCCCTTGCCGGTCAAGGTATGCGAAAACCAAGGCAGCAAGGCGTAATAAACAAACAGAATGGATAGGTTCCATTTCAATGCGCGGACATATGCCGCAACTTCACCGGCCTTCAGCATGAATGTGAGGGAAATGGCGAAACCGGAAAGCAATAGTGCAATCAGGCCAAATACCAGATCGGACTTGCTGGAAATATGGTTGTCCTCACGGGTAAGGTGGTTAAAGCCGGCATACAACAAAATCCCGGAAAGAACGTACAGGCTGGCGTCAATATAGTGAGGCATGATATTTCAATCCAGTGTTGGGGTGATGTTCCTTACAAGTTTCATGGCCGATCGCCTGCTTAACGTGTGCCGCCTCCCCCTGGAACTTTTCCAGGGGGAGGCGGGACTGCACCGGTAATGATGAATGTAAATATCGATGGTTGGGCAGCCCGGCAGCAAAAGTTTCGTACGGGAAATTGGATTCATCTGTCGTCGACCAGGCCATGCAGGAGCGCATATTTCACGAAGTCCGGCGTGCCGGACAATTGCATCTTTTCCTTGATGCGCACTTTATGCGTGCTGACGGTCTTGACGCTCAGGTTAAGTTGGTTGGCGATTTCCGTCATGCCCGCCCCTTGTACGATAAGCAGGAATATCTGGTATTCGCGATTCGAAAGCAGGGTATGCGGCAGCATGTCACTGACCGGATTGCTCATGTCCATCGCAATCAGCTCTGCAACCCTGGGTGTGATGAATTTTCCGCCGGCAGCAATCTTGCGGATAGCCTCGGGCAAGTCCGAAGAAGCAAAGTCCTTGCACAAATAGCCTGAGGCGCCGGCCTTGATGGTACGCACGGCATACAGGTCTTCCTTGTGCGAGCTCAGCACCAGCACCGGCAACCTGGGTGCCTCCAGCCGCACCTGGCGCAGCAGGTCCACCCCATTGCGCCCGGGCATGTTCATGTCCAGCACCAGGATGTCAAAGTTGCTGCTACGCAGCTTGTCCACCAGGTCTACCCCGTTTTCAACTTCGGCGGCAATTTTGATGTCGCCGTGAGGCTGCAGGATATGCCTGATGCCTGCGCGGAAAATCGGATGGTCATCCGCCATGATGAGATTGATCAAGTTGTCACTCCGAGAGGAAAGTTTGCTTCGATACGCGTTCCTTGGCCGCTGTCGCTTTCGATCAGCAGCTCACCGCCCAGCAGCTTGACCCTTTCCTGCATGCCGAACAGGCCGAAGCCGTGCCTTTCGCCCGGCTGCTTCTGCTGCATGCCGCAGCCATCGTCCTCCACCACGAGGATCAGCTCGCTGGCCAGTTCCGCCAGCCGGATATCCACATTGCGCGCCCTTGCATGCCGGGCGACATTGGTCAGGGCCTCCTGCAGGATGCGGAATATCGCAGTTGCCGTGCGGCTGTCAAGGGTGAAGTCATCGCGGTTCATCTGCAGGCTGCATTGAATACCCGAGCTTTCGCCGAATTTGCTGACATGCTGTTTGACCGCTGCGGACAGGCCCAGCACATCCAGCATGCCGGGCCTGAGGCTTTCGGAAATGTTGCGCGCCATGTCGGCCACTTTGTCCAGCATGCCCAGCACCCCAAGAATGCGGTTACGCAAGATGTCGGGTGGCTGCTCAATCTGGTCAGCCAGCTGCTTCAGTTCCAGGCGCTGTACCGTCAGCACCTGTCCGAGCTCGTCATGCAGTTCACGCGCCAGATGCTTGCGCTCTGCTTCACGAACTTCTTCCAGGTGCCAGGAAAGCTCCTGCAATTCCTGGCGTGACTTCATCAGCTCCAGGGTGGCCTGGGTACGCTCGGTGACTTCCGCTAGCAACTGCTGCGTACGCAAGGCTACCCGCTGTTCGAGCGTGCGCCGCAGGTTACCGAGCTCAAGCTGGGTGCGGACCCGTGCCAGCACTTCTTCGGAATGGTAGGGCTTGGAAATGTAGTCAACCGCGCCGAGATGGAAACCTTCCACTTTGGCTTCAGTATCGTCGAGCGCGGAGAGGAAGATGATGGGGATGCTGGAAGTCACAGGATCTGCCTTCAGACGCCGGCATACTTCATAGCCATCCATGCCTGGCATGCGGATGTCCAGCAGGATCAGTTCGGGCGCGCGGGTTTGTGCGGTCAGGATGGCCAGTTCGCCATATTGGGCCTGCAGGATACGGTATCCCTCAAGCTGTAACAGTTCAACGAGCATATTGAGTGACTGCTCGGTGTCATCGACGACCAGTATCGTGGAGTCATGCTGCAGGGCTGTTTGCTGATTCAATCTTGTCTCCGGTCACAGGTAGCAACGCAAGTGCAACGACAATGTAGCACAGGAAGGCTGGCTGGTTCAAAGCTGCATCTGTGCAGGTGACCTGGGCGGCATCTTGCCGGCATCATGTCAAAGCCCGTTGCGGGTAGGAATTTTCCTACTTTAATTTAAGCCTGATTCCTATCTGAAAAATCAGCGCTTGCACAATTATAAATAGGGGGTAAAGCGGGCATTATTCCAACCACACTGGATGCAAAGAGGCGAATACGCTGTCGTTTAGAGTTTTTTGTCAATCCGCATGGCAATTTGCAGGGGAAAGCATGAATAGAAATGGCGTGAAGTTGTGGTGGCCGGTACTGCTGCCGTCATTGGCGGGCACGGGCGCAATGCTGGCCTTGCAGGGCATGGAAACGGGCAGCATGATTGCCGCGATTTCGATACTGATATGCGGCGCGGTGGCAGCCAGGCTGATCGCTTCCGCCGCCGCACGGCGTATCGCTGAAGCCATGGAACATGCCAGGCAGGAGGCGGTGAATGAGTGCGAGAAAATCCGCAAGGAACTGCCGATCCAGGGACTGGACGATGTTTTCAGCTCCGCCGCGCCCATCTGGCAGCGGCAGATACTGAATGCCTGTGAGCAGAGCGAAACGGCTGTCACCAGCCTGAGCAGTCGATTTTCATCACTGGTCAAGCGGCTGGCCAACTCCATTGAGTCGTCGCAGAAGCTTGCGGGGAGTGGCGATGAAGGCGGCGCCGTCGATGTGCTCGGCAAAAGCAAGGCCGAGTTGCTGGAGCTGGTCAGGGCATTGCAGCACTCGCAACGCAGCCGAAATGAAACCCTGGCTGAAATGCGCAACCTGCCGAACTATGCGGAAGAGCTGCAGAAAATGGCGACAGATGTCGAGGCCATCGCATCTCAAACCAACCTGCTTGCGCTGAATGCCGCCATTGAAGCTGCACGGGCGGGCGAGAGCGGCAGGGGATTTGCCGTGGTGGCGGATGAAGTGCGCAAGCTCTCCATGCTCTCTTCCGAAACCGGCAAGAAAATGGCGGAAAAGGTGGCGGTGATCAGTTCGGCGATCAGCAACGCCAGCCAGATCAGCGAGGCATCCTCGCACAGTGATGCCGAGGCAGTGAGCCGCTCGGAGCGGGTGATTCACAGTGTACTCGCCCGCTTTGGCGAGCTGACTGAAAAACTCAACAATTCCTCGGCCATGATGCAGGAGGAGACTGGTGAAATTCGTCATGAAATCAATCAGGTATTGGTTGAGCTGCAGTTTCAGGATCGCACCAGCCAGATACTCAGGCATGTGCAGGGCGAGCTCGACAAGCTGGCGCGCCATCTACAGGAATACGATGAAGCCGGCAGGGAGCAGGCCAGGATGAGCGCCAATGTATGGTTGCAGGAAATGGAGCTCACCTATGCCATGGAGGATCAGCACAAAAACCACCTGGGCAACAATAACGGTGACAGTACGGAACATGAAATCAGATTTTTTTGAAGGAGACGGAAATGAGCAAGACGGTAATGATAGTCGATGATTCGGCATCGCTGCGCCAGGTGGTGAATATTGCACTCAGCGGTGCGGGATACAACGTCATAGAGGCATGCGATGGCAAGGATGCGCTGGCCAAGCTGAACGGGGAAAAAGTGCACCTGATCATCAGCGATGTGAACATGCCCAACATGGATGGCATCACGTTTGTCACCGAGCTCAAGAAACTGCCCAGCTACAAATTCACGCCGGTGATCATGCTGACCACCGAGTCCCAGGAAAGCAAGAAGCTGGCAGGGCAGGCTGCTGGCGCAAAGGCATGGGTGGTCAAGCCATTCAAGCCGGAAGCCATGCTGGGTGCAGTGGCCAAGCTGGTAATGGCCTGATTCAATTTGACGGAGATAGCCATGGCCAGGGATGCGGGCGGGAAAATTCAGAAGAGCGACCGGAAAGGCGTGCGCAAGCTGCGGCTGCCGGCCGACATGACCATCTATGCTGCAGCCGAGCTGAAGCCGGAGTTGCAGGCAGCGTTGCAACAGACATTCTGCGTCGAGGTGGACTGTTCTGCGGTGACCGAACTGGATACTGCAGGCATGCAACTGCTGGTGATGATGAAGCAGGAAGCATTGCGCGGCAATACCGAGCTGCAATTGGTCAACCACAGCAATGTGGTCACAGAACTGCTCGACTTGTATGGACTGGCAGGCTTTTTCGGTGATCCCATCGTCATGCACTGAGTGCATGCGTGCAACAGGCCGCTACGGCTCATAGTGAGTGTGAAAGGATAATTATGAATCTGGACAAGGCGCTCGAAGTATTCATTGCAGAAGCCGGCGAATTGCTCGAGGAGATTGAGGAT
>JAJXUI010000032.1 GCA_021782995.1 Pseudomonadota bacterium | reverse complement strand
AGAAGCGGCAGCAGGAGCAGCTGGAGTTTCAGCTGGCTTGTTGCAAGCTGCCAGAGCCAATGCCATCAGGGCGGCGATCAATGCGGAACGTGTCATGTTTTTTCCTTTGAAGAAAGTAGTATGTTGATTAATTGGCACATGCCAATCAGGTAAATTCCCGTCTGCTGCTACGGTTTTATTTCGATGCAGAAGACGCGGCATTCTAACCGTAATTTATAAAAAATCCAGTAGCTTGTGGACTTTTTGTTAAAGTGTGAAAGTACCTGTATTTGCGGAGGGTTTTGATGCCTGCAGGAGCTCGTCAAAACGGGATCTGAGGGGGATCGCAGCGGTGCTGACATTTTGAGTAAAAATGCCGCGGGTGGCATCCATATGGAAGCGCCTGATGCAATGCAATTCATCAGCAATGGCGAATGCTTCACTCAGGTGTTGCAAGTGTCTGGGTGTCTGGAATATCTGAAAATTATGCGAGAACTGGCGCGATAACTGCACAAGTTGTGGGCAGTTGGGGAAAATCGGGCGGGTATTGTGTGCGATGAACTGGAGCTTGTTATGTGGGCTGGCGAGCAGAAATCGCTTCAGGATTTCATAACGGTTATTGCTGTTAAAGCCTATACTGACAAAATCGCGTTCAAAAACATAAAGGTTTTTCTGGGCCAGTGTGCAAAGTGTATCCAGCGCACTGATATATTCCGAGTTGGTGGTAATGGGTATTTCAGCAGCTTGCATATCACGCATGGCTCGCTTATTTTTTTCCGGGGAAAACGAGGAATCCTTCCTGATACCAGGCATACAGCATATCAGTCGCGGTAGACGACAACTGGCTATGGGCGGGAAACTGTCTGGTGTCTGCCAGCAAGCGTATTGCGGCAATATCCGGGGTGTCGAGATCATGCGCCTCGCCGTTGATGAAAGCGCAATTGTCGTGGCACAACATCAGTGATTTAAGGTCCAGTCTGATGCCGGACTTATCCAGGGACTGGATAAAGCGTTTGTGAGACATCGGGTTGTCGGGCGGATCAAAATAAACATGCGGTTTTGGTTCACTCATGTATGTACCGAGAAAGCGGGCGATATCGGTATCATTCCAGCGGATTTTCTGGATCACTGCTTTAACTTGCTGCAACATGTCGGCACTGATTTCTGAAGGGTGCGCCTGAGGCTTGAGATCGGGATCGGCATACATGCCATCCAGCTTGAGGTGATCCTGCAGGTAGACAAGGAACTGTTCTCCGAGTTCGTGATAGGAAGGCGTGCGGAAGCCTATCGAATAGGTCATGCAGTTATCCTGCGCAATGCCGTTATGTGCCCAGTGGGGAGGGAGGTAGAGCATGTCGCCCGGTTCAAGAATCCAGTCTTCTTCAGGTGAGAAATTCTGCAAAATCCGCAATGGTGCATCAGGTATCAGGGTGCGATCCTGCTGGGCCGAAATCTGCCAGCGGCGGTGTCCCATACCCTGCAACAGGAAAACATCGTAAGAGTCGAAATGAGGCCCGACGCCGCCATTTTTGGGAGCATAGCTCACCATCAGGTCATCCAGCCGGCTATGCGGAATGAAGCTGAATTGCTGCAGAAGGTCAGCGGCACCCGGCAGGAAATGATTTATGCCCTGAACCAGCAGGGTCCAGCCGGATTTTCCCAGTGAGTCGAGCGATTGTTCATCAAATGGTCCATGCTGCAGATGCCATTTGTTGCGCTTGAACTGTACCAGCCGGGATTGAGCCTCAGGGTTGCAGGCCAGCTCCGCCAGCTGAGCAGGATCTAGCAGTCCATTGAAGCCAGGTATGGCCTGGCGGATGAGTAAGGGCTTTTTTTGCCAGTATTCGCGCAGAAATTTGTCTACACTTAAGCCGCCCAGCAAGGTAAGATTGATTTTCATATACGAATTATATATTAGCAGGTGCTGTCATATCGCCGTGAGTTTAAGGTATCGGCCGTATTTGCTGGCCTTGCTGCTATGGTGTAAGTTCGCGGCACATTAAGCAAAGGAGTCACGCTATGCAATTACATGAAGGAATGGAAGCGCCACATTTTCAACTGCCTGATGCAGATATGAAGATGTTTACCCTGTCGGCGTACAGGGACAAGAAAAACGTGGTGCTTTATTTCTATCCCAAGGATGACACGCCGGGATGCACGATTGAAGCCAACGAATTCAGTGCGCTGGAAGATGATTTTGCCGCACTGGATACGCTGGTTGTCGGTGTCAGCAGGGATGATTGCCTGAGCCATGCCTCATTTCGTGACAAACATGGACTTGCAGTACACCTGCTTGCGGATACCGAGTCGGTGGTATGCAAGAAATACGGGGTGTTATATGACAAGGAAGTGGATGGGCAGAAAAAAGTCTCAATCAAGCGTTCAACCTTTGTCATCGACAAGCAAGGCAAGCTGAGGCATATCAACAGAGAAGTGCATGTACATGGACATGCAGAGGAAATTTTGAAATTTATCAAGGAAATGAAATGAAAATCGAGAAGGACACGGTGGTATCCCTGAACTATGAACTGGTAGATCTGGGTGACAATGCCTTGATTGAAAAATCCGCACAACCGATGAGTTACCTGCATGGTGGATATGATGGCATCTTCCCTACCGTGGAAGAGGCTTTGCATGGCAAGGGTGTGGGAGATACTGTTGCTGTTCGCATGGAGCCTGAGGATGCATTTGGTGAGTACGACCATGAACTGGTCAGGGTTGAACCCCGCCATCTTTTCCCCAAGGATATAGAAGTGGGTGCACAGCTCGAAGGAGGCGCGGAAGGGGATGACGATGAAGACTACATGTTATTCACAGTGCTGGAGGTAACAGATAAAGATGTGACTGTGGATGGCAATCATCCCCTCGCGGGCAAACTCCTGCAATTCAATGCAACTGTCACGGAGGTGCGCATGGCAACCAGTGACGAGCTTGAGCATGGTCATGTCCATGGCCCGAATGGACACGCACATTAAAATCATTCCCCGCTGCATTACATCTCTTGAATCAAACCATTTGTCAGAAATGACAGATGGTTTTTTTCTGTGTAACCCTGTTGTTTCATGCAAATTTAAGGATTTATATTCAATATAATCAAATTCTTATTTGGTACGAGCGAATTGAGATTGTCATTGTTCTGGGCTAGTATTTCGACCTGCATTTCCAGTGCACGATTCAGTTACTGAGCTAACAAATCAAGGATACAAAACCAAATGAAGAAACACTTGCCATGGATGTTTTCCCTGTTGTTTTCACTTTATTCAGGCAGCAGCTTCTCGGCAGAGGCCTCGGGTACTGGCAGCATGATTGCTGGTCCTTTGATCCGTACATGGGCAGATGCGTTCGGCATGTACTCCAAAGGGGAGAAAATAAAATATCAGGGCAGCAATCCTGCTGCCGGGATCAAGAGCCTGTTGAACAAGGAGGTGGATTTTTGTGCGACCGATATGCCATTGAAGGTGGAGGAGCTGAAAAAAATGATCTCAAGCAGTTTCCCATTGCGCTGGGGGCGATCGCGCCAGTCGTGAACCTCCCAAAGGTTTCGCCTGGACAGTTCAGGGTGGATAGCCAGCTGCTTGGCGACATCCTTCTGGGTAATGTCACAAGATGGAATGCGCCGGAAATTGCGGCGCTGAATCCTAACATCGATTTGCCAGACGAAAAAATCATAATCGTACACCGTGCATCACCACCAGGCATCAGCACGATCATCGGCGACTACCTTGCCAAAACGCATCCTACCTGGAAGTCCATCAAGGGAGATGGCATGGCGGGCACCTGGCCGGAAGGGTCGATTGAGGTCAAGAATCCGATTGATAATGTCGGTACCCTGAAAAAAACCACCTATGCATTTGGCTATCTGAACATTCCACAGATCATGAAAAACCAGCTTTCCTATGTGCAAATCAAAAATAAGGCCGGGAAATTTGTCAGCCCGAGCGACGATAATGTCGTTGCTGCAGCGACCAATGCCGACTGGACCGCGGAAAATGGTTTTGCCGGGGTTTTGACCAATCAGCCAGGTACGGACAGCTGGCCATTGTCGATGGCCTCATATGTGCTGATATACCGGGTGGCCGAGCATCCTGAACGCACCCAGGATATTCTCAAATATTTCAAATACAGTTTCCGCTACGGCGCGTTGCGTGCCATCCAGAATGATTATATTCCGCTGCCTGACTCGGTCAAAAATGAGATTCACAGCAGCTGGAAGAGCATTGTCGATGTGAGTGGTGCACCTGTCATGAAAGATTGAGCATGCTGCAAGATTGCAGCAAATTTATCTGAGCAGAGACTTCAGCTTGTAAAGTTGCTCCAGTGCAGCTTTGGGGCTGAGGTCATCCGGCATCAGTTTCCGCAGTTCTTCCAGAGCAGGATGGTGTTCAACAGATGAGGCTTGAGCGGCTTGTGGCACCGGTGTCCCAGCAAACAGGTCTCCCTGCGGACTTGTCAACGTGCTTTGCTGTTCGAGCAGCCGCAGCTGTTTCTTCGCCAGCTTGATGACCTGAGGCGGCACGCCGGCGAGCGCGGCAACCTGCAAGCCGTAGCTCTGATTGGCGGCTCCTTCATTCACGCTGTGCAGGAACACGATACTGTGCTGGTGTTCGATGGCTTTCAGGTGCACATTGGACAGTTGCCGATATTGCTCATTGAGGCGGGTCAGCTCGAAATAGTGCGTGGCGAACAGGACGTAACTGGCATTTTGATCCAGCAAATGACAGGCAATGGCATGTGCCAGCGCAAGGCCATCAAAGGTCGAGGTGCCGCGGCCGATTTCATCAACCAGAACCAGGCTGTGCTTGCCTGCATTGTGCAGGATGTTTGCGGCCTCGGTCATTTCCACCATGAACGTAGAGCGGCCGCTGGCGAGGTCATCCGATGCGCCAATCCGGGTAAATATCTGGTCGATTTCCCCCAGCTCGGCCTGATCGGCCGGCACATGGCTGCCGCAGTGCGCGAGCAGGGCAATCAGCGCGACTTGGCGCATATAGGTCGATTTGCCGCCCATGTTGGGTCCGGTAATCAGCAGCATCTTGCGCTGCTCATGCAGCTCCGTGTCATTGGCGATGAAATTGTCCACCTGTGCCTCGACCACCGGATGGCGACCGGCGCGGATATTAATGACGGCCTGATCGCTGAATGACGGTGCACAGAAATTGAGGGTTGCAGCGCGTTCTGCGTAGGTGGCCAGCACATCCAGCTCGGCGATCGCATTGGCAAGCTGCTGCAACTGGGCGACATGCGGCAGCAGCAGGTCCAGCAACTGTTCATACAGGAACTTTTCGCGCGCCAGTGCCCGCTCATTGGCAGATAATGCTTTGTCCTCGAAGGTTTTCAGTTCCGGCGTGATATAGCGCTCGGCATTTTTCAATGTCTGCCGGCGACGATAGTCATCCGGCACGTTCGCGCTCTGCGCATGAGAGACTTCGATATAGAAGCCATGTACGCGGTTGTATTCCACTTTCAGCGTGGCAATGCCGGTGCGTGTCCGCTCCCGCGTTTCCAGCTCCAGCAGATAGTCGCCGCAGTTGTTCTGGATACCCCGCAATTCATCGAGCTCGGCATCGTAACCGTCTGCAATCACACCACCATCGCGCAACACACTTGCGGGTTCATCGCGTAAGGTGCGTTGCAGCAAGTTCACCAGTTCAGGAGCCGGCAGTAAAGCTGCAGACAAGGTTGCAAGCAGTGGTGACGGCGTATTTTCCAGTAGCTGTCGCAGTATCGGCAGCGACCCCAGTGTATCGCGCAACCCTGACAGGTCGCGGGGGCGTGCACTGCGCAACGCGATGCGCGCACTGATGCGTTCAACATCCACCAGAGGTTTGATGGCTGCGTGCATCTGTTGCTGGAATGAGGCCGTGAGGTCAACGGCATCTAGCCGAGCGCGCAATATTTTCCTGTCACGCAAGGGATGGTTGAGCCACTGGTTGAGCAGGCGGCTCCCCATATTGCTGGCGCAGGTATCCATCAGTGACAGCAGGGTGGGCGAAGACTCGCCTCGTAATGTGCGGGATATTTCCAGGTTGCGCCGGGTTGCCGCATCCATACTGACAAACTGGCTGGCAGAGTAAACCTGTATGTTTTTTACGTGATGGATGCCTTGTCCCTGTGTCAGTTTTGCATAACCCAGCAAGGCACCTGCCGCGGAAAGCCCGGCAGTGAAATCATCACAGCCAAACCCGGCAAGATCGAGCGTCGAAAATTGCTGGCACAAGCTGCGGCGGGCCGTTTCCAGGTCGAAATGCCACACTGGAAGGGTCTTGATGGCTGCCTTGCCGGAAATATGGCGGGTTGCGTTTTCAGCGAGCAGGATTTCTGAAGGCTGCAACCTTTCCAGCTCCGCTGGTAAATGGCTGGGACTGGTTTCGCTGGTATAAAAGCGGCCTGAGGCCAGATTCAGCCAGGCCATACCCAGCTTGCCATCCTGTTCATGGAGCGCCAGCAACAGGCTGTCCTGTTTTTCTTCCAGCAGCGCTGAATCTGTCACTGTGCCGGGGGTGACGATGCGCACCACCTTGCGTTCTACAGGGCCTTTGCTGGTGGCCGGATCGCCGATCTGCTCGCAGATGGCGACAGACTCGCCCAGTTTGACCAGACGAGCCAGGTAGGGCTCCGCTGAATGGAAAGGCACGCCAGCCATCTTGATCGGCTGGCCGTTCGAACTGCCGCGCTGTGTCAGGGTGATGTCGAGCAGCCTGGCCGCATGGACGGCATCTTCAAAAAACAGTTCGTAGAAATCCCCCATCCGGTAGAACAGGAGCAGGTCTGGATACTGTGCCTTGATGCGCAAATACTGCTCCATCATTGGCGTATGCTGGGATTTGACTGCCTTGGCTGCCGGCTGATGGGTGGAGGAATCTGGGTGGTTCATCGGGATAATCTCGTAACCGCCATTATCCCATGAAGCGGGGTGTATCAGGTGTGACTGACGATGGGGATATGCACTTTGTTGTCGTGGCGGGGAATCTGCTGACTGACCAATTGGTGCAACGATACATTTTTCAGGTAGCTGGAAATGGCCTGGTTCAGTCCCATCCACAGGTCATGGGTGATGCATTTGTGGTTATCCAGGCAATTTCCCAGGCCATGGCATTGAGAGGCATCGATCGGCTCATCCACGGCAATGATGATGTCGGACATGGAAATCTTGTTGGCGGGGCGTGACAGGCAGTAGCCGCCCCCCGGCCCGCGAACACTGGCGACTACATCATGCTTGCGCAGTTTGCCGAATAGCTGTTCCAGGTAGGAAAGGGAAATCTTCTGGCGCTCGCTGATGCTTGCCAGTGTGACCGGCCCATTGCCACTGTGTTCGGCCAGATCCACCATTGCGGTGACGGCAAAGCGCCCTTTGGTGGTTAATCGCATGATTCCTCTCCTGCGCAGAATGAATGCTGCGATTATAAATACCCGAACTGTTTAGTCAACTATCTTGTTCAGGTAGTTCGGATCGAATTTATCTGCGGTGGCGCGCTCATCTTCCACATTGAGGCCGAGTTTTTCCAAATGCTGCAGGATCAGCTCGATGCGTTTGTCGATAATCACGCTGTGACCGATCAGGCCATGCAATGCCTTGGCAACCGGATCATTCTGGTCTGTACTGAGTCCATAGGGATTGAAGCCGGCCTGTTTCTTCACGTCATCCAGGATGCGCGCAGGGATGCCGGCTGCGGTGACGCCGGCTGGTACATCCTTTACCACCACGGCATTGGAGCCGATCTTGGCATTGTCGCCAATTACCAGCGGACCGAGGATTTTTGCGCCGGCACCAACCACTACGCCATTGCCCAGAGTGGGATGGCGCTTGCCTTCCTTCCATGAGGTACCACCCAGTGTCACGCCGTGATATAGCGTGACATCATCGCCGATTTCCGCAGTTTCGCCGATCACCACGCCCATGCCATGGTCGATGAAGAAGCGCTTGCCTATTGTCGCTCCCGGGTGGATTTCAATGCCGGTGAACCAGCGCGAAATGAAACCGATAAATCTTGCCAGCCATTTAAGTCGCCACAGCCAGAGCCGGTGTGAAATGCGATGCAGCAAGCGCGCATGGAAGCCGGGATAGCATGTAATCACCTCGAAAACGTTACGAGCCGCAGGGTCACGGTCGAATACACTGTCGATATCTTCCTTGATTGCCTTGAACATCACGCTATTCCTTTATTCTGCCTTTTGTTGCGCACTCATTCGTCACGGTGAGGATCCCGCGCAGGATGTTGATTTCCTCCTGTTCCGGGCGTGCCCGGGCATACAGCCTGCGCAGTTTCTGCATCAATTTGGTCGTGTGCCTGGTCTGCAGAAAACCGATATCCGCCAGTGTCTGCTCCAGGTGTACGAAATAGCGATCAAGCTGCTCAGCCGGTGCGGGCACGCTTTCCGGCGCGGATATATTGCCCAATCCTGCGGCCAGCCGCAATTCGTAGCTCACCAGCTGCACAGCCGAGGCCAGGTTAAGCGATGAGTAATCCGGATTGGTGGGAATGTTCACCATCAGCTGGCAGCTTGCCAGTTCATCATTGGTCAGGCCGGACATTTCCGTGCCGAACAGCAGGGCCACCGGGTGCTGCAGGGCTTGCTGCGCCAGTTGCGGCATCGCTACACGTGGCGGCAGCACTTCATGTGAAATGTCGCGGATGCGTGCGGAAAGGCCTGCCACCATCACGCAGCCCTCCAGTGCTTCTTCAAGCGAGCTGACGACTTTTGCCTGATGCAGAATATCCACCGCGCTGACTGCCATCGCCTCTGCCTGCTCGTCTGGAAACTTCAGCGGGTTGATCAGGTAAAGCTGTGACAAGCCCATGGTTTTCATCGCGCGGGCAGCCGCGCCAATATTTCCAGGATGGCTGGTATGGCTCAACACCACACGGGTATTGGCCAGTATGCGATTTTCCGTCTCCGGGTTCACCATATCTTTGCTTAAAACTACCGTTTTTTTGTCCAAGGGCAATATTCCCGTTAAAATAGCGCCTTTCGCAGTCGCTCATTTACATTTCCAGGTATTTTTCAATGCATCCCATGCTCAATATTGCGGTCAAAGCCGCACGCCGCGCCGGCAACCTCATTCACCGTGCCGCAGACAACCTCGATCACCTGACGGTCACCAAGAAATCCCACGCGGATTATGTCAGCGAAGTCGATCGCGCAGCGGAGCGCATGATTATTCAAGTCATCCATGAAGCCTACCCAAGCCATGCGATTTTAGCAGAAGAAAGCGGCAATCACGGCGAGTCGGAATATGTGTGGATCATCGACCCGCTGGATGGCACCACCAATTTCCTGCACGGATTCCCGCAATATGCAGTGTCCATTGCGTTGCAGCACAATGGCGTGCTGTCTCAGGCCGTGGTGTATGACCCGACGAAGAATGACCTGTTCACCGCATCGCGCGGCAAGGGCGCCTTCCTGAATGAAAGGCGCATCCGCGTCAGCAAGCGCGCTGACCTGATCGACAGCCTGATTGGTACCGGCTTCCCGTATACGAAGTTCACTCACATGGATGCCTACATGAACATCATGCGCGACATGATGCAGAAAAGCGCAGGCTTGCGCCGTCCCGGTGCGGCATCGCTGGACCTGGCCTACACGGCTGCCGGGCGTTATGACGGCTTTTTCGAGACCGGCCTCAAGCCCTGGGACATTGCGGCGGGCTGTTTGCTGATCACGGAAGCAGGCGGCATCGTCAGTGACCTCGCAGGTAACAACAAATTCCTGCAAAGCGGCCATCTCTGTGCGGGCAATCCGAAGATACACGAGCAGATGCTGCAGGTGATTGCACCACATCTGACGGACGGGCTGAAGTAGTCAATTATTTGAGTTATCAAGACAAATAATACTGTCCTGGTATGGCTGTCTGACTTTGGATCATGTTCAGATGCTACTTCGTTCAACTGAGGTAAAAGCGGTAACGGAGTATTTATGAACTTCATCAAAGAACATGCAATTCTTGCGCTTGCACTCATTCTGGGCTCCATATTCTGGCTGTATGTCATCAGCATTTTTCTGGATGAGCCACTTCGTCCAGAGGTGAAGGAGGCAATGGAATGGAATCTTCCATCATCTGCCTATGAAGAAAATGGATATCTGATACTGCTGGGAATGAACGAGCCTGCTGGCGTTGATGCCCTGACTGCAGGCAAGATAATTCTGGAAAATGAATTGCAGAGATATCAGGCGTACAAGCTGAATCAGGATATGGCGCCGAGTAAGCCATACTCCAGTACCGATAGCCTGTTCAGCATGAAAGACAGCCTATGCGATTATCAGAAACAAATTAATTGCGTTGCGTTTTATCTTGCACAAAATCATGCAACACGGCAGCAATTGCTGAAAAAAAACCAGTTCCTGCTGGAGCGGTATCGCTCTATTCGCAATAGCCGGCAGTTTGTTGAGACAATTCCTCCCTATCCGGAGGCGCTCATTCCCTCTTACACAAATCTGACAAGCGCTGCGAAGCTGGAACATGTATTGGTCATATCGGATATTTCCAGAAGACGCTTTGCTGCGGCAATGGACCGGCTGGCTGAAAACGCTGCCTTTGCTCATCGATTGCTAAAGGAAGGCGATTCGTTGATCGCACATATGATTGCTTTGCATATGGTCAAAAATGATGCGTTGATATTAAGCGCACTCATGCAGAAATATCCGCAGCTGGTGCAATATACGGCGCAAATCTCGCAAATTGTTGCGCCGATCTCAACACGGGAATATTCAGAAGAAAAGGCATTCAAGCGGGAGCAAAGAAATATATTGAATCTGATTGGCCATACCCGGACTGAAATAATAGAAAACTGGAAAAGAAAAGGCCAGGGTTACCTGAATGGGTTGCTCAAGCTTTTCTATAGCGAAAATGCAACCCTGAATCTGGCCTATGACCTGTATAACCTTAAGGTAAAAGTAGCATCAGCAGATGGGAGTCAATTAGATCTGGAAGTAGCAAATGCGGATAGGGAAAGCGAAAATTTATACGGTACCCCCATTATTTCTCATATGATTTATGTAAGAAATACTGGCGGTAAATTGCTTTTGCAGATATCTGAACCAAGCTACCTGGATTACGTAATCCGCCACCATGATACAGAGGGTTTTTTGCGGCTGGTTGCATTGCAGTACAAACTGCTTGCACAAAAGATAGGCCTAACGCATGTCCCCAGATTTCTGGAGCTTGCAGGCAGGGAGTATGTGAACCCCTATACTCTGGAGCCAATGAAATGGAACGCGGATAAACGGGAACTCAGCTTTGAAGGGCGGCAGGCTGATAAAAATAATCCGGGCAAGAAAGTTCGGTATTGCGCCTATTTGCCTTAGTAGAGGCTGCAGTATATTAGTATAATAAAATCAATATATTGCGCTACTCCCCCCGCGGCCGGCGGCGCGAGGTAGTGGCCGAGAATTCACGCGCCATCAGCACTGCATTCAGCTGCATCATCGGCAATGTCACTGGTTCCAGTTTCTTGCGCATCAGTGTACCGCTGGCCGTCGTTTGCGACATGATGGGCGTGGCGATATCCACGTCCACACAGGATAGCGCGAGCATTGCTCGGATCTCTGCATGGAGTTCCGGTACTGTCTGCATCAATTGCGTGAGCGCACTGTCTTTTTGCGGATCGGCCATGTAGTTTTCCGTCGTGGCGATCACTTCTTCCATCGTGGTGCCACTGCACGGATGTTGCTGGCGTAATTGTGTGAAGTATTTATCCAGCGCATTCAGCAGCACCAGCACGACATCCTTGTCTGCCGGGTAACGCAGCACTTCATCGTAGTAATGGAAAAATGTCTGGCCGGGGCCGGACAGGATGCGCTGCAGATATTTCGCATACATGTTGTGTTGCGCAGCGAGTGCGACAAGTTTTTCATCGTACTGTGCAAAATCGGGTCTTGCATCGCGCTGTTCCGGCAGTGCATCCGGCTGCTTGTCGAGGAAACCGACAAAATAGGCGTTGTCTGCCATCCCCTTGCGCCAAAGCGACAATCTTGTTTCCTCGCTGACCAGTCCCGGTTGCAGCAGGATGCGGATGGTATCGATGACCAGATGCGCGCTGGTTTCAAATGGCAGATAGTCCACCAGGTAGTCAGACAGCACCTTGCCCATTTCACCTTGGATCACGCATTCTCGCTCCAGCATGCGCCGCGCATGATCGGGAACCGGCATAGCCCACCAGGCACGGCGTGCCAGCTCGTCAGTCAGTCCATTGGAGTAAGCCACCGAGGTGATGGCTTCCGGTTCGCCCAGCAGCAGCAATTTGTCCAGCCCGCGGTCGCGCGCCTGTCCCATGCGCGTCCAGCGCTGCAGGTAAACCGGGTAGCCACCCGGCGAGCCCAGCGCAAATCCGGCCAGCACTTCACGCACGGAACGCAGGTATTGCTCATTGCGGCCGGAAGGGTGCAGCTTGACGGTAGCCGTGCCTTTGGGCGACAGGCCATATACTGTCATCGCATTGGTGTCGATGCGCACGGCCTGGATATTGTTGGCCAGCATTACATTCAGTCGCAGGGAGTCTTCTGGTGTCAGTTCAGGCATGGTTCGTGATTGAGCTTTGCATAAATGTTCAAGTCGAGCGTAGCAGCGATTTAATTCAACTGGATACGTTGTCCCCATGGCACAGGTGCTTTGCCTTTCACCAGCCAGACCACCGGGTAGTGCGGTTCTGTTTTCGGGAACGGGCCTTCGGCATCGGTGAAGTAAAGCAGCATGTCGGGCGCCTTGTCTTCGCGCCGCATCCACTCGAATACCGGGCGGAAATCGGTTCCGCCACCGCCGGCAAACGCCTTGGGCAATTTGAATTCCTCCCAGGCTTCGAAAGTCCATGGGCCATCGGGGTCGAGCTGGGTGTCGCAGGCATGGAGGATTACACTGCTGCGCAACTGGCCTTTCAGCGTATCCACTTCAGTCACGAACTCATTCAGTTCCTGCTCGCCGATTGAGCCGCTGGTATCCAGCACCACGACGATGCTGGCCTGGCTGCTGCGCAAGGAAGGCATGATCATTTCTCCTTCGCGCCGCGAGGGACGGGCATAGCTGTAGTCGTCGCGTGCAACCTGCGTCATGTAGCGTGCCAGCAGCATGCGCCAGGGCAGTTTGGGTTGCAGCATGTCGTTTACCATGCGCCCCAGCGCGCCTCCCAGTTTCCCGGCCTGTTGTGCCTGCAATGCAGCACCGGCCATGCGTTGCTGCCATTGTTGCGACAGTGAATCCATTTCATTGCTGGTCAGCGGAGAAGGTTCGGGGGCACCTTGCATGTCCGGTTGTTCTTCCTGTTGTTCGTTGCCGCCCGCGGCATTCGGGTCCTTTTGCTGTGATGAGGCGCCACTGCCCCCATCGCGCGATTCCTTGCCTTTCTCGGAGCCGCCCTTGGTCGGATCGGTGCTCTGGTTGGGATCATTCTGCTGTCCGGTATCGTCATCAGACTCGCCATCCTGGATATATGGATAGATTTCTTCCGCAGTCATGCCTTCGTAAGCAGCGATCACGATGGTGGCAGGCGGCGGCTTCAGGCCATCCTTGATCAGTACCGGCGTAATCGAGTAATCACACGCAATATCCCAGCGCGCCTTGTTGCGATGCTGGCGGCGGGCAAAATGCGACAGTGCGCAGTGCAAGGCTTCACGCGCCAGTACAAACTGGATCTGCTCCTGGCTCAGGTTGCGGATATAGGCAGGATTGAAATACAGCTTGCGAGCGTCGGTATAGCTGGTGGGGCACCACTTCGGGTCGGCCGCTTCCAGCGGCAGGCGCAACGCCAGCGCACCCAGAAAGGGCTTGTCGAGGATCAGCCGGGTGCGAGCGGCAGAAAGTCTGGTTTCGAGTTCCGGATCTATCATGCAGGGAGGTGTTTATCCTTCATACAGCATCACATCGGCCACGGCATTGGCCCAGGTGGCGAATTGCGGTACGGCAAACAGGCACTGGCCGACGGCACGGTGCATGTCTGAAACCAGCATGATGCCCATTTCACGCAAGGGGAAGCGGTTTGCATATTCGAGAATGTTGCCGTGCACTTCCTTGGCTTCCGGTTTGCCGCGGGCGCGGATTGCACGCCCTACCAGCGCAGAAGCCACGGCATATTGCAGATCGATTTCGCGCGGCACCGGCACATCGTCGCCGCGGGTGATGGCGTCGAGATCCGGCATGTTTTCCAGGTTCTCGATAAACGCATGCAGCTCAAGGCCGGCTGCCGGGCCCACGCAGGCCTGCAGGGTAGGCAAAAGCAGTTCGGCGTTGTCGCCGAATTTCTGCAACGTGCGGTGGGCAAACTCCCAGGAACGCGGGCTGGGGAAGGCCACCGGATTCTGTGCCGGGTTGAAGTCGAACAGCAATTCCGGCTTGAAGCGCAGGAAGCCGATCAGTCCTTCGTGGATGTTGTTGGCGTAAGCCCATGCTACCCAGTCATCGAGATTGGTTTCCACTTCGAAGTGCGAGAAGCGGTTGGCCAGCGGTGCAGGCATGGTGTAGGTGACGCCGCGGTCGCCCTGACGGTTGCCGGCGGCAAAAATGGCCCAGCCGGGGGGGACTTCATATTCGCCCAGGCGGCGGTCAAGGATAAGCTGGTAGGCTGCGGCCGATACACTGGGCGGTGCGGAGGTGATTTCATCGAGGAACAGGATGCCATATTCTCCGTGGCGCTCTGCATCCGGCAGCATGGAGGGGATGGCCCATTCCACCCGGTTGTCTACTCTAAAAGGTATGCCTCGCAGATCCGAGGGTTCCATTTGCGACAGGCGGATGTCTATCATCGGGGCATCATGGCGTTTGGCGATTTCGACGATGATCTGCGATTTGCCAATGCCGGGCGCTCCCCAAAGCATCACGGGGGTGTGATGTCCTTCCCGTGCGCTGACAAATTCTCGGTCGAGTACGGTGATAAGCTGAGCCGGACGCATGGTTACTCCTGTGAGGTGATTTCATGATTATAACAAGGGTACCCCCTTGATTCATCCTGAATGTCATGCTGCAGTGAGGGGGCTGGCCAAACGTGTTTTCATATTTAATTCATGTTGATAATCCAGAATGTTTGCAAGCCGGGTGGCTGGCCTGGCGAATTGCGATGGAGCGACAGGGCAGGATCGGTCACCTGCGAATATGGCCCCTGTCGGTTCGGATCGACTGCAACATGGATGCTGAAGAGGTGAACTAATATGTTTGATGTGCAGTCTGATCCCTATTGTCTCGAGTCCGGATGCAGGGAGAGGGACTGCAGGAACCAATTTTCAGAAAGTTGACATGGTCGAGAATCCGGCATCATTGCAGCAATCCGATTCACTGGTACTGTTCGGCGTAACAGGGGATCTTGCGCACAAGAAAATCTTCCCGGCCCTGTATGAAATGGTGAAGGCAGGTGAGTTGTCAGTGCCAGTCATCGGCGTTGCCGCCAGCGAGATCAGCATTGCCCAGCTGCATGCGCGGGTGTCTGACGGGGTGGCAAAAGCAATCGGCGAGATTGATGCAGCTGTGTTGCAACGATTGCTGCGGCTGATCCGTTATGTCAGCGGCGATTATCATGACCGATCCACATATCAGCAGCTCCGCCTTGCGCTGGGGGAGGCTCGCATGCCTGCGCATTACCTGGCCATTCCGCCGTCATTGTTCGGCACCGTGATCGGTTTTCTTGGCAGCAGCGGACTTGCTGCGCAGGCACGGCTCATCGTGGAAAAACCTTTCGGGCGCGACCTGGCTTCCGCGCGTGAACTGAACCGGATTGCACGCGAGGTTTTTGCGGAGGATGCCATTTTTCGCATTGATCATTTCCTGGGCAAGGAAGCGATCATGAACATTCTGTATTTTCGTTTTGCAAACTCATTCCTGGAGCCGATCTGGAACCGTGACCATGTGTCCAGCGTGCAGGTGACACTGGCGGAAAATTTCGGGGTAGGAGAGCGCGGGCAATTCTACGAAAGCGCAGGCTGTTTGCGCGATGTGGTGCAAAACCATCTCTTCCAGGTGATTTCCCTGCTGGCGATGGAGCCGCCGGTATACCAGGGCTATGGCGCGATACATGCGGAAAAGACCAAGGTGTTCCAGGCCATGCGGCCAGTGCGCAAGGATGACCTGATCCGGGGACAGTATGCCGGGTATCGTGACGAGAAATATGTGGCACAGGATTCCGATGTGGAAACTTTTTGTGCGATGCGCCTGCATATCGATTCCTGGCGCTGGGCTGGCGTACCCTGGTATATCCGTTCGGGCAAGCACCTGGCGAAGTCTGCCACTGAAATTGTGGTTCAGCTGAAATCCCCGCCACAACAGCTGTTTGACGATTCCGCGGCGAGCGGAGAGCGCGGCAATTATGTGCGTTTCAGGTTGTCTCCCCGGGCGGCCATTGCGATGGCCGCCCGGGTCAAACGGGCAGGCAAGGAATTTGTCGGCACACAACGCGAATTGTTCCTGCTGGACGAGCAAGCCGGACAGGAAACGCCTTATCAACGATTGCTGTGCGACGCCATGTCTGGCAAGGGTGCACTGTTCAGCAGGGAAGATTCCATCGAGGCAGCCTGGGCAGTGGTGGAGCCTGTGCTGAATGCGCATCATCCGGTACACCTGTATCCGCAAGGAAGCTGGGGGCCGACAGCAGCAGACGATTTGATCGCAGGAGATGGAGGCTGGTTTGTCATTGACTGAGCACTGGAATATCCGGGCGTGATCAAGTTCGGAGAATATCCTAATATTATGATTATATTAATAAATAATTAAAGGAGTTATCAATGGGCGGGATCAGGAAAATGCACGACTCGGGCCAGCGCATCTGGCTCGACAATATCACGCGGGACATGCTTGAAAATGGCACGCTGCAACGATATATCACAGATCTCCCGGTAACCGGCCTGACCTCCAATCCGAGCATTTTCCATCATGCCATCCAGAACTCAGCGCTGTATGACAGGGATATCGAGCGCGCGCGTGAGTCGGGGATGTCTGCAGAAGAAGCGCTCATGTCGCTGGCCATTGCCGACATCCGGCATGCTGCTGACCTGTTCCTGCCGCAATATCATGCATCGCATGGTCTGGATGGCTGGGTATCCCTGGAGGTTTCACCGATGCTGGCAAACGATGTGGACAGGACAGTTGAGGCGGCCCTGCAACTGCATGACGAGGTGGATCGCCTGAATCTGATGATCAAGGTGCCCGGGACGAAAGCCGGACTGGCTGCCATTGAGGAAATCATCCTGGCCGGGATACCGGTGAATACAACCCTGCTGTTTTCGGCCGGGCATTATGGGGCTGCAGCAGAGGCCTACATGAACGGACTTGAGCGGCGCCTCAAGGCCGGGCTCGATGTGGATGTGGCTGCAGTGGCCTCGCTGTTTGTCAGTCGCTGGGATGTCGCAGTGAAGGATCGTTTGCCTCCGTCACTCAATAATCGTCTGGGCATCGCCATCTCCATGCGTGCGTATCGCATGTATCGAGAGTTGCTTGCATCACCACGCTGGCGTCATTTGCAGGAAGCGGGTGCAAAACCGCAGCGCCTGTTATGGGCAAGCACGGGCACCAAGGACCCTGCCGCTTCCGTCACTATGTATGCCGATGCGCTGGTTGCACCGGATACTGTCAATACTCTGCCGGACAAGACCTTGCTGGCATGTGATGAACATGCGCAGCCAATTTCCATCCTGCCTGCCAATGGGGGCAAGGCAGAAAATGTGATCAGGGAAGTTACTGCTGCGGGTGTGGATGTCGAGGCCCTTGCAAGGCAGTTGCAACAGGAAGGTGTGCAGGCTTTCGCGAAATCCTGGCAGGAACTGCTCGCACTGATAGGCGGCAAATTGCGGAAACAGCTAAAGGTTGATGTGTCATGAGTGATAACGTGCGCACCTGCAATCCCCTGTACGGCCTGTTGCCGGCCGATGTACCCGGCTTTGATGTGCTGGCTGGACTCGCGCTGGACATGCGCTGGTCATGGAACCATGCGGCTGACAACTTGTGGCATCAGCTGGATCCGGAGTTATGGGCAAGCACGCAGAATCCCTGGGTCGTGCTGCAGACCATTTCGCGCGAGAAACTGCAGAAGACGCTGGCAGATCCAGAATTCCGCAAGGAGCTGGATGACCAGTTGCAGGCACGCCAGCAAGCGGTTGAAACCAGGGCATGGTTCCAGCAGGCGCATCCGGGTTCTGCGTTGAAGTGTATTGCCTATTTCAGCATGGAATTCATGTTGAGCGAAGCGTTGCCGATCTATTCTGGCGGCCTGGGCAATGTGGCCGGTGATCTGCTGAAAGCGTCAAGCGACCTCGGTGTGCCGGTGATCGGCATCGGCCTCCTCTACCAGCAGGGGTATTTCCGCCAGATCATCGATAATGATGGCAGCCAGCAGGCAATCTTTACCTACAATGATCCCGGGCAGCTGCCTGTCACCCCTTTGCGCCGCGAGAACGGTGAATGGTTGCGGCTGCAGCTTGACCTGCCGGGCCATCCCATCTGGATACGTATCTGGCAGGTGCAGGTTGGCAGGGTGACACTGTACCTGCTCGATACCAACGATGCCGTGAATTATCCGCCCTATCGCGGGATTACCCGCGAGCTGTATGACAGTGCATCCGATATCCGCCTGATGCAGGAACTGGTGCTGGGCATCGGTGGCTGGAACCTGCTGGAAGCGCTGGGGCTGGATGTACAGGTCTGCCACATGAATGAAGGCCATGCAGCATTTGCCGCGCTGGAGCGGGCGCGCAGTTTCATGCGGTATAGCGGACAGGATTTCGGGACTGCGCTGGCGGTAACGCGGGCCGGCAACCTTTTCACCACGCACACTGCGGTGGCCAGTGGATTCGATCATTTTGCACCGGCCCTGATCGAGCAGTATCTTGGTGCTTATGCCGTCAATCAACTGGGCATTTCCTTGCGCGACCTGCTGGCACTGGGCCGGCTGGATGCACAGGATGATAGCGAAAATTTCAACATGAGCTATCTCGCGATACGCACCAGCAATGCCGTCAATGGTGTCAGCCAGCTGCATGCAGAAGTCAGCCGGCGCCTGTTTGCCCCCCTGTTTCCCCGCTGGCCACTGGCAGAAATTCCGGTCGGACATGTGACAAATGGAGTGCACATGCCCACCTGGGATTCAGCCGAAGCGGATGCGTTGTGGACCTCCGGCAGCGGCAAGGAAAGGTGGCTGGGCACGATGGAAAACCTTGAGCAGGATATCTGTGCCCTGAGCGATGAACAGTTGTGGAATTTCCGCTGTGCCTCCAGGAAATCACTGGTGGAATACACGCGCGAACGCCTGTCGCGCCAGCTTGCCGCGTCCGGCGCTGCGGAAACTGCCGTGCGGCAGGCGCGCAACCTGTTTGATGAAAATATCCTTACGCTCGGATTTGCGCGCCGCTTTGCAACTTACAAGCGCCCCGATCTGCTGTTGCATGATCCCGCGCGATTGTTGCGGCTACTGAACCATCCTACCCGCCCGGTACAACTCATCATCGCCGGCAAGGCCCATCCGGCAGACAAGGCAGGGCAGGAAATGATACGGCGCTGGATACAGTTCATCCGCCAGCCGGAAGTGCGCGCCCGCGTGGTCTTCCTCAGCGACTACGACATGCATCTGGGTGAACACATGGTGCAGGGGGTTGATGTGTGGGTCAACACGCCACGCCGGCCATGGGAAGCCTGTGGCACCAGTGGCATGAAGGTGCTGGTCAATGGCGGCCTCAACGCATCGGTGCTGGATGGCTGGTGGGCAGAGGCATACCAGCCTGAAGTGGGCTGGGAACTGGGAGATGGCATGCAGCTGGACGGAGATGCCAGCCAGGACCAGCGTGATGCGGATGCACTGTATGCGCTGATCGAGCAGAAGATCGCCCCGGATTTCTACCTGCGTGATGCGCAGGGCGTGCCGCAGGCCTGGGTGTCGCGCATGCGTGCCAGCATGTCACAGCTGACCCCGCATTTCTCCAGCAACCGCATGGTGCGGGAATATGCGGAAAAATATTATCTTCCTGCCACTGCGACATATCTTGCGCGCAAACTGGACAATGGCATGGGGGGAGCGGCAATCGTGCAGTGGCAGCATGAGCTGTCACGCCACTGGCACCTGCTGCATTTCGCCGGAAGAAAAGTTGAAAGCAGTTCCAGTGCGCATCATGTCGAGATACAAGTGTATCTCGATGGCCTCAATCCGGATCACGTGCAGGTAGAACTTTATGCCGATGGCAAGGCAGGCGCCGGGCCAGAGCGGTATGTCATGCGCATGGAGCGGCATCTGGTCGGTGCGACGGGCGGTTATGTCTATGTTGCAGACATACCGCCAGACCGCAGTGCAGCTGACTATACACCTCGGATCGTGCCGCATTTCGGCAACGTGAAAGTGCCGCTGGAGGCGATGTCCGTTTACTGGAATGCCTGATGCTTCCGGGCAAGCATTGGCGTGACTGAGGCCGGTTTCGCGGTGCATGGCGTATCGGCATCCTGCATATCGGGTTACACTTCAGCCTGAACCTTGTCAGGAACCGGAACAATGTCAGCACCCCATCAGCCCGAAAACGGCATGACCAGAGGCGTCAACTATGCGCCCTGGGAGCGCACCTTCAGCAAGATCGTCTCTCCCTTCGAGGAATTCATCCATCGCGAAACGACCAGCGGCATGCTGCTGATGATCATGGCGGTGGTCGCCATGCTGCTTGCCAACAGCATGTTTGCCGATGCCTATCATCATCTGTTGCACGCAGAGATCAGTCTCAATGCCGGATCATGGACCATCGGCATGAGCCTGCACCACTGGGTCAACGACGGGCTGATGGCGCTGTTCTTTTTTGTGGTTGGCCTGGAACTGAAGCGGGAGTTGCTGGTGGGCGAGCTGTCCGACCTGAAGCAGGCGGCCTTGCCGGTGATCGCGGCAATTGGTGGCATGCTCATGCCTGCGCTGATTTATCTGGCGTTCAATCACGCGGGTGATGCCATGCGCGGCTGGGGCATCCCGATGGCAACCGATATTGCGTTTGCCGTGGGTGTGCTGGTATTGCTGGCGGCTCGCGTACCGAAATCCCTGATCACCTTCCTGGTTGCACTGGCCATTGCGGATGACCTGGGCGCGGTGCTGGTGATCGCGCTGTTTTATACCAGCGAGCTTTCCATCAGTGCGTTAATGGCCGCGGCAATCATTTATATCATTATGATTGTATTAAATGTTTCAGGGGTAAGGCGTATCCTGCCGTATTTCCTGCTGGCGGTGGTGCTGTGGTATGCACTGCTGCAGTCGGGTGTGCATGCCACACTGGCTGGCGTACTGGGTGCATTCGCGGTGCCGGCGCGCTCGAAATATGATCCTTCCCTGTTCAGTGAAAACATACGCGAACTGCTTGCAAGGTTTGATGCATCGCGCAAACAGGCTGGCAGCGACATGATGAGCAATGAGCAGATGCATGATGTCGCGCGCAAACTGGAGGATGGCGTGAAAGGCGTGCAGACCCCGTTGCAACAGCTGGAACAGGCGTGGCACTTGCCGGTGGCCTTCATCGTGATCCCGATCTTCGCACTGATCAATGCCGGCATCCCGTTGCAGCTGGGTGAAATGGCAGAAGTTGCCGGGCATCCTGTGTTCCTTGGCGTCATGCTGGGTTTGCTGCTGGGCAAGTTTGTCGGCATCAGCGGCGCCTGCTGGCTGGCGCTGAAACTCGGCATAGGCCAGCTGCCCGGCGGTACGCGCTTCAGCCAGGTAGTTGCGGTTTCGGTACTGGGTGGCATCGGCTTCACGATGTCCATCTTCATCACCGAACTGGCTTTTGCAGGGCAGGAACAATATTTGCTGATGGCCAAGACCGGTATCCTTGCCGCCTCTGCGCTGGCGGGCATCATCGGCTTGCTGTGGCTGGGCTGGCTGGGGCGTCCACAGAAATAATCTTCAACTCAGGGAGCCGATTTTCTGGTGGATTTTTTTTCTGAAGGACTCGCAGGTTTTGTGCTGGCCGGTTTCATTTCCTTCATGCCACTGGCCTGGGCAAGGTCCACAGTGTAAAGCGGTGCATTCCAGTTGCCGGATACCCGTACTGGCAATGAAAGGCCTTTCAACATGGCAATTTCACCCTGGCTGCGTTTCAGTGCGCTTGAAATGGCCGCATTCAGCTCATACTTTGTTTCACCTGTAACCAGGGTCATTTCACCCGTGCCCTTGATGGCAAAGGCGGGCGTTTTCATCAGGAAGTCGCCGCATTTCGCAATGCCGCCTGCAATGTCGTAGCTGCATTTCATTTCGTTGAATGGCGTTGAGTCACTGAATTTCGCGGGATTTTCAATTTTGGCATCTGCAACCCCCAATTGTGTCCTGTTCGCCAGCAGGATGGCAGCGAGGTCGATACCGCTCAAGTTACCACGTGAAATGTCCACAGCGGCAGTACCATTCAGCGACTGGTATACCGCGGCGAGATTGTCGCCAGTGCCGTTGGCATCGATATTGAGCATGGCTTTGCCGCTTAACCGGCTTTCACCACCAGAAAAATCTGCCTGCAATGCATTCAGCTGGAGATAGTTCAGTTTCTGCTTCAATGTAACTTTGGGCGTACCTTGCATGTCGATGCTCAGGTCGCTGCTGCCGGTGCCGCCATACAGTCGGGCAGTGGCATTCAGGACAAGCTTTGCATCTTCAATAATCGCTTCACCGTGCACCCCATTCAGTTTGAGTTTTGCGAACCTGAGTTCGTTGGCGTTGAATTTGCCATGCAGGGTGATGCCCTTGACCAGCTCGAAATCAAATGGCTGAGTTTTATCCTGCAGTCGCTTGCTCCAGTCTGTGGACAGGTAGCGATCCAGGTCCAGTTTGTCGGCGACCACCTCGAACGCATAGTCAGTACGGGTGACATCCTGCCATGTCAGTGTGACTGTAAGCGTGCTGTTATCAATCTGGCTGTGTAGCGCCAGGTTCAGGTTGTTGTCAGTTGAGGAATTGAGGCTGCCATTCAAGGTGCCAGCAATTTTCCCATTCAGCGCAGGGTGGGTCAGCGTGAAATTGCCGGACATGCCAGTCAGCGCCAGCAGGGGTTTTTCCAGGTCGGCATTCAGGGCGCCACCCAATTTGGCCTGCAGGGTGCGGCCGCTCTTGAACAGGTCCACACTGCCTGACATGGCATCGGCCTTCAACTGGTTGCCGTCGATCGTGAAGGCAGGCAGCTCCAGCGATGCGCCCAGATTTTCTTCGTCCTGCAGCAGCGAGCCATTGAATGTCAGCTTGCTGCCACTGTATTTGCCCTTGTTCAGTTTGATGGCGGGGATATCCAGTCTGGCATCGAGCTTGCGTTTTTCCAGCAGGCCCTTGGCATTGATGGCGACCTTGTCGATATCCATCTGTGCCAGTTTGGCATTGCCCTTGATGCTGGCCTGGAAACCCAGGGTCAATGTGTTCAGGTCGCCGACATCACCTTCCATTTCACCTTCCATATTGGCCAGCTCATAATTGCCATTTTTCAGGTCGAACAGCAAGTGGGTCGAAAGCTTGACCTTGCCATTCAAGCGCGGTTTTGCCGAGTCTAACCGGAATGTACTGCTGACATCTGCGGGAAGGTTGTTTGCCAGTTTGCCGGTTTCCAGACTGAGGTCATGCAGCGAAATGAAATAGCCCGATCCCTCATCCTGCAAGGAAATGGAGGAGTTGGTCAGGCGGATGCTGTCGATCTCGAACTTGATATCGGCAATGTCACCCTCGCTGGTAATGAAATCATCCAGGTTGGTACTGCCATTCTTGAAGCGTGTGATATTGGCATGCACGCCATTCAGCGTCACACCTTCCACTTGCAACTGCTTCAGGAAAAGTGGCCACCATGCGATATGGAAGTGCCCGCTCTCGATGGAGGCGAAGCTTTTGTTGCTGTTGCGCTGGCTCAGCGTCATCTTGCCGGTATCCAGCGCCAGTTTGGGAAAGAAGGATACGGTGAGGTCGCCATCCAGCGTCAGGTCGCGCTGGGTGGTGGTCTTTACATAATCAACGATCTGCGACTTGAAGTAATTGGCATTGAACAGGTAAAGCGCAAGGCTGACGAGGCCGGCCAGTAGCGCGACCATGAGCACAATGCCGGCCAGCGCGTGCCGCCAGTAGTCCTTGGCATTGGATTCTGCAAAGGGCACCTTGAAGCCGCCAAACATGGAAATTGCCAGGCCAAAAATGCCGTAAAAGCCGAGCAGGGCCTGCATGATCCAGCTGGGAGAGCCCGGCACAGGCGTTTTTGTGGATTTTGACGGCTTCTGTTTCATGAGGTTTCCTGTGGCAGTAATGGAAATATTATTGCAGCAATTTGCTCGTACAGTGACATGGCGCGGACTTTGTTCCCGGAGATTCATGCCCGACCGGAATTCTAGCTTACAAGTCCGCAATGAACAGAGGTGCGTTTCATCCCTGCTTATGTTAATTTGTGCCAAATAAAACCATAAATATAAGATTTTCCTGATTGTGCGAGCGATGCCCTGTAACTCCCGCAGATCGGGAAACGATAAAATTTTCAGGGGATAACATGCGCATCTACAAATGGTTATTCATCATTTGCCAGCTTGGCCTGCTGGCCGCCTGCCAGACCACCGGCACCATGCAACTCAAACCTTTCACGACAGACGGCTGCAGCGATTTTCCCGATGGTACGCCCGCACACAAGGATCTCTGGCATCGTTGCTGTGTCGAACATGACCTGAGGTACTGGGCTGGCGGCACGTTTCAGGAGCGCCTGCAGGCGGATCTTGAATTGCGTTCCTGTGTATCGGCTGTAGGCGAGCCGGCTGTTGCAGAAATGATGCTGGCCGGGGTCAGGGTGGGTGGATCGCCATGGTGGCCAACCTCATTCCGCTGGGGGTATGGCTGGCCGTACACCAACGGTTATCGGGCACTGACGCCATCACAGCAGGAGCAGGTGAAGATGCAGAAAGAAAAGCAGGGGTTGAATTAAGGCTTGTCAACTCATTGTCAGCCCGCAGCTGCGCGGCTACAGTGTGAAAATAATAAACCAGGAGGCAGTTATGACAGTCGTAATGGTAATAGTGGCGGTGTTGGCGTTATTGATGTTGCTGGCATTTTTCCGTGCATCGGTGTGGGGGTGGTTGCTGGGCTGGATCGTGATCGTTTCCGGCAGTGCCATCGCATTGAGCATTTCCGGCGACGCGCTGGTGGCGCTGGTAGGCGTGCTCGCCGTGGCACTGGTCCTGCTGGGCATTCCACTGATACGCCGCGCACTGATCAGCGCATTCATCCTGAATATCTTCCGCAAGATCCTGCCGCAGGTTTCGCAGACCGAGCAGGAAGCGCTGGATGCAGGCACCGTATGGTGGGATGGCCAGCTGTTTTCGGGCAATCCGGACTGGCACAAGCTGCTAGCCTATGCCAAGCCGCAGCTGACGCCGGAAGAGCAGGCCTTCGTCGACAATGAAACCGAACAGCTGTGCGCGATGATAGACGACTGGGAAGTCACCCATGTGCGCCAGGACCTGTCGCCGGAAACCTGGCAGTTCATCAAGGACAAGGGTTTCTTCGGCATGATCATTCCCAAGGAATATGGCGGCCTGCAGTTTTCTGCGCTGGCACATTCCACCGTGGTGACCAAGCTGGCTTCACGCAGCGCCACCGGCACCGTGACCGTGATGGTGCCCAATTCGCTGGGGCCGGCCGAGCTGTTGATGCACTACGGCACCCAGGCGCAGAAGGACAAATACCTGCGCCGCCTCGCCAAGGGTGAAGAGATACCCTGTTTCGCGCTGACCGGGCCGTTTGCCGGTTCCGATGCCGGGGCCATTCCCGATACCGGCATCGTCTGTTATGGCGAATTCAATGGCGAGAAGGTGCTGGGCCTGCGGATGAACTGGGAAAAGCGTTACATCACGCTGGCGCCGGTGGCCACCTTGCTGGGGATTGCGTTCAAGCTGTATGACCCGGATCACCTGCTGAGCCCGGTGGAGGATCGCGGCATCACGCTGGCGCTGATCCCGACCAATACCCCAGGCGTGAAAACCGGACGCCGCCACTTCCCGCTGAACTCCGCGTTCCAGAATGGCCCGACCCAGGGCAAGGATGTGTTCATCCCGCTCGACTACATCATCGGTGGCGCCGACCGAATTGGCCAGGGCTGGCGCATGTTGATGGAATGCCTGGCCGCCGGACGTTCCATCTCGTTGCCGGCCAGTGCCACCGGCAGCGCCAAGCTTTCCGCGCGCACCAGCGGCGCCTATGCGCGCGTGCGCAAGCAGTTCAAGTTGCCGGTGGGCAAATTTGAAGGTGTGGAAGAAGCACTGGCGCGCATCGGTGCGCAGACCTACCTGCTGGAGGCGGCACGCGTGTTGACTGCATCGGCGGTGGATATGGGGGAAAAGCCTTCGGTGATTTCCGCCATTGCCAAATACAACTGTACTGAAAGAAGTCGCGGCGTGATCAACGATGCGATGGATGTGCATGGCGGCAAGGGCATATGCATGGGCCCGGATAACTACATGGCGCGTACCTATCAGCAAATCCCGATCGGCATTACGGTCGAAGGCGCCAACATCCTGACCCGCAGCATGATCATCTTCGGCCAGGGCGCCATTCGCGCCCATCCTTATGTGCTCAGGGAAATCCATGCCGCACACAGCAGCGACAGGAGTGCCGCGCTGCAGGAATTTGATGCGGCGTTCTGGGGGCATATCAGCTTCAGCATCAGCAATGCCGTGCGTTCGCTGGTGTTCGGCATCACTGGCGGTCGCGGCATCCCCGTGCCGGAAGGCGAGCATACGGTGCGCCACTTCCAGCAGCTCACCCGATATGCCACGGCATTTGCGCTGGCGGCAGACGTGGCGATGCTGGTGCTCGGTGGAACCCTGAAACGCAAGGAAATGATCTCGGCACGCCTTGGCGATGTGCTGAGCAACCTTTATCTGGGTTCGGCAGTGCTGAAGCGCTTTGCCGATGATGGACGGCCGCAGGCGGATGTGCCTCTGATGCATTGGGCGATGCAGGACTGCATGTACCGCATCGAGATGGCTTTCGATGGCGTACTGAACAACTTCCCCAACCGCTTGATCGCATGGGGCCTGCGCCGGTTGATCTTCCCGTTCGGCAAATGTGCAATGCCGCCCTCCGATGCGCTGGGGCATGAGGTTTCGAGCTACCTGATGCACCCGGGATCGGCACGTGACCGCCTCACCAGCGGCATGTTCGTGCCGAAAAATGAAAAGGATGCGGTCGGAGCGCTGGAAGCCGCGTTGCTCAGCACGCTGCAATGCGAGCCGATACAGGCACAGCTTGCCAAGGCGCGCAAGGAAGGCAAGATCAGGTCGCGCGACGAACTGGGGCAGATTGCCGAGGCAAAGGATGCCGGCGTGATCAATCCTGAACAGGCTGCACTGCTGGAGCGCGATTACGTGTTGCGGCGCAAGGTGATCATGGTGGACGATTTTGATCCTGCCCAGTTGCCTGCCGCCAGACAATGAGCACCCTTAACGGCAAGACACTGTTCATCACCGGTTCCAGTCGCGGCATAGGCCGGGAGATTGCATTGCGCTGTGCGCGCGATGGCGCCAATGTCGTGATTACCGGCAAGACGGCCGAGCCGCATGCCAAGCTGCCGGGCACGATCTACACTGTGGTGGAGGAGGTGGAGCAGGCAGGCGGCAAGGGCCTGGCCATCCAGCTTGATGTGCGGGATGAAAGGCAGATCGTGCAGGCGGTGGACCAGGCGGCACACTGTTTCGGCGGCATCGACATCCTCGTCAACAATGCCAGTGCGATTTACCTCACCGATACGCTGAATACGCCGGCGCGCAGGCTGGACCTGATGTGGGATGTCAACATGCGTGCCACCTACCTCACTTCGCAGGCCTGCATCCCGCACCTTAAGCGGGCTGCAAATCCGCATATCCTCACGATGTCGCCACCGCTCAACATGCAGGAAAAATGGTTTGCGCCGCATCTGGCCTATACCATTTCCAAATACGGCATGAGCATGTGCACACTGGGCATGGCGCGCGAATATGCCGATGCTGGCATCGCGGTGAACAGCCTGTGGCCATGCACCACGATTGCCACCGCGGCGATCGAATTCAATTTTCCGGAGCAGATCCTGCGTGCTTCGCGCAAGCCCGCCATCGTTGCCGATGCGGCTTACCAGATTTTCCTGCGCAACAGCCGCGACTGCAGCGGCAATTTTTTCCTCGATGAGGATGTGCTGAAGGCAGCCGGCGTGCAGGATTTCGAGCAATACGCGGTCACGCCCGGTGCGTCACTGTTTCATGACCTGTTTCTGGATGCCGGAGGAAAATAATGACAACAAATAATGAAAACATCATCAAGCCGGAACAGTCGCTGACCCTGCATGGCCTTTTCCTTGAGCGCGTGAAGCGTACGCCACAGGATGTGGCCTATCGCTATTTCAATTACCAGAAAGCAGCCTGGCTGAGCCATACCTGGGCGGAAGCCTTGCAGCAGGTAGCGCGTTTCCAGGCGGCCCTGATGAAAGAGCAACTGCAGGCTGGCGACCGTGTAGCCATCATGCTGCGCAACTGCCCGAACTGGATTTTCTTCGAGCAGGCCGCGATGTCGCTGGGGCTGGTGGTGGTGCCGCTGTATACCGTGGACCGCCCGGACAACATTGCCTATATCGTGGAAGATGCCGGGGTGAAAGTGCTGCTGATCGAAAATGCCGAGCAATGGCAGGCGCTGGGTGCCGTGTTGGGGCAGATGTCCGTCGTGCAGCGCTTTGTCAGCATTGAAAAAATATCCGGCAATGCCGATACCAGACTGAAGCCGCTCGATGAATGGTTGCCGGAAAGCAGCCAGATGCAGCCCGAGCGCCCGCGCAACAAGGATGAGCTGGCCACCATCATCTACACCTCTGGCACCACGGGCAAACCCAAGGGTGTGATGCTGTCGCATTACAACATCGTGTACAACGCCTATGCCTCGTTCCAGATTTTTCCGGTGGACAAGCATGACACTTCGCTGTCGTTCCTGCCGCTGTCGCATACCTTCGAACGCACGGCCGGTTACTGGCTGATGACCGGCGGCGGTGTGATTGCCTATGCCCGTTCCATCCCGCAGCTGTCCGAAGACCTGGTCCATATCCGGCCCACAGCGCTGATTGCGGTACCGCGCATCTTCGAGCGCGTATACAACGCCATTCATGCCAAGCTGGAAGAAGGCTCCGCCCTGAAAAAGAAACTGTTCCTGCTGACCGTCCAAGTCGGCTGGCACCGCTTTGAATACCAGCAGGGCCGCATCGCATGGTCGCCCGAACTGTTGCTGTGGCCCTTGCTGAATGCGCTGGTGGCGAAGAAGGTGATGGCCAAGCTGGGCGGGCGCCTGCGTTTTGCCATCAGCGGTGGCGCAGCTTTGCCGCCCAAGGTTGCACGGCTGTTCATTGCGTTGGGACTGAACCTGATCCAGGGCTATGGCATGACCGAAACCAGCCCGGTGGTCAGTGCGAACCGTCCCGACAGCAATTTCCCGCCCAGCATCGGCCTGCCATTGGCAGGCATCGAAGTGAAAATCGGCGAGCAGAACGCGCTGATGGTGCGCGGCCCTTCCAACATGCTGGGTTACTGGCACAATGAAGAAGCCACCCGTGCCACCATTGGCAGTGATGGCTGGCTCAATACCGGCGACACTGCGCGCATCAGTGAAACCGGCCACATCTACATTACCGGGCGGCTGAAGGAAATCATCGTGTTGTCGAATGGCGAAAAAATACCGCCTTCCGACATGGAAGCCGCCATCCAGCGCGACCCGCTGTTCGACCAGATCATGGTGCATGGCGAGGCACATCCCTATCTGGTCGCGCTGGCGGTGGTGAATCCTGAACAATGGAAACTGCTGGCAGCGGAAATGCATGTTGATCCGGATAAGCCTGAGTCGCTCAATCGCAAGGAAGTGGAAAAGGCCGTGGTGAAGCGCATTGCAGACCAGATCAAGGAATTTCCCGGCTATGCACAGATTCATCGCGTGTTTCTGATGAGTGAACCCTGGACGATCGAAAACGGATTGCTCACACCGACCTTGAAAGTGAAACGCGGCCCGGTATGTGATCGCTATGCTGCGGATATCCGCGCGCTGTATGAGGGGCACTGACATGAGTGGAAACTTTGTCGAATTGCCGAAACGCGAGCCTACCTTGCGGGTGGCCGCGATGCCTTCCGATGCCAACTATTCCGGCGACATCTTTGGCGGCTGGATCATGGGGCAGGTGGATATCGCCGGCAGCATCCCGGCGCTGCATCGCGCCAAGGGCAAAGTGGTCACCGTCGCGGTGAATTCCTTCATCTTCAAGGAGCCGATCTACATTGGAGACATCGTCAGTTTCTATGCCAGCATCGTCAAGGTTGGCACCACCTCCATCACGGTCGATGTGGAGGTCTATGCGCAGCGCGATCCGGCCATGCCCGTATGTGTGAAAGTGACTGAAGCCGTACTCACCTATGTGGCAATTGGTGAAGACCGCAGGCCGCGGCCCGTACCATCGGAGGAATAGCCCCGCCGGAAGAAACATAGGGACCCGGTGGATGCGCGCGTAGCCTGCCAGACTATGGGTCTAATTACATAACTATTTGAATTATTTATATTATTTTAGAAGGAGTTGTCATGAGCAATCACTTCCACATCCGCAAGGTCGCCGTGCTGGGTGCCGGTGTGATGGGCGCACAGATCGCCGCCCATCTCACCAACGCCAATGTCGAAACGCTGCTGTTTGAATTGCCGGCGAAAGAGGGCGACAAGAACGGCAATGTAAAAAAGGCACTGGATGGCCTGAAGAAACTCGAGCCCGCACCATCCGCTTCGCCCGCCAAACTGGCCTACATCACCCCCGCCAACTATGAAGAAAACCTCGAGCTGCTGAAAGGCTGCGACCTGGTGATCGAGGCCATCGCCGAGCGGCTGGACTGGAAATCCGACCTCTACAAAAAGGTTGCGCCGTATCTTGGCCCGCATACCATCTTTGCCACCAACACCTCCGGCCTGTCGATCAATAGCCTGGCCGATGCCTTCCCCGAGGCGCTGCGTCACCGCTTCTGCGGCATCCACTTCTTCAACCCGCCGCGCTATATGTACCTGGTGGAGCTGATTCCCTGCAAGGGCACCGAGGCAAGTTTGCTCGACCAGCTGGAAGCCTTCCTCGTTTCCACCGTAGGCAAGGGCGTGGTGCGCGCGAAGGACACCCCCAACTTCATCGCCAACCGCATCGGCGTGTTCTCGATGCTCGCCACCAAGCACCATGCCAAGAATTACGGGCTGGGCTTTGACACCGTCGATGCGCTCACCGGCCGCTACCTAGGTCGCCCCAAGAGCGCCACCTTCCGCACGCTGGATGTGGTGGGGCTGGATGTGTTCAAGCATGTGGTGGGCACCATGCAGGCCAACCTGGAAGCCGATGCCTGGCATGGCTACTTTTCGCTGCCGGACTGGTTCAACCGCCTGATCGAAGAAGGTGCGTTGGGGCAGAAGGTGAAGCGCGGCGTGTATAAAAAAGTCGGCAAGGAAATCCATGTGCTAGATATCGCCAGCCACACCTACAAGCTTTCCGCAGGCAAGGCCGATGATGATGTAAAAGAAATTTTGCGCGAGCGCGACTGGGCGAAGAAACTCGCTGGGCTAAGGGCCAGCAAAAATCCGCAGGCGCAATTCCTGTGGAGCATCCTGCGCGACACCTTCCATTATTGCGCGGTGCACCTGGAAAGCATCGCCAGCAATGCGCGCGATCTCGATTTCGCCGTGCGCTGGGGCTTCGGCTGGGACAACGGCCCGTTTGAAATCTGGCAGGCTGCCGGCTGGCAGCAGGTCACGCAGTGGATCAATGAAGATATTGCCGCTGATAAGTCCATGAGCAAAACACCCTTGCCCGCCTGGGTCACCGAGTTGTCACGCACTGGCGTGCACACTGCGCAAGGCTCTTATGCGCCGCTGTCCAAAACCAGCCAGCCTCGTTCAACCTTAGCCGTGTACAAGCGCCAGCTGTACCCGTCGCTGCTCACCGGCGAATCAGTTTCATATGGCGAAACCATTTTCGAAACGGAAGAAGTGCGCCTGTGGCACATGGGCGACGGCATCGCCATCCTCAGCTTCAAGACCAAGATGCACACCGTCAACAACGAAGTGCTGGATGGCATCCTGCGCGCGGTGGATGAAGCCGAAGCCCACTTCAAGGCGCTGATCCTGTGGCAAACCGAGCCGCCATTCTCCGCCGGCGCCAACCTGCTGCAACTGATGCAGGGCATGCAGGATGGCGAAGCGGCCGAAGCCGGCGGCATGTTCGGCAAGCTGAAGGGCGCGGTGAACCGCGTCAAATACACCGTGGCAGGCGGCGGCGGGCTGGGCGCCATCGTGAATGCCGCCACCGGCAATGTGCCGCGCGTGGAAGCGGTGGTGGCCAAATTCCAGCAGGCCTCGATGCGCCTCAAATATGCGCAGGTGCCCACCATCTCCGCGGTGGATGGCCTGGCGCTGGGTGGCGGCTGCGAGTTCTCGCTGCACTGCTCGAAAGTGGTCGCCTCGCTGGAAAGTTATATTGGCCTGGTGGAAGTGGGCGTGGGCCTGCTGCCCGCCGGTGGCGGCTGCAAGGAGCTGGCACAACGCGCCGGCAATGAAGCGCGCGGCGGCGACATCTTCCCCTTCCTGCGTCGCTACTTCCAGCAGGTGGCAATGGGCGAAGTGGCGAAGAGCGCCGAGCTGGCGCGCGAGATGGGCTACCTGAGACCGGGAGACCGCATCGTGCTGAACCGCTTCGAAGTGCTGCATGTCGCCAAGCAGGAAGCACAGGCGCTGATTGCAACAGACTATCGCCCGCCGCTGCCGCAGCGGCAGATACCGGTGGTGGGCCGCGTCGGCGTCGCCACCTTCAAGGCGTCGATGGTCAACATGCTGGAAGGCGGCTTCA
>JAJXUI010000031.1 GCA_021782995.1 Pseudomonadota bacterium | reverse complement strand
TTCCGATCTTGAAGAACATCAACGATGCGCTGAAGATCCGCCATCCAACCCAGGACCCGCTCTACAACCAGGAGCCGAATGGCCAGGTGTATGAGCCGCTGAATGAAGATGCGTGTGCAGGCTTTGCCGCGGGCCTCGCGTTGTTTGGCTCACGTTCGCTGTGGCTGTCTTATGAATCATTTGCGATCAACGGCTGGCCGATCATCCAGACCGTAACGCAGGCGATGGCCGAGCTGCGCCGCAAGACACCATCCGTCGTGTGCATGTTCACCGCCGGTGCACTGGAACAGGGCCGTAACGGCTGGACGCACCAGCGTCCTGAGATCGAGAACTATTTCAGTGCGATGACACGTAATGGAAATGTATACCCGTTGTTCCCGTGCGATGCGAACAGCATCCAGGCGACCTATGAATACGCGACCAACAGCTTCAACAAGGGCATGGTGATCATCGCTTCGAAGAGCCCGTTGCCGGTTTACATGAGCGTGGCCGAAGCGAAAGTCGCGGTGGAAAAGGGTGCTGCGACGATTTACGAATCGAGCAATGCGAACGGCAGCCAGGCTAGCGTGGTGTTTGCGGTCACGGGCGACATGGTATTGCTGCCGGTATTCAAGGCGAAAGATGAACTGGAAAAGGCCGGTTTCCGCGTACGCATCGTGTCCGTGATCAACCCGCGCCGCCTGTATCGCCCGACCGATGTGTCATGGGATACCGTCAGCCAGCCGGACAACGCCTTCATGGGCGATATCGAGTTCAACAAGCTGTTCGACGGCGATGCGTTGATCGCAGTGAGCGGTGGCCCCAGCGCTTCGCTTGAGCCAGTATTGCTCCGCACCCGTGCTGCCGCCCGCGACACGATCTGCTGGAAACGCGGCGAAACCACCGCCAGTGCCGACGAGATCATGGCCTTCAACGGCATAACGGCAGACAATATGGTGGCACGTGCGAAGGCGTTGACAGGCCTGTGAAAACGACTGCGCTCGGTAACTTGAGCGTATAGGGCGCTCGCTATCCTCATGTATTCAAATATACACCCCGATAGCGGTGCTCCGGTTGCGTCCGACTTAGATCGCGCTTGACGTTTATCCATCAGCCTTCTGCGTGGATAGAAAACGGAGATTCAAATGACCAACACCAAAATTATTGTGCTGGATGATGATCCCACGGGATCACAGACGGTACACAGCTGCCTGCTGCTGACGCGCTGGGATGTCGCCACGCTGAAGCAGGGCTTGCAGGATGCTTCGCCGCTTTTTTTCGTGCTGACCAACACGCGCGGCATGGATGCCGTCAAGGCGGCCGACATCACGCGTGAAGTGTGTGTGAACCTGAAGCAGGCACTGATGGACATGCAGGCGGAAGGCATGGCATTCAATCCCATCATGGTCAGCCGCTCAGATTCCACCCTGCGCGGCCATTACCCGGTGGAAACGGATGTGATCGCCGAGGAGCTGGGCCCGTTTGATGCGCATTTCATCGTGCCGGCGTTTTTTGAAGGTGGCCGCATCACCCGCAACAGTACGCATTTTCTGCTGGTGAATGGCGAACCGGTGCCGGTACATGAAACCGAGTTTGCGAAGGATTCGGTATTTGGCTACAGGCACAGTTATTTGCCGGACTATGTGGAAGAGAAGACCAAAGGTAACATTCGTGCGGTAGATGTGCAGCGTTTCCTGCTGGATGACATGCGCAGCGATTGTTTGCCGCGCCTGATGTCTCTAAAAGATAATGTGTGCTGCGTGGTGGATGCCGAGAAACAAAGTGACCTGAATGCATTCTGCCACCAGCTCACCCAGGCGGCGAAGCAGGGCAAACGCTTCCTGTTCCGCAGCGCGGCGAGCCTGCTCACCGCCTTTGCCGAACTGCCTGCACAGCCGGTGGCAGCCGCTGACATGGGCAGCTACACGCGTTACAGCAAACCGGGCGCGGTGATTGTCGGTTCGCATGTGAAGAAGACCACCGCACAACTGGGTGCGCTGCTGAAACGTGAAGGCCTGCGCGGCATCGAAGTGGATGTGTCGCGACTGCAGCACTATTATGCAGCGATGCTGACATCCATCACCGCGCAGGCTGAAGCATTGTTCCAGAGCGGCTTTACTTCGGTCATCTACACCAGCCGTACCGAATTGCAGTTTGCCAGCCAGGCCGAGCGTCTGGCTTTTGGCGAACTGGTGTCGCGCTTTTTGATGGATGTGGTGCAACAGCTGCCCGCCGAGCTGGGCTTCCTGATCAGCAAGGGCGGCATCACCTCGAACGACGTGCTGAGCACCGGGCTTGCCTTGCGTGCGTCGCGCGTGCTCGGGCAGATCATGGCTGGCTGCTCGGTGGTGCGTTGTCCGGCCGACCATCCGCGTTACCCCGGCATGCCGGTGGTGATATTCCCTGGTAACGTTGGGGATGATGACGCGCTCGCAAACGTTTATGATCGCATGTCGCGCGATGTACGCGCAGCCAGTGTGACTGCCTAACCAGAATAACTGCCTGATTGTCACTCATGAGTATAGAACGTAACCAGCTGATCCAGTCGCTGCTGCAGATTTTGCCGGAGAAATCCGTGCTGCATACGCCGGAAGACATGCACCCCTATGAATGCGATGGCCTTTCCGCTTACCGCAAGCTGCCCTTGGTGGTCGTGCTGCCGACTACGGTGGAACAGGTACAGGACATCCTGAGGCTGTGCCACTCGCTTGAGGTGCCGGTGGTGGCGCGCGGTGCGGGAACCGGTTTATCCGGCGGTGCCTTGCCAAATGAACAGGGTGTATTGCTTGGCCTCGGCAAGTTCAAGCAAATTCTCGAAATCAATGCCGAGCAGCGCACTGCCCGCGTGCAGCCGGGCGTGCGCAATCTCGCCATTTCGCAGGCAGTGGATAGCCTTGGTTTGTATTACGCACCCGACCCCTCGTCGCAAATCGCCTGCACGATCGGCGGTAACGTCGCGGAAAATTCCGGCGGTGTGCATTGCCTCAAATATGGCCTGACGGTACACAACATCCAGCAGGTGAAGATCGTGACGATGGAGGGCGATCTGCTCACCCTGGGCAATAGCGGGCTGGATAGTGCGGGTTATGATTTGCTCGCCCTGTTCACCGGCTCGGAAGGTTTGCTCGGTGTGATTGTGGAGGTGACGGTGAAGCTGTTGCCGAAACCGGAACGTGCACAGGTGGTGCTGGCCGCGTTTGACGATGTGGTGAAGGCCGGTGCGGCGGTGGGTAACATTATCGCCGCCGGCATCATACCGGCAGGACTGGAGATGATGGATAAGCTGGCGATCAAGGCAGCAGAGGATTTTGTGCATGCCGGTTACCCCGTCGATGCCGCAGCGATCTTGCTGTGCGAACTGGATGGCACCAATGCCGAGGTTTCCGAATACATTTTGCGTGTGCGCGACATATTGAATCAGAGTGGCGCCACCGAGGTAAGAACAGCCAAGGACGAACAGGAACGCATGATCTTCTGGAAGGGGCGCAAGTCGGCCTTCCCTGCAGTGGGCCGCATTTCGCCGGACTACTATTGCATGGACGGCACGATCCCGCGCAAGCAGTTGCCACGCGTGCTGGAGACCATGGACAAATGGTCGAAGGAATATAACCTGCCGGTGGCGAATGTGTTTCACGCCGGTGATGGCAACCTGCATCCGCTGATTCTCTATGATGCAAACAAACCCGGCGAACTGGAGCGCACCGAAGAATTTGGCGGGCGCATTCTGGAGCTGTGCGTGGAGGTGGGCGGGACGATTACCGGTGAACATGGTGTGGGCATGGAGAAGATCAACCAAATGTGCGTGCAGTTCCAGCCGGCGGAGCTGGAGCAATTTCATGCTGTGAAGCATGCATTTGATGAAAGGGGCCTGCTCAATCCGGGCAAGGCTGTGCCCACGCTGCATCGATGCGCAGAGTTCGGTGCGATGCATGTGCATCACGGCAAACTCAGCCATCCCGAACTGGAGCGATTCTGATGCGCGACCAGGATATCAGCCACAATTTGCAGCAGCAGGTGATCGATGCCGCCACCAGCAAGCGTGCACTGCACATTGTTGGCGGTAACAACAAATCTTTTTATGGCCGCAATATTTCCGGTGGCGTGCTGAATGTCGCCGAGCATCGCGGCATCCTCAATCACGAACCCACCGAGCTGGTGATCACCGCACGCGCAGGCACGCCACTGCAAGCCATAGAGGATCAGTTATCCAAACATCATCAGATACTTGGATTCGAACCGCCGCACTTCGGCAACACCGCGACACTGGGCGGCACGATCGCCTGCAATTTTTCCGGTCCGAGGCGGGCGGCCGCCGGGTCTGCCCGCGATTTCATGCTCGGCTGCAAAATCATCAATGGCAAAGGCGAGATGCTCAGTTTTGGCGGCGAGGTAATGAAGAATGTAGCCGGCTTTGATGTGTCGCGCCTGATGTGCGGCGCGCTTGGTACGCTGGGCGTTTTGCTGGAAATTTCTGTGCGTGTGCTGCCCAGGCCGGAGCTGGAGCTCACCCTGTCGCAGGAAATGGATGCTGCACATGCGCTTGCAAAACTGCATGCACTGGGCCGACAGGCGCTCCCCATCAGTGCCAGCGTGTTTGATGGCCTCAATCTGCACATCCGGCTTTCCGGTTCGGCTGCGGCTGTGAATGCAGCGAAGGCTGCTATCGGTGGCGAGCAGATGCAATACGATGCCGTGTTCTGGCAACAATTGCGCGAGCAGCAGCTGCCCTTCTTCAAGCATAGCCAGACACTGTGGCGCATCTCGGTGGCCTCGAATACACCGCCGCTGAACCTGCCGGGCAGCTGGCTGTATGAATGGGATGGCGCTCAACGCTGGTTGTTCAGCGATGCGCCTGCGGATGTCATCCGCAATGTCGCGGCTTTGCATGGCGGCCACGCTGTATGTTTCCGTGCACAGCACAAACCGGATCAGGTTTTCCATCCGCTTGAATCCGGCATGCTGAAGCTGCAGCAGAAGATCAAACATGCTTTCGATCCGGCTGGCATTTTCAATCCGGGCATGATGTATACGGAAATTTAACATGCAGACAAAACTCTCCGCCGACATACTCAGCACTCCGCAAGGCCAGGCGGCCGACCGCATCCTGCGCGCCTGCGTGCATTGCGGCTTCTGCACTGCAACCTGCCCCACTTATCAATTGCTGGGTGATGAGCTGGACAGCCCGCGCGGCCGCATTTACCTGATCAAGCAGATGCTGGAGGGCAATGCTGTCACAGCCAAAACACAGACGCACCTCGACCGCTGCCTGACCTGCCGTTCCTGTGAAACCACCTGCCCTTCCGGCGTTCAGTATGGCAAGCTGATCGACATCGGTCGCGAACTGGTGGAGCACCGGGTTTCACGCGGTGTGTTCGACTATATTAAGCGGCTGATGCTGAGGAAAATTGTGCCCTACCCTGCGCGCTTCAAAGCGCTGGTGACGCTGGGCAGCCTCGCCAAACCTTTGCTGCCCGCGAGCCTCAAGCGCAAGTTGCCGGCTTTGCCTGCGCGTGCTGCGCGACCGGTGCAGCAGCATGCACGCACCATGTTGATTGCCGAAGGCTGCGCGCAAAGCGTATCCACGCCGGCTACCAATGACGCCACTGCTCGCATCCTGGACAAGCTTGGCATCCAGCTGATTTCGGCACCCAATTCCGGCTGCTGCGGCGCGGTCAGCCAGCATCTGGCCGCCCCTGCAGAGGCGCTGGATTTTGTGCGCCGTAATATCGACGCGTGGTGGCCTTATGTGGCGCAAGGCGCAGAAGCGATCATTTCGACTGCCAGTGGCTGCGGTGTGATGCTGAAGGATTATGGTGATCTGCTGCAGCATGACCTGCAGTATGCAGAAAGGGCTAAGCGCATCTCCGCCATCACGCGTGATGTTGCGGAAGTGCTGGCTGGCGAAGATTTAAGCCCGCTCCAAATCCAGCCGGCCCGCATCAAGGTCGCTTTCCATTGCCCCTGCACCCTGCAGCATGGACAGAAGCTGACTGGCAAGACCGAAGCCCTGTTGCAAAAGCTGGGGTTTGAACTGACAGCCGTTAGCGATAGCCACCTGTGTTGTGGCTCTGCGGGGACATATTCTGTGCTGCAGCCTGAACTTTCACAGCAATTGCTGGCCAATAAAGTGGCTGCGTTGCAACAGGGCAAACCAGATATCATCGTCACCGCAAATGTCGGCTGCCAGATGCACCTGGCGAGCCAGGCGAATGTCGCAGTGAAGCACTGGGTGGAATTGCTGGACGTTCGCAGCCAGGCTTAGTAGGGGCCTGGATTCACGCCCGCCATGCTGCTCATACCTGGGCGCACCAAGACTCAGCTTGCTTTATGCTTCAGTGTTTATCTTCAGCATGCGTAAATTGCAAGCGTCCTGTACTGTCATCAGCAAGACAAATGCACAGGTGATTTCTTTATCGCCGAATTCCGCCCTCCAACATAATATATAATTAAATCAATATGTTATATATTCATACCAGCAACCTCGCCCGATCGGGCTTCGTCGCATCACTTTTATCCATCACACCCTGTCGCAGGTCCGGTCAGCCTGATGAATGCCCGCTCAATGAAATTTCGTACCCTGGAAGTATCATCTGCTGATGCCGGGTTTGCCCGAGTTGCCTTTACTGCGGATTGCTACTACATTGCAACTTGCATGCCGGACTGACCGTTTAGATGTAGACAGTAACACAGCACGGCTAACGGGCTATCGGATGCGTGGCTTGCAATTAACCGGAACTATTTTGAGATAGCAGTGGAGGCTATTCGTAATTGATCCTTCAGGAAAATTTTACCGCCTCTTCTGCTGCTGACGCCCATACGCAAATCTATATGCGGGGCTTGCTGGCAGGATTTGCCCTCGTGGCCATCCTGATCCTCATTCTCAGCAGTTACAGCATCTATTCCGGTTACCATACTCGCGCCGACCTGAATGCAATCGTCAACGCGCATGGTCGACATATTGATTCCCTGCTGAAGCTGGAGATGGTCACCCAGAAGCGAACCCGGCTTTTTTTTGACATTATTCAGACCAGCGATCCTTTCCTGCAAGATGAAAAGATACAGGAGTTGTCGAGCGAAGCGAGGAATTTCATCCTGATCTTCAAGCAGCTTCAGGCCTCTCCCACGCTTGATGGCATTGAAATCGACAAGCTCAGGCAGCTTGGCACGCTTGCCAATGAATCTCAACAGCAGATTCAGACCACGCTGGATCTCGCCATTGCGGGCAAGTCCATAGAAGCACGCGCACATTTGCTTTCACATTCGCTGATCTCCCAGTCCAGGGTACAGGCAGGCTTGTCTGACCTCATCAACTATAACCAGGATGAAATCGCCAATATTCAGTCTTCTGCCATGGCAAGAAGCCTCCAGTATCAGCGGCTCCTCCTGTTTGGCGGCGGACTGACGCTGATCCTTACCATTGTGATTGCCTGGCGGGTGTGGAAACTGATGCAGCAGATGGTGAATGGCCTGAAGGGTTCACATCTCGCACTCGAAACATCCATGCGCACCATGCAGTTCCAGCAGACAGCAATGAATGAACATGCATTGGTCAGCATCACTGATCCCGACGGCAATATCGTTACAGCAAATGACAGGTTCTGCACGGTTTCACAATATACGCTGGCTGAATTGCTGGGTGCCAATCACCGCATCCTGAATTCGAATTACCACCCGCGCAGCTTTTTCACGGAAATGTGGCGTACCATCAGTTCCGGCAAGATATGGCAGGGCAATATACGCAATCGGCGCAAGGATGGCAGTTTCTTCTGGGTGGCCAGCACCATCGTGCCATTTCTGGATCAGCATGGCACACCCTACCAGTATGTCTCCATACGCACGGACATTACCCCGCTGCTGGAAGCGGAACAGGCGTTGATCGACCAGTCCCTTCATATCCGGGCGATACTCGATAACATGCAAGGCGGTGTCATTACGCTTGATGCTGCAGGCAGCATTACCTCCTTCAACAAGGCCTCGGAAAACATTTTCAGCTACGCCAGCTCCGAGGTCATCGGCGAGCACATCAACAGACTGATGCCGATTCCGCAACTCACCACTGTAGGCAATCAAGTTCAGCAGCATGACCAGTTATCCAGCCTGAAGGAACTGATAGGCAACACCCATGCGCTGACTGGGATACGCAAGGATGGCACCCTGATCCCGATAGAAATGGTGGTTTCCGGAATCAGTCATCATGGTTTACCGGTATATATCTGCCTGCTGCAGGACATTACGTTGCGCAAGCGTGCGGAGGAAACCTTGATCATCGCCCGCGATGAGGCACAGCGCGCCAATGTTGCCAAGTCACGCTTCCTTTCCAGTATCAGTCATGATTTGCGCACACCGATGAATGCCATTCTCGGCTTCAGCCAGCTGCTTGATCTGGACCCTGCGCTGCCTGCAGATCAAAAGGAACCTGTCAGGCAAATCATGCTTGCCGGCAACCATCTGCTGAAACTGATCGATGATGTGCTGGAACTTTCGCGCCTGGAATCCGGCAATCTTGAGTTGCACATGGAAAATTTCGAGGTCAGTCCGCTTCTCGATGAATGCATGATGATGGTTGGCCCCCAGGCCAGGGCTCGCGCCGTTACACTGAACCATAGCTGCAAGCCGGATACGACCGTTCATGCGGACCGCACTCGCCTCAAGCAATCATTGCTCAATTTGCTGTGCAATGCGATCAAGTACAACAAGGACGGTGGCAACGCTACGCTGACCGTGAATCCCACCGATAAGGGCATGATGTGCTTCATGGTGACCGATACCGGCATCGGCATTCCCCGTGAACGCATGTCTGAACTGTTCCAGCCATTTAGCCGGCTGGGTGCCGAAGTGGGCGGTGTGGAAGGCACAGGCATCGGTTTGTCCATTACCCGCAACCTGGTTGAAAATATGGGTGGGCGTATCGATGCCTCCAGCGAGGCAGGTAGTGGCAGCAGTTTCTGGATTGAACTCCCTTGCGGAACTTGAAAGACGTTATCCGGGCATAAGCACTTCGCTTCTGGAGTCAGGCTCTTGGTTTTGCGATGAAGTAAACCGAAAAGGCAAATGCTGCTGGCAGGAAGTTGAGCGGAAATTTGCTGAACTGGATGATTTTCATGTTATGCCTGATGGTTTGTGCCAGCCAGCGCCAGTCAAATCCCTTGTGACGGAAATCATGCGGCTCCAGTTTATCCAGCATATACAGTCCGGACCAGAATGTTTCACGCCAGGTATATTCAAGATGCCGGCTGTAACCAAACAGGAATGAGCCTGCATTCTTGAACCAGATGGCTGGTCCAATCTCGACTGGCACTGAGCTGACAAGATATGCAGGCCTGGCTTCAGCGATCGCTTCTACAATCCGTACGACCTCATGCTCCTTGATATGCTCAAAGGTCTCAAGCGCAACAATGATGTCCTTACCCTCGAGCAACTCCAGATGATTCATCACCGTATCCTGAATCACCTGAAAGTTCTCACAATGACCATACTGCTTGCGCGCCATATCAACAAAATCCTTGCTGGGCTCTATTCCCAGATAACTGACGTTGAACTGGCGTGCAAGTACGCCAAATAATTTTCCGTTTGCGCAGCCGATATCGACGATTGATATCGGCTCACCTGCTTTTTTGCTGGACAATTCCGAAAACACTTCAATGATTTTTTTGAATCTGATTTCATGCAGATAGCGCACAAGGAAATTGTGATTCATGACACTGTCATATTGTTCGACCACATTTTTAAATCTGTCTTTATTCATGTTCGAGTGATATTGCAACTGTTTGTATATATTATTTTTCTGCCGCCTGCTTCAGCACCAGCGCATGCTGGTACAGTTCATTCTTGGCCTGGCCGGTAATCTGTACTGCCAATTGCACCGCCTGTTTCAATGGCAGCGCATTCAGCAATACCTGCAATACATTTTCTGCCTCGGCACTGATGCCTGCTGTTCTTTCCGCAGCGCCGGATATCAGTACCACAAACTCGCCGCGCAAATTATTGGGATCACTCTGCAACCAGGCTGGCGCCTCTCCCAGTTTGCAGCGATGTATGCTTTCAAACAGTTTGGTGAGCTCACGTGCCAGTACGATTTCCCTGTCCGCCCCCAGCACGCTTAACAGGTCACTGACACTTTCTTCAATACGATGCGGTGCCTCATAAAATGCCAGCGTGCATTGCTGATCTTTCAAGGATTCCAGAACCTTGCATCTTGCAGCCGCCTTGCTGGGCAGGAATCCATAAAACAGGAAATGCGGTGCAGCCAGGCCGGAGGCTGAAAGCGCTGCCACGACCGCACTGGCACCCGGCACCGGGATGACCCTGAAGCCTGCATCGCGAACCGCCTGCACAACAAGGGCTCCCGGATCACTGACTGCAGGCGTCCCTGCATCCGTTATCAACGCTATAGAAGAACCGTCCGTCAGAATCTGGATCAGTTTTTCTGCAGCAGAACGTTCATTGTGCTGATGCAGCGCCAGCAATTTTTTACCTGACAAACCATGATGTTGCAATAAGTACGCAGAATTCCGCGTATCTTCCGCGGCAATCACCTGCACTGCCTCCAGAACCTCCAGCGCACGCAAGGTAATGTCCTGCATATTTCCAATTGGCGTAGCGACTACATATAATGCGCATTCCAATTGTGTTTTCTGACTGCTATGCAACGTTTTTTCCCCTTGCAACGTATTCCTGCCGGTATCCTGATTCTGGCGTCACTATACTTGAGCGCTTGTTCGACAGCTACCCGTCGCCCCGCGCCAGAAGTTTTGCCAGCCGTGCCACCCGCCGTGGAATTGCCCGCTGCTTCTGCTGTTCCGCCTGCACCACCGGTTGAACAACCACAGATGGGCACGGTTGCCCCTCCCGGGCTTTCTACCACAGAACTGCCTCCCGGCATTCCCCCCTTGCCGCCACCTGATCATTATGAGCCGCATATCGCGCTGATCCTGCCATTGAAATCCCCCGCTTTCGGCCAGGCGGCAAATGTTGTCCAGCAGGGATTCATGGCAGCTGCACTGAAGCAGATCCGCAATTACCCTGTACGCGTATATAACAGCGTCGACGAGGGCAAGGATGTCATCGATATTTACCGTCAGGCGGTCGCCAATGGTGCGGTCGCCATCGCGGGGCCGTTAACTCGGTCAGGTGTCAGCCTGCTTGCCGGATACCCTTACATTCCGGTACCAACGCTGGCCATGAATGTTCCCGAACAGAAATCACAACAGCAAAACCTTTATTTCTATGGCTTGCTGCCGGAGTCCGAAGCCAGGCAGGTTGCCCAGGTTGCCTTCAACAGCGGCCTGCGCAATGCCACCATCATCAACACCGGCACAGCGATTGCGAAACGCCTTGCTGCGGCCTTTACAGAAGAATGGATCAGGCTGGGCGGCACGATCAACGGCGAAGTCAAATACAAAGAAGGCGATGATACTGCATTGCTGACCAACCTCCCCGTCGCCCCCTGGATAGGCGATCCCCCCCCACCACCGACCAAAATCGAAATCTCGCCTACGGGTGAAGAAATTGAAGTGCCGGTCAAGCGTGTCGGTCCGCCTCCTGTCGCACCCGGTAATGTTGCCTTCCTTACCGGCAGCTTCAGACAGGCGCGCCTGATTCGCCCTTACCTGAATCCAAGCTTGCCGGTTTACGCGACTTCGCAAGTCTTCAATGTCAATGCTAACCCCCTGGTCAACTACGACCTGAATGAAATCCGTTTCGTAGACATGCCGTGGGTGCTGCAACCCGATCATCCTGCAGTCATGATCTATCCACGTGCAGAAACTCAGATGGATACGGAAATGGAACGCCTGTATGCATTTGGTATCGATTCTTATCGTTTACTGGTCACCATCTTGAACAACAAACTGGGTAAGGCCTTGCCTCTGGACGGGGTTACCGGAAAGATCACCATGTCCGAGGGCAACCTTTTCCAGCGTGAAGCGGCAACCGCCATCTTCCGCTATGGCCGCGGCCTGACCCCTGAAGCCCTGGCAGCCGTCGAAGCAGAGAAGGCCGCGGCCAAAGCTGCCGAAGCGGCTGCTCGCCGCGCGGCTGCCGACGCTGCAGCCCAGCAGAACACCGCACCCAAAAAATGAAGCTGCGAGGCGCCGAAGCCGAACAGCGGGCCTCGCGCTATCTGCAGCAACATGGGCTGAAACTGCAGCAGAGCAACTATCATTGCCGGTATGGCGAGATCGACCTCATCATGCTGGATGGCGAAACCCTGGTGTTTATCGAGGTGCGACTGCGTAACAATGCAGCTTTTGGTGGTGCAGCCGCCAGTGTTGATGCCAGAAAGCAGGACAAACTGATAAAAACCGCCCAGCATTACCTCGGCACGCTGAAGAAAATTCCGCCCTGCCGCTTTGATGTCGTTGCGCTGGAGGGCGATGACATCAACTGGCTAAAAAGTGCCTTTTCCCTTTAGTTGATTTCTACTACAGCAACAGACATTTCAGTTAAAATTCCTTATCAAGTTAATCAATAATCCGCATAGATATGGATTTACTTTCTCGTATCAACCAGCAATTCGATGACAGCATCAAGACCAAGCAGCATAGCCGCGATGTATTGGCCAAGCCACTGAATGAAGCAACTCACCTGATGGTGGAATGCTTGCGCAACGGGGGCAAAATCCTCGCTTGCGGCAATGGAGGCTCCGCTGCGGATGCACAGCACTTTGCTGCCGAGCTGATCAATCGCTTCGAAATGGAACGCCCGGAACTGGCTTCGATCGCGTTGACCACCGACAGCTCAGTGCTCACTTCAATTGCAAATGACTACGATTACAACCAGATATTTTCCAAGCAAGTGCGTGGCTTGGGGCGTAAGGGAGATGTACTGCTGGCAATTTCTACCAGTGGCAATTCGCCCAACGTGATTGCTGCGATTGACGCCGCGCATCAACGCGACATGCATGTTGTGGCACTGACCGGCAAGGAAGGCGGAAAAATTGCCAAGCTTATGAAGGATAAAGACATTAACTTGTGCGTTCCCAGCAATGTGACTGCGCGCACCCAGGAAGTCCATCTCGTCTGCATGCACTGCCTGTGCGACGGTATCGACCACATCATGTTCGGTAACAAGTAATGTTGCGCCTTGCCTGCCTCTCGCTGCTTGCTCTTTCCCTTTTCTTGCAAGGTTGCAACACTACGCTCACCAAGGGTTCTGATCGCCGCACGGATGGCATCTACATTGAGGATGGCACGATTGAAAGCACCGCACTGCAGCGTATCCAGAAAAAATACCAGAACAAGGTTCGCGTTGAAATCAACAGCTATAACCGCAAGGTACTGATTACCGGCGAAGTCCCTGACGAGGCAGTTAAATCAGACATGTTCCGCATCGTTGGCACCGTGCAGAATGTTACCGACATCTATAACGAGGTAAAAATCGGTTTTCATGCCAGCCTCGGTGAGCGCGCAAATGATGACCTGATCGCCAGTAATGTCCGCGTGCGTATGCGCAATACCGGTAAGGACTTCTTCCGCCCCGACCGCGTGAAAGTAGTGGTTTCGCACAATATCTGCTACCTGATGGGGCTGGTGACACACGCGGAAGCGGATGTCGCGATTGAAGTCGCGCGTACTTCGAATGCTGTAACCAAAGTCGTGCCCTATTACGAATATATCGACTGATTTCTGCTCAATTTTCCAGATTAATGTACAAATTACCCCGTTTTGAACACAAGATCTGCCCGCGCGAGCAACTGGCGGCGCGTGCCGCCACGCTTCCAAGGCCTTTGGTTTTCACCAATGGCTGTTTCGATGTGCTGCACCGCGGCCATGTCACTTACCTTGCACAGGCACGTGAATTGGGTGCAGCGATGGTGCTGGGGGTGAACAGCGATGCATCGGTCAAGCGCCAGGGCAAAGGCGACGACCGCCCGATCAACTCCCAGGAGGACCGTGTGGCCGTACTCGCCGCATTGCAATCTGTCGATCTGGTTGTCGTGTTTGATGAAGACACCCCGCTGAACCTGATCCTCGACTGCAAGCCGGATATCCTGGTGAAAGGCGGCGACTGGGCACCGGACCGCATCGTCGGTGCCAAGGAAGTGCTAGGCTGGGGTGGCAGCGTGCATTCCATTCCCTTCCTGCATGAGCGCTCAACGACCGCACTATTAAAGAAAATTCGGTCGCTTTGATTGATATTCGGGATTCCACGACATGGCAAGCAATCAGAGGGATACGTTTAAATTCACCTGTAAACTGAAAATTGATTCGTTTAATTAACCTTATGAAAAATATTCTGTTTTCTCTACTAACTATTTCTTTAAGCGCTTGCAGTACATTAACAAATGTCGCGAATATGATGGATCCTTCCACGAAATCCTTCACTGTTCCTTATAAGGAGCCTGAAGTTAAGACGAATACAAGGATTAGAGTAATTTCAGATACCACTGTTAAATTCATTCCGAATCGAAATTGCGTAGACTGGAATGCACCAGGTACAGGTATGGTTGCTTCACACGCTATTGCATTTGGCCACGATAAAACGCATAACGATCAAATTATCGGTATTCCAAGAACGGGAGAAATAAAAAATAGCTCCGAAGTCTATATCAAGCCTAACGAACCCTTGGTAATGATTTACGGTCATCATACTACTTGTTTGATAAATGCCAGTTTTACTCCTGAAGGTAATACTGATTATCAGGTTTTATCGAATACTTCTAACGGTAGATGTTCAATGGTTCTCACTAAAGTCATCGTGAATGCATCCAATGAAATAATTTATACCCCGGTTAAACTGGATGAAGTCAGCCTTTGTAACAAGTAATTGCCTTCCTCGGATTGCAAATTCCTTTTAGGTCTTCAATTTTCAATCAAACCTGCAAGTGCTTAATATAGATTTTCCTAAGCATGGTTTAGCTTTTACTTTGCTTTATAATTCAATACACATATTCATCACACTCCGAAATCATGAGCAAAACCCATTTCGGCTTTGAAACCGTAGACGAAAACGACAAGGCCAAGCGCGTAGCCGAGGTGTTTACTTCCGTCGCCAGCAAATACGACATCATGAACGATGTGATGTCCGGCGGGCTGCATCGTCTGTGGAAGGCATTCACAATCCAGGTCAGCGGTGTTAAAACCGGCGAACGCGTGCTGGATGTGGCGGGCGGCTCGGCCGATCTGTCGCGCAAATTTGCGAAGAAGGTGGGCCCCAGCGGTCAGGTTTGGCTGACCGACATCAACAATGCAATGCTGCGTGTCGGCCGCGACCGCATGCTGGACGATGGCGTGATAATGCCGGCGGCGCAATGCGATGCGGAGAGGCTGCCCTTCCCCGATAACTATTTTGATTTAGTAACAATCGCATTTGGTTTACGCAATGTGACACACAAGGATGCCGCACTGGCCGAGATGTACCGCGTGTTGAAGCCGGGCGGTCGCCTGCTGGTGCTGGAATTTTCCAGGGTGGTAAAGCCGCTGGAGAAGATTTACGACCTGTATTCGTTCAAGTTTCTGCCGAAGATGGGCCAGCTGATTGCGAATGATGCCGACAGCTACCGTTATCTGGCCGAATCCATCCGTATGCACCCCGGACAGCAGGAACTGAAGCAGATGATGGAAATCGCCGGTTTCAAGCGTGTCGAATTCTTCAATATGACGGCAGGCGTTGTAGCTTTACATCGCGGATACAAGATTTAAGCATTCAGGCCTTGCAATTCCTGCAAATACCCCTCATATTAGACCACGCTTATTAACGTAAGCTTGACGTTGCAGAATTCTTCATAACTTCGCAACATGTTGTTTATATTATATATTTAAGGAATTTCATGAAACGCTTCCTGTTGCTGATATCTGTCGCCTTGATGAGTGTGTCCCTGTTTGCCGTGAACGCCGAGGCCAAGCGCTTTGGTGGTGGCGGCAGTTTCGGCAAGCAGCGCACAATGAGTGCACCAGTACAAAAGGCGCCTGCTGCAGCACCTGCCCCAACCAACACAACTACGCCTGCTGCTCCCCAGCCTGCCGGTAACAAGTGGTTGGGCCCGCTGGCCGGTCTGGCGATAGGCGCAGGCTTGGGTGCATTGTTTGCTGGCGGTCTGGGCGGCATGGGCGGCGGTTTTGGCGGCATTCTGATGATACTGGCGCTGGTCGCCGTGGTGATGTTTGCGATCAGCATGTTCCGCAAGCAGCAACAGCAGCCCGCCATGCAATATGCGGGCAATCAGGGAGGCAATTTCAGCAACGAACAACCTGCGTACAACACACAGGCTGCTGCACCCGCAGCATCGCCGAATATCCCAGCAGATTTCCCGCTGGAAGCTTTCCTGCGCAGTGCCAAGACTTCGTTCATCCGTTTGCAGGCCGCAAATGACCGCAAGGACCTGAATGATGTGCGTGAGTACACCACGCCAGAGATGTATGCGGAGATATCGATGCAGTTCCAGGAACGCGGCAATGCTGTGCAGGTGACTGAAGTTGTCTCTATCAATACCGAGCTGCTGGAAGTCGCCAATGAAGGTGATTTCGCCATTGCCAGTGTGCGCATGACGGGGCAGATCCGCGAAAACAACGGGCTTGCAGAGAGCTTTGACGAGATCTGGCATGTGCAGAAAAACCTGAAAGATGCCAAGGCCGTGTGGCTGCTGGCAGGTATCCAGCAGGTCAACTGATCAATGCTCAGCCTGACTGCCGCCGCGCTGAATCACCTGCTGACGCAGAGCGGCTGGGCCAATGAGCGGCTGGCAAAGTTTGCCGGCAAGACGGCGCGATTCCATATCGCGCCGTTTTCATTTGCGTTTTACATCTTGCCCGATGGTTCAGTGTTAAATGCCGGTGCAGACGAGAAGGCCGATGCAACCTGCACCATTACGCCCAGCCTGTTGCCACGGCTGGCATTGAAGGATGAGGCTGCCTATTCGCTGATTGAAACCTCGGGCGACACCGGCCTGCTATCGGAAATATTCTTTATCAGCAAAAGCCTGCAGTGGGATGCGGCAGAGGATTTCAGCCATATTACCGGTGATATTGCCGCCGAACGATTGCTGCAATTTGCCACCACCACACGGCAACATCTTCGTGATGCCACGCTCAACCTTAGCCAGGCCTTTGCAGAATACTGGACGGAAGAGCGCCCACTTGTGGCAAAATCGCAGCCTGTTCAACAATTCATTCAACAGGTTGATGCGCTGCGGGACGATATCGCACGGCTGGAGCAGCGCATCAGCAACCTCAAATAATGCGCCTGCTACGCCTCATCCGGATCATCTATATAGTTTTTCATTACGGTCTGGATGAGTTTTTCCTGGTAAACCGCCGCCTGCGCATCCTGCTTTTCCCGCTGAAGCTGCTGTTTTTCGTGCGCAATACTTCACGCCCGCGTGCGGAACGGCTACGGCTCGCGCTGGAAAGCCTGGGACCGATCTTCGTCAAATTCGGACAGATGCTTTCCACGCGCCGGGATCTGATTCCTGCTGATCTGGCCAGCGAACTGGCCAGATTGCAGGACAATGTCCCCCCCTTCCCCTCGAAGCAGGCCATCGAATTGATTGAGCAGGAATTCGGCAAACCTTTGCATGAGGTTTTCGCTGCTTTCGATGCCACACCCATTGCCAGCGCCTCGGTGGCACAGGTGCACTTTGCCGAACTGCATGACGGACGCAAGGTGGCAGTGAAAATCCTGCGCCCCGGCATCGAGCCCATCATCAACCACGACATTGCGCTGCTGGATACCGGCGCCATGTTGCTGGAGAAATTCTGGGCGGATGGCAAAAGATTAAAACCACGCGAAGTGGTTGCAGAGTTTGACAAATACTTGCATGACGAACTGGATCTGATGCGCGAGGCCGCCAGTGCCAGCGAGCTGCGCCGCAACTTCCCCAACTCTCCGTTGTTGATCGTTCCGGAAATGTACTGGGACTGGTGTACCAGCAAGGTAATGGTGATGGAGCGCATGAGCGGCATCCCCATCAGCCAGATCGAGGCACTGAAAGCGGGCGGGATTAACCTTTCCAGACTGGCATCAAATGGCGTGGAGATTTTCTACACGCAAGTGTTCCGTGATGGCTTCTTCCACGCGGACATGCACCCCGGCAACATCCTGGTGGCGCCGGATGGACGCTATATAGCGCTGGATTTCGGCATCATGGGCACACTGACGGATGTTGATAAAAATTATCTCGCGCACAATTTCATCGCTTTCTTCAACCGTGACTACAAGCGCGTGGCTGAGCTGCACATCGAATCCGGCTGGGCGCCAGCCAAGACGCGCGTGGATGAACTGGAGGCGGCAATCCGCTCGGTATGCGAGCCGATCTTCGATCGCCCGTTGAGCGAAGTGTCCTTCGGCCGCGTGCTGCTCAAACTGTTCCAGACCTCACGCCGCTTCGGCATCGAGATCCAGCCGCAGCTCGTTTTATTGCAAAAAACCCTGCTGAATATCGAAGGCCTCGGCTTGCAACTCAACCCTGATCTGGACCTGTGGAAAACGGCCAAACCCTGGCTCGAAAGATGGATGAGCGAGCAAGTCGGCTGGCGTGGATTTCTCAAGTCGCTGAAAACTGAAGCCCCCCGATATGCCGCGATCCTGCCGCAAATTCCACGTTTACTGCACGAAAAGCTCGCCAGCCATGATATTTCGCATATCGAAGCCGGCTTCAAGTTGATGCTGCAGCAACAGGCGAGAAGAAACCATTTTCTGCTGGCTGGTGTGGTGCTGCTTGCGGCACTGGTCGCACTTTCTGTTTATATTGCAGTCAAACTCGGATGAGTTCGGATCCGGGATATCCCGGATCTGATTGTTCACGCTTGGTGTGTCTTTTACTGGCACTGAAAACGGGAGTATCCAGATGCTCAGATTTTTCCTGAATTTTCTGTTTCTCGGATTTTTATCCGCAAGTGACCTGGCCGTTGGCCGGGAACTGGAGCAACTCTTGCAAGATGACGCTGCCCCGCCAGGCGTCGTGATAGAAATCCTGACCAGTGATGCGTCCGGCCTGGAGTGGGCTCTGCCTCGAGCCGGGGAAGCCATCCGTCAATTGCGCCAGCGTTTTCCCGCATTGCCTGTGGCCATCGTTTCTCATGGACGGGAAGAGTTTGCATTGACGCGCAGTCAGGCTGGCAAGCATCTCGCAGCGCATCAATTGGTGAAACAGCTCAAACGGGATGATGATGTGCAGCTGCATGTGTGCGGTGCCCATGCAGAGATGTTCAAAATCAGCTCGGAAGATTTTCCAGAATATGTTGATGTCTCTGCATCGGGACCTGCCCAGATTAATGACTACAAGGCACTCGGTTACGAAGAGTTGCTGATTGATGCCCGTTAACGATCATATCATCGCTTTCTGCAGGTGATTTGATTGTATTAAATATCAATAAATCAGTTAGATAATAATATCAAGCGGCGCTTTCCCTTGTAACAAATGACGACAGCATGGACGCCCTGCCTTTCAGGCTGAATGAATTTGCCAGCCAGTTGGTATACTGATGGCTGAAAACCGTTTGAATTGCATTCATTTCCAATAAATATAATATAATCAATTTGTTATAAATTTTCCGAGGATACTGTTTTGTTTACCCTTCGTTTCTGGCTGTCCGCTTCTGTCTTCCTGTTTTCATTGTCGGTATATGCTGATGACACATCATCCGATCCTTTTCTGGAAGTTGTAAAACAATACCAGGCTGCCAATCCCAAACCCGAATTCCCCGAAGAAGCGAGAAAATTCAAGGTTCAGGCCGAGTTTGCAGTGCAGGATAAACGTTATGCGCAGGCGGTTGAGCTATATGGCAAAGCCTTGAAGCTGGTGCCATGGTGGGCCGAAGGCCATTACAGTCTCGCACTAACTTTGGGCGAAATGCGCAAGTTCCGCGACGCGCTTGTAGAAATGAACCGCTTCAAGCTGCTGGCGCCGGACTCCCCGGATGCGCGCGCTGCACAGGACAAAATCTACCAATGGGAAAGTGTTGCTGAGCCTGTGGCAGGCAAATCATTCAAGGATTGCCCGGATTGCCCGGAGATGGTTGAACTTCCTGCCGGCAGTTTTACGATGGGTTCAGATGATGCTGATCCGGAAGCAAAACCTGCACACTCCGTCACGCTTGCTCACAAATTTGCCATAGGCAAAACCGAGGTGACACAAAAACAGTGGCAAAGCATCATGGGCAATAATCCCAGTTATTTTGCCGATTGCGGCGATAACTGCCCGGTCGAGCAGGTCAGCTGGGATGATGTACAGGTTTTCCTGAAAAAACTTAATGAGAAAACGGGCAAGCAGTATCGCTTGCCAACAGAAGCTGAATGGGAATATGCCTGCCACGCAGGGGCTGAAGAGGATTATTGCGGGAGCAACAAGGATGAAAAAGTCGCCTGGACCAGCTCCACCAGTGACTCATTCCTTTTCAACTCCACTTACGAAGTCGCCAAGAAGAACCCAAATGCCTTTGGCCTGTATGACATGAGCGGCAATGTCTGGGAATGGGTTGAAGATACCTGGCATGACAATTATGCGGGTGCCCCTGCGGACGGCGCTGCCTGGATGGGAGGCAGCATGCGCGTGTTGCGTGGAGGTTCCTGGGGCAAGAAGTCCAAATATGCCCGGGCAACGACGCGTTTCAAGTTTTCGGAAAACTATCGTGACTGGAGCTACGGTTTCCGTCTGGCCTTGACGCTGCCTTGAGTCGTTCAAGGCCGACGAATGGTTAAGCCTTCCCGATATAGTTTGATTACAATGCGCGCATAACGATTCCAATCTTCCGGCATCCCCAGTCGATACATGTCTGAATCCTTCAATTTACCCGCCCAATGCAGCGTTGTGATGCTGCGCATGCAGGACTATGCGCGCCGTCCCGTAGCTGAACAAGCCAGGTTGCGCGCACAACTGGACACCTTACTGGCGCTGCTGCTTCCTGACATTCCTGAACAATCCCGGGTGGTGCTGGGCGGACATGGCAGTGCTTCCGTCGCTTTCCTGAATAATCCGGTGGCAGCATTATCCTTTTCCGAACGTGCGCTTTATGCAAAGCAATCCGGCCTTAACCTGAGCATTGGTATTGATCACGGCCCGGTTGAAGTCATCAAGAACGGCAACGCCGAAAGCGCAACTGAAGACCACGCGCTGGCGGGAGACGGCGTGGCAACCGCCTCGGTCATGGCCGCTGCCGCCAATGAAACCGGACTGATTGCCTCGCAGAATTTCCGCACTGCACTGGCCAGGGCAAAACCCGGTGCCGAATTCTCGCTGGTGCAAACCGCCAATTTCAGCGATGCCGGTCTGCGCACCTATCAGGTTTATACGCTGGATCGCAAGGCACCCGCCAAACGCAGCAAATTGTTCACAATCATTGCCGTGTCTGTATTCCTGTTGCTGATGGCTGCATCGGCAGGTGTGCGTTACAGCATTGAAGACCGCCCCAGACCTCTTGCACAATATTTCGCCCCACCGGCATCTGATACCATCGTGATTGAACGCGTTACCCGGACACTTCATGGCAAACGATAAACTCAAACAACTGGGCCGATACCAGATCCAGTCTGAACTCGGCCGTGGCGCGATGGGCGTGGTATACAAAGCGCACGATCCCGTTCTGGATCGCACCGTCGCGCTGAAAACCATCGTACTGGATGAGGATGCGCAGGAACGCGAGGAATATCACTCCCGTTTCTTCCAGGAAGCCAAGGCCGCCGGTCGCCTGAACCACCCCGCGCTGATCACCATTTACGACTTTGGCGAAGAAGGCACCCTCGCCTACATGGCGATGGAGCTGCTGAATGGCACCGAACTTGCCGAGCGCATTGCCAAGGGCTCACTGCCCATCGCCGAAGCCGTATCGATTGCCGAACAGGTCGCCGAAGGCCTCGCCTATGCGCATGACAACGGCGTGATTCATCGCGACATCAAACCCGGCAACATCGTATTGCTACCGCGCGGACGCGTGAAGATCATGGATTTCGGCATTGCTCGGATGAAATCTTCCGAACTGAAAACCCAGCTCGGCACCCGCCTTGGCACGCCGAAATACATGTCACCCGAACAGGGCGCCGGTTTGGCGATTGACCACCGCACTGATATTTTCTCGCTCGGCATCGTGCTGTATGAAATGCTCACCGGTGCCAAGCTGTTTACCGGCGATAGCCTCACCCATGTGCTGCACAATGTGGCCACGTTTGATCCGCCCCCGCCCAGCCGCATCCGCCCGGAAGTCACCCAACTGCTCGATCTGGTGGTGAAACGCGCCATCGCCAAAAAGCCCGATGAGCGCTACCCCAATGCCTGGGAGATGGTGAACGACCTGCGTCATTGCCTGCAGGAACTCTCTGCCGTGACCGCTTCTACACCCGTCTTCAATGAAGGCAGCACTATGGTGCTGGAGCCTGCGGGTGCAACCACATCCGAAAAAACCATGGTGATGCCGCCACCCTCCGATACCGGCTCATTCAATTTGCGCCGTATCGCTGCGGATGTGGAGACCAGTAATAAACTGGTGCTGGCAAAACGTTTTGATTCCGATGCTGCACTTGCCCGCCTGATCAACCCCGCCCCGCGTGATGTAAAACGGCTTTCACGCCCTCCCCACCCGCCCGGCTTCCTGCGCCGCTTGCTTCACGACCGTACTCTTGCCTGGTTCTCACTTAGCCTGCTGCTTTCTGCGTTAATTGCGGGTGTACTGGTTCTGATCTGAATTATTTGGATTGATGATATTCAATATATTGATTATATTGAATTAATACTAATGGAAAATCGAGTCTGACCCTATTTTTTCTATTTTTTTGATTTTTATGTGATGTTATTGTTTCTGGTATTGTAACCCTTTTAAATCCTCGATGATTTCGCGGGAATGATGTGTGGTTTCCACCTTGATATATACTTTTGCGATTCTGCCTTCGGGATTGATCAAAAAGGTATAACGCCTGGCAATCTTGATCAACCCCATATTCATGAGTGCCCCGTAACGTGATGTTACCTCGCCCTGCCTGTCGGCAAGCAACGGAAAGGGCAAGTGATATTTTTTGGCAAAAGCCTCATGACTGCTGGTGTCGTCAAGGCTTACGCCTGCCACCTCGGCTCCCAATGCCGTCAACTGGTGTAGGTCATCACGAAAGGTGCAGGCTTCCTGTGTACACCCAGGTGTATCATCCTTGGGATAAAAATACAGCACCAGCCACTTGCCCTTGAACTCTGCCAAGTTATGCAGCTTGCCTTCCTGGTCCTTCAGACTGAAATCGGGTGCAGCTTGACCAGCCACAGGCAAATCACCAGCCAGCGTCAGGTGAAAAAGAGCCATCACCAGTGCGCCCGCCAAGCCCAGTAATATGAACCACTTCATCAGGTGCTCCTTATTCCCAAATAAATAGGGTCAGACTCGATTTTCTGCAAAATAAATAGGGAAATAAATAGGGTCAGACTCGATTTTCTGAGTAAACCTGCCCTGTTTCAATAATTTTACTGCGCAAACTCCAGCCGCTCCTCCACCTTCTTCAGCGCTGCTGCGGCACACAGTCTGTCCTTATCGCCACCCGGCGCGCCTGACACGCCTATCGCCCCGATCATGCTGCCACCAGCCTGGATCGGGATGCCGCCTTCCATGACGATGAGGCCATCGATATGGTTAAGCTCCGGACGGATGTCTGCACGGGCATCGCGGAATTCGCCGGTATCGGAGCCGGACATCACCGCCATGCCGGCCTTGCGCTCGGCAATTTCCAAAGTGTGGCGCGCAGCCAAGGTATCGCGCAGGGCAACCTGCACATTGCCGGCACGGTCCAGCACCACGGCAGAGACGTTATAGCCTTGTTTGCGGCAATCTTCCACAGCTGCCATGGCAATATCGCGCGCCAACTCCAGTCCGATCTGTTTAACCGACAATAAATCAGGCTGGCCGGCCAGTACAGGCAAGCTGACTGTCAGCATCAAGCTTGTGAGCAGGGTTTTCATGTTGATTCTCCTTGGTGGTGTGATTTTTCTGTTTACAGTTTCAGTGTGGCGAATATTGCTAATATATTGAATATATTATATAAATATTTATCCATTTTTCATGTTTGCTCGCTGCCATGCTACCCTTGTTGTACATTATTTGGCCAGTTAAACCTTTTCACCATTCCAGGGTCAGAAGTTGCGCTCACCTTATATAATTCACTTTTACGTCTTGGCTTTTGCATCATGATCAAATTTATCCTGGCTGTTTTTTCTGTGATGGCTTTATTTCTTTCTCAGGCATTTGCCGAGGAGGAAAACAAGCTGAAGATGCCCTCAACTGAAGTGTCTGTCCATCTCCACGATGGCAATGATGTATCGGTATACCAATATCCCGCCTCGGGTAAAGATCTGGTTATCTGGGTTGGTTACAGCTGGCATGATCGTGCTATCAGAATGGCAGAAAATCTCGCTGCCAAGGGCATGGAAGTCTGGCAGATCGATTTTGCTGAAGCCTTGATGCAGACATCCAGCAGCAATTTCATGCGCAACCTGGATGCGGGTTATGTCGCTGATTTGATAGATGCCGCACATCAACGTACTGGTAAACGCGTGATCCTGTATGCACAGGGTTATGTGGCAATTCCTGTGTTGCGAGGTGCAACGATCTGGCAGCAGCGGGATAAGCATTTTGGCAAGCTCTCCGGTGCGGTGCTGTTTTCGCCTGACCTGGTCACCGGCTTGCCCGAACTGGGAAAGGATCCTGAATATCTTGATATTGTGGACCAGACCAGCATACCAATGATGATCTATCAAGGGGGGCTGCATGGTTCAGCCGAACATTTTGCTTCCCTGGTCAAGCGACTTTCTACTAACAATCCCAATGTGTTCCATCAGACCCTGCAGGGCGTCACCAGTATTTTCTACCACGATGAAAATGCGCCTGAAACCCTGCGTATGGTGCGCGAGTTACCCGCGATCACAGCCAAGCTTTTTGATTATTTTGATACCTTGCCGATCAAGGTGGTTGCTGCAAAATATCAACAACCCAGCCAGGTTTCTGAGGCACGCCTCGATATCAAGCTGAAACCCTTTGCTGGCAATCCTCAACCTCAGGCGATCAAACTTGCTGATGCACATGGCAAGCTGTTTCACCTGAATGAATACAGCGGCAAAATCACGGTGGTGAATTTCTGGGCAACCTGGTGTCCACCCTGCGTGGAGGAGATTCCTTCGTTGAACCGTTTGCGTGCAGCGATGAAGGATCAACCTTTTGAGCTGATATCGGTCAATTATGCCGACACGCCCAAACAGATTATTGATTTCATGAAAAAGGTAAATGTGGAGTTTCCTGTGCTGGTGGATCCGGCCGGCAAAACTGCGCAAAGCTGGAATGTGATCGGTTTCCCATCAACCTTTGTCATCGGCAAAGACGGCAAGATTGTATATGGCGTGAATGCGGCGATACACTGGGACAGCCAGGAAGTCATCGATACGCTGAAAGCGCTAACCCGCTGATTTTGATGTATCGGCTCAGATTTCTTCGTAGCCGACTTCAATCTGGAAGTTGCCTTCCGCCATTTTGAATGGCACCTTGATGATGGGTGCTTTGACCTTATGTGCAATCAAGTAGTCGCTGCCGACGATAATGGTTGGCAACGACAGCTGGAAAACATACCCTGCACTTTCCAGCTCCTGCTTGGCGCTGCCCAGCACCATGTTTGCAATTTCACCCGTCAGGTCGATCACCACGCCATCTACACTGGTCGGCGGCACTGGCATCATGTTGCGTGCAATATGGATGATGGCAGGTTCGGTAAAGGTAATCGCCATTGAAGCCGCAATGCGTTTGCCGACAGAAGGCATGATTTCCTTTTTTCCGGTCATGCTCATTAATCCGGTGATGTTCTTGCCCGATACGGTTTCTTCGCGCCCTTTGCGTTCAGGGCTTCCCGCGTCGAGCTGGATGCGTGCCATCATCGCCAGTACATTTTTTACAGCAGCCACAACCGGATTAATGAATTCAGCATCCATTTGATTTGATTATATTAATTTCCAGAAGTTGAATTTTCTCCCTGACTTACAGGGTCAAAAAATCCACTCTTCATCAGTTCCATGGTCAGCGCCATATAGTCTTTTGCACCCGGACTATTGGGGCCAAAGGCAAACACATCGAGTCCATGCATCGGGCTGGCGGCGAGTGAAACATTTTCACCAATACGTGTATTACATACCAGATCGCCGTAGCGATCTTTGACTTTATCGAAAATTTCATAGGCCAGCTTACGCCGCGAATCAAATCGAGTTACTACAACACGGCGCTCGAATTTTCGATTGAGCTTTTTTTCCAGCACATTCAATGCTGAATCCAGGCGATGCACACCCTGCATGGACAGGTAATCCGCCGAAACCGGAATCAGCACACGATCGCAAGCCAGCAAAGCATTCAGTGTCAGCACCCCCATCATCGGACAGCAATCAATCAGGATAGGTGCTCCCGTCAATGCCAGCTCTTCCTGCAGCCCTGCTTTCAGCAAAATACCTGCCTTGGGATCAGCGCCATAGGTGGCATCGATTTTGGCCAGCTCGGGGGAAGAAGCGATTATTTGCCAACCTGCGGGTGTATCCCGCAACAGGTTGGCCAATGGAGTCTTTCTTTCAAAGAATGACGCAATATTCTGTTCTGCGGCTTCCGGGTTGTTTTTCAGGCCGCAGGCCAAGGTGAGGTGACCTTGCGGATCCATGTCGATTGCAATAGGTGTGCGCTTGGCCTTGGCCAGCACTGCTGTCACGTTGAGCGTCGTGGTAGTCTTGCCGACGCCCCCTTTTTGATTGAATACCGCGATGACCGCCATCTGGTTTACATTCCCCGTTATCAGAAGCTGGCACCAAGATCTGGATACCAAACCGATTGTTTTATCGGTTTTTGACGAATTAACTTTAACTTTTCTTAAGGGAATGTGGATACAGTATCCGGCAGATCATCCTTCCTGTCTATCCGCATGCAAGTTTTAACCAGATTGATTACCGAGACGGTTTGCAATCTGGATTTTCCTTGAAGTCAGTATCTTCAACTATGCAAGTGAAAGTTTAGCTTTCTCCGCATATCCAGATACCATCCTCATTTCTGATGCTTACTCCACTGTTACAGATTTGGCCAAGTTTCTGGGTTTGTCCACATCTGTTCCCTTTTGCAGTGCAACGTAATATGCCAGCAGTTGTAAAGGGATGGTATGCAGAATAGGGCTTAAAAAGCCGGCGTGTTCTGGCATTTGCATGACATGCACACCTTCTGAAGAGGCTATTTTGGTATTGGCGTCGGCAAATACATACAGCTCCCCACCCCGCGCACGGACTTCCTGCAGGTTGGACTTGAGCTTTTCCAGCAAAGTGTCATTGGGTGCAACTGCAATCACCGGCATCTCCTTGTCCACTAATGCCAATGGACCATGTTTCAATTCACCGGCCGGGTAAGCCTCTGCGTGGATATAGGAGATTTCCTTCAGTTTCAACGCACCTTCCTGCGCAATCGGGTAATGCAATCCTCTTCCCAGGAATAATGCATGATGCTTATTCACGAACTGCTCTGCCAGTTTTTCGATATCTGGTGCAAGGTTCAAAACCGCCTGCAATGCGCTGGGTAAATGGCGCAGTTCGTGCAAGAATTTCTGTTCCTGTTCTCCATTCAGTCTGCCACGCATTTTTGCCAGAACCAGTGTCAACAGAAACAGCCCTGCCAGCTGGGTGGTGAAGGCCTTGGTGGAAGCTACTCCGATTTCCGGACCTGCACGGGTCAGGAACCTCAATTTGGACTGACGGATGATTGCGCTTTCCGGCACATTGCAGATCGCCAGGGTATGTTGTTGTCCCAGTGATTTGGCATGATTCAATGCGGCCAATGTGTCTGCAGTTTCACCGGACTGCGAAATAGTTACCACCAATGTTTTCGGATCGGCAACGCTGGTGCGATATCGATATTCACTGGCGATTTCCACGATGCACGGTATACCGGCAATTTCTTCCAGCCAGTAGCGTGCCACCATGCCTGCATTATGGCTGGTGCCGCAGGCAAGAATCAGCACGCGGTCGATCAGCTGGAATGCTTCATTGGCTTCAGCACCAAACAGACCGGGAACCAACGACTTGCTGTTACACACGGCCTCCAGCGTGTTTGCAAGCGCCTGTGGCTGTTCGTAGATTTCCTTCAGCATGTAGTGGCGGTATGCACCCAGCTCCACACTGTCATTGGAAAGCTCGCTGACCATCAGCGGACGATTTACCAAATTGCCTTTAGCATCAAAGATGCGATAGGAGTCGAGATTGATTTCGACAACATCGCCTTCTTCCAGGTAGACCACATTACGTGTAACTGCCAGCAAAGCAGACATATCAGAAGCTACAAAATTTTCCTTGTCACCCACGCCGAGCAGCAAGGGGCTGCCTTTTCGTGCAGCGATAAACTGGTGCGCATTGTCAGCTGCAATCACACCGATGGCATAAGCGCCCACCAATTCCGCCAGGGCTGCCTGTGTTGCTTCCAGCAGGCTTTTTCCTTGCTTGTAATGGCTATGAATCAGGTGCGCGATCACTTCGGTATCGGTATCTGAAGTAAATGCGTACCCTTGTCCGGAAAGCTTTTGTTTCAACTCTTCATAATTTTCGATGATGCCGTTATGCACCACGGCGATCTGCTCGCTGCTGAGATGTGGATGTGCATTTCTTTCGCTGGGGACGCCGTGCGTGGCCCAGCGGGTGTGGGCGATGCCCAGTTCACCCAACGTTGTACTGCTCTTCTGCGTCAGTTCTGAGACCCTGCCTGTGCTGCGGGCGCGTTGCAATTTACCCTCATTAACGACCACCAGACCGGCCGAATCGTATCCGCGATATTCCAGCCGCTGTAATCCCTGTAGCAGGATGGGTACCACGTTCCGTTTTGCAACTGCACCGACAATTCCACACATGTATTCGTTTCCCTAACTTTCCGAAATAAATAATTCTACATAATCATATAGATACTATTTATGTTGTTTCACCGGTCGCTTCCACCCCGGTATCGTAACCGGCTTGTTCCTGGCAACAGTCAATTCCCCTGCTGGCGCTTGCACCGTGATTACCGAACCTGCACCTATCGTTGCCTCTTTACCAATCGTTACTGGTGCGACCAGTACGCAATTCGAACCAATGGAGGCTCCATCACCAATTTCAGTACGGTGTTTGTTTACCCCATCGTAATTCGCAGTAATGGTGCCTGCACCAATATTTACCTTGCTGCCTACAGATGAATCACCCACATAGGACAGATGGTTTGCCTTGCTGCCTGCCGCTATCTCGCTATTTTTTACTTCAACAAAATTGCCGATATGCACTTCAGCATGCAGCTTAGCACCAGGCCTTAAACGCGAGAAAGGACCAATGCGATTGTCGCTGCCTACTTCGCTGGATTCAATATGACTAAAGGGTGCAATGTGCGTGCCCGCTTCAATCTTGCTGGATTTGATTACGCTGTAGGCGCCTACTTTCACGCGATTTCCCAGATGCACTTCACCGTCAAATATGCAACCGACATCGATTTCCACATCGCGCCCACATACCAGTTTGCCTCGTATATCTATCCGCGCTGGATCTGCCAGGGTGACCCCCTGCTGCATGATCCTGAGTGCCTGCTCACCTTGCCAGATGCGTTCCAATTCAGCGAGTTGCACCTTGCTATTGACTCCCATCACCTCCCACCCATGGTCGGGTTGCGAAGTACTTACTTTTATACCTTCAGACACGGCCATTGCGACGATATCTGTCAGGTAGTACTCACCTTGGGCGTTATTGTTTTTGAGGTTGGCCAACCATTTTTTCAACAGATGAGTAGGCGCTGACAAGATGCCGGTATTCACTTCGCGAACTGATTTCTGTTCGGCGGATGCATCTTTTTCTTCTACGATACTGGTGACATTCTGTTGCGCATCACGAATGATGCGACCATAACCAGTGGGATTATCCATATGTAATGTCAGCAGGTTGAGATGATCCCTGTGCTGCAACAACTTTTTCAGTGTGGCTGGCTGGATCAACGGCACATCACCGTATAACACCAGACTCATCGTGCCATCCTGCAGCTTGGGTGCTGCCTGCTGGACTGCATGCCCTGTACCCAACTGAGGCTCCTGCAGCACAAAATTAGCCTGATACTGCCCCATCGCCTGTGGTACCGCCTCACCGCCATGACCATACACCACGCAGAAATTGCTGGCATCCAGTTGCAGTGCAGTATCCATCACATGTTGCAACATGGGTTTGCCTGCCAATGCATGCAATACCTTGGGAATATCAGAATGCATACGGGTACCCTTGCCCGCAGCAAGAATGATTACATTCAGCATATATGATTGGATTTGATTGAGAACTCAGGAAGTATAAACAAAAAAAACGGCCGAAGCCGTTTTCTTTGTCGCTACCGTCACATAATTAGTGCGGATGCTTGTGACGCAGTTTCTGGATTGCTGCCAACTGTGCAATTGCTTCAGCCAATTCGGCCTGCGCGGCTGCATAATCAATATCGGAAGTGCGATTCTTCATCGCTTCTTCCGCTGCGCGTTTGGCTTCCAGAGCTCGGGCTTCATCCAGGTCGCCACCACGAATTGCCGTGTCGGCCAGGATGGTTACCACATCAGGCTGTACTTCCAGCATGCCGCCAGAAACGTAAATCAGTGTTTCTTCAGTATGATCTGGAAGTTTGAGACGGACTGAACCCGGTTTGATCTTGGTCAACAACGGAGTGTGACGCGGATAGATACCCAGTTCTCCCGATTCGCCCGGCGCGATAACGAGCTCGGCCAAACCGGAAAAGATCGACTCTTCAGCACTGACAACATCAACTTGAATTGTCATGGCCATAACTTATCTTCCTTTACAGGGTTGCTGCCTTGGCAACGGCTTCATCAATGCCGCCAACCATGTAGAACGCTTGCTCTGGCAGATGATCGTATTCACCACTGATGATGCCCTTGAAACCACGGATGGTTTCTTTCAGGGTGACATACTTGCCGGGGCTGCCGGTAAACACTTCGGCAACGTGGAATGGCTGGGACAGGAAACGCTGGATCTTACGTGCACGCGCCACGGTCAGCTTGTCTTCAGGAGCCAGTTCGTCCATCCCCAGAATCGCGATAATGTCACGCAGTTCCTTGTAGCGCTGCAGCGTTTGCTGTACGCCACGTGCAACTGAGTAATGCTCTTCGCCCACAACCAGCGGATCAAGCTGGCGGGATGTTGAGTCCAGTGGATCAACCGCTGGATAGATGCCGAGCGATGCGATGTCACGAGACAGAACAACGGTAGAGTCCAGGTGCAGGAAGGTTGTCGCTGGAGACGGGTCAGTCAAGTCGTCCGCAGGAACGTAAACCGCCTGGATGGAAGTAATGGAGCCAACTTTGGTAGAAGCAATACGCTCCTGCAGGCGGCCCATTTCTTCAGCCAGTGTAGGCTGGTAACCCACCGCAGATGGCATACGACCCAGCAACGCGGATACTTCAGTACCGGCCAGTGTGTAACGGTAGATATTGTCTACGAAGAACAGGATGTCACGGCCTTCATCACGGAATTTTTCCGCCATGGTCAGACCTGACAGCGCAACGCGCAGACGGTTACCAGGCGGCTCGTTCATCTGACCGAACACCATCGCAACCTTGTCCAGAACGTTGGAGTCCTTCATTTCGTGGTAGAAGTCGTTACCTTCACGGGTACGTTCACCTACACCAGCAAATACGGACAGTCCGGAGTGCTGTTTCGCGATGTTATTGATCAGTTCCATCATATTAACGGTCTTGCCCACACCCGCACCACCGAACAGACCAACCTTACCACCCTTCGCAAACGGGCATACCAGATCAATCACCTTGATGCCTGTTTCCAGCAGGTCTGTGGAAGGAGACAGTTCGTCAAACTTCGGAGCTGCCTGGTGAATGGAACGATGCTCATCGCTCTTCACTTCGCCGGCGCCGTCAATCGGGCGGCCCAGCACGTCCATGATGCGGCCCAATGTAGCCTCGCCTACCGGTACGGAAATTTCCTTGCCGGTGCTTTCCACTTCCATGCCGCGGCGCAGGCCGTCGGATGAACCCATGGCAATGGTACGAACTACGCCATCACCAATTTGTTGCTGCACTTCCAGTGTCAGGTCTTTTTCTGCAACAGAAGATGCATCAACCTTCACTTTCAGGGCTTCATATACTTTAGGCATCTGGTCACGAGGGAACTCAACGTCCACCACCGCACCGATACACTGAACAATCTTGCCAAGACTCATTTTAGGATTCCCCACTCTATAGTTTAATTCTGTCTTTCAAGCGACCATCGCTGCATTAACTTACCGCTGCAGCACCCGCTACGATTTCTGAAATCTCTTTCGTAATCGCTGCCTGACGTGCCTTGTTGTAAACCAGCTTCAGCTCTGCAATAACGGCTTTCGCATTATCGGATGCGGCTTTCATTGCGACCATACGTGCACTTTGTTCACAGGCCTGGTTTTCAGTGACAGCAGTATAAATCACGGATTCCACATATCTGAGCAGCAACTGGTCTATGACTGACTGTGCTTCGGGTTCGTATATGTAATCCCATGAATTTGACTGTTCTTCAGCCAGCTTGTCTGCAGACAATGGCAGCAGTTGCTCAAATACAGGCTCCTGCTTCATCGTATTCACGAAATGGTTGTAACTCAGGTAAATGGCATCTACTTCACCCGCGATATAAGCATCCAGCATTACCTTTACGGAACCAATCAGGTTTTCTACATGGGGCGTATCGCCCAAGCCAACCAGGTGTGAAGAAATCTTCGCCCCGATACGGTTCATGAAGGTAAAACCCTTGTTTCCGATTGCAGTAATCTGGATACCAGTATTGCTTGTTTCCATTTCCTTCATGCGATTGACACTCAGACGCAGTACGTTCGTGTTCAATGCACCACACAAACCTTTATCCGATGTCACCACAATGATGCCAACATTCTTGACAGATTCACGCTTGACCAGGAATGGATGCTTGTATTCCGAATTGGCACGGGCCAGATGGGCCGCAACCTGACGGATTTTTTCAGCATAGGGGCGGGCTGCACGCATGCGCTGTTGTGACTTGCGCATTTTGGCAGCCGCCACCATTTCCATGGCACGTGTAATCTTGCGTGTATTTTCTACACTCTTGATCTTACCGCGTATCTCTTTGCTTCCGGGCATAATAAACCCCGCTTAGTAAGCTGCAGATGCTTTGAAAGCCTCGATTGCAGAAGACAGCGCTTTCTCGTTGTCTGCACTCAGATCCTTGCTGGTGTTGATCGCATCCAGGATATCTTTGTGCTTGGACTTCAGGTAAGCCTGCAGTGCAGATTCGAACGCCAGCGCTTTCTTGACTTCTACGTCGTCAAAGTAACCTTTGTTTACGGAGAACAATGTCACGGCCATTTCTGCCACTGACATAGGTGCAAACTGCAGCTGCTTCATCAGTTCTGTAACCAGCTTGCCGCGCTCCAGCTGCTTGCGTGTCACTTCGTCCAGATCGGATGCGAAAGCGGCAAACGCTGCCAGTTCACGATACTGAGCCAATGCCAGACGCACACCGCCACCCAGCTTTTTGATCACCTTGGTTTGCGCTGCACCACCCACGCGGGATACGGAGATACCGGCGTTGATCGCAGGACGGATACCGGAGTTGAACAGGTCAACGTCCAGGAAGATCTGGCCGTCGGTAATCGAGATCACGTTGGTCGGCACGAATGCGGAAACGTCACCTGCTGCGGTTTCAATCACGGGCAGGGCTGTCAGGGAACCTGTCTTGCCTTTTACTGCACCTTTGGTGAACTCTTCTACGTATTCGGCGTTAACACGCGCTGCACGCTCGAGCAGACGGGAGTGCAGGTAGAACACGTCGCCAGGATAGGCTTCACGTCCTGGCGGACGGCGCAGCAGCAGGGAAATCTGACGGTAGGCCCAGGCTTGCTTGGTGAGGTCGTCGTAAACGATCAGCGCGTCTTCACCACGGTCGCGGAAGTATTCGCCCATGGTGCAGCCTGCGTAAGGTGCAATGAATTGCATCGCAGCAGATTCTGAA
>JAJXUI010000030.1 GCA_021782995.1 Pseudomonadota bacterium | reverse complement strand
TCCGATGTTTGCTGGCCACGGTTTTCAGGCCTGCAGCATGGGCGGCAAGGGTGATGCAGAGGGTACTGGCAATAATCCACAAAAGTTTCATGCTTTATGCTCCTTGAGTGATTGATGGAGGACATCTGTTGCGCAGCATCCGGCATTGCTGCAAGCCGGATGAACCCGGAATCATAGCGCGGTTGAAGTTCCTGCATGAAATATCAAGATTGCGTGAAGATGGATGCCAGGGCAGTTTTACCCTGGGGCATTTATCCTGGGGCAGCATCAAAACGGGATGCTCAGGAAGGCAGGATGTCATCGTGCGGCAGCAGGCGTTCACCGCAGCGCCTGCAATAACGGGCATCCACCGCGTGACCTTCGAGCATGCAGCGCGGGCAGGCAATGACGACGTTCTGTTTTGCCTGGCTGCGTGCCATTTCAACTGAAACTATGCCGGTCGGCACGGCAATGATTGCATAGCCCAGTATCATCACGACCGAAGCGATGAACTGGCCCAGTGGTGTATGCGGGGCGATGTCGCCATAGCCGACCGTGGTCATGGTCACGATCGCCCAGTATATGGAAACGGGTATGCTGCTGTATCCGTGCTCCGGCCCCTCGACGGCAAACATCAGCGTTCCCAGGATCATGACCAGCATCAGGATGGCCAGCAGGAAGACCAGAAGCTTGCGGCGGCTAGCGGCAAGGGCGTTGGCCATGATGGCGCTTTCTTCAAGGTAATACGCCAGTTTGAGAATCCTGAAAATGCGCAACAGCCGCAGCAGCCTCAGGGAGATGGCATAAGCGGGCAGGTCGAGGAACAGTACGATATAGCTCGGCAGCGTGGACAGCAAATCCACCATGCCAAGAAAGCTGAAGATGTAAGCGCTGGGCTTTTTGACCGAGACGATGCGTGCAATATATTCGATCGTGAAGATCAGGGTAAACAGCCACTCGAGCACAAAGAAAAGATCCTTCCATTGCTGGTGTATCGAAGCCACGCTGTCGAGCATGATGATCAGGACACTGGTGATGATGCAGATCACCAGCAGGATGTCGAAGGCCTTTCCGGCGGGGGTGTCAGCCTCAAAGATGATGCGATACAGGGTATCCCGCCAGGCGGGCCTTGAATTGCGGGATGCGTCCATGCGGAAAGTGGTTTCCTGCTCGAGTGGGTTGTGGATGGAAGATTATATGCGCGCAGCCGAATGCAAGGCTACCTCACTGCCCGGGTCTGGGACAATCGTCACCCCAGATGTGGTTGCAGGGACCCGGTCAGAGTTTGAACGAAGCAACACTCCGGTTGAGGGTTTCGGATAGCGTGCGCAATTGCAGGGAGGATGCGGAAACTTCCTTGACGGACTGTTCGTTGCGTTCGGCCATCTGCGCAATCTCTTCGATGTGGCGGGCAATGTCCTGGCTGGCAACCGCCTGTTCGCTGGAAGCATTTGAAATTTCGCGTATGCGATCCAGGGAAGTTGAGGTTCCGCGCATGATCTCGTCAAGCAGGCTCGCTGCAGCTTCGGTAATGCTCACGGCCTCAAGCATGCGATCACGGCTATCTACCGTCTGCGTAATGGAAACCTGCACCCCATCCTGCATCTTGCCGATCATGTTTGCAATGTTCTCGGTTGCGCGTCGCGTATTTTCAGCCAGCTTTCGCACCTCGTCCGCCACCACCGCGAATCCGCGCCCGAATTCACCGGCCCTGGCCGCCTCGATTGCGGCGTTGAGCGCAAGCAGGTTGGTCTGGTCGGCAATGTCCTTGATGGTGCTGACGATAAGGCCGATTTCATTTGCGCGTTCGCCCAGTTCGGATACGCCCTGGGCAACCTTTTCCGATGCGCTGGCGACTGATCTGATGCCGGATACGGTTTCAAGAATGCGCTGCTGGCCGGTGCTGGCTGTTGTCGCAGCGGACTCAGAAACCTTGACTGACTCTGAAACATTATCTGCCACCAGGCTGATGCTGACTGAAACCTCTTCCACTGCCGCCGCGGTGGATTGTGCTGCGGTTGCCTGTTCCTGTGAACCCTTTGAAATCTGCTCGGCAGCATGAGACAGCTCTCCGGATGCACCCAGCACCTGCTGTGCAGAAGACTTGACCTCGTCAATCAGGCTGGAAAGCGAGCTTGCCATCTGGTTGAAGTGAAGTGCCACCAGAGACAGCTCGTCCAGGGTGTCAAGTTTTACCCGGGCAGTGAAGTCACCATCCGCAAGGCGTGTAGTGCTTTCGTTGAGCTTGTCGATGGCATTTGCAATGGAAAGGTACATCCCGATGAACAGGTAGATGCAGGCCAGGAAGCCGGCCAGCGCAAAAATGGCAATGCCCCAGAATTTCAGGCGTACGGAGGAGGCACGCTCCGCCAGCCTTTCTTCAAACACCTTGCGGTTTTCATCGACCAGCGCCCACGCCGAGGCGATGGCATTGTTGGCGGCTTCATCTACCTGTTGCTGGTTGGCAGAAATTCCGTCTGCGCCAATGAAATTTTTCCGGGTAAAGGACAGCAGGGCGCCGCTTGTTTCCTTGACCTCGGCGAATACCTTGTCCAGGCGCTCCTTGATGCCGGCATCGGTTTTCATTGAAGATGACAGCATGGCCTCCACGCCGCCAAATGCGTCCTTGAGGCGGGCCTCGGTGACCTCATAAAATACCTTGTCCTGCGGCGTCAGGGAGCCGCGGGCGATGTTCAGGGTTTGATAGGCAAAGATGCGCACGGTAATCCCCGCAACCTTGGGCGTGTTGTTGGCCAGAGGAAAGCCCAGATAGAACAGGTCCAGGTCAGGCTCGAAAGTGATGGTTGCGCTGTCGCCAAGGTCATGGATGAACGCATAGAGGCGGTCAAATTCCTTGCCGTGTGCGGCGAATGCCTTTTGTGCAAAATCCTTGTCGACAGGCAGTGCCAACACCTTGTTCTGCAGCTCCTTCCAGCCGTCCCTGATGCCGGCGATGCCCTTTTCCGTGTCAAACAGGCGGGCGTAATTGCGGGAATCGGCTTCGAGCTTGTGCAATGTTTCGTCGGTGATTTCAATCTGGCGCTTGAGCCTGTCCTTCACGCTTTCATCGCCCGGAGCGGCGGTGATAGCGATGCGGCGAAACTCGATCAGCACCTTGTTCCAGGTGACGAGATCACCGATGAAGGCGCTGCCGGCCTGTTCCGCCCTGATCTGGCGTACGCGCGCGTTCAGATCAGTGAGGGAGTGCCATGCAAAAAAACCCAGCACGACAGCGAAAATGATCCCTGAAAATGCAAACTTGGCTTGAAACCTCAAGCGGTTCATGAAATAGATGGCAGGTGCAAAGAATGATTGCATATCGAATTCCTTATTGGATCAGGGTGATGGCGGATGATTCAGCAATTACCCTGATTGTCGGCAGGGTTGAATTGAACTTTAGCAAAACGCGTCCGGATTGGGGTGGCGTCTGCTGATATGGCCATTTCTTGCGAAAGAAGTGGTCACGGCATGGCTTGCTGTAAGATTATATCTATATGTATATATTATATTATTTCCAGATTCAATCTGCAGCGTCTCCGCCGCGTTCCAGCCTGTAGCGTGCATGATTATCCTGCCCCAGCACATTGAGCAGCCAGGGCATGGCTTCATCCAGTTCATCGTGCAAAGTCCAGGGAGGATTGATGATGAACATGCCGCTGCCATGCATGCCGTAGCCGTCTGCTGAAGGGGCATGTACGCTGAGTGTGACATGCAGCCAGCTTTTAACCGGCAGCTTTTTCAACTGTTCCGGCAGTTGACGGGATTCAATCCGTTGCAGTTGCGGATACCATACCGCAAAAATGCCGGTAGAAAAGCGTTTCAGGCCTTCCTGCAAGCCTTCAACCACGCGCTGGTAATCGATCTTCTCTTCATAGGGGGGATCGATCAGGACAAGCGCACGCCGGGGAGGCGGGGGAAGCAGGGATTTCAGGGCGCTGAAACCATTGGATTTCTGCATGACGACCCGACTGCCATAAGCAGCAAAATTATCCTGCAGCAAGTCAAAATCAGCCGGATGCAGCTCGAACAGGCGCAGCCTGTCCTGTTCCCGTATCAGTTCCAGTGCCAGCAGGGGTGAGCCTGGGTATAGCTTCAGCTTGCCATCCGGATTGATCTGCCGGACCAATTCCACATAATCGGCCAGCGCGGCAGGCATGTCCTGCCTTTCCCACAAACGGGCGATGCCGCTTTCAAATTCGCCATTCTGCGTGGCATAGCCTTCACTCAATGCATAGCAACCTGCACCGGCATGGGTGTCGATATACCAGAAAGGCTTGTCCTTCTGCGTGAGGTATTTGAGCAGCCTGGATTCCACCAGGTGCTTGAGCACGTCGGCATGGTTGCCGGCATGAAAGGCGTGTCGATAACTGAGCATGGCTGTTTGTAATAGTGCAGCAATAAGACAAAAGTACATTATATCGCTCCATGCCTTGTGGTTTGATACGCATCGGTTATAGGATGCGTAATTTGTAATTTCATAGACTGAAAGAATTACGCATATGCTGATACACCCGCAAATCGACCCCGTTGCCATACACCTAGGCCCGCTTGCAGTGCACTGGTACGGCCTGATGTACCTGGTTGGCTTCGTGCTGTTCCTGTGGCTGGGCAAATACCGCCTGCGCAAGCTGAACCGGGAGGGATGGCCTGAGTCGCTGATGGACGACCTGTTGTTTTACGGCGTGCTGGGGGTGGTGATCGGTGGCAGGCTGGGGGAGGTGCTGTTTTACCAGCCGGGATATTACTTCTCGGAACCCTTGCAGATTTTTGCGGTGTGGAATGGCGGCATGTCGTTCCATGGCGGGTTCATCGGCGTAATGGTGGCAATGGCGATCTTTGCGCGCCAGCGCAGGATCGTGTGGCTGGAACTGATGGACTTTATCGCGCCGCTGGTACCGTTGGGGCTGGGCGCGGGACGTATCGGCAACTTCATCAATGCCGAGTTGTGGGGGAAACCGACAGACCTGCCGTGGGGAATGGTTTTCCCCAATGTGGATAATGTGCCCAGGCATCCCTCCCAGCTGTACGAGTTTGCGATGGAAGGCCTGGCGCTGTTCGTCATCCTGTGGCTGTATTCGCGCAAGCCACGGCCGATGGGGGCGGTGTCCGGCCTGTTCCTGATCGGTTATGGCGCTTTCCGCTTTATCGGCGAATTTGCCAGGACACCGGATGATGGCATATTCGGCCTGATGACATTCGGCGTCAGCATGGGGCAGTGGCTGAGCCTGCCGATGGTTGCAGCAGGGATCGTCATGATGCTATGGGCGGTCCGGCGAAAAAACAAAAACAGATAACGAGCATCGGGTCTGATGCAAGGGGATGTAGATGGAACGTATCAAGCAGGCGATCGAAGATGCAAACCATCCGCGCACGGAACACCTGCGCAGGAAGGGCAATGAACGCGTAATCAGCCATCCGTCTGCTTCCAGCCAGTCGTTCCAAATCTCCATTCCGTGGAACACGGTGAAATACGTCACTGCAGCCATCTTCATCTTTATTGCAGGCTGGATGTGGCTGCGGCTCGATTTCATGAATGAAATCGAGCTGATCACCAGCCAGTTCATCAATGACAGCATCAAGACCTCGCGTGCCGAAATGAAACGTCGCAGCCAGGATGAGGAAAAATACCGGCAAATGCTGCAGGCCAGCCTGACGCATTGCCTGGAAGTCGCCGAACAGGACAAGGAAAAATACATCAAGGTGGTGGCAGAACAGGTCAAGCTGAAAAATGCAAAACTTGACCAGGAAAAAGCCAGGAAGGAAAAAAATGGAAATCATGAAAAATTCATCATCCCGGATTCGGCGCTGGCACAGGCTGACAGCCTGATGCAGACTGCCAAGGCGGATTGCCAGCAGATTTACCTCGCGAACCTGAACAAATAAACTTCAACCCTGTTCCCGGCTTGACCGGGAGCGCCTGTTAAACACCAGCATGTACAAAATCGACAGCTTTTGCCGGCAAGGAGCCTTGCCGGTTTTCTGCACGGCTTGCGACGAGTAGGAAGACAGGATATTCGCTGGAGCAAGCATTGGATTCCGCTGTAAACGAAAAGCCGTTCATCAACCTCCTGATCGCAGTTGGCGTGCTGCTGGTCGATATCATGGCGCTGTTTGCGGCTGCCTATATAGACGGCCATCTCAGCGCTGCAGATTCGGCCTGCCCGGCTGCAGTGGCCGAGAATGCGCATGCGCTGATCTTCTGGGTGGCATCCACGTTCATACTGTTATGTTCGCTCCTTGGATATTTGCTGATGCGGGCCATCAGCCGCATTACCAGCTCAAGCCGGGATAACGCGATGAAACTCAGGGAGAGCGAGGAGCGCATGAAGCTTGCGCTATCCGGGGCGAACGAGGGTACCTGGGACCTGGATGTCATGTCCGGCAGGCTGAATTTCGACAACGGGTGGGGCGGCATACTGGGTTACGCCGATGACGGAGACAGGCCGCATTTCCTGCATGACTGGGAAAAGCTGCTGAGTCCGGAAGACCGCGACAGGGTGCTTGGCATCCTGCGCGCCCATATCGATGGCAGGCTGCAGGAGTACAGGGCTGAATACCGCATCAGGGCGCACAACGGCAGCATGGTCTGGGTGGCGGGGCATGGCAAGGCGGTGTCTCGTGATGCCGCAGGCAGAGCCCTGCGCATTGTTGGCGTGACGCGCGATATCACGGTCAGCAAGCAGATTGAAGAAACGATCTGGCGCATGGCGCACTTCGATCATCTCACGGGTTTGCCGAACCGTGTCCTGCTGAAAGACCGTATTGCACAATCCATGCGCCAGGCGCAGCGGCATGAGCGCCAATTGGCAATTTTTTATATGGATCTCGATGGATTCAAACAGGTGAATGACACACTCGGCCATGAAGGCGGGGATGCGCTCCTGCAAATGGTTGCAGACCGCTTGAGTGGCCTGGTGCGGTCCGTGGATACACTGGCACGCATGGGTGGGGATGAATTCATCCTGCTGCTGAATGATCTGCAGGGCGAGAGTGATGCCCATGCACTGGCGCTGAAGATCATCACGGCAATGCAAACGCCGATCCGGGTTGGCGACATGGAATACGTGATAGGTTGCAGCATCGGCATCGCCGTTTACCCTGCCGATGGCAATGATGCGGCCACACTGATTGCCAATGCGGACAAGGCCATGTATCACGCCAAAGCCGCGGGTAAAAACCGGCTCACGTTCTTCCGCCCGGGCCCGACCTGAATAGAACCTGTGATTGTGCTGCCTTGACAGTGCAATAGTGCTATCCGATACTTGAGGCTTCCCGTAAAACAGGCATCCCGTTTTGGACAATATATCGCTGGGCTCATTGCTGCTGGCCCTCGTTGTCATCCTGATACTCTCCGCATTTTTCTCCGCTTCGGAAACAGGCATGATGGCGCTCAACCGCATCCGCCTCAATCACCTGGTGCGCAAAGGCAGCAAAAGCGCAAAGCTGACGGCAAAACTGCTCAAGCACACCGACCGCCTGCTTGGGTCCATCCTGTTCGGCAACACCCTGCTGAATGCCGCCGCCGCATCGCTTACCGGGCTGATCATGTTGCGCCTGTTCGGCAGCAATGACTGGTCACTGCTGGCGGGGACGGTCGGCATCTCCCTCATCCTGCTGGTGTTCAGCGAAATCATGCCCAAGATCATTGCGGCCAGCCATCCGGAGCGCATCGCGCTGTTTGCCAGCTACATCCTGGTGCCGCTCAACAAGCTGGTGTATCCGGTGGTGTCGATAGCCACCGCCATCGTGCGCGGCGTGCTGTGGCTGCTGCGCATCAAGATCCAGGCAGACCAGAGCAAGCAGAAGGTCAGCCTGGATGAAGTGCGCATGCTGGTGCTGGAGGGCGAGCATTTCCTGCCCAGCCAGCACCAGAAGATGCTGCTGAACCTGGTCGATATCGAGCGCATTGCGGTGAATGACGTGATGATTCCGCGCAACCAGATCGAGGCATTGAACATCGGTGAAACACCCGCGGTATTGCGCGAGCAGCTGGCAACCTGCCACCATACCCTGCTGCCGGTGTACGAAAACGAGCTCGACAACATCATCGGCATCCTGCATGTGCGGCGTGCGCTGGGCTTGCTGCAGCGTGAAAAATTTGAAAGTGACGACCTGCGCGAGCTGTTGCTGCAAGCCTACTTCACGCCATCCGACACCACGCTGCTCACGCAACTGCACCAGTTCCAGCAGCGCAACATGCGCCTGGGCCTGGTGGTGGATGAATATGGAGACCTGCTCGGGCTGGTGACGCTGGAAAACATCCTTGAAGAAATCGTCGGCGATTTCACCACCGAATCGCCTTCGCGCACCGGCAAGTTCATGCGGCAGATGGATGGCAGCATCTTTGTCGAGGGCGGCACCCTGCTGCGCGACCTCAACCGCAAGCTCAACCTGAACTTTCCGCTGGATGGCGCAAAAACCCTGAACGGCATCATTCTCGATCATTTGCAGGACATTCCGGAAGCGGGCACCAGTGTCAAGATCAGTGGCTATCCGATCGAAATCATCCAGACCCAGGATCGCGTGGTGAAAGTGGCGAAGATCAGGATAGAACCATTCACCCAGTCAGTGCGGAATGATTGAGCATGGCCGGCAGCTGCCTTGATGAAAGCAGTGGCCATGTCAGTCAGCTGCCGCGGGCAGCCAGTTTGCGCAGCAGGAAAACCTTGAGCGTGTCATTCACCAGCAGGCACGCAAATATCGCATAGCAGAACACATAAAACAGATGTACAGTTGGCAGCGGCTGCAGGTCACGCAGCCCGCTATAGGTCAGCAGGGTTCCAATGAGGATATCCGCCAGCAACGCCAGCGACAACACCCGCCCTGGGCGCGACGCCCAGAAATGCCCGCGTTCCCGTGCGGACAGGATGGAAAAAGCCGCCATAAACAGCAGTGTCAGAAAGCTTAATGTAAACAGATTGTTATCATTGGTAGCGAGATGCAGGGGCTGCCATTCAAGCGCCAGCAAGGCGAGCGCTTCCAGCACCATTGCGATGCCCAGTATCGCGGCAACAATCACATGCCCGCCGATGTTCCAGCTTTCCGGTTGTTGTGATGCGCGTGCCTGGTCGGTGGACAGCGAGATCTTCGCGAAATCGGTCATGAACACCAGCAACAGCATGGCAAATGCAGACACCACGAATTTGCCGGTGATGACAAAGGCCACCGACACGAAGCCGGCCTTGAGGATCGTGCGGCTGATCTTGTTGATGATCCAGGTCAGGATGCGCTGGTAGATGACGCGACCATGTTCCACCAGCGACACGATATTGGTCAGCCCGGGATCGGTCAGCACCACGCTGGCCGCTGCGCGCGCCACATCGGTGGCGTTACTCACCGCGATGCCGACTTCGGCCTGGCGCAAGGCCGGGGCATCATTCACGCCATCGCCGGTCATGCCGCTGACATGCCCCGCCGCCTGCAGTTGCTGCATCACCAGATATTTGTCTTCCGGAAAAACTTCGGCAAATCCACCGGTCGCCTGCAGGATCGTTGCAGGGCTGTGGTCTGCAATGCCTGCTTTCAACTCGGCGACCGGGCGGATGTCGGCCAGACCGACCCGTCTAGCCACTTCGCTGGCGACTGCCAGCGCATCACCGGTCAGCATCTTCACGCGTATGCCCAGCTGTTGCAGTTTTGCGATGAGCTGCGCGGCATCGGCGCGCGGCGGGTCGGAGAAGCTGAGCAGCCCCAGCATCTGCAGTGGGCCAGATGCATCGCCGCTGGCCACTGCCAGCGTGCGATAACCTTGCCGGGCATTGCGCTGCATCTCCGCCTCCAGCTGAGCCATCGTTACCGCGTCCAGTTTGCAAAGCACGGCCAGGCTGTGTACGGCCCCCTTCAAATAGCGCATCTGCTTGCCTGCGATCTCCACCAGTGCTTCGGTATGGCGAGACGCGGCATCAAACGGGGTAAAGGCAACTGGCGTGGCCGGCGGATAATGCGCAATAACATCCTGCTCGCGTGCCGCGTCGAGCACGGCGAGATCGATCGGGTCCTGGTTGGAGGCCTGTGATGCCAGCGCGGCGGCATGCAGCACCGTTGCTGCATCGGCAGGTGCAAGTGGAAACAGGCTGCTCAGCGCCAGCCTGTTCTGCGTGATGGTGCCGGTCTTGTCCGTGCACAGCACATCCATCGTCGCCGCATCCTCGATCGCGCTGAGGCGGGTCACCAGCACGCCGCGCCTGGCCAGTTCGCGTGCACCGATCGCCATGCTCACGGTGAACATCACCGGCAGTGCCACCGGCACCGCGCTCATCAGCAGCACCAGCAAGAGCGGCAGCAAATCCAGCAGCGGCAAGTGGCGCAACTGCGACAGCAGCAACACCATGATCAACAGCAGGCTGACGATCAGGAACATCCAGCGCACAAGGCGGCTCACCACCGCTTCGATATGCAGCTTGGGATGCGCGCTTTGCACCAGCTGCGTGGTGCGGCCGAAATACGTGCGGCTGCCGGTCAGGATCACTACCGCCGTGCCTTCGCCATGCCTGACCAGTGAGCCTGAAGACAGCATGGACGCGGCCTCCTTGCCGACATCGGCCGACTCTCCGGTCAGCGCAGACTGGTCGATGCGCAAGCTGCCCTGCAGCAGCTTCACATCGGCGGGGATGATGTCGCCGGCGCGCAGGCGGATGATGTCGCCCGGCACCAGCTCGCGTGCCGGCAGGTTATGCCATAGCGCATCGCGCAACACGCGCGCATTCACCTGCAGGCGCTGGCGCAGCGCTTCCACCGCGCCGGCGGCACGCTGCTCCTGCAGGAAGCCGAGCACCGCATTGATGACCAGCAGCACGCTGACCACATAGAAATCCTCATACTTGTGCAGCAGCAGCGACAGCAGCATGATCAGTTCCAGCATCCACGCCGAAATGCCCCAGAATTTTTTCAGGAACAGGCGCAGCGGGTGCGGCTTTTCTTCCAGCACTTCGTTGTAGCCATGTGTCGCCAGCAGTTCGGCAGCCTGCTGCCGGGTCAGGCCGCGCTCCGGGGGGGTGTCGGGTATGTCAGGGCTGACGGCATCGGGTGGCAGGTCGTGATGGTTGTTCATGTTGGCTTCACCCTGAATATGGCTACGCTGGATTTTTGGCTTGTCCCGCCCGCTGCGGGAACAGCAGGATGCAGGCAATCATGAAGGCAAGCAGCGCCAGTGATGCAGCGTAGCGGCTCAAGGCAAATCCGCCACTGCTCAGCGGCTTGTCCAGCAGGTCGCCCACCACAGCGCCCAGGGGGCGTGTGAGGATGAAGGCCAGCCAGAACAAGAGTACATGCGGAACCTTGCTCCACAGGTAAGCGGCAATCACCGCCAGCAGCAGCGCGCCAAACAGCATGGCACCACCGGCATACCCCAGCCCGGCGGTATCGGCCGTCCAGTCACCCAGGGCCGTGCCCAGCGTTTGCGAAAACATGATGGTGATCCAGTAGAACATTTCCTGCGGCGGCGTGCTGACATCATCCACCGCAACCGAGCCCAGCGTCTTGTACCAGACGGCCAGCATGGCCAGCAACAGGGCAAGCAGCAAGGCACTGCCGCCGGCATAGCCGATGCCCAGCGAGCGGTCGGCAAAGTCCGCCAGTGTCGTGCCGACGGTGGTGGTGGCGATGATGGTCAGCCAGTACACAAAGGGATGAAACTGTTTGGCGCGTATCTGTGCAGCAACGGCAATGAAAAAGATGGCGGCGAAAATCACCGTGCCGAGCAGGTAGCCAAGCTGCATCGACATGGAAACTGCATCACCGGCTGTCTCGCCCAGCGTGGTCGCGGCAATCTTGATGATCCAGAAAATCAGCGTGACCTGCGGGACTTTGCTGAGGCTGTGGTATGAGTTGTTAGTCATTGATTATATTATATAATATTCGTTTCATGAAAACACCGTGCTGCAAGTCAATTGCCGGGCCGGGCAAGGCTCAGAGTGCATAACGCTGACCCATGCCCGGCATCACCACCTCGGTATCGTGCAGTTTTTCGGCAAACTTGCACATGGTTTCCTGTTCGCCATGCGCCAGGAAAGTCCGGGGCGGCTTGCCGGTCAAGCGGTGCCAGGCAAGCAGCTCCTCCTGGTCGGCGTGTGCGGAAAAACCGTTGATCGTGTGCACCCTGGCGCGTACCGGAATCTTCTCGCCAAAAATGCGCACTTCGCTTGCACCATCGATAATCTGCCGGGCCAGCGTGGCGCTGGCGGCATAGCCGACAAACAGGATGCTGCATTCCTCGCGCGAAATATTCTGCTGCAAATGGTGGCGGATGCGCCCGCCCGTACACATGCCGGAACCCGCCATGATCACGGCGCCGCCTGAAATCTGGTTGATCGCAATCGAAGCGGAAGCATCGCGGGTGAACTTCAGTCCCGGCAGGTGGAAAGGGTCCTTGCCGTCACGGAAAAGTTCGGCCGTGGCAGCGTCATAGCATTCGGGGTGGCGTTCAAAAACCTCCGTGGCGGAGATGGCCATCGGCGAATCAAGGAACACCTGCATGGAAGGGGGCAGGCGTTTCTGCTCGACGCCCTCGCGCAGGAAATATAGCAGCTCCTGCGCACGCTCCAGCGCAAACGCCGGTATCACCACATTGCCGCCGCGCCTGAAGGTTTCGTTGATTGTCAGATACAGCTCCTCCACCGAAGGCTGGAATGGCTTGTGCAGGCGGTCGCCATAGGTGGTTTCCATCACCACCACATCCGCGCCTGTCGGTGGCACAGGATTGCGCAGCAACGGGCGGCCACTGTTGCCAAGGTCGCCCGAGAACAGCACGCTGCGCTTGTGTCCCGCTTCCTCCAGCTCAAGCAGGATGGAAGCGGAGCCGAGAATATGCCCCGCGTCGGTAAACGTCGCGCGTATCCCCGGTGCAAGCTGCATGGCCTCACCGTAACAGGCGGTCCTGCCAAAATAATCCAGCGCGAGGAAGGCATCGAGTATCGAATAGAGCGGCGCTTCCGCTGGCGGGTGCTTGGCGTGATGCGGGTTGCGATGGTGCCGGTGTTGCACCTCCTCTTCCTGCAGGTGCGCGGAATCCACCATCACCAGCCGTGACAGCTCGCGTGTGGCTGCAGTGGCGATGATCTCGCCGCGGAAGCCGCGCTTCGCCAGCAATGGCAAGCGCCCGCAATGGTCCAGATGAGCATGGGTCAGCAGGACAAAATCGATTTCCGATGCTTCAAACCCGAAAGGATCGCGGTTCTCCTCATCGAGCTCACGCCCGCCCTGGAACAATCCGCAATCGATCAGAATTTTTTTGCCGGCACAGGTTACAAGATGGCATGAACCGGTAACCCCCTGATCCGCCCCGTGGAATGAAATGTCCATCAGCAACCCTTGTTAAAAGAAACATGCAATTGATCGAGTATCCCGTGTCAGTTGAACGGGAACACAATCGCCAGAAAACACAGGTTAGAGCATCCTTCCCCGAATCGGTTCACTCACGCGAAGCATTGCCGGCAGGAGGATTGAAATCAGGGCAGTGCGGCGCAGCGCAGACTGATGCTCAAGCCGTCAATCCTGCAAGCGCTTTCTCGCCAAAAACATAAAAGACCGTCATGTCGTTGCGTATCCCGCATGCGCCATTCCGTCGTTCCATTTCCCTGATGTAATCGGCATATGCTGCATCCAGCTCGGCAGGCAATAATGCAGAAAGGGGATGGGGGTACTGTCCAGGTGCGGGATGGGACACCCCCACCCAGGCACGCCTGGCTTCCTCAAGGCTGATGTAATTTGAGCTTGCGTCAACTTCAATCCGGATGTTCCGGAAGCCCGAGCACTCCATCAGCGCATGGCACTTGTCTACCGACCCTGCAGGCCGGTTCATCTGGTAATCGACGCCATACTTCGACAGCACGGCCTGAGCGACAACGCCGCTCACGAATGCAGTCTCGGAAAATGCATGAAAACCGAGCTTGCCACCTGGCTTCAGCAAGTCCTTCCAGCGCGTCAGGCTATGCGTCAAATCTGTCATCCAGATGAATGCAGAACTGCAGAATATCGTGTCAAAACTGTCCGGCGGAAAGTCGAGGTGCTCGCCATCACCATATGCGAAACTGACATTCACAATGCCCGCAGAAATGGCGTTGGCATGGGCCTTCTTCAGCATGCCTTCCGATATGTCCACGCCAATAATAGACCCCTTCGATCCGATTTTTTCGGCCGCATATAACGCCACCATGCCCGTTCCGGTGCATATATCCAGCATGTTTGCACCAGAACGGATGCCAGACAAATCAACAAGCTTGCGTGCGATCTGCGCATGCCATGCGCTCGAGTCATAGCTGTCACTCCGTCTCGAGTAGAGATCCGCAATTTGCGCCTTGTAATCCTTTGCTTGTGCGGGTGTCATGGTCGTCAGGTATGCAGGTAAATGCTGTTTGCTTTTCGCAGTGTAGCAGGGTCACTCCCGCGATCGCGCAATGTGCGCTTTGGTACAGTCTACGCTTTACATCACTGTGGGTGCAAGCTTATGGCTGTTAATGGGGAGGCAGTTACAGGCTGGTCTTGACCGTAGCGTGCCCTTTGCCGACATTTGATTGTATAAATCCGTTGCCCGAAAACGGACATAACAAATGTTATCGCTGAACATTAAATCGGGTGTTTACCATTTAATCTTGGCCAAGCTGTATTCTTGCTCACATTGGACACACTGAACGTGGCCATAGTGAAGGATGTCCCAGCCTTGGCTGCTCCATCGGCTCAAACGAAGCACAATCGGAGGTTTCTTTTGTAAAGTGACGGACAACGGCTTAAGTCCGCTTGGAATACGCAGAAGAGAAGCATGGCAAGCAGGGCAGCGAACTACGAATGATAGGCCAAAATACGTGTAGATAGACACGATAAAAGCTCCAGCCCATGTAATGAATATTGGAAAGAATAAATGCGGCATATAGATATTCAGAGCGTGTGCCGCCAGCATCTCAAATATGCCAAATACAAATAATGCAATCATCCCTACGTAGAGCAGTACGTAAGAACTAAAGAAGAAGCTCGCTCCTATGCGAAGAAATAGCTGTGAGTTAGGAGTGAGTAGCATGGTCAAAATTTAGCATGAATAAAAATATAGTTGTACAGCTATATATCCAGGAGTAGATACCATTATTCTTTGCCTCACAGATTAATAAATTGTTTACCAAATTTACACATGCTCATAGATCACAGGTAATCTGCCCAGAATTCAGTGCAAATACCTTTAATGCATCGACTAATTTTATAAAATCCTTTGTTTTTGCATTTATTCGTATAACAGATCCGTTTTGAAGCTGAATATTGACACCAGGCCTGTCACGATCAAATAAATTAATTTGCCGGATTTTCCATGTCATTGAATAGTAGGAAAATGAACTAATATCAGAAGCCTTCAGATTCACCTTTCGTCCAAAATACAATTTCCCTGAGATTTGATTACTATCCAATGATATTTCTTGAAAAACGCTAATTATCTGTGAAATATAGAAGACACCCCACATGGCAGGTAATAAAAGACCTATGCCAAAACCTATGAAATCAGCAGTACGGTTTAAATTTACAGCAAACATTAAGAACATTGTCACAAGAAATACTGGGCTAAGTCCTGGAATCCATAAAAATATTCCGTTTTTGCCAAAAGTATCATCTCGCCATGTGTTCATTGGTTTCACACTCCCCGGTTATCTCCGGACAGTACTGAATAATTATAAAAAAACAGACCAATTTTTGATAACCACATGAATCATTTTCCATCCTTAGTGTCTGCCTGTCCGTATATGCATTAATAATACGGACAGAGAAAAAGTTTGCTTATAGCTGACTGTTGCCCATCTTATTTTCATATTCATTTCAGGAAATCAGACATTTCAAGATGGCCGTTCCTGGGACAAATCCGACAATCAAACCTGTCCGCTTTGAATCAGTCTACTTCAGTGGCCAACTGTCTGCAATGTGGAAGCTGAAGGCAGGGTGAATCAGAAATGCGATGATTTTCTACACATACAGGTGCTTCGCGAAGGCCTTCCAGATTTCGCCACCATGCACGTCGCGCTCGTCCAGGGCGGCGCTTTTCATCGTGAGCAGCATGGTGTTGACCAGGCCAAACAGTTTTGCCTTGCTGATGCGGTGCTGGTCGTGCGAGGAGAAGGCGGCAGTCGCCTGATCGGGGCCGAAGGCCTTGCTTTCCCTGGCCAGCATGGTCATCGCGATATCGTCATGCCAGTCCAGCCCGAGTGCAATCATGTAGCGCGCGATTTCGGATTCGATTTCTTTCACCTCTGCCCAGTGATTTTCAGTCTGGCTCATCCTGTTCTCCTTCTCGGGTTTATGTAAAACGATGGGGTGTTCAATGCCCCCATTCCCAGTTGCGGATTTCCGGCATGTCTTCACCGTGCTCCACGATATATGCCTTGTGCTCCAGCAATTTGTCGCGCAGGAATTGCCGCGCGTAAGCGGCGCCATCGCCCAGGCCCGGCACGCGGTCGATCACGTCAGCAGCCAGATGGAAGCGGTCCAGGTCGTTGAGCACCACCATGTCGAATGGCGTGGTGGTGGTGCCGTTTTCCTTGTAGCCGCGCACATGCAGGTGGGCATGGTTGGTGCGGCGATAGGCGAGGCGGTGGATCAGCCAGGGGTAACCGTGGAAGGCGAAGATGATCGGTTTGTCATGCGTGAACAGCAGGTCAAACTCCTTATCAGCAAGTCCGTCCGGATGTTCGGAGGGCGGCTGGAGTGTCATCAGGTTGACGATGTTGATCACGCGGATTTTCAGTTGCGGGAATAGCTCGCGCAGGATTTTCACCGCGGCCAGTGTCTCCAGTGTCGGCACTTCGCCACAGCAGGCCATCACCACGTCCGGCTCGCTGCCTTTATCGTTGCTGGCCCACTCCCAGATGCCCAAGCCTGCCGTGCAGTGGCGTATTGCGGCATCCATGTCCAGCCACTGCGCTTCCGGCTGCTTGCCGGCCACAATCACGTTTACCTTGTCGCGGCTTTTCAGGCAATGCTCGGTGGTATAGAGCAGGGTGTTCGCATCGGGCGGCAGGTAGACGCGGATGATGTCCGCCTTCTTGTTCACTACATGGTCGATAAAGCCGGGGTCCTGGTGCGAGAAGCCGTTGTGGTCCTGCCGCCATACATGCGAAGACAGCAGGTAGTTGAGCGATGCAATCGGGCGCCGCCAGGGAATCTGCTTGCTCACCTTCAGCCATTTCGCGTGCTGGTTGAACATCGAATCGATGATATGGATGAACGCCTCGTAGCAGGAAAAGAATCCATGCCGCCCGGTGAGCAGGTAGCCTTCCAGCCAGCCTTCGCACTGGTGTTCGCTGAGCATTTCCATCACACGGCCATCGGCGGACACATGGTCGTCGATGGCGATCGTTTCAGCGGTGGAGCAGCGGGTGGTGATTTCAAACAATGCGCCCCAGCGGTTGGAGGCAGTTTCATCCGGGCTGAAGATGCGGAAGTTTTTCACCTCCATGTTGAGCCTCATCACGTCGCGGATGTAGTTGCCCTGCATGCGGGTGGCTTCGGCTTTGACTGCGCCGGGTGCCAGCACCTTCACCGCATAGTCGCGGAAATCGGGCAGGCGCAGGTCGCGCAGCAGCACGCCGCCATTGGCATGCGGGTTGGCGCTCATGCGGCGTTCGCCTTGCGGGGCGAGCTCCGCAATATGTTCCAGCAGTTTGCCGTTGGCATCAAACAGCGTTTCCGCCTTGTAGCGGCGCATCCAGTTTTCCAGGATCTGCACATGTTCCGGCTGTGCGGCGAAATTGGTCACCGGCACCTGGTGCGCGCGGAAGGTGTTTTCCACCGGCTTGTCGTCGACAATATCCGGGCCGGTCCAGCCCTTGGGCGAGCGCAGGATGATCATCGGCCAGCGCGGCCGTTGTGTAAATCCTGTCGTGCGCGCGTCCTTCTGGATGTTGCGGATGTCCTTGACCACCTTGTCCAGCGTGGCCGCCATCCGCTGGTGCATGGCTTCCGGGTCATCGCCCTCGACGAAATGCGGCGCATAGCCATAGCCGCGGAACAGCGATTCCAGTTCATCATGCGGGATGCGCGCCAGCACGGTGGGGCCGGCGATCTTGTAGCCATTGAGGTGCAGGATGGGCAAGACCGCGCCGTCATGCACCGGGTTGAGGAATTTGTTCGAATGCCAGCTGGTGGCCATCGCGCCGGTTTCCGCTTCGCCATCGCCCACCACGCAGCTGACGATCAGGTCCGGATTGTCGAAGGCCGCGCCAAACGCATGCGACAGTGCATACCCCAGCTCGCCGCCTTCATGGATGGAGCCCGGCGTTTCCGCCGCCACATGGCTGGGAATGCCGCCGGGGAAGGAAAACTGCTTGAACAGCTTTTTCATGCCTGCTTCGTCTTGTGAAATTTCCGGATACAGCTCGCTGTAGGTTCCCTCAAGATACGTATTCGCCACCAGCGCCGGCCCGCCATGGCCGGGGCCGGTGATGTAGATCATGTTCAGGTCATGCTGATTGATGACGCGGTTGAGGTGCACATAGAGGAAGTTCAGGCCCGGCGTGGTGCCCCAGTGCCCCAGCAGGCGCGGCTTGATGTGCTGCAGTTTCAGCGCTTCCTTGAGCAGCGGATTGTCATACAGGTATATCTGTCCCACGGCGAGATAATTTGCTGCGCGCCACCAGGCATCCATCTTGTGCAGCAGATCGGGTGTCAGTGGGCCTTTGGCAGTCTGGGTGTGCAGCGGATTAACCATGTACCGATTCCTTTACATTTTCTTGACTCAAAATCCTGTTGCCTGCATCTGGTAGACCGAGCGGGCGATCATCAGTTCCTCGTCGGTGTGCATCACGCGCACCGTGACGCGGCTGTCTGCGGCAGAAATTACCGCAGCATTGTTGCAATTCAATGTGGTATCGAGGCGGATGCCGAGAAACTCCAGATTCGCGCAGATGCGTTCGCGAACCTGGTGTGCGTTCTCGCCGATGCCGCCGCTGAACACCAGCACCTCCAGCCCGCCCAGCACCGCGGCATAGGCGCCGATGCATTTCCTGATCTGGTAGCAATACAGTTCGACCGCCTCGGCTGCGCGCACATCTTCCTGTTCCTGCGCGAGCAATTCGCGCATGTCGGCGCTGGTTTCGGAAACGCCTTTCAGTCCGGATTCATGATTGAGCATGCTGCTGAATTGTTGCGGCGACAGGTGTTCGATCTGCAACAGCTGCCATGCCACACCGGGATCGAGGTCACCCGAGCGCGTCCCCATCATCACACCACCGGCAGGGGTGTAGCCCATGCTGGTGTCCACGCATCGCCCATTGCGGACTGCCGCGAGGCTGGAACCATTGCCGAGGTGTGCGATGATGATATTGTTTTGTAATGCGTTGTTTATATTATGGTATTTTAACTCTTGCAGCAGGTATGCATACGACAGTCCGTGAAAGCCGTAGCGCTGTATGCCTTGCGCAGCATACTTGCGCGGGATGGGCAGCAGCTTGGCCACGCGCGGCATCTGGCTGTGAAAGGCGGTGTCGAAGCAGGCAACCTGCGGCATTTTCGGGTGTCGTTGCCGGATCATCTGCATCAGCCGTATCTCCCCTGGCAGATGTTCGGGATCAACAGTGCTGATGCGCTGCAAGTCGGCTAGCAATGCGTCGGTGATGCGCGCGTGCTGCACATGCTGCATGCCATGCACCACGCGATGCCCGATTGCAGTAATGGCGTTGAAATCGGTCATGCCTGCCAGCCAGTCCAGCAGCCATTCAGCCGCACTGCGAAAATCACTCGCGGTAACATGCGCTGATTGTGCCGGATCGTTTTCATGCGCGTGGTAAATCAGCCGGGTATTGCTCAGGCCGATGCGCTCCACTTGCCCGTGCAGCGTGCGCTGCATGGACGCGGCCTTGAACAGCGCGAACTTGATGCTGGAAGAGCCGCCGTTGAGCGTGAGTATCAAGGACATTTAAGAAGGTGCCTGCAGGCATGACGGAAATTGAAGTGCAGTGTAGCAGCAATACGTTACGGATTGAATGTCACGCGCGTCAACATGAAATGCCCGCCTGCTGGCCATTGCAGCGTGTGTATGGCGCGGGCAAGACGTGAGGGTGAGCCGTTGCAATGGAAGCCGGAAAAAAATTTTGGAACTTTTTTTTGTATGGATTGTTCTTAATTCCGTATATTTCGATCCTTGGTGAATGTTCCATCGCGTGTCGTGCGGGATGGAAAAGGGCAACTGCAATCAATTTCAGGAGTTGGGAATGGATAGTTTTGTAGCGAATACGCAACAGCAGGCAAGCAAGAATCTCGGAGTGTTCAGGGAGTTGCAGCAATATCTGAACACCCAGATTCTGGGTCAGCCGGAGCTGGTGGAAAGCCTGCTGGTGGCCTTGCTGGCAGAAGGCCACCTGTTACTGGAAGGCCCGCCGGGACTCGCGAAAACCCGTGCCATCAAGGCACTCGCGCATGGCCTGGACTGCGATTTCCAGCGCGTGCAGTTCACCCCGGACATGCTGCCGGCCGATCTCACCGGCTCGGATATTTACCGGCCCGAGGATGGCAGCTTCCACTTCCAGCGCGGCCCGCTGTTCCATAATTTGATCCTCGCCGACGAAATCAACCGCGCACCGGCCAAGGTGCAGTCGGCACTGCTGGAAGCGATGGCCGAGCGCCAGGTAAGCGTCGGCAAAACCACGTACAAGCTGCCCAGCCTGTTCCTGGTGATGGCCACGCAAAACCCGATCGAACATGAAGGCACCTATCCGCTGCCGGAAGCGCAGCTGGACCGCTTCATGCTGCACACGCTGATTGATTATCCCGATCGCGAGACAACGCGTTTGATCATGGACCTGTCCAGAAAGGAAGCGATCGAAGGTCGCGAGCTGCCGCCGCCCGTGCATACGATGAAGCAGGACACCGTGTTTGGCGCGCGGCGTGAAGTGCTGGGGCTGACACTGGCTGCCCCCGTGGCAGATTATATTGCGGCACTGGTGGATGCGACGCGCCGCCCGGAAAGTTACAGCACGAACCTGAAGGAATGGCTGCGCTGGGGTGCCAGTCCGCGTGCGGCGATTGCGATGGAGCGCGGTGCACGCGCCTTGGCCTGGCTGGACGGGCGCGACTATGTCAGCCCGGAAGATGTGCAGGCCATCGCGCCGAATGCGTTGCGCCATCGACTATTGTTAGACTACACCGCACAGGCACGCGGCATTACCGCGCAGGACTGCATCAGGGAATTGCTGCAGAAAGTGCCGGCACCCTGATGCGCATTAAGCTTGGAGTGTACGCAGCGTAGTGCAGCGCAAGGCACGACTACGCGGCTTGATGATTCCATGGCGAGGCGGAGCAACGCAGCCAACTGCGCAAAGCGATAGAGATGCAAAGTGAAAATGAGTGTAGCAACGGATTCTGTAAATTCAACATCAAAGGGGCGGTCAACAGCCGATAGCGGGATCATGCCCGACCTGGCTGAGCTTTCAGGCTTGCGCGGCGCCGTGCGTGGCCTGAGCCTGCATACACACCGGCCCGCAATGGCGCAATTGCAGGGCGGGCATCGCAGTGCGCAGCGCGGGCGCGGGCTGGAATTTGAAGAGGTGCGGCTGTATGCGCCGGGCGATGACACACGCAATATCGACTGGCGCGTGACGGCGCGTCGCGGCAAGACCCACACCAAGCTGTTTCGCGAAGAACGCGAACGTCCGGTATGGCTGGTTGTTGACCTGCATGCCGGCCTGTATTTCGGCAGCCGCCGCCAGTTGAAATCGGCAGCGCTGCTGCGCACCGCCGCGATGCTGGCCTGGGTGGCATCGATGGGCGGTGACCGCGTCGGCGCAGTGATCGCCGATGCAAATGGCGAAACGCAGATATTCCCACCGCGCGGGCGCGAGGCCGGCGTGCTGCCCATCCTGCAGGCGCTGGTGGCAGCGCAACCGCGCGCACCGGGCAAGCCGGTGTATGGCGGTTTGTACAATGCCTTGAATACCTTGCGCCCGATATTGCAGCCGGGCAGCCTGGTGCTGACATTGAGTGACTTTATCGGCATCGATGCCACGCTGGAAGAAACGCTGGCCAGCAGCACATTGCACAGCGATTTCCGATTGCTATGGGTCAGTGATCCGCTGGAGCATGAAGGCATGCCGGCGGGGCGTTATCGCGTCGGTTTGCCTGACCGCCTGTGGTGGATGAGTGGTGACAGCACGCGCCGCGAATGGCTGCACACCTGGAACCTGCGCGCGGAAAAATTGCAGGCGATGGCGCTCAACCTGAATCTGCCGCTCAGTCGCATCAGCACGCAGGATGTGGTGGTCGAACGCATGGTGGCATTGTTGCGGGAGCCGAAATGGGCAGCATGATGCCTGTCAGCGCAGCCGGTTCGGACTGGTTATCGCAGCTTGCGCCACCGCATGCACCGCCACATGCGGGCTGGTGGCCGCTGGCACCGGGCTGGTGGATCGTGCTGCTGGTGAGCGTTGCCGTGTTGGCAGTTGTACTCTACCGGCAGACGCGCCCCGCCGCGCGCCTGCGCCGGCATGCCTTGCGCGAGCTGAAGCAGCTGCAGGAAAGCACCAAGGATGACATGGCACTGGCCGGTGCCCTCGAATTGTTGATGCGCCGCTATGCGGTCGCGCATTACGGACGCGATGCCGTGGCGGGCCTGAGCGGCGAACGCTGGCTGGCGTTTGTGGTTGAGCGTGGAGGTGAGGCCTGGGCTGGCGAAAGTGGCATCAGCCTGTTGCGAATTTCCTATGGCGGTACTGCAACGTCCACCCATCGTGAAGCCTGGCTTGCGGGTGCCGAAGCCTTCATGCGGAGGCGGGCATGATCCATATCGCATGGCCGTTGATGGCGTTGTGCCTGCCGCTGCCCTGGTTGCTGCGCTATGTAATGCCGGAAGTGTCGCAACAAGGCAGTGCATTGTTCCTGCCGTTTGCCGCGTTGATCTCGCGCACGGGCACGCCTGAACTGAAAATCGTTTCACGCAAACGCAGCCTGCTGTTTGTGCTGGTGTGGCTGCTGCTGGTGGCCGCAGCCATGCGCCCGCAGTGGCTGGATGATCCGCTGCCGGTGCCCACCACCGGGCGCAGGTTGCTGCTGGCGGTGGATGTGTCCGGCTCGATGGCCACACCGGACATGGCGGGCAATGCCTCGCGTTTGCTGGTCGTGCAAAAAGTGGCGGGTGAATTCATCAGGAAGCGCAAGGGCGACCAGGTGGGCCTGATCTTGTTCGCCACCCAGCCTTATCTGCAGGCACCGCTCACCGCCGATCTCAATACCGTCAGCCAGTTCCTGCAGCAGACTGTTGTTGGCGTCGCCGGTACGCAGACTGCCATCGGCGATGCGATTGGCCTGGCCTTGAAGCGTTTGCAGCAGGACAAGACTGCCTCCAGGAATCCGGGCGAGATGGTGCTGATCCTGCTCACCGATGGTGGCAACAATGCCGGCCTGATGGACCCGCTGGCTGCGGCCAAAATGGCGGCCAGTGCAGGTCTGCGCATTTATACGATCGGCGTGGGTGCGGCCGTGCAGGAGGGATTTTTTGGCAGCAGCGGCAATATGGATCTGGATGAAGGCACGTTGAAGGCCATTGCAAAAATCACCCACGGTGCGTACTTCCGTGCGACCGATGCCGATGCGCTGCAGAATGTGTATGCGCGCATCGACAAGCTGGAGCCGAGCGCGGGACGCGAGCAATGGTATCGCCCGCACAGCGAATGGTTTGTGTGGCCGCTGGCGCTGGCATTGCTGTTGAGCATGCCTGCGGTGCTGATGCGGGGGCGGGTATGAACTTCAATGCGTTCATCCATGCATTCCATTTCCTGCGGCCGGGATGGCTGCTCGCATTGCCGCTGTTATGGGGGCTGCTGTGGTGGCTGGCGCGCCGCCGCAAATCCGAGGGCGACTGGTCGGACGTGATCGACAGTGAATTGCTGTCCGCGCTGACCCTGGATGGCGCCAGCGTGAAAGGCATGCGCCCGTGGGCGGTGCTGGGATTGTTGTGGACCGCGGCGGTATTGGCGCTGGCCGGTCCCAGCTGGGAGCGCGACCTGACCCAGGCATTTCGCGCGCCGGCCGACTGGGTGTTTGTGCTCGACCTGTCGCCGTCGATGGCCGCAACCGATATGCCACCCAATCGCGCCACGCGTGCGCGCTATGCGCTGGATGACATGCTGGGCGCAGCCAAGGATGCGCGCGTGGGGCTGGTGGCGTTCAGCGGCGAAGCCTATGCGGTAACGCCACTGACACAGGATGTGGATACCGTGCGTGCGCTGTTGCCCCCGCTGGCGCCCGACATCATGCCCGCAGCAGGGGATCATCTTGCGCCGGCATTGAACGAGGCAGAAAAGCTGCTGCAGGGTTCGGCCGCGCATGACCAGCGGATCGTGGTACTGACCGATGGTTTTGATGATCCCGCTGCGGTGCTGTCTGCCGCATCCCGGCTCAAAGCCGAAGGCATCACGCTGAGCGTGGTGGGCATCGGCACGGCGGGTGGTGCACCCTTGCAGGGCAGCAACGGCAGCTTTGTGAAGAATGCGCAGGGGCAGTCGCAATTGGCGCGGCTGGATACGGAAAAGCTCAAGCAGCTGGCCAGCACGGGCGGTGGCGGGTATGTGGAAATTGCCCAGCTCGGCAGCCTGATCAATTACCTGAAAACTGCACCGCGCTCGGCAGCAGGTGCCACGATGGCTGAGGGTGTGGAAGTGGCGCACTGGCAGGATGCCGGCGTGTGGCTGTTGCCACTGGTGCTGGTGCTGGCGGCATTGCTGGCGCGCAGGGGGTGGCTATGAATCGCGGTGTGTTCATATTGGCATTGCTGGCCGTGGTGCTGCCGGCGCAGGCGGGAGAGTTCTGGTCGAAACTGTGGCGCAATGCCGACCAGCGCGGCGAGGCGTTGATGCGTCAGGGCGATGCGAAAAATGCAGCGAACGAATATGCCGATCCGTCGCGCAAGGCCTTTGCCAAACTGAAAGCCGGCGATTACCAGGGCGCGGCAAAAGACCTGGCGTCAGTACAAGGTAGCGATGCCGCCTATAACCGCGGCAATGCGCTGGCCTACAGCGGTGATCTGCAAGGCGCACTGGCTGCTTACGATGCCGCACTGAAGGCAGACCCGAACAACCAGGATGCAAAGCACAATCGCGATCTCGTTGCGCAACAGCTGAAGCAGCAAAATGGACAATCACCAAAAAGCGGATCACAAAATAACGGACAGGGTAAATCCGGCGATTCAACTGGAGCGGACAAGCAGCAAGGTGACCGGCAGGGGCAAAGTGCTTCCGGCCAAAACCCTGAAAATCAGAATTCGGGTAATCAGAAGTCGGGCAATCAGAATACTGGCAAACAGAATATGGGCAAACAGAATGCCGATAACCAGAATATGGGCAAGCAGAACGAGCAGGGCAGCAATCAGCAAAACCAGAATCAGGCCGGGCAACATCAGGGCGACAATGCAACATCCGCCAATGCCGGTGATGATAAAAATGTTTCATATAATCATGATGATACAAAATATCAAAAAGCGCAGCCTAAAAGCGGAAATGGCGCGCAGCAACAAGGACAGCAGCCCGCTGACCAGCACAAGGCAAACGGGCAACAGCAATCTGCAGGCGCAGCCAAAGACGAAGCCGAACAGGCCAGACGCGATGCCGAGGCCAGCCTGGGGCAGGCAACAGCTGGAGAGAAAAATGATGGCGAAAATAAGTCGGGTGCCAGCGATGGCTTCATCGCTCCCAAGACAGAAAACCAGCTGGCACAGGAACAATGGCTGCGCAGCATACCGGACGACCCCGCCGGCTTGCTGCGGCGGAAATTCATGATCGAGCACCTGATCAGGCAACAGAAGGCACAACAATGAAGAATGGGTTAACGTTATTGGGTATTATGCTGGCGAGTGTTTACAGCCTTGCCGCGCAGGCAACCGTCACGGCAACCGTCAACAACACCGCGTTGAGTCCCGGTGAAACGATACAGCTCACCCTCCAGCGCGACAGCAGCGCCGACAGCCAGCCTGACCTTGCGCCATTGAAAAACGATTTTGACGTGCTCGGCACCAGCCGCGGCTCGAACATCCAGATCATCAATGGCCACATGTCCACGCAGATGCAGGTCACCGTGCTGCTGTCGCCCAGGCATGATGGCAAGGTGCAGATACCCGCGTTGAACTGGGGCGGCGAACAATCGCAGCCCATCGATCTGAGCGTGGCCAAGACTGCACGCGGTGCAGACCAGCCGGGAGGAAATCAGGCCGGCAGTGACAATTCGCATGTATTCCTTAACACTTCGATAGACCAGAAACAGCCTTATGTGCAGGCAGCTGTGGTACTCACCGTGCGCCTGTATGCCGACCAGTCGTTGCTGCAGGCCAGCCTCGATCTGCCGGCCAGCAATGATGTGCTGGTGAAGCCATTCGGCAAGGATGTGCAGGCCAATGAAATCCGCAACGGCAGGAACTACCAGGTGGTCGAGCGCAAATACCTGCTGTTCCCGCAGCGCAGTGGCAAATTGAAACTCGATGGCCCGGTGCTGGATGCGCAAATTGCCGACAACAGCGCCAGCAGCAACGACCCCTTCGACAACATCTTCCGCCAGATGCCGTTCGGCGGCATGGTGAATGGCACCAAGCCCATCCGCGTGCGTGGCAAGGCCGTCGAGCTGGATGTGCAGCCGCGTCCCGCCAGTGCGAACTCAGCGCAATGGCTGCCCGCACAAAAAGTCACGCTGGATGAAACCAGTGATGCCCTGCAGCCGCAAAGCATCACCGTGCATGCCGGCGAGCCGCTGACGCGCCACCTGAAAATCACCGCGCTGGGACTCACCGGCACGCAGATACCCGACCCGAGCACGTTCATGAAAGTGCCGGATGGGATCAAGGCCTATCCCGATCAGGCCGCGGCTTCCGAAGCCGCACAAGGCAACAGCGTGCTGGGCACACGCGAACAGAATATCGCGCTGATCGCCAGCCAGCCCGGCCATTATGAATTGCCAGTCGTGCACCTGAACTGGTGGGATACGCGGCAGCATGAAATGCGCGAACTCACATTGCCTGCACACTCGCTGGACGTGCTGCCCGCAGGGGCTGCCAGCACCGCAGTGATGCCGCCGGTAAGCCTGGAGCCTGCGCCGTCCGAGCACAGCCAGCCTGTCCCCGGCAATCAGGCGGTGAACAATCCCTACTGGATGTGGGCAACATTTGTATTTGCCTTGCTGTGGCTGGGTACCGGCGTGGCCTGGTGGCGCGCGCGCAACACCATTGCAAGGCCAACAGTCCGCAACGGGGCTGGCACAAAATCGAGCAAAGCGGATAAACCTGCGCCGATACGCAGCGGCACCGAGTTCAAGGCGATCCGGCAGGCGTGCAGCAACAACGACGCGCAAGCTGCACGCAAGCACCTGCTGGCATGGGCCAGCACACAGTGGCCGGATAACCCGCCGATGGGCATCAATGAACTATCGCGCCGTGTTGATGCAGAAAAATTTGCTGAAGCGCTCAGGCAGCTCGATCGTGCCTGCTACACCGGCAGCGAGTGGCAGGGTGAATTGCTGGCGGGGGTGTTGCCGGGTGATGCAGTGCAAGAGAAACAGAAGGGATCGAAAAACCTGCTGCCGGAGTTATATCATTGAAGCATGGGTGTTTAAGCTACGAAGTGTCTGTGATTCGGCCATAGCTGACACTCTCCACTGCAGACTTTCCAGGTCAAATATGAAAGACCGCTATTGCGTTCATATCGACCATCTTCCATCCTCCTCATAGCCTTTTGCTAAGGCCGAAATGCAGTGATTAAGTCCGGCCGTTGATGAACGGTGTTACTTGGATTTTATTGAGTTCGCGCTCATCGCCTGATAGATCAGCAGTGTATAGATATCCAGTTCGCGCAGGGCATCATGGCTGATGTCGCGCATCCGGTTCTGGCGGGCTGTTCTCAAATCCGCTTCGGAGTTGGTCACGGAAAGATCAAAGCGGTTCTGTTTCATCCATTCATAAACCTTGCCGGGCTCGATCTTGCGCATGTCTGAAATGCGCTTGAGGAAAACCTGTGCGCGCAGGCGCACAACGGGCGGGATGCTTTTGTCGTCGGCGACTGCGTTCAGGGCATTTTCCGAATCCCTGGTGGCGCTGTAGTAGATGGCAGCGAGCAGGGTTTGCCGTGCGGTGGTGTTTTTCTCGGCCTTCAGGCGTTCGACGATGCGGCTGAAATAGTGATCTGCATCCTGCACCAGCAGCGGGTAGGTGAAGGCCATGTCCTGTTCCAGCGTCAGGTTGTGGTCTGCGTCATACACTTCGAATTCGGGTTTGCTGAGCATCCTGAACAGCAGGGGGAGGGTATCAATGCCCTCCAGTGAGGCCTTGTGCAGGGTATAAAAATAGCCGGGCTGTTCCATTTCGGCGAGGGTGCATTTTGCGATTGAATCGAGCCCCAGCTGTTTGTCGGCGGGCTGCGGGCTGCCATCCAGCAGCAGCATGCCACCATCGCAATACAGAATTTCCGTGTTGCCCTTTTTGCCCAGCAGCGTACGCAATGCGGGCAGGTAGGCCTCGGTGTCGGCATGCGCGCGGGTCCACAGGTCGGCGAGGTCTTGCGCATGTTTGGCCTGTTCTTCCACCGGCATCTTGCCCGGGTCGAACGCATAGGTTTTGAGCAGGTCTTGCGTGGCCGGGTTGGCGGTGGCCTGCGCGTTGATCGAGAGGGTGAGGCCTAGGATGGCCAGGGCGGGGATGCGGTACATGTGTTTTCCTTGCTGCTTGGGATGGGGTTGCGGTTTATTCAGGCCTGGCGGCAGGCGTAGGCTGGATACAATCAAAACAGGCGGGCAGTATAACGCAAGCGACTGGCTGGATGAGGGTTGCCGGGGTGCAAATATGCAGGGCTATTTAGTATCATGTTGTGATAATTTTTGTATATGATATATTGGTGATATATCTTTAAGTGTCGGCACCTGAAATATAACCATAAAATATTGAATATATTATATTATATTATTTTGATTTCATCTGCACCGGCAGCTATTCAATGACAGACAAACAGAGCGGGCAATGACAGACAAACAGAACAGGGCTCAGGCGAGTGAGCCGGCTGCAGAAGCGGCACTCGAGATGGAGCTGACCGATGCCGACATTCTCGATGCGATGCAGCATATTCCCGGTTACCTCGACATTTCCACTGAAGATTTCCGCACGATTTACCACCTGTCGCACCGGCATGCGACGGAAAGGTTGTTCGGCAATACCCGTGCGGAAAACCTGATGCGTACCGGCATCACGCCGTTGCAGCCGGAGATGACGCTGGATGCCGCGGCAGTCGCCCTGGTTGCGGCGGGCAGCAGGGCATTGCCGGTGGTGGATGCTGGCGGTTGCGTGACGGGAATTCTCACGGAGAATGATTTCCTGCGCCAGCTGGAGGTTGCCTCGCTGCCGGCGCTGCTGCTGGCGATGCAGGAGAATACCTCAGACCTGAACCCGCGCCTGCATGCCATCACGGTGCGCCAGGCGATGACGGTCCCTGTGGTGACGATCGGCCGGCAAGCGGGCTTTATGCAGATTATCGGCGCCTTTCACCAGCATGCAGGCCGCAGCCTGCCGGTGGTGGATGAGGGGGGCCGGTTTCTTGGCATGTTGCTGCGCAAAGATTTTCTGCACACATACCATCTGGAAAACCTGCTGTGAAATTACCTGAATATTTGCACAAGATGCGCGGCACCACGCGCGGCAGCCCGCCGCGGGTCAGCAATGAGGAAATCCTCTGGTCATGGATCGGGGCCTTTGCGGGCATCGCCATCGTGGCCTGGGTCAACCGGCTTTTTTTTGAAGGCACCGACCTGACCATGATGATCGGTTCCTTCGGCGCTACCGCGGTCCTGGTGTATGGTGCGGTGCGCAGTCCGCTGGCGCAGCCGCGCAACATGGTGGGCGGCCATATCATTTCGGCGTTCATTGGCGTGGCGTGCTGGAAGCTGTTCCATCAGTTTCCGTGGCTCGCGGAAGCGGCGGCGGTGGCAACGGCGATTGCGGTGATGCATCTCACGCGTACGCTGCATCCGCCCGGGGGCGCCACGGCGCTGATCGCAGTGATCGGTTCACCGGACATTCACAAGCTTGGCTTCTGGTATGTGCTGATGCCGGCCACGCTGGGCCCGCTGATTCTGCTGCTGGTGGCGCTGCTGGTCAACAATATTCCGGCATCGCGTCGCTATCCCGAAATCTGGTTCTGAGCAGGCTGGCAACACCACTCGCCAGCCAGGCCCTTTCCGTTTCTTCACTGCTGCTACACACACTTCATCCGTAAGACATGAAGCTTTGTTGTGCTGGCGGAGATGCGCGCAGGCTTGATCCGCCGTGCATGCCGGATCAAACCTGTACCGGGTTGCGGTGGCGGGTTCAGCTGGTGAATTTCACCAGGCGTGTCACCTGGATGTCGGAGATGAATACCACGCCGGTGTGCTTGCTGAAGAAGGGCGCAAAGCCTTCCAGGATGGGCTCCACCAGTTCTGCAGGCACGGCAACGATGATCATGATCAGCACCGCTTCTTCATTGAACATCAGGTGGCCTTCGTGGAAGCCATGCCTGCCCTTCCCGGAGAGGTTGTTGACGATCGTGTAGCCTGTCACGCCGGCGCGATCGAGCAGATCAGTGGCAAACTCCTGATGCTCACCCTCAAGGATGATGTCGAGTTTTTTGAGTGGGTTCATTTTCAGGTTTTTCATGAGGTCACCTTCTCCATGTTCAAGTTGTTTACGTCAGCCAGGTCGGAATGCAGTTGCCACTTTCCGTCCTGGAATACATATATGTTCTGGTCTTCCGGGTCGAGTATCGCCATGCGCACCCAGCCATTGTGGACAAGATTCTTCACCTTGACGATGTTCTCGATCGCATGCCTTGCATGTGCCACCGGGGCTTCGATGATGGTCAGCAGGCGCATCGGTTCGTGGTAGGGATCACCCTGCCTGAGCACGGTCTGTGATGGCAGGCCGGTGCGCAGGTCGCTGAGGTTGCCGGTCATCACGCCGAAACGTCCGGCGACATTGTGGTAGACCTTGCTGCCGCTGCCATAGTGCGTGTTGTCGACAGTGGAGAAGTAATGCTCCATGTTGATCCACTGGCCGACCACCAGCGGGCCGGACAGGATGTTTTCCAGCAGCCTGCCCTTGGGGTCGCAGCTGTAGTCGTATGAGTGCAGGAACACACGGCCATCCAGGTTGAGCTGGTCGGAAATCTTGCGGCGGCCGATGATGAATGCGGCATTGCGCGACAGGCCCCATTCGGGACGCACTTGCGACCAGTCCATGGAGTTGCGTTGCGCCTGGCGGTAGGCCTTGGCCGGACGTTTCTCGATGCCATGGTCTTCCAGTGTGGCGATGCGCTCTGCAGCGCACAGGCGGGACGCCGCCTGCAGGCCGTTATTCAGGCGCTCGACATACACCAGGTGGCTGGGCGGCAACATGTCCAGGTCGTACAGCCGCAGCTCGTCGCTGGTGGTGTTGTGGAAGCCCGGCACAAACCAGGTGTCGTCGGCGATGTTGATGCCTTGCTGGCGCAAGCGTTCGCGCACGGCCGGCTTGTTGGCGATCTGGGCGAGGACACGGGCATTGATGATGCCATGGTTGCCACCGCAGGCGCCGCAATCCAGCGCGGATTCGTAAGGATTGTTTTCAGACTTGCTGCCATGCCCGGCGAGCACGACGAAGCGGGAGAATCCATCGGTGAGTCCGATGGAGCGCAGCGAGGTGCTGACGAAATGCACCTGCTCGTCCAGCGTGAAGCCGATGCGCCCCAGCCGTTCCAGCTGGATCTGTGCATAGCCGTGGTCGATGCGGTAAACCTGTTTCAACCGATCGAGGAATTTCTGTTCTGCCTTTTCGCTCAGCTTGAAGTGTTTGGCGAATGCGGTGGGGCCGCCCAGGCCTTCCAGTGCGGTTTCGCGCAGCTCGCGTATCATTTCGTCGGTGATGGCTTCGCGCTCGATGCCAAGCTCGCGCCCGATGGCTTTTACGATCAGCGCGCGCTGCAGGGAGCGGATGATCGAGTCGGCCTGTTCGCGCGAGAGCTTGTCGAGCAGCAGGCGGCTGGTTGTGCGTTCCGGATGCAGTTGCTGGCGCCAGCGGCCGTAAGTGACGGGCGCGAGGCTCTTGCCGAACATGTCCAGGCCGAACAGCAGGCCGATGGCTTCGACGGTGATGAAGGGCGAGAGGATGGAGGCCTTCAGGTCGTGGAACACGTGCTCCAGCACGGAAGTCAACGCCTGCTCATCCGGGTTCTGTGCAATGTCGAGTTCCAGCACCAGGTTCTTCGGCGTCGCAACCACCGGGCAAAGCTGGGTCTCGCTGCCTTTTTCGATGCCGATGAAGCCGACCGGGATGCCGAAGAAGCCGGCGATGCCATAGGTCTGGTAATCGCCAACCTTTTCCAGATGGCGCCGGATGCGCTCGGAGCGGACGTCGATGCAGAACATGATCTGCGCAAACGGCCGCTTGTCGCGTGGCGCAGGTTCACCCAGCTCCAGATTTTCGAACAGCTGCGACATGTAGCGTGCTTCTTGAGCATGCAGCCACATCTGCCCTTCTGCCTGCTCAAAACGTTTGATGGTTTCCAGCAGCTGCTTCAGGGAATCCGATTGCAGCCGGGTGACGGCATCCAGCAAGCCGGCGCTGCTTGCCAGTTCGCGTATGCGTTCTGCTCCCTGTTTGGCTTGCTGCGCCTGTTTATGTTCCAGATATCTGGGCAGCAGGCGCGAGATGCGTGCCTTGCTTTCACTGAGGATGGCGTCTTCGACGGCATGTGCCATTTCCGGCAGGACCTGGCGATGGTTGAACTCGCGACGCAGGTAGGTGATTTCCGGCTGGTCGCGATACAGCTGTTGCAGTGCGCCAAAGGTGGCAGGCGTGCCCATGTTCTGTGCGTGCTCATTCAGCAGGGCGAGGCCCAGCACCAGCCGTATCGCGAGGTAATCCACGAGGTCGGCCGGATAATTGCGGTTCCAGAAATAGTTCTTGGCATTCGAGCGCCAGCGGATAAAACCGGTCCAGCCATGCAGGCGGGTCAGCTCATGGGTGAAGTAATCGGTCCAGAGTTCTTCCGGGACGCCAAGCTCATGCATCACATGCTGGATGACACCTTCCGGCGTATTGTCGGCGCTGAGGATCTTCTTGATGTTCAGGCCGCGGATGAACAGGCGCAGGTTATGCTGCGACAGCGCGCTCCATGCCTGGAACAGGCCCTGGTCGCGACCCGGCATCTGCCATACGGATTGTCCTTCGTCGAAGAAGTCCAGGCAGCTCTTGACCACCAGTTCATTGAGGGTGTTGCCGATATCGGTGCCGTAGATTTCATCGACGCTGGCATAGATCGGCCGCGACTTCGGCATGTCCGCATCCAGCCTGGCGGTCAGCGCGCCAGCATCGGCTTTCGCCTGCGGCATGGGTTTGCCATTCAGCAAGGCATGGATGTTGTCTGCGTTGTCATTGACCTGCTGGCAGGACAGCGGTTGGCTGATCCGGGTCGCCAGTGTCTGCAGCAGCTGGTGGCTGTCGAGTCCGCCGATCTCCGGCTGTGTGCTGAGGAACTGCGCGATCTGGCTGGACAGCGCCGCTTCGTCGATTTTCCTGTCGGCCATGAACTGCTGGTAATTGGCGCGCGGCAGGTAGCCATTGCCGTGGAACAGGCGCGAGCCTTCCGCAACGGCTTCCGCGAAGGTGAGATGCTCCAGCCCATACAGCGGGTTGTGGTGAATGAAGGTCCGCATCGGCCAGAAGTAAGGAATTGCCTCACCGGCCACATGAACCATTGCACGTATGCGTAGGCGTCCGCCTAAAGCGCTTTTCATAGCATACCTCCGTTAAAGATGAATCCGGAGAAGATGAAGATGCACATCAGGCAGGCATATAAGACCACTGCAGTCCTGCTGATGTCTGTCGCACCTTGCTTGTTGTCTTCGCCGGTCAGGAAACCTTGTATCAGTTTGGTGGCGGCCCAGCCCCACAGCAGCCAGATCAGCAGGATGCCCGCCGCAATCGCCCAGTCGAGCTTGTTGACCAGGCCCAGCAGGGAAAAGAATCCCGGTGAAGGTGGCGTGGCAATGGCGGCAAGGATGGTGATGGCCAGGATTGCAGACAATCTGGGGACGCAGCTGGTCAGGTCACCACTGAGCCCGGCAAACGCGGCGCCGAAACGCTTGGCCAGCGGTGCTGCCAGCAAGGCAAGCAGTGCTGCAGGCAGGCTGAACCAGAACGCAAACAGCTGCATGTCCGGAATGCTGGCCGTGCCTGCTATCGTCCAGGTCAAGGCGAGGCCGGAAGAGGCGATAAAGCTTGCCCATAGCCCGAGTTCACGCACAGTCAGCAGGCGCAGTGCATAGAACAGGGCGCTGGCAAATGCCCAGACGATGAAACCGGGCAGTACCTGCTGCGCAGACTGGCCGATGATCAGGATGCCAATCTGCGGCCAGATGAGGATCAGCAGGGAGCGTGCGTAAGGAAAATTCAGCCGCGTGGATATCCAGTTGAAAACCATGCTGGACGGAAACAGCGGCAGGAACAGCGTTGCGAGAAGTAGCGTAGTCATGTTACACCCACCTTGCCCATACATTCAGGCGTTTGGAGGAGTTCAGGAGCGTCTGTGTCAGCCAGGCATACACGTCGGCCACATAAAACTCCCGGGTGATCAGGGAATAGATGGCCAGCTGCAGATACGAGGGGTTGGTGTTTTGCGGCTTGTTGCTGGCGGTGGCGTAGTAGGTGGCGATCCAGCCGAGTACGATTGCCGCGGAAATGAAGATCACCAGCACTTCGAAAGTCGGCAGCGGAACACTGGCCGCGGCATAGATCTGCTCGCGGATCGCCCGGTCCGGATACAGGAACAGGTCGAAGGTATGTTCGATCACGGTGTAGCCGGCCACGACGATGATCAGCGAGAGGATGATCATGGCCATGGTGCGCAGCGGATTTTCTGCACGCAGGCGATAGGTGGCGAACAGAAGCTGCGCGCCGGTTGCCCAGCCGAAGAACAGCAGGATGATGGCGCCCTGCTCGCCGACAAAATTGCCCCTGACCAGCCAGCGCGACAGCTCAAGCACGAGCACGGGGACCACCAGCGTCAGTGCCGCGGCGAATATCCAGGGCAATCTGGATGTGATTGGCTTGCGTTCGACGACGAAAGTATAGACATCGTCATGCGGCACGCCATCCTGCTTGCGGGCATTGCCGATCACGCCGCCGGCATTGAGGAACAGGGTGCCCTTGAACAGGCCGTGCGCGATCAGGTGGTAGATCGCCAGCGAGAAGGCGCCCACGCCGCATTCGACAAACATGAAGCCCATCTGTCCCATGGTCGAGTAGCCCAGCGATTTCTTGATGTCATTCTGCGTCAGCATCAGTACCGAGCCCAGGATCGCGGTGATCAGCCCGACCACGAATACGATGTGCAGTATCGTGCCCGCATGCATGAATACCGGCGCGAAGCGGTTGATGATGAAGCCACCGGCGTTGACGATGCCGGCATGCATCAGCGCTGAAACCGGGGTGGGGCCCTCCATGGTATAGGGCAGCCAGGTGTGCAGCGGAAACTGCGCCGAGCGGGCAAAAGCGCTCAGTGCGATGAGCATGCCCACGGTACCGGTAAGCGGCAGGCCCATGATGGTCAGGGCATCGGGTGCGGCTGCAATGCGTTCAAACAGGGTAGGCAGGACCAGTGTGCCATGTGCCTGGTACAGCAGCATGGCAGCCAGGATCAGCGGCAGGTCGCCGATACGGTAGGTGAAGAACGACCAGAATGCATAGCGTTGCGCTGCCGGACGTTTCAGGTCGTGTCCGAGCAGGAAATAGAGCAGGATGCCGATCAGGTGCCAGGCGACGAGAAGGGTGACGAGATCGCCTGCGGACACCATCATCAGGATGGCTGCCGTCATCAGGTCGAGCAGGGTGAAGAAACGGACAAGGCCCGGTTCTTCCGCCATGTAGCGCAAGGAATAGACATGCACGACAAAGCTGATGCCGGATACGGCGGTCACCATCACGCTGCTGAGCGGGTCCAGGTACAGGCTGCCCCATGCCCAGCCAAAGTTGATCCATTGCTGATGGGGAGTGATGATGTAGGCCGCCAGTGAGGCGATGCTGACGATGAAGGTGAGTCCGCTGATGCCCAGGCTCAGTTTGGCGATATTGGTTCTGGTTTCACGCGTCAGAAGTGAAGAGAATATGGCCGACAGCATGGGCAGGGCGATCAGCAAACACAATAGCTTGTCCATTCAGTTGTAATCCTGTGTAATTTTTCAGTTAATTGGTCTAGTTATCACCAGGACCGCAGGCCTTTATGTTTTGTGCCTGTGAGTGGTGCAGAATTGCTGGCTATCTTATGGTTGATGATCCATAAACAACAGTATTATTTATTTATAAAAACCATAAATAATAATTATTTCTTGATGGATGCTGGGTCGAAGGGGGTGGAAGGTACCCGCAGGGTGCTTCTTGGCGAGTTCTGTCTTTGCGTAAGCGATAGGGTTGTTAGAAAAATATAAATAATACAAATGGATGCGATGAGATCGGGGAAACTGCCGGAATTTTTAGTGCGGCAGCGAGCGCTGAGCCAGGCGGGTGCGGGCTTGAGCGGAAGTGCTGGGGAGAGGGTGGATCGCGGCGTGCGACGGAAATGGCGTAAAGTTAAAGTTCCGGGATTCAATAAATAGAAAAAACACTAAATCGATAAATACATAATAATTATTTATGATATTGGGATGGGTCGGGTGGAGGAGCCTGGCGTCAGGCTGGCGGATGGATATCGATACCTTGCCGGTGAGGCGCCTTCCGGAAGAACGATCTGAGTTGTCCATCGCCCCAACCTGAACATGGGGCAGTGGCCAAGGCGGGCGGCTCAGGACAGGATTACAGCAGCACTCTTTCTATGCCGCCGTGGTTGGCCTTCTCCACATATTCCGCCATCCAGTTTTCGCCCAGCAGATGCTTGGCCATTTCCACCACAATGTATTCGGGCGTCGTGCCGGCATCGTCATTGTAGCGTGACAAGCCCTGCTGGCATGCCGGACAGGCGGTGAGGATCTTGATCTCGCCGCTGAAACCGTCGGCGCGCAGTGCGCTGGCGCCGTTCTTCATTTCCTCTTCCTTGCGGAAGCGCACCTGGGTGGAGATGTCCGGGCGTGTGGCGGCCAGCGTGCCGGATTCGCCGCAGCAACGTTCGTTGAGTGTGACCTGCGTGCCCATCAGGGTGTTCGCCACTTTCAGCGGGTCGTGGGTTTTCATCGGCGTGTGGCAGGGGTCGTGGTACATGTAGCGCGTACCGCTGACGCCTTCCAGTTTTACGCCTTTCTCCAGCAGGTATTCGTGGATGTCGAGCAGGCGGCAGCCGGGGAAAATCTTGTCGAACTGGTATTTCAGCAACTGGTCCGATGGAAGAGCACACG